>NZ_JAPPRA010000001.1:1973139-2630852 GCF_026672375.1 Caulobacter sp. SL161
CCGCCTAAGGGCGTCTACGGACCAACAGGTTCAAGTGTTGAAGCCGCCTGCGTCATGGCGACGCGGGCGGCTTTTTCATGCGCCATGCTCCTGAACCATTCGCCTCAGGATCAGCCGACGCGGGTTTCATCGCCCGCCAAGCATTACATGGCGTGCGCCTATATAGGCCGTCTACGGATTAAAAGCGGACGTCGTTTCAGGCGTCTGGCGACGACTCATCCGCATGCGGACATGGTCTTTATACGGATGAAATTCGATTGCGGAGACGCCTATTGAGCGCATTCTTCCCAACGACGCGCTGACGACTAGGAGGGGGAGAGCCCCTGTAAGCCGCGCGCGTCTCCTGGTCCTCACGGCACTATCTGGGAGACGCCGCCATGAACGTATCGAAAATGAACCACGCGATGCTGTCGTTCGCCCTCTTGGGCGGCATGCTGGTCGGTGGTCGGCAGAGTTCGAAGCCGACCAAATCCCCGTCGTCGAAGTCGGGGCGCAAATAGGCCGGCTTTCGCGATACAAAAAAGGCCTCCGCCGGAGAGGCGGAGGCCTTTGCATCGTCGCCTTCAGAGAGGGTCTCAGCCCTTCTTGGCGGCCGTGTTGCAGTCGGTCAGGGCGTCGCCTTCGATCGCTGCGCCGCGATAGGTGAACGCAGTCAGTTCGCCGACCTGGGCGGCCAGCTTGCGGCAGGCGCGGGCGGCCGGCAGCGAGCGCGCCTTGGTGGTGGTGCAGACATCGCCCGTGCAGCGCCAAGCCGAACCGTCGTGGATGAACGACTCGCTCGTGGCCGGGGTCTTCAGCTTGAGTGATGCGCTTTCGGTGTCGGCGGCGAACGCCGGCGTGACGAGCGCGCAGGCCAACAGGCCCGCGAAAATAGCGGTACGCATTCCTACAGTCTCCTATCCCCGCGCCGGATGGGAGTTCCGACGCATGAGCGCGCGATCGGGAACGTCGCGCACCTTCCGGCATAGTTCGTTTTCTTTGAAAACTAAGTCAAGCGCCGAAGCGTGTCTGGCGCGCCCGATTGGTAGATTTCTGCATCCCAGGCCAGAAGGGCTGGGGTGACGTCCTCAGCCCGCTCAACCGCGCGCCAGGCGTTCGCCAGATCGGGTGGGGTGAGCCCTTGATCAATCGTGTGACGGATCAGGGCGAACAGCGGATCCCAGAAACCGCCGGGGTTATGGAACACAATCGGCTTCTGGTGAAGATCTAAACGGCGCCAAGATAGCAGTTCGACGATTTCTTCTAGGGTGCCGATGCCGCCGGGCAGCACGACAAAGGCGTCGGACCGCTCGAACATCATCATCTTGCGTTCGTGCATGTTGTCGACGACGACGGTCTCTACGTCGTCGAAAGGCTGTTCGCGGCCGCGCAGGAAGCTTGGAATGATCCCCAGCACCGCGCCGCCGGCCGTGTGAGCACCTCGGGCGGTGGCGCCCATCAGGCCGACGCCGCCGCCGCCGTAGACGAGCTTCAGGCCTGCCTTGGCGAAGCTTTCGCCGATACTGAAGGCGGCTGCGATGTAGCTAGGATCGGCGTCGTTCGATGAGCCGCAATAGACGCAGACGGCGCTCAGGCGCCTGGACTCGTCGGACATCGTCGTCCACTCCACAAAAGACAATGGCGCGCGGGGATCGCGCGCCACCGGTTCGTTCCTATTTGAGGCCGCATGATCAGGATTCGCTCCCGGGGTTTCAAGCCATCGATCCTTGTCGTCGCCGCGGCGACGCTGTTGACGGCTTGCGACCCGGGCGGACAGGGCGACCCGAAGCGCACGGAGAAGATCGATAGCGCCGAGGCCGGCTATCTCCCGCCTCCAGCGCTGGAAAACGTGCAGCGCGCGGGCGGCCGCGTGACCTTGGTGGGCGCTGCGCTGCCTGAGGCTGATATCCGGTTGGGCTCTCCAGACGGTGAGGTCGTGCTGGGCAAGGCGGACCCCGAGGGGCGATGGAGCGTGGCCGTTCCCATCCAGCCTGGCGTTCGATTGTTCGGCCTTTCCATGACCCGTGATGGCCGGACTGTGCAGGCGGAAGGCTACGTGTTGGTCTCGGAAGAGGGGCAGGTGGCCTTGTTGCGGGCTGGCGCGGGCGCATGGCGCCTCGCTCCCGCGTCCAGCGCGCCCCGGATCTTGGCGGTCGATATCGACAGGGCGGGCGGCGCGGTGGTGTCGGGAGTCGCTGCGCCGGGCGCGGGCCTCAATGTCCGGATTGACCGGGTCGTCAGCGGCGGGGGGCGCGCCGATGACAACGGCCGCTTCTCTATTGCGATGAAGGATCCGATGTCCCGCGGCCCTCACGACATTCAGATCGGAGGCGAAGGGGGCGAGGATCAGGTGACGATCGCGGCCACGCCGCCCTTGGCCCTGAACTCTGGTCCCGTGCGCGCCGAGCGCGTTCCGACCGGTTGGCGCATCGACTGGGTGACGCCAGGCGGCGGCGTACAGACCACTTTGCTGATCCGAAGGGATGGGCGATGAGAGGGCTGGGCGGCCCGCCGTCTCCTGGGCGCGAGGCGGTCGCCGGCGCGATCGCTAAGGCCGACCAGCCGATCCGCTTCTGGAAGGCGATGAGCGACCTGCTCCAACTGGTGCTGCGTTCCCAGGCGCCGGGGCTACGCTGGCGTCTGACCATCGCCTTGCTTTTGACGCTCACCGGCAAGGTGCTCGGCGTTCTGGCGCCGTTGATGCTGGGTCAGGCGGTGAACCAGCTCTCTGTCGGCCAGGGCGTTGCGGTGACGGTCACCCTGGCGTTCGCGAGTCTGGCAATCGGCTGGGCGCTGGTGCGGTTTATCTCGGCGGCGGCGCCACAGGCGCGAGACACGATCTTCACGCCGGTCGCCCAGGCGGCCCAGACCCGCGCTGCGGTCGAGACCTTCGCGCACGCCCTGTCGCTGTCGATCGATTTTCATCAGTCCAAGCGGACCGGCTCGCTCTCGCGGGTTATCGATCGTGGCGCGCGGTCGATGGATTTTCTGCTGCGAGGTCTGGTGTTCAACCTCGCCCCCACCGGGATCGAGTTGATCCTCGCCGCCGTGGTGCTGGCCAAGGCCTACGACTGGCGGTTCGCCGCTGTGGCTTTGGTGACGGTCGCAATCTACGGCTACGTCACGTTCGCCATCTCGGACTGGCGGATCGGCCACCGTCGGGCCCTCAATGAAGCTGACGCCGAGGCCGCCGGCCGCGCGGTCGATGCGCTTCTGAACTACGAGACCGTGAAATCGTTCGGTGGGGAGGCGAGGGCGGTCGCCAGCTACGAGCGCGCGCTGGACACCTATGGACGCGCAAACATCAAGGCGATCCAGTCGCTCAATCTCCTGAATCTCGTTCAGTCGGGCGTGATGAGTGTGGGCTTGGGCGTGATGGCCGTGCTGGCCGGATCCGAGGCCGCGCACGGGCGCATGGGACCCGGCGACGTCACGGCGGCCGTACTGATCCTGATCAATCTCTACGCGCCGCTGAACATCCTGGGCTTCGCCTACCGCGAAATTCGCCAGTCGCTGATCGATATGGAGGCGATGCTCGACCTGCGTCGGCAGGCCGCCGACGTGGCCGACGCTCCGGACGCCCAGGACCTGCCGCCGTGCGCCGACCAGAGAGGCGGGGCGGTGGCGTTCGAAGCGGTCTCTTTCCGCCACAGCGCGCGGTCCGAGGGGCTGAGCGAAGTGTCGCTGACCGTCGCGCCGGGCTCGACGGTGGCCATCGTGGGTCCCTCGGGCGCGGGCAAGACCACCCTGGTGCGGCTGGCCCTGCGGATGATCGATCCTCAGTCGGGGCGGGTGACGCTGGACGGCTATGACCTGAGGGCGTTGAAGCAGAGCTCGCTTCGCCGGGCCGTTGCCCTGGTGCCGCAGGACGTGGCCCTCTTCAACGATACCCTGGCGGCGAACATCGCCTTCGCACGGCCCGAGGTGGGGGAAACCGAGGTCTGGGCGGCCGCCGAGGCGGCGGAACTGGGTGACTTTATTCGCAGCCTACCCGAAGGCATGGCGACAAAGGTCGGAGAGCGCGGTCTGAAGCTGTCGGGCGGCGAGCGACAGCGTGTCGGGATCGCGCGCGCTCTGCTGGCGGAGCCGCGAGTGCTGATCCTGGACGAAGCGACCAGCGCGCTCGACAGCCGCACCGAAGCCGCCATCCAGGCGACCTTGCGCAAGGCGAGGGCGGGGCGAACGACCCTGGTCGTCGCGCATCGGCTGTCGACCATCGCCGACGCTGACGAGATCGTCGTACTGCGCCGGGGCAAGATCGTCGAGCGCGGTCGCCATGAGGTCTTGTTGGCGGCCGGCGGCGAGTACGCCGCGCTCTGGCGTCGCCAGACGCGGGACCGCGAGCCGGTTTAGGGTTTGCCCCACGCGGGGCTGTGCCTATATCGGCGTGAGCCGCCTTTCAGGAGATCCGCCATGCGTTACCTGCACACGATGATCCGCGTCCGCGATCTCGACGCCTCGCTGCGGTTCTACTGTGAGGGGCTTGGACTGCAGGAGATGTATCGCGCGGAGAACGAGAAGGGTCGCTTCACCCTAGTCTTTCTCGCTGCGCCCGAGGACGTCGAACTGGCCAAGGCGCGCAAGGCGCCTCTGGTCGAACTGACCTACAACTGGGATGATGAAGAGTACGGTGGCGGCCGCAACTTCGGCCACCTGGCTTACCGTGTCGACAATATCTACGAGACCTGTCAGCGCCTGATGGACATGGGCGTTACGATCAACCGCCCGCCGCGCGACGGCCACATGGCCTTCGTGCGCTCGCCGGACAACATCTCGATCGAACTGCTTCAGGACGGTGATCTGCCGCCGGCCGAGCCCTGGGTCTCGATGCCGAACGTCGGCGCCTGGTAGATCAGGAGACGCCGGCGCCGACCAATTCCTCAAGGCGTCGGCGCGGGGCGTCGGCGATTGCCGCCCACAGGATGCGCGCGAGCTCAAGCCTGTAGGCCGTGGCGTAGCCGGTCAGGAGCATGCTGTGGGCGCCCTCTGTCATTGCGCGCGAGAGGTCTTTGCGCGCCAGTATCGCCTTCCGGTCGACCGGGGGCTCATGCTCAGACGCCGCCACTCGGCGGTCCACCTCCAGCGCGGCTTGCATGGCCAGGGTCACCAGCGCCGGCAGCCGGCTGGTGTCGCCCCGGCTCTTGGCTCTCATCTCAAGCCGGTCGCGACCGGCGCCCGCGAGCTCGAAATCCAGGGCGCCGGCCACGCGCTGCAGCGTAATCGGCCAATGATCGTCCGTCGTCGTCATACTGAATCGCGCCCCCCCGAGCGTGTCCTTCTGCTCGGATAGCGATGTTCGCTCTTGGGTCAAAGGCGACTGATGCTGTTGTCCCCGTTCTGAGGTGCTCTGGAAAAGCCCTCAGCGGATCGCCAGATGGGTTCGGCGCGCTCGTGCTCTCCCAAGAGGTATCCATGCCCGACCTATCCGCTTTTCCGATCACGCGGCGCTGGCCTGCTCAACAGCCCGAGCAAATCCAGCTCTACTCGCTGCCGACGCCGAATGGCGTGAAGGTCTCCATCATGCTGGAGGAGACTGCGCTGCCCTATGAGCCGCATCTGATCGATATAGGCCAGAATGAGACCTGGAGCGCGGAGTACTTGTCGCTGAATCCTAACGGCAAGATCCCGGCGATCATCGATCCCAACGGGCCGGAGGGGAAGCCGATCGCGCTGTTCGAGAGCGGGGCGATCCTTGTCTACCTCGCGGAAAAGACCGGCCAGTTCCTCCCGTCCGCCCCCGCAGCACGGTATGAAGCGCTTCAGTGGGTGTTCTTCCAGATGGCCGCGATTGGCCCGATGTTCGGACAGCTTGGCTTCTTTCATAAGTTCGCCGGGCGCGAGTACGAGGATAAGCGCCCCCTGCAGCGCTATGTCGCTGAGTCCAAGCGGCTGCTCGGCGTGCTTGAGGGGCGGCTGGCCGACCGCTCGTGGCTGATGGGTGAGACCTACACCATCGCTGATATCGCCACCCTCGGCTGGGTGCGGAACTTGGTGGGCTCCTATGAGGCCGGCGACCTTGTCGGCTACGCAGATCTGCAGCATGTGCCGCGATGGCTCGAAGCGGGACTTGCGCGCCCGGCCGTCCAGCGCGGCCTTCAGAGTCCCGCGCGCGCCTGACGAAGACGTTCCGCGCCTGCGACCTTTTGGTTCGGCCGTTAAGAATTAAGGGGCCGTTAACCATAAGGGGCGGATTTTTAGCGTGTCTTCTTTGAAGGCACCCACCATCACTGACTTCCACAGCCCGGCCGCAAAGCCGGGCTGCTTTTTTTGGAACAAGGCGCTTGCATCGGCGCCATGGGGCGGCTATCACGCGGCCTCTTCTGAGAGCGACCTGTTCCGCGGTAGCTCAGTGGTAGAGCAGCCGGCTGTTAACCGGCTGGTCGTAGGTTCGAATCCTACCCGCGGAGCCACTCTCACCTTCCCGAAACCATCGCCTTATCGACCGCCTTACGGGGCGTGCGAAATCGCGTGCTTGGGCGCATTTTGTTGTCTTGCGTCGACTCGGCGAGGCGGCTATCACGCCCGCTCTTTCGAGAGCGACCTGTTCCGCGGTAGCTCAGTGGTAGAGCAGCCGGCTGTTAACCGGCTGGTCGTAGGTTCGAATCCTACCCGCGGAGCCACTCGCCCGAACTCGCCCGTACGGGCGCGGAATTCATCGCATTCGTTGTTGCCGTCTCTCACGCCGCTTGCGACGCCATCGGCCGTAAGCGCGCTTCAGCTTTTCGTCGATCCACGGCAGGAAGTAGATCAGCACAAGAGCGACCAGCGCGAGGGCGATCACCATCGGCGCACCATGCATGACAGAACCCCAATTCGTCGTGCTACGAGCGATTTCCCCCGTCATCGATCTTGTCGACGACGAACCCTTATCCAATCTCGCATAGCGCTGATCAACCAAGCTTCGATGACAAGACGGGCGGACGAGATCTCGCGCCCGAGAATCGACCTTTACGTGTCTGCGCTTCGCGCGCTGTGATGCATTTCCAGCCTTGCGTACGCGGGCTTCGCAGCGATGAGCCCGGGGATCGCATTGCGTTTAGATGATGGGCGGACCTATAAGCCTGCTCGAAAGTTCAGTCCTTCGAGGGATTCCATGAGCACCGACTTCGCCGCCGCGCGGCTGAACATGGTCGAGAGCCAGATTCGCACCGCCGACGTGACCGACCTGCCGCTGCAGGACGCGCTGCGCGTCGTGGCGCGCGAGAGCGTCGTGCCGGCCTCGAAGGCCTATCTGGCCTATGCTGACGCCGACATCGAGTACGCCCCCGGTCGCTGGCTTCTGCGGCCGCGTGAGGTCGGCAAGCTGCTGCAAGCGCTGAAGCCGCGCGAAGGTGAGACCGTCCTGGCCATCGCTGCGCCCTATGCGGCCGCCGTCCTGGAGAAGATGGGTCTTTCGGTCACGCGCCACGATGGCGAAGACCTGAAGACGGTCCCCGCCGGCGCCTACGATGTCATCGTCTGCGAAGGCGCCGTCGCCGTCGCGCCCAAGAGCTGGCAGGACGCCTTGGCTCACGGCGGTCGCCTGGGCGTTGTCGAGCGTACGGGTCCTGTCGGTCGCGCCGCGATTTATCTGCGCGCCGAGGACGGCGTTGGCCGTCGCGCCGCGTTCGACGCTTCGCCGCCGCTGCTCGCCGGCTTCGAGGCTGAGACGGGTTTCAGCTTCTGACGATCTGGGCCCGATGGACCGTCGCAACGTTTGCGTGAAAAAAGCTTAACTGGCGACGACTGGCGGAGCGACTTACACGCGATCATATTGTGGCCGGCGCGAGCTTCGCGTGATTGGGGATAGAATGTTGATGTCGAACCGTCGACGGGCCGGGTTGCTGGCCGCCGCTTGCAGCGCTGGTCTTCTGGCCGGGTCCTTCTCCGTCGCGAACGCCGAGACTCTCGCCGATGCGATCGCGCTCGCCTATCAGACCAATCCGACGCTGCAGCAACAGCGCGCCAGCGCCCGCATCACCGACGAAGGCGTGGTGCAGGCCAAGACCGGCTTCCGCCCGACCGTGGGCGCCACCGCCGATATCACGGGGGCCAACACCAATCCGGCCGGCGCCGGCGCGGATGTGAAGCTCTCTGGCAGCAGCGCGGCGCTCTCGATCACCCAGCCGCTCTACACCGGTGGTCGCGCCAGCGCGGGCGTCAGCGCCGCGGAAGCCGACGTGCTGTCGGCGCGGGAAGGTCTTCGCGCGGTCGAGCAGGGGGTGCTGGTCAGCGTCGTCCAGGCCTATGTCGACGTGCGTCGCGACCAGGAACGCCTGCGCATCGCCAAGGAAAACGTCGCGGTTCTGCAGCGCCAGCTCGAAGAATCGAACGCTCGCTTCGACGTGGGTGAGATCACCCGGACGGACGTCGCCCAGTCTCAGGCGCGCTTGGCTTCGGCCAAGGCCAGCCTGTCGGCCGCCCAGGCCCAGTTGGAAGTCAGCCGCGCGTCCTACGCTGCGGTGGTCGGTCAAACGCCCGGCGAACTGGCTCCCGAGCCGAGCTTGGCCGGGCTGCTGCCCGCCAGCGTCGACCAGGCTTTCGAGGCCGCCCAGACGAACAATCCTGGCGTGACCTCGGCGAAGTTCAATGAAGAGGCGGCCGCCGCGCGTGTCGCCGTCGCCAAGGCGGGCTATCGTCCGACGGTCTCGGCGCGCGCTTCGCTCGGTTACGATGCGACGCGTCGTTCTGGCGTCGGCAGCCAGTTTGACGACTATTCGCGTACCGTCTCGGGCGCGATCACGGCCTCGATCCCGCTTTTCGCCGGCGGCTTGACCACGTCGCAGGTCCGGGCGGCCAATGAACGCGAGAACGCCGCGCGCAGCGCCGTCGAAGGCGCCAAGCGCACCGCGATCCAGCAAGTCTCGAACGCGTGGAGCAATCTGCTGGCGTCGCGCGCTGGTCTGGTCGCCAACGAGGAGCAGGTTCGAGCGACCCGCATCGCTTTCGAAGGCGTGCGTCAAGAGCAACAGGTCGGCCTGCGGACGACGCTGGACGTTCTGAACGCTCAGTTGGAGCTGTCCAACGCCGAGCTGGCGCTGGTTTCGGCCCGTCGCGACGAATACCTGGCTTCCGCCGTGGTCTTGCAGGCCATGGGCCAACTGGAGGTGACGAAGCTCGCCTCCAACACCGCCGCCTATGACCCGAAAACCTCCTACAACCGCGTGACGCGCGGCGTGGGTTGGGTGCCGTGGGAGCCGGTGGTGCAGGCGATCGACAGCGTCGGCGCGACTTCCACCAAGCCCCCGAGCGGCTCGAAGTAGGTTTGATCCGCGTCGATTCCGCCCAGGCGCGGACTTGCGCTTGCTTAACACGCGTAAGTCTGCACCATCGCGGCTAAGCGCGCCCCAAGGCGCGCAAGGATTCGTACCTCTTTACGACGGCCCCGCACATGTCCGATCAGTCTCAAGAACCTACAATGGAGGAAATCCTCGCCTCCATTCGACGCATCATCTCGGAGGATGACGCGCCGGCGGAGCCTGCGGCCGAAGCGGCGCCCCCGCCGCCGCCGGAGCCCGAACCTGAACCGGTGTCGTTCGACGACGACGTTCTGGAGCTGACCGATCCGATCGCGCCCGAGCCCGAGCTGCCGCCGCTGGAGACTGTCGGCGACATCGATGTCTATTCCCCGCCGGAACCTGAGCCGGAACCGGCTTATACGCCGCCGCCAGCGGCTCCGGTGTTTGATCGCGACGAAGTCGCCGACCAACTGGTCGGCGTTTCGGCCGCTTCGGCAGCTGCGAGCGCCTTCGGCAGCCTGAGCTCGGCCCTGCTGATGCCCAAGGACGGTCGGACGCTGGAAGACGTCGTACGCGAGCTGCTGCGCCCGCTGCTCAAGGAGTGGCTGGACCAGAACCTGCCGCGCATCGTCGAGACCAAGGTCGAGGAAGAAGTGCAGCGTATCTCTCGAGGACGCGGCGCCTAAAACTTCCGAACCGTCGGAAAATCGAGGCGGTCGCTGCGGCGGCCGCCTTTTTCGTTGCGCAATCCTTCAGAAAACCTAGGCCCGCCGGTTTCCCGGGCGGGCCGCAGATGGCATATCCGCTCCGCCATGCTCGAAAAAACCTTCGATCCCCAATCCGTCGAACCCCGCCTGTACGCCGCCTGGGAGGCCTCCGGGGCCTTCAAGCCCAGCGACGATGCGAACGCCGAGTCGTTCGTGATCGTGATCCCGCCGCCGAACGTGACGGGCTCGCTGCACATCGGCCACGCGCTGAACAACACGCTGCAGGACGTGCTGACGCGCTTCCATCGCATGCGTGGCAAGGCGGCCCTGTGGCTGCCGGGCACCGATCACGCAGGCATCGCCACCCAGATGGTCGTCGAGCGCCAGCTGGCCGCCGCCGGCAATGTCGGTCGCCGCGACATGGGGCGCGAGGCCTTCGTCGACAAGGTCTGGGAATGGAAGGCCGAGAGCGGCGGGGCCATCACCAACCAGCTGCGCCGCCTGGGCGCCTCGTGCGACTGGTCGCGCGAGCGCTTCACCCTGGACGAGGGCCTGTCGGCCGCCGTTCGCAAGGTGTTCGTCCAGCTCTACAAGCAGGGCCTGCTCTATCGCGACAAGCGCCTGGTGAACTGGGATCCGCAGTTCCAGACCGCCATCTCCGACCTCGAGGTCGAGCAGAAGGAGGTCGACGGCGCCTACTGGCACTTCGCCTATCCGCTGGCCGATGGCGTCACCTACCAGCATCCGATCGCCTTCGACGAGGACGGCAAGCCGACCGAGTACGAGACCCGTGACTATATCGTCGTCGCGACCACGCGGCCTGAGACCATGCTGGGTGACACCGGCGTCGCGGTTCACCCCGACGACGAGCGCTACAAGGGTCTGGTCGGCAAGTTCGTGACCCTGCCGATCGTCGGCCGTCGCATTCCGATCGTCGCCGACGACTACGCCGACCCGACCAAGGGCTCGGGCGCGGTGAAGATCACGCCCGCCCATGACTTCAACGACTTCGGCGTCGGCAAGCGCGCGGGGCTGGAAGCCATCAACATCCTGACGGTCGAGGCCAAGCTGAACGAGGCCGTTCCGGCCGAGTATGTCGGCATGGACCGCTTCGTCGCGCGCAAGGCCATCGTCGCCCGCGCCGAGGAAGAGGGTTGGCTGAAGGAGATCGAGAAGACCAAGCACATGGTCCCGCACGGCGACCGTTCGGGTGTGGTCATCGAGCCCTTCCTGACCGACCAGTGGTACGTCGACGCCAAGACCCTGGCCCAGCCGGCGCTGAAGGCCGTCGAGACCGGCGAGACGGTCTTCGAACCCAAGCACTGGGAAAAGACCTACTTCGAATGGCTGCGTAACATCGAGCCCTGGTGCGTCTCGCGCCAACTCTGGTGGGGGCACCGCATCCCGGCGTGGTTCGGGCCGGAAGGCTCGATCTTCGTCGAGGAAAGTGAGGAGGCCGCCTACGCCGCCGCGCGCGCGCAGTTCGGCGCTGACGTCCAGCTGACCCAGGACGAAGACGTCCTCGACACCTGGTTCAGCTCGGCGCTTTGGCCGTTCTCGACCCTGGGCTGGCCCGAGAAAACCTCGGACCTGGAGCGTTTCTACCCGACCAGCACCCTGGTCACGGGCTTTGACATCATTTTCTTCTGGGTCGCCCGGATGATGATGATGGGCATACATTTCATGGGTGAGGCCCCGTTCAAGCAGGTGTTCATCAACGCCCTCGTCCGCGACGAGAAGGGCGCCAAGATGAGCAAGTCCAAGGGCAACGTGATGGATCCGCTGATCCTGATCGATGAACTGGGCTGCGACGCGGTGCGCTTCACCCTGACGGCGATGTCGGGCCAGGCGCGCGACATCAAGCTCTCCAAGCAGCGGATCGAGGGCTATCGCAACTTCGGCACCAAGCTGTGGAACGCCTCGCGCTTTGCTCAGATGAACGAGTGCGTCCGCGTCGAGGGCTTCGATCCCGCGACGGTGGAGCAGCCGATCAACAAGTGGATCCGCGGCGAGACGGTCAAGACCGTCGCCGAGGTCACCAAGGCCCTGGAATCCCCGTCGTTCGACGAGGCGGCGAGCGCGCTCTATCGCTTTGTCTGGAACGTGTTCTGCGACTGGTACCTGGAGCTGGCCAAGCCGATCCTGAACGGCGATGACGCCGCCGCCAAGGCCGAGACCCGCGCCACGGCGGCCTGGGCGCTGGATGTGATCCTCAAGCTCCTGCACCCGGTGATGCCGTTCATCACCGAGGAGCTGTGGGAGAAGACGGCCGAGTTCGGCCCGGCCCGCGAGTCCATGCTGATCTCGGCGAAGTGGCCCGAGCTTCCCGCCGACTGGATCGACGCCGAGGCCGAGGCTGAGATCGGCTGGCTGGTCGAGACCGTGGGCGAGATCCGCTCGATCCGCGCCGAGATGAACGTGCCGCCGTCGGCCAAGCCGGCGCTCAGCGTCGTCGGCGCCGGCGCTGAGACCAAGGCCCGTCTGGCCCGTCACCGCGACCTGCTGCTGACCCTGGCGCGCCTCGACAGCGTCCGTGAAGCCGACGCTGCGCCGGCCGGCTCTGCGCCGGTGGTGATGGGCGAAGCGACCGGCGCCCTGGGCGTGGCCGAGTTCATTGACATCGCCGCCGAAAAGGCGCGCCTGACCAAGGACATCGCCGGCCACGCCGGCGAGATCGAGAAGGTCAACAAGAAGCTCGGCAATCCCGACTTCCTGGCGCGCGCCAAGGAGGAGGTGGTCGAAGAGAACCGCGAGCGTCTGGCTGAGGCGGAAGCCGCCAAGGCCAAGCTTGAAGCGGCCTTGAGCCGCCTGGAATCGGTCGGCTAACCGGACGCTCGATCAAGGAGCCAGGGCGGCGTCTCACCTGAGACGTCGCCCTTTTTCTTGGCGCCCTGAAGCGGCGCGGCGACCGCAGCTTTCACTTCTAACTTATCAATGTTCTCCTAGGGTCAAACGGACGTTTGCATCCCGCCTGCGGCTGTGCTCTCTGGTCACTGAACGCGCTCAGCAAACAAGGCGCGACACGATACCGGGAGAGTAAGCATCATGACCCAGGCCGCCCCCGCGCCCGTTCCGTGGCCCGCCATGTCCGTCCAGCAGGCCTATGCGCTGATCACACAGCCTGGGACCCCGGGCGAGATGGAAGAGGTCGAGATCCGGGGTGTGAAGACCCGGGTCTGGAAGAACGCGCCGCCGACCCTGCGCGAGACCCTGCTGATGGGCCGCTCCCACGGCGACAAGATCTTCCTGGTCCACGAAGATGAGCGGGTCTCCTTCGAGGCCTTCTATCGCGCTGTCACGCATATGGCGGCGGAACTGGAATCGTTCGGCGTCCAGAAGGGCGATCGCGTCGCCATCGTCATGCGCAACCTGCCGGAATGGCCTGTGGCCTTCTACGGCGCGCTGGCTGTGGGCGCCATCGTCACGCCGCTGAACGCCTGGTGGACGGGGCCGGAACTGGAGTACGGCCTGGTCGATTCCGGCGCCAAGGTCGCGATCGTCGATGTCGAGCGTTACGAGCGCATGGGCGAGCACCTGCATAACTGTCCGGATCTCCAGCGCGTCTATGTCAGCCGCGCCAAGGAGGAGATCACCCATCCGTACGTGATCCCCCTGGAGTCCAAGATCGGCTGCGCGAACGACTGGGCCAAGCTCGACGAGAAGCCGCTGCCGACTGTGGCGATCACGGCCGATGACGACGCCACCATCTTCTACACCTCGGGCACGACGGGTAAGCCGAAGGGCGCCATCGCGACCCACCGCAACATCAACAGCAACATCTTCGCCGCCGCCGCCGCCGGGGCGCGCGCCTTCCTGCGCCGGGGCGAGGCGCCACCCCAGCCCGATCCCAGCCTGCCGCAGAAGGGCGCGCTGATCTCGGTGCCGTTCTTCCACGCCACGGGCTGCTTCGCGGTGCTGAATCCGTCGCTGTTCGGCGGGGCCAAGCTGGCCATGATCCGCAAGTGGGATCCCGACAAGGCCATGCAGCTGATCCAGGATGAGCGCCTGACCTCGATAGGTGGCGTGCCGACCATCGCCTGGCAGATCATCGAGCACCCGAACCGTGAAAAGTACGACCTCTCCTCGATCGAGGCGGTGGCGTACGGCGGCGCGCCCTCGGCGCCGGAGCTGGTGCGCAAGATCAAGGAGATCTGGCCCAAGTCCTCGCCGGGCAATGGCTGGGGCATGACCGAAACCTCGGCGACGGCGACCAGCAACTCGGCCGAGGACTATGAAAACCGTCCCGACAGCTGCGGCCCCGCCGTGCCGGTCACCGACCTGAAGATCATGACGGTCGAGGCGCCGTATCGCGAGCTGCCGATCGGCGAGGTCGGCGAGCTGTGGTGCAAGGGGCCTCAGGTCGTGCGCGGCTATTGGAACAAGCCGGAAGCCACCGCCCAGACCTTCGTCGATGGCTGGGTGCGGACGGGCGATCTGGCCCGCCTGGACGCTGAAGGCTTCTGCTTCATCATCGACCGCGCCAAGGACATGCTGATCCGCGGCGGCGAGAACATCTACTGCATCGAGGTCGAGAACTGCCTCTATGACCACCCGGCTGTCATGGACGCCGCCCTGGTCGGTATTCCGCACAAGACCCTGGGCGAAGAGCCTGCCGCCGTCGTCACCCTGAAGCCGGGTGCGGAAGCTACGGAGGCCGAGCTCCGCGCCTTCGTCGCCGATCGCTTGGCGGCCTTCAAGGTGCCGGTGAAGGTCGTTTTCTGGCCCGAGACCTTGCCGCGCAATGCCAATGGCAAGATCATGAAGAACGAACTCAAGAAGGTGTTCGTGGAGGGGTAGGACGATGGTCCAGTCCAGGGCGGCGAACGTCGACGACTTCATGCAAGAGGTCGCGCCCGAACGCCGCCCGGCTCTGGAGCGCTTGCGCGCCCTTTGCCTTGAGCGCTTCGGCGCCGACAGCGAGATGATGGCCTTCGGCATGCCGGCCTATGGCGATCCGAAGTCCCCCCTCGTGGCCTTCAACAGTCAGAAACAACACATCGCCGTCTATCCCGGCCGAGCGGCCCTCGACGCCTTCGCCGAACGCCTGGCCGGTATCGATCGGGGCGGGGGCTGCGTACGCTGGAAAAAGCCCGACAAGATCGATTTCGACCTTCTGGCGGACATTCTGGATCATGTCCGTGACACGGGGCGGGGCGGCTGCTGAGCGGGCTTTCGGCGTCACGGGAAAGACAAAAGGAGCGCCCGGCTATCGCTAGGCGCTCCTTCTTTGTGTCCGTCAGATGATCTCTGACTCGGCTTAAGCGCTCACCGGCGGCTTGCGGTGCGCCCAGGGCGCGGCGGCCTCAAGCTGGTAGGCGAGGGCGAACAGGGTCGCCTCATCGCCCGCGCGACCGGCGAACTGCACGCCGACCGGCAGACCATCGGCCGTCCAATGCAGCGGCACGCTCATGGCCGGGGCGCCGGCCACGTTCTGCACCGGGGTGTAGCCGACATAGGCCAACAGGCGCGCTTGCAGTTCCTCGAACGGCACCCAGCCGGCCACATAGCCCAGCTCCACCGGCGGCTTGCCCAGCACCGGCGACAGGATGACGTCGTACTGGGTCAGCCAGGTGTCATAGGCCTTGATGGTGGCGTTCAGGCGCTCCATGGCCGCCTGCAGCGCGCCTTGCGGCAGGGTGTTGACCAATTCGGCCATGCCCAGGCTGAAGGGTTCCAGCACATTGGCGTCGGGCTTGCGGCCCATGGCCTTGCCGATACCCGCCACCAACTCGGCCGCGCCGCTGGCCCACAGCACAGTGAAGTCCTGGCCGAACTGATTGCCGTCCATGGGCCAGTTGGTCGACTCGACCCGGTGGCCTAGATCCTTCAGCAGCTTGGCGGCGTTGTTGACGGCGGCCTGCACCTCGGGATGCGGCGTCAGGCCAGTGCCGGTGTTCATCACCAGGCCGACCTTGAGCTTCCGCTTCAGCGGGGCGGTGACCACGCCGACCGGTTTGAACGCCGCGCCCGCGTCGGTGCGTTCCGAGGCGGCGAACAGGGCGGCTGAGTCGCGGACGCTGTGGGAGACACAGTGCGACACCGACAGGTCGATCCCGCGGCTGGTCGGACGGTTGGGGATCATCCGGCCGCGCGAAGGCTTCATGCCAAAGAGGCCGCAATTGGCGGCGGGAATGCGGATCGAGCCGCCGCCGTCGCTGGCGTGGGCGATCGTCACCATGCCCGAGGCGGTGGCGGCTGCAGCGCCGCCGGAAGAGCCGCCGGACGAGTGTTTGACGTTCCAGGGGTTTCGGGTGGGCAGGAAGCCCATCGGTTCGGTCGTCGGCAGGAAGCCGTACTCCGGTGTCGACGACTTGCCGATCGTGACGAAGCCGGCGGCGTCGAACGCATCGACATAGGGCGTCTGTTCGGTGTCGGGCTTGGCGCCGAGGGTCGCCCGGGTGCCGTAGCGGGTGCGTACGCCCTTGTAGGCGTCCAGATCCTTGACCAGGAAGGGCACCCCGGCGAAGGGGCCCGTCAGTTGGCCGCTCCTTGCCTTGGCGAGCGCCCGTTCAAAGTCTGAGTCGACGACGGCCTGGACGTGCGGTTGCAGGGTCTCGACCTTGCGGATGGCCTCCTCGACGGCTTCGGCGGCGCTGATCTCCTTGCGGCGAATGCGGCCGGCGATCTCGGTCGCGTCCGGGGTCCAGGGCGCGGGGGCGGCGGACGACTTGGGCTTGGCGAAGGCCGAGGGCGCGGCGGCGATGGCGGCAGAGGCGGCCATCAGGCCACGGCGGCTGAAACGCATGGATTTCCTCCCAACAGGACCGACATCTTCGCGCCGGTGATCGCCGTTCAGTTGACCCCGAAGAGACCTGCGCCGCAAGCCTGTGCTAGAGCCCTGCTTCGAGTTTTCGGGGAAGAGGCCTTGGCCAGAAAGCGTATCGACCAGCTGCTTGTCGACCGGGGCGTCTTCGACAGCCGCGCCAAGGCGCGCGCGGCGATCGAGGCGGGTCGTGTGTCGGTGGCGGGACGGGTTGTCGCCAAGCCGTCAGAGTCCATCGATGAGGACGCCGAGATCGCCGCCGAGGCCGCCCATCCCTGGGTGGGGCGTGGCGCGCTGAAGCTGGTCCATGCGCTTGATACGTGGCCCATTGCTGTCGAAGGACGGGTCGCCATTGACGTTGGCGCTTCGACGGGAGGCTTTACCGAGGTGCTCTTGTCGCGGGGAGCCGCATTCGTGTTCGCGGTCGATGTCGGACGCGATCAACTGCACCCCAGTCTCAGGGCCAGTGACAGGGTGGCGGATCTTTCGGGAGTGGACGCGCGGAGTCTCGATGACGATCGGATCGCCCAACCGCCGGGCTTGATCGTCAGCGACGTCAGTTTCATCTCGCTCACCAAGGCTCTGCCGGCGGCGCTCGATCTGGCGACTCGGGGCGCTGAATTGGTTGCGCTCATCAAGCCCCAGTTCGAGGCGGGGCGCGAGCACGTCGGCAAGGGCGGGCTGGTGAAGGACCCCGAGGTGATCGCGCGCGTCGAGCAGCAGATCGTCGACTTTCTCGAGGCGGTGGGCTGGTCGGTGAACGGCCTAGCCGAAAGTCCGATCACGGGGGGAGAAGGGCAGGTCGAGCGACTGGTCTGGGCGACCAAGCGCTGACCGATCGCCAAACGAAATCGGCCGCCCTGCGGGGCGGCCGATCGTCTTCCACAAGCGTTGGTCGATATCAGTCGACGACCTGGTACTTGCCATTGGAGTCCGGGCAAACGCGCACGAAGCGCTTCTGGACGCGGCCGTCCGGCAGATAGATCGGGCTCTCGGCCAGGGTGCAGCCATTGGCGTCGGCGCGCGAGCGGTTGTCGACCTGATAGCCGTCATAGCGCTCGTAGCTGCGCTCATAGCTACGGTCGTAATAGGCGTCGCGAGCGGCGTCCCGGCGCGCGTCGTCATAGCCGCCCGAACGATAGGTCTGGCTTTCGTAGTAGCCGTTTTGGGCCGTCCGCGGTTGCGGGGTGCGGCCCGGCGTGCAGGCGGCCGAGTTCTTGCCGATACTGGAGCCGATGACCGCGCCGAGCAGGCCGCCCAGCACCGCGCCCTCGGTCTTGGCGCCGCGGGCGGCCACGCCGCTGCCGATCGCCGCACCGATCCCGGCGCCGGCCAGGCCACCGCCCGTGCCGCGCTGGGTCGTCGAGCGCTGGCAAGGGTCGTAGTAGTAGCCTTGGCGATCATAGGCGCCGCCATGGCTCTGCGCGCCGTAAGCCTGGGCCGAGGCCAGGGTCGGAGTCAGCACACCGCAGACAAGGGCGGCGGTCACGCCCAGAACGGTCTTCATCTTGGAGGTCCTGCTCTTGTTCGCGGTCATGCTCATGGGGGAACCTGTCTTTCTTGAGGCCGCCGTCGCTTTTGACGTGCGCCCTGGCTCATCCGTTGAGGCTCTTTTTGACCCAGCCAACATGAATGGAGCCTGACAGACTTCGGCTGTTTGACGCCGGACGCACAAAAACTGCTGCAGCGCGCGCCCTGGCCTGGGTTTTGGGGTATGGACGGCGCATGCAAGATTTGACGATCAACGCCGTCGGCGCCCAGGGCGACGGCCTCGCGCGCACCGCCGACGGCAAGCCGGCCTTTGTTCCCCTGACCCTGCCGGGCGAGGTGGTCCGCGCCAAGATGGATGGCGCGCGGGGCGAGGTCGTCGAGATCCTGGCGGCAAGCCAAGAACGGGTTTCGCCGGTGTGCCGCCACTACGGGGTCTGCGGCGGTTGCGCGCTACAGCACTGGGCGGCCGAGCCCTATCGCGCCTGGAAGGCCGAACAGGTTCGGTTGCAGCTGTCGATGGAAGGTTTGGAGACCGAGATCCTGCCGACCTTCGCCGCGCCGGCGTCGTCGCGTCGTCGCGTCGCGCTGCACGCGCGCAAAGGCGGCAAGGGGCAGGGCGTGCGCTTGGGGTTCAAGGAGCGACGCTCGTGGAACCTCGTGTCGATCGAAGAGTGTCCCGTCACCGATCCGCGTCTCGTGGCGGCGCTGCCGGCCCTGGCGCGTTTGGCTGAACCCTTCCTGGAGCATCCGAAGTCGGCGCCGACCCTCCATGTCACGCTCACCGCCACGGGCCTCGACATCGACATCACCGGCGTCGAGCGGAAGAGTGGTGGGCTGTCGGCCGACGCCCGGATGCGCGCGGCCATGGCGGCGGGCGAGGGCGACTTCGCGCGGGTCACCCTGGCCGGTGAAACGATCTACGGCGCGCGCCAGCCCTTGGTGAAGCTTGGGCAGGCTGTGGTCGCCCTGCCGCCCGGAAGCTTTTTGCAGGCCGTTCCGGCCGCCGAGAAGGCGATGGTCGAGCTGGCGTTGGCCGAGGCCCAGGGCGCGAGCCGCGTTGCGGATCTCTACTGCGGCGTCGGCACCTTCACCTTCCCGCTGGCCGAGGTGGCCCAGGTGTACGCCGCGGAGATGAGCGCGCCGGCCATCACGGCGCTGAAGGCGGCGATCGGCGGGGCGCCGGGGCTCAAGCCGATCACCGCCGAGGCCCGCGACCTCATCCGCCGTCCCATGCTCAGCGCCGAACTGGCCAAGACCGATGTCGTGGTCATCGACCCGCCGAGGGCCGGGGCGGCCGAACAGACGGCGGAGATCGCCAAGTCCAAGGTCGCCAAGGTGGTGGGGGTTTCGTGCAATCCACAGACCTTCGCCAAGGACGCACGGGTGCTGGTCGACGCCGGCTTCAAGCTTGTGAGGGTGACGCCGGTGGACCAGTTCGTCTGGTCGCCGCATATTGAACTGGTCGGAGTCTTCACCCGGTAGGGGGCGATGGATCAGTCCACCCGCGCACGCACGCGCACGGCCTTTGCGATCGACGCGGTCGGCCAGGGCGCCAAGGCGGCGGTCAAGGCCGTATGGTGGACAGCGACGGGCGGTCTGGCGCGCTCGCTGACGCGGCCCACTGAGGGGCCGCAGGCGCGGCGATTCACGCCGGCTGCGCCGCCGCCTGTGCCCAGCAGCCTGCGCCGCGCCTATCTGGAAGCCTTTGAGAAGGACGCCCGCGACGTGGCCGCCGGGCTCTATCCGGCGATCGAAGACGGACCGATCCGTCCGTCCGCGGCGCTGCGCGAGGCGGCGGATTTTCTGGTCGACGCCTTCGAGGTCGACCAGCGTCGCCGCCGAGGCGACGGCGCGGAGGTGCGCAACGCGGCGGATCCCTCTGTCTATCCAAACTATTATCGCCAGAACTTCCATTACCAGTCGGGAGGCTGGTTCACCGCCGAGAGCGCCGGGCGCTACGACGCCCAGGTCGAGGCGTTGTTCTCAGGCACAGCGGGGGCCATGCGCCGGCGGGGCCTTTCGCTGCTGGCGCGACACTGGCGCGGGCGCGATCATCGCGACGCCAAGATCCTGGACGTGGCCTGTGGTTCCGGCGCTTTTCTCAAGGATTTGAGCGCCACCTTCCCGCGCGCGGCGCTGGCGGGGCTCGACCTTTCCGAGGCTTACCTTGCCAAGGCGCGCAAGCGGACGGCGGTCGGCGGCGTCAAAGCCAAGGCCGAGACGCTGCCGTTCGGCGACGCCACCCTGGACGCCGTGACGTGCGTCTATCTCTTCCACGAGCTGCCGCCGCGGGTTCGTCCCGTCGTGGCCGCCAGTCTGGCGCGGGTGCTCAAGCCCGGCGGCGTGCTGGTGCTGGTCGACTCGGTGCAGCCCGCCGACACGCCCGACCTCGCGCGGCTGCTGGAGGCGTTCCCCGTCTACTTCCATGAGCCCTATTACAGCAGCTACGCCGAGACCAATCTGGAAGCGCTCTTCGCCGAGGCTGGTTTGCGGCTGCTCGACCAGGATTGCGCCTTCCTCACCAAGGCGATGCTGTTTGTGAAGCCGGGTGGCTGAGTTGCCATCGGCGCTGCGGCCCGGCTAAGCAAGGGCGGGCGCGAGGGATTGGGTTTGCAGGGTCACCAGGCGGGGCGACGGTACGAGGCCCTGGACGGCTTGCGCGGCATCGCCGCCATAGGGGTCTTGCTCTACCATGTCGGCAGTTGGACGGGCCGTCCCTGGCTGGTGCCGCACGGCTACCTGGCCGTCGACTTCTTCTTCTGCCTGTCCGGCTTCGTCCTCGCCCACGCCTATGGCCGACGCGACATCAGCTGGCTGGGCTTCATGCGTCAGCGCCTGGTGCGGCTGTGGCCGCTGATCGCCCTGACCATGCTGGGCGGGGCCTTCGTGATCATCCAGCACCGCGAGAACGTGCCGGGCTGGTTGGCCCTGGGCCTGCTGATGATCCCTCGTGTCTGGATCGACGAGACCGGATTCTCACCGCTCTTTCCCCTGAATCCGCCCGCTTGGTCGCTGTTCTTCGAGCTGGCGGCCGGCGCGGCCTGGTTCCCACTGCGCCGGTTGGGTGTGCTGGGACACGTCCTGCTGGTCGTGCTGCTCCTGCCAGTGATGCTGTATGTGGCCCACGGCATGGGCGGGGTCCTGACCGGCTGGGATAGGGGCACCTTCGTCATCAGCTTCTTGCGCACGATCTTCGCCTTTCTGCTGGGCTGGGGCTGCTACCGCATGCAGGCCTTCGTCACCTGGACAGCGCCGGTCTGGTTGCTGGCGCTCCTTCTGGGCGCGTTGGTCTGCGCGCCCTGGACGCCGCTCAACTGGCTCTACGACTTCGTCTGCGTCAGCGTCGTGTTTCCGCTGATGGTTCTGGCGGGGCGTCGCGATCCTGACGGCCTCGCGGCCCAGGTCTGCCGGGCGGCGGGGGCGATCTCCTATCCGCTCTATGCACTGCACTGGCTCGGCTGGGAGCTGTTGCTGCGGGCGTACCGCGCCATGGGCGGCGAAGGCTATCCCGCCGGCTTCGCGATCCCGGCGGTGCTGCTGATCGTCCTCGGGTCGTGGGTGGTGCTCAAGGTCTATGACGAGCCCGTCCGTCGTCGCCTTCGCGCCGTCGGGACCTGAACCCAAAAATCTTCCTGCCCGCTGTCTGAAGAGGCCATAGTCCGACGTCCTTGTGTCGGGAGAAGAGGACCGCCCATGCTCTACGCCATTCTTTGCTACAACTCCGAAGACGTCGTCTGCGCCTGGTCCAAGGAGGAGGACGCGGCGGTGATGGAGAAACTGGGCGCGGTCCAGCAGCGCTTGGCCGAGGAAGGGCGGTTGGGACCGGTCGCACGGCTGATGCCGACCACGGCGGCGACCACCCTGCGCAAGGACCGCGAACCTCCGCTGGTGCTGGACGGGCCCTTCGCCGAGACCAAGGAGCAACTTCTGGGCTTCTACGTCGTCGACTGCGAGTCCCTCGACGGCGCCCTGCAGATCGCCAAGGATCTGGGCAAGGCCAATCCCGGCGGGTCCTACGAGATCCGTCCCATCGCCATGTTCCAGCCGGGGGCAGCGGGGGCGTGATTGACCTCGGCTGGATCGAGGGCGCGATCGCCGCCGCTCGCCCCCAGGCCATGGCGGCGCTGCTTCGCTATTTTCGCAACATGGACGCGGCCGAGGAGGCCTTTCAGGACGCCTGCCTGCGCGCCTTGAAGGCCTGGCCAAAGAATGGGCCGCCGCGTGATCCGACCGCCTGGCTGATCATGGTCGGCCGCAACGCCGCCATCGACGCGGTTCGCAAGACCAGCCGAAACACGGTGCTGCCGCCCGAGGAGCTGCTCTCAAACCTGGAAGACGCCGAGGCGGAGGCCGTCGAACGGCTGGACAGCGCACACTATCGTGACGACGTCCTGCGGCTGCTGTTCATCTGCTGCCATCCGGACCTTCCGGCCACGCAGCAGATCGCCCTGGCGCTGCGGATCGTCTCGGGCCTCTCGGTGAGGGAGATCGCGCGGGCCTTTGTCGTCAGCGACGCGGCGATGGAGCAGCGCATCACCCGGGCCAAGGCCAGGATCGGCGCCGGCGACGCGCCGTTCGAGGCACCGGGCCCCATCGAGCGCGCCGAACGCTTCGCGGCGGTCGCGGCGATGATCTATCTGGTCTTCAACGAGGGCTACTCGGCCAGCGGCAAGGCGCTGGAGGCCAAGGGCGGTCTTTGCGACGAGGCGATCCGCCTCACCAGACTGCTGCTGCGCCTGTTTCCGGCCGAACCCGAGATGATGGGCCTGACCGCGCTGCTGCTGCTCCAACATGCGCGGTCCGACGCCCGCTTCGCCGATGACGGCGCGGCGATCCTGCTGGAGGATCAGGACCGAAGTCTCTGGAATCGTAGAATGATCGATGAGGGGCTCGCCCTGATCGACAAGGCGATGCTCAAGCAAGCCCCGGGGCCTTATCAGGTGCAGGCCGCGATCGCGGCGCTGCATGCGCGGGCGGCGCGGGCCGAAGACACCGAGTGGGCGGGGATCGATCGCCTCTACGCCGTTCTGGAGATCATGCAGCCTTCGCCCGTGATCACCCTGAACCGGGCGGTGGCGGTCGCGAAGGTTCGCGGGCCCGACGCCGCGCTTGAGATGATCGAGCCTCTGGGCGAGCGGCTCGACGCCTATTTTCACTATCACGGCGCGCGCGGGGCTTTCCTGATGCAGGCGGGGCGGGTCGGCGAGGCGCGTCAGGCCTTCGACCGCGCCATCGCTCTGGCCGGCACGGCGGCGCAGGCGGCGAACATCCGCCAGTATCTGGACGGGTTGGTGGCCAGGGGCTGAGCGCACCCGGCGATGTCGCACAAATGTTCTTGTTATGTTCATGTTGATCGCGCATCATGCCGATATGGCAGAGGCAGCGAAACTTGGGCCCGCCGCGCGAGGGCGGGGCGCGAAATCGAACCGGACGGGGCGCTTTGAGTCTCAGGTGCGCGAGACCTTTGACGATGGCTGGAGCGGGGACGAAGAACCCGCTCAGATCCTCACCCAACTGCAGCCCATGAAATCGCGGACGATCATCGCCCGCAACCAGAGCCCGGACGTCGGCTTCGACCGTTCGATCAATCCCTATCGGGGCTGCAGCCATGGCTGCATCTACTGCTACGCCCGGCCGGCGCATGCCTATCTGGGCCTGTCGCCGGGCCTGGATTTCGAGAGCAAGATCTTCTTCAAGCCGCAGGCGGGCGAACTGCTCGCCAAGGAGTTGTCCAAGCGCGGCTACAAGCCCGCCACGATCCATATCGGCGGCGACACCGATCCCTATCAGCCTGACGAAAAGACACTGCGCGTCACACGGCAGGTGATCGAGACCCTGGAGCGGTTCGGCCACCCGTTCACGCTGATCACCAAATCGGCGCTGATCCTGCGGGACCTGGATGTGCTGAGCCGCATGGCCGAGCGGGGGCTGACACGGGTGGCGATCTCGATCACGACCCTGGATCGCCGGCTGGCGCGCAGCATGGAGCCGCGCGCGGCCACGCCCGGCAAGCGCGTCGAGGCGGTGCGCCGGCTGACGGAGGCGGGCGTGCCCGTCACCGTCATGTTCGCGCCGGCGATCCCTGGGCTCAACGATCATGAGGTCGAGGCGGTTCTTGAGGCCGCCGCCAAGGCCGGGGCGCGCGGTGCGGGCTATGTGGCGCTGCGGCTGCCGCGCGAGATCGCCCAACTCTTCGAGGAATGGCTCGAAGCCGACTATCCCGACCGCGCGCGCAAGGTGATGTCCCTGGTCCGCCAGATCCGGTCGGGCGAGGTTTATCGCGCGGCCTGGGGAGATAGGATGGTGGGCGATGGTCCTGTCGCCGAGGTGCTGCGGCAGCGGTTTCATCTTGCCGTCAAACGCTACGGCTTGGACCATCCCTGGACGGCCCTCGATATCAGCCAGTTTCAACCGCCGCGTCCGGTCAGCCCCCAGATGGATCTCTTTGGCTAGAGCATTTTTCGAGCGAAGTGGTTCCGGTTCGCATGAAGAAAAATGCGCCAAGGCAAAAGATTAGAGCTCACGGCCTGACGCAGTCAGGTCGTGAAATGCTCTAGCCGGCCTTGCGACGCTCTTGACCGCGCGGCCCGGTCTGGCGAAGCAGGGGCATGATCTCTGTCGTTCTCATCGCCTCTGAAGACTTGCCTGGCCTCGCGGCCCAGATGGCCATGCTTGTACCCGCTGCGGTCGACGGGCTGGTCAAGGAAGTTGTTCTGGTCGCGGGCGACGAGCCAGGCGTTGCGGTCTTGGCCGAGGACAGCGGCGCGCGACTGGTGCGCGTCGAGGGCGATACTGCGGCCCGTCTGGCGGCGGGCGCGGGTGCGGCGCGGGGCGACTGGGTTCTGACGCTGCGGGCGGATCCGGTGCTGCGCGAGGGCTGGCGTGAGCCGGTGGAGCGGCATCTGGCCGGCGGCACCGGCGCGCCAGGGCTGCTGATTGCGCCGGGCGGCTGGCTGGGGCGCCTAGCCCCCAAGCCTCACGGCGTGTTGCTGCGTCGCCTGGACTGGCCAGCAGGCGCGGCGATGGACGAGAAGGGGCTGGCCAAGGCAATCAAGGCCAAGGTCTTGGCCTACTAGGGGCAGAAAAGAAGGAGGCGCTGAGGCCTTACGGCAGCTGCGCCATCAACTGGTCGATGGTGGTCGGCATCTGAACCTGCGGATCCAGACGGAAGTCTACGGTCCGCGCGCCGCTGGCCACCGCATCCAGTGTCTTGTTCTCCGCGCCCATAAGCTGGCGATAGGTCCAATAGCTGGCCATCACCTTCTCGACGTAGTTGCGGGTTTCCTTGAACGGCAGGCTCTCGATCAGCAGCAGGCTGTCGCAGTCGGCGCCCAGCTGGGCGAGGGTGCGGTTCAGAGTGGCTGGGCCGCCGTTGTAGGCCGCCACGGCGCGTAGGACGTCCGGGCTCTTGAGGCCACGGTCCATCAGCCAGGTAAAGTAGTCTTGGCCTGCCCGCAGGTTGAAGGCCGGGTCGAACAGCGGCGTATTGTCGGAGCGCAGGCGGTCGTCGCCGACGACGTCGGCGGCCGAAGTCGGGCGCACCTGCATCAGGCCCACCGCGCCGGCGTTGGAGACGGCGAGGGGATCGAAACGGCTCTCCTGACGGACCAGGGCGTAGACCATCGCCTTGTCGATCGTGAACCCGCCAATCGGGTCCAGGGGCGGCAGCGGATAGTCCTCGCCGCCCACGCGCCGAACCGGGCGGCCGGCGTTGAGCGGGGCCTTGGCGTTCAGCGCCAGAGCCAGGGTGGTCCAGTCGGCGCGAAGGGCCTCGGTGTCGGCCAGAGACAGCCCGGCGCGAAGCTCCTCGCCGGCTTCGCGCCAGCGGCCGATCTGGGCCAGGGCGGCGGCGCGACGGGCGCGGGGATCAGCGGTGACCAGGGCGTTCAGCGACTCGGTGTCGGGCCCGACATAGGCGGCCCGCGAGATCAGCGTGGCGATCGCATCTTCCTGCGGCTCGGTCACAGGCACGCCGGCTAGGTTCAACTGCCGGGCAGCGATCATGCCGTAGAAGGTGTGGGGCGCATGCGCGGCCTTGAGCAAGAGGTCTCGCGCCTGACTGCCGTTACCCTGCCGGCTGGCGGCGCGCGCGGCCCAGAATGCGCCGGCGGCGCGCAGCCACTCGTCTTCATGGGCGTCGTCGGCCACCTGCTCGAAGAAGCGCTGAGCCTGCGCTGCGTCGCCCAGTCGGTAGGCCGAAAGCCCGGCGATCCAACGCTCGCCGCCGGCGATGGCCAAGGCCAGGGCCTCCTTCACATCGCCGGAGTAGTAGGCCTCCCGCGCGGCGCGACCCTTGTCCGCTGGCGGGGGACCGCTTTCGTCCGCGACGAACAGGGTAGGGACCGGCGGCGTAGCCGCGCGCTTGCTGTTGGGCTTGCGCTTCAGCGCGAGACTGTAGACGCGGTCCGCGCCGGCCTCCTCGCCATAGCTGTCCAGCCAGCGGGTCAACTCGGTGTAGGAGGCCGAATAGCGCGTCGGATGCATGATCTTGGCGAACGCGAGCCGTCCGGCCAGGCTGCGGTCTCGGGTATTGGCGAAGGCCGCCTCCGCCGAGTCGAAGTCGCCCCGGTCAGTCGCGGTGAACGCTGCGCGATAGTAGCGGACGTCATCGGGCGACAGGGGCTCAAGCCCGCTGGCGTGAGCTGCCAAGGCGGTGACGGACAACACAAAGGCCGAAAAAACGGCCAGAAGGCGAGCCCACAGCTGCAAAAGCAATACGCGCTCCCCCACAGGCGCGCGTCTCCATTCCGACTGGTTGCCGAAACCTTAGTGCGGGCGGTGGGGCCGATCAAGCCGCTCGGTCAGGGTCAGCAGGTCCTGCCAGGCCTTCTTCTTCTGCGCGGGCGTGCGCAGAAGGAAAGCGGGGTGCAGCGTCGGCATGGCCGGAAGCTCCAGCGACTGGTCTTCGGACACCCACTCGAACCAGCGACCGCGCATGGTCAGGATGCCTTCATCGCGCTTGAGCATGGCCTTGGCGGAGGCGCCGCCCGCCAGCAGCAACATCCTGGGCTTCACCAGCGCGATGGCCCGCTCGACGAACGGCGCGCAGACGGCCTGTTCCTGCGGAGTCGGCGTTCGGTTGCCGGGCGGACGCCAGAACACGGTGTTGGTGATGAACACCCGCCCTTCGAGGCCAGCGGCCTTGAGCATCCGATCGAGAAGCTTGCCTGCGCGACCCACGAACGGTTGGCCTTGGGCGTCCTCGTCGGCGCCGGGGCCTTCGCCGATGATCATCAGAGGGGCGTCGCCGACCCCGCGTGAAAACACGGCCTGCTTGGCGCCCTGGTGCTTGAGTGGGCAGCCCTCGAAGGCGGCGATGGCGGCGGCCAGGCTCTCAAGGTCGTTGCAAACGGCGGCTGCGGCCTTGGCGGCGGCGACGGCCGAGGCGATGTCGGGCGAGCGGACCACGGCCATGCCAGGCCGAGCGACCGGAGGGGCCGGCGGGGGAGGCTGGCTCTTGGCGCGCAGCATCGCCGCGCCCTCGGCGAGGCGATCGATCGGGGCTTCCGCGTACAGGGCCTCGACGCCCGCATCGGCCCAGAAGGCCAGCAGGCTTTCGACGGCGCGTTGATCGACGGCGAGGCTCATGCCACCGTCTTAACTCGGATTGTCGCCGGTCTCCACGCTGCGCTGCAGCAAAAAATCCGGCTAGGTGCTTGACCACCCCCGCGTCACGTTCGGATAAGCTGTGATTCAAACAGTCATAAGAGCGGCCGTAGGGCCTCACCGGGAGATCCCATGAGCGAAGACCTCGAACGCGAGTCGATGGAATACGACGTCGTCATCGTCGGCGGCGGTCCCGCGGGCCTCTCGGCGGCGATCCGTCTGAAGCAAATGGCCGCCAAGGCCGGGACCGAAATCTCGGTCGCCCTGCTGGAAAAAGGCTCTGAAGTCGGCGCCCACATCCTGTCAGGCGCGGTGATCGACCCCAAGGGCCTGGCCGAGCTCTTCCCCAACTGGAAGGAAGAGGGCGCGCCGCTGGAGACGCCGGTCACCAAGGACCGCTTCAAGCTGCTGGGCCCGCAAGGCGAGCTGAGCTTGCCGATGTTCGCCATGCCGCCGTTCATGCACAATCACGGCTGCTACATCGCCTCGCTGGGCAATCTGACCCGCTGGCTGGCCGGCAAGGCTGAAGAGCTGGGCGTCGAGATCTATCCGGGCTTCGCCGCCTCGGACCTCGTCTGGAACGACGACGGCTCGGTGAAGGGCGTGGTGGTCGGTGTGGTCGGCATCGCCAAGGACGGCGAGCAGAAGCCGGACTACCAGCCCGGCATGGAACTGCACGGCAAGTACGTCTTCATCGCCGAGGGCGTGCGCGGCTCGCTGGCCAAGCAACTGATCGCCAAGTTCAAGCTGGACGAGGGCAAGTCGCCGCAGAAGTACGGCATCGGCATCAAGGAACTCTGGCAGGTGCCGCCCGAGAACCACCAGCCGGGCCTGGCCGAGCACACCACGGGCTGGCCGCTGGATGACCAGACCGGCGGCGGCAGCTTCATGTACCACTTCGGAGACAACTACGTGGCCATCGGCTACGTCGTGCACCTGAACTACAAGAACCCCTGGCTCTCGCCCTTCGACGAGTTCCAGCGTTTCAAGCAGCACCCGACGGTCCGCCCGCATTTGGAAGGCGGCAAGCGCATCGCCTATGGCGCGCGCGCCATTACCGAGGGCGGCTATCAGTCGGTGCCAAAGCTGACCTTCCCGGGCGGCGCCTTGATCGGCTGCTCGGCGGGCTTTGTGAACGTGCCGCGCATCAAGGGCAGCCATAACGCCGTCAAGACCGGTATTCTGGCCGCCGAAGCTGCGTTCGAGGCGGTGCAGGCCGGCCGCGCCAGCGATGAGCTGACCGCCTATCAGACGTCCTACGACAAGTCTTGGGTGGCCAAGGAGCTGAAGATCGTCCGCAACGCCAAGCCGCTGCTGGGCAAGTTCGGCACGGCCCTGGGCGGCGCGCTCGGCATGGCCGACATGTGGGTCAATCACCTGACGGGCGGCGCGCTTGGCCTGTTCGGTACGATGAAGCACGAGAAGACTGACGCGGCCTCGACTGGTCTCGCCAAGGACTACAAGCCGATCGTCTATCCGAAGCCGGACGGCGTGATCAGCTTCGACAAGCTGAGCTCGGTGTTCCTGTCGGCGACCAACCACGAGGAAGACCAGCCGGCGCACCTGCGCCTGAAGGATCCCTCTGTGCCGATCCAGGTGAACCTGCCCAAGTACGGCGAGCCTGCGCGGCTCTACTGCCCGGCCGGCGTCTATGAAGTGCTCTACAATGAGCAGGGCGGTGATCCGCGCTTCCAGATCAATGCGCAGAACTGCGTCCACTGCAAAACCTGCGACATCAAGGATCCGTCGCAGAATATCGTCTGGACCACGCCGGAAGGCGGTGGTGGCCCGAACTATCCGAACATGTGACGAAGCAGTCTCCCGCCCCTCAGGTCGGGAGGCTTTTTCTTGCGGACCGCCTCGAAACCTCCGAGGGTGGCGGCATGACGCGTCTCAAAGTTCTGCTCGCTTGCGTATCCGTCTCGGCCCTGGCCGCCTGCGCCTCCGGGCCCGCGCAGGTGTCGATGCGCGGCCCTGTCGGCCAGAACTACTCGCTCTTCGACACGCGGACGTCCTACGGCCAGTTCCTGGCGGGGCAGGCGGCGTTGCGCGACGGCAATTCCAAGGAGGCGGCGACCTACTTCGGGACGGCGGCGGTGCTGGGCGATGACCCGGGTGTGATCGCCGAACGGTCTTTCACCGCGCTCCTTCTGTCTGGCGAGATCAGCCGCGCCTCAGCGGCCGCCCCGACCGAGACGGGTGGGACCGAGGCCATCCGGCGGCTGGGCGTCCTGACCCGCGTCGTCGAAGCGCTGGCCCTGGGCAAGGGCAAGGAGGCGCAGGCCCTGTTGAAGTCTGATCCGCCCGGCTTCCCGCACCAGCAGGCTGTTGCTCTGCTCGGCCCCTGGGCCGCCGCCGCCGCAGGCGACAAGGAAGGCGCGATCGTCCAGCCGGTGCTGCGTAACGACAAGCTTGTGCAGTACTTCGGTCAGCAGGGGCAGGCGCGACTGTTCGAACGCGCCAAGCGCTATGACGAGGCCGAGACCGACTACAAGGCCCTGACCTCCAACGCCGCAACGGCCAGCATCTTCACGTTGGACTACGGCGCGTTTCTCGAGCGCCGTAAGCGTTATGACGATGCGCTGGCGCTCTATGACGCCGCGCTTCGCGCCGCCCCGAACGATACAGGCCTGCTGCGCGCGCGCGCGCGCGCTGCCGCCCGAAGCGCCCCGCCGCCCGCCCCGACCCTTCGCCAGGGCGCGGCGGAGGGCCTGATCGCTTGCGCGGCCACCTTCGCCGGAGAGCGGCAGAACCAGTTTGCGTTGGCCTATCTGCGCTTGGCTTTGCGTCTGGATCCTGGCCGCGACGAGGCCTGGATCCTGGTCGGCGACCTTCTGAACCAGGGCGATGATCATCGGGCCGCCATCGAAGCCTACGGGCGCGTGCCGGCGGGGGCGCCGCTCTACGCTTCGGCGCAGAGCAAGATCGCCTGGGCTTGGAACGCGCTGGGCGACAAGGACAAGGCGCTTGAGGTCGCGCGTGCGGCGACGGCTGCCGCGCCCAACGACCGTGACGCCGCCGTCGCCCTGGCTGATCTTCTGCGCGCCAGCAGTCGCTGGGACGAGTCGGTCGCCGTGCTGGATCTGCTCCTCGCCCGCGAGGCCGAAGCCCCCGATTGGCGGCTGCTCTACATGCGCGCGATCGCTCTGGAGCAAGGCGGGCGTTGGCCCGAGGCGGAAAAGGATCTGCAGAGCGCGCTGAAGGTCAATCCTGACGAGCCGGAGCTGCTGAACTTCCTGGGTTATTCCTGGATCGACCGCAACGAGCGTCTCCCCGAGGCCCTGGCGATGGTCGAGAAGGCGGTTGCGGCGCGGCCGCAGTCGGGCGCCATGATGGACTCCCTGGGCTGGGCCTATTTCCGACTCGGCGACTACAAGACTGCGATCGAGAAGCTGGAAGCTGCGGTCGAGCTTGAGCCTGGAGACCCCGACATCAATGGCCACCTGGGCGACGCCTACTGGAAGGCTGGTCGCACCATCGAGGCGCGGTTCCAGTGGCAGCGTGTGCTGAGCCTCGAGCCGACCGACAAGCAGAAGGCCGACTCCGAGGACAAGCTCAAGAACGGCCTGGGCCTCTCGACGCCGGCGACCAAGTCGACGATCGCCCACAACTGAGCTATCGGCTTGGGCCTGTCCTAGCCTTGAGTCACGAGATCATGCGGCTGTCTGCGTTCGCCCCGGCCAAGGTCAATCTGTTCCTGCACGTGGGCGGGCCGGACGCAGAGGGCTATCACCCGATCTCCAGCCTGATGGTGTTCGCCGATGTCGGTGATCGGGTGAACATCCAGCCCAGCGACGCGCCCGCGTTCGAGACCTGCGGCCCGTTCGGGCGCGAGATCCCCGATGGCGGCGACAATCTGGTGGTTCGCGCCGCGCAGGCCTTTCATCGGCGGCTTGGCGGTCCGGTCCCGCCCTATCGGCTGATCCTGGAAAAGCACTTGCCGATCGCGGCCGGCCTGGGCGGCGGCTCCAGCGACGCCGGCGCGGCGTTGAAGTTGTTGCGCGACGCTTTGGCGCCCGGGCTCTCCGATGACGAGCTCGAGCCGCTGGCCGCGAGTCTCGGCGCTGACGGCGCGGCGTGTCTGCATGCGCGAGCCCTGATCGCCGAGGGGCGTGGCGAGCAGCTCTCGCCCGCGCCCAGCTTGCCCGAGATGAACGCGGTGCTGGTCAATCCCGGCGCGCCGTCGCCGACGGGCGCGGTCTATCGCGCCTATGATGCAGACGTGCATCCCGATGGCGCGACCATGCCCCCGCTGCCCGACCTTTTGGAGAGCGCCGAAGAGGCCGCCGCCTGGTTGGCCGTCGCCACTCGCAACGACCTCGAAGCGCCGGCCGTGAGGCTCGAACCGCGTATCGGCGAGGTGCTTGACGTACTGCGGGCGGAACCCGAAAGCCTGCTTGTTCGGATGTCGGGCTCGGGCGCGACCTGTTTCGCGCTCTGCGCCAGCGACATCGAGGCTGAAGGCTTGGCCGAACGTCTGGAGACGATGCGTCCGGACTGGTGGGTGCGGCGCTGCCGCCTGAGCTGAGGAGACGATGATGAAACGTCGCGACGTCCTGGCCGCCCTCGGCGTTTTCGCCGTCCCGCCGAGCCTGGCCTCGGCGCAGATCCTGAGTCTGCCCGCAACGCCGATCGTCCCGGGCGCGGGCGATGTCCTTGTCCGGCTCGACACCAGTCTGGGTCCGATCATCATCGCGCTGAAGGCGCGGCAAGCGCCGCTGACCGTGGCGAACTTCCTCCGGTATGTGGACGAGAAGCGCTACGACGGTTCGAGCTTCTGGCGCGCAGCCAAGGCGCCCAGCGCGGTGGATTACGGGTTGATCCAAGGTGGCCTGCAGGGCGATCCGAAGAAGCTGCTGCCGCCGATAGCGCATGAGCCGACGACCCAGACGGGGCTTCGGCATGTCGACGGAACCTTGTCGCTGGCCCGCAAGGCGCCGGGCACCGGCGACAGCGACTTCTTCATCTGCGTGGGCGACGCGCCCTATCTCGATGCCAATACGACGGGGGAGGGGGACAACCTCGGCTTCGCGGCCTTCGGGCAGGTGGTGCAGGGCATGGAGATTGTCCGCAAGATCCTGAACCTGCCGACCCCGGGCAAGGCCACCAACCCCGTCATGGAAGGCCAGATGCTCGACCCGGTCGTGCCTATCGTGACGGCCCGACGAATCTAGGCAGTCGGCATGGCCAAAAAGAGAAAAGGCGCGGAGGTTTCCCTCCGCGCCCTTCGGCTTTGAGCCTGGCCCCAGCCTTAGCTGTGGTAGGCGCGTTCGCCGTGTTCGGAGATGTCCAGACCGTCTTCTTCGGCTTCCGGCGCAGCCCGCAGGCCGATCACCAGCTTGATGATGATGAAGACAATGGCCGTGGCGACGGCTGACCACAGGATGGTCACGCCCACAGCCTTCAGCTGCGCCATCAGTTGCACACCCATGTCGTACACGGCGGTGTCGCAGGTCGACAGGTCGCCGTCCTTGCCGCAGCTCGTGTAGTCGACGACGCCGGCGCCGCCCCAGGCGGGGTTGACCACCAGGCCGGTGCCGATGGCGCCGACGATGCCGCCGATACCGTGGATGCCGAAGGCGTCCAGGCTGTCGTCGTACTTCAGGGCGTTCTTCACGACCGAGCAGAAGATGATGCAGATCGGCGAGACGACGAGGCCCAGGATCAGCGCGCCCATCGGACCGGCGAAGCCGGCGGCCGGGGTCACGGCGACGAGGCCGGCCACGATGCCCGAAGCCAAGCCCAGGGCCGACGGCTTCTTGCGGGTGACCCACTCAACGAGGATCCACGACAGACCCGCGCCGGCGGTGGCGATGAAGGTGTTGACCATGGCCAGCGAGGCGTAGCCGTTCGACTCCAGGTTCGAGCCGGCGTTGAAGCCGAACCAGCCCACCCACAGCAGGCCAGCGCCCACCAGGGTCAGGGTCAGCGAGTGCGGGGGCATCGGCTCCTTGCCGTAGCCTTGACGCTTGCCGAGGATCAGGGCGCCGACGAGCGCGGCGATACCGGCGTTGATGTGCACCACGGTGCCGCCGGCGAAATCCAGGGCGCCGAAGCCCCAGAGCAGGCCCGACTTGATCGTATCTTCAGGCGCCAGGGCGATGGCGTTCGGGCCCGGCCACCACCAGACCATGTGCGCGATCGGATAGTACGACAGCAGCGGCCACAGGATGGCGAAGGCGACGATGGCGGCGAACTTCATGCGCTCGACCAGCGAACCGACCACGAGGGCGGCGGTGATGGCCGCGAAGGTCGACTGGAAGGCGATGAAGGTCAGTTCCGGGATCACGACGCCCGTGGAGAAGGTCGCCACGTTGCTGGCCGGGGTCACGTCCTTCAGGAAGACGCGGCCCAGACCGCCGACGAACTTGTCCCAGCTGCCGCCGTCCGTGAACGCGAAGCTGTAGCCCCACAGCATCCAGGCGACGAAGCCGATCAGGGCGACGGTCGAGACCTGCATCATCACCGACAGCATGTTCTTGGCGCGGACGAGGCCGCCGTAGAACAGCGCCAGACCCGGCAGGATCATAAGCAGGACGAGCAGCGCCGAGGTGAGCATCCAGGCGTTGTCGCCCTTGTCCATCTTGTCTTCGATGGTCGGGGCGGCGGCCGGCGCAGGCGCGGCTTCAGCAGGGGCGGCGGCCGGAGCCGGCGCGGCCTCGGCGGGCGCGGCGGCGGCCGGCGCGGGCGCGACCTCCTGGGCGAATGCGGTCGCCCCCAGCGGAGCCCCCGCGATGGTCGCGGCGAGCATAAGCCCCGCCAGCGGTTTGAAGGTGAGTTTCATCGTCGGTATCCCCTTTTCCCGATGCGTTACAGAGCGGCCGAGCCGGTTTCGCCGGTGCGGATGCGGACGGCTTCTTCGACATTGAGGACGAAGACCTTGCCGTCGCCGATCTTGCCGGTGGCGGCCGCGCCCTTGATGGCCTCGACGGCCTTGGCGGCCGAGGCGTCATCGACAACGGCCTCCAGCTTCACCTTCGGCACGAAATTCACCTGGTACTCGGCGCCCCGGTAAATCTCAGTCTGGCCCTTCTGGCGGCCGTAGCCCTTCACTTCAGACACCGTCAGGCCTTCAACGCCGGCCGCGACGAGCGCTTCGCGCACCTCGTCCAGCTTGAAGGGTTTGACGACCGCTATGATCAGTTTCATCCGCCTTACTCCGGCCCGCTAAGACGCGGGCTTGATTTGCTTGATTGTTCGAGAGCGGTGTCGCCCCCGTTTTGTGATCACCGCCGACGCCGCCCTTACGCGCTGCATCGTTTCCCCGGCGCGATCACGCTATCGGCGACGGTTCCATGACGGGGCGCGCTAGCAAGGTTTTGGAAACGAAATGGGCGAGGCGCCCAAAAGCTGAGCGACGATGACTGTGATTGCATCAGATTTCAGCGTTTTCGACCGACGGGGTGGGGCGGGCGCCGGGGTCGCGTCCTGGCCCAGGGTCCGGAAAGTCACCCACCAGGGGGAGGGCGATCCTGATCCATGCGCCCTGCAGGCTCGCCGCCGCCGAGCGCTGGCGAACACACCGCGCCCCGCACTAAATAAGGCCTTTTCCGGCAAGGACATCGCTTGAAGCCCCGGACGGCGAGCCCTATGGTCCGCCGACTTTTTTCTAGGCCTGCTTCGATAGATGTCGCGCGAAAAACCCAAGTCCTTCCAAAGCCTGATCCTGACGCTCCATGACTATTGGAGCCGCCAGGGTTGCGTAATCCTGCAACCGCACGACGTCGAGGTGGGGGCGGGGACCCTGCACCCTGCTACGGTGCTGCGCGCCCTGGGCCCCAAGGCCTGGAACGCGGCCTATGTGCAGCCCTCGCGCCGCCCGGGCGACGGCCGCTATGGCGAGAACCCCAACCGCCTGCAACACTACTATCAGTACCAGGTGATCCTGAAGCCGAACCCCGAGAACATGCAGGACCTGTATCTGGGGTCTCTGGAAGCGATCGGGCTGGACTTGCGCACCCACGACATCCGCTTCGTCGAGGATGACTGGGAGAACCCGACCGTCGGCGCCTGGGGCCTGGGCTGGGAGGTCTGGTGCGACGGCATGGAGGTGTCGCAGTACACCTACTTCCAGCAGGTCGGCGGCCTGGACGTGAACCCGGTCGCGGGCGAGCTGACCTATGGCCTCGAGCGCCTGGCCATGTACGTGTTCGGCGTCGACAACGTCTACGACCTGCCGTTCAACGATCCGGACTCGCCCCTGGGCGCGACGACCTATGGCGAGGTGTTCCTGGAGAACGAGCGCCAGCAGTCGGAGGCCAATTTCCACGGCTATGACGTGGCCGTGCTCAAGCAGCAGTTCGAGCAGATGGAAGAGCAGGTCCCGCTGATGCTGGCCCGCTCTTACCAGGACAAGGCCCTGGTGCTGCCCGCCTATGACATGGTCCTCAAGGCCAGCCACCTCTTCAACCTGATGAACGCCCGCGGCGCGATCGCCGTCGCCGAGCGCGCCAGCTACATCGGCCGCATCCGCGACCTTTGTAAGCTGTGCGCCAGCGCCTGGGTCGAGCAGCAGGAAGCCGCGTAAGTTAAGATGCCCCAACTTCTCCTCGAACTGTTCTCGGAAGAGATCCCCGCCCGCATGCAGGCCCAGGCCGCCAAGGACCTGGAGCGCATGGCGCGCGAGCACCTGGCCGCCGCCGGATTCCTGCCCGAGGCGCTGAAGACCTTCGCCGGCCCGCGCCGCCTGACCCTGGTGGCCGAAGGCCTGCCGCTGGCCCAGGCCGACCGCAAGGAAGAGCTCAAAGGGCCCCGCGTCGGCGCCCCGCCGCAAGCCATGGAAGGCTTCCTGCGCAAGGCGGGTCTCTCGCAAGACCAGCTGGTCGAGCGCGACGGCGTCTACATGGCCTTCATCGAAAAGAAGGGCCGCCCGACCGCTGAGATTATCGCCGAGATGGTCGAGGCCATCGTGCGCGGCTTCCCGTGGCCCAAGTCGATGATCTGGGGCACGAAGAAGCTGCGCTGGGTGCGGCCGCTCAAGCGCATCCTGTGCGTGCTGGACCGCGAGGTCGTGCCGTTCTCGATCGAGGGCATTGAAAGCGGCGACGTCACCGAAGGCCACCGCTTCATGGGCGAGGCCAAGCCGTTCGTCGCCAAGGACTTCGACGAGTATGTCGCGGGCCTGGAAAAGCACTTCGTCGTGCTGGACGTCGAGGAGCGCAAGCAGCGCATTCTCGAGGGTTGCAAGACCCTGTGCTTTGCGCGTCATCTCGAATTGGTCGAGGACCAGGGCCTGCTGGACGAAGTCGCGGGCCTGGCCGAATGGCCGACCCCGGTGCTGGGCGACATGGACCCGGCGTTCCTGGACTTGCCGCCCGAGGTGATCCGCACCTCGATGCGCACGCACCAGAAGTACTTCGCGGTGAAGAAGCCCGGTGAGCCGGGTCTGGCCCCGCACTTCATCACCATCGCCAACATCGAAGCCGCCGACGGCGGCAAGGTGATCGCCGCCGGCAACGCCAAGGTGCTGTCGGCCCGCCTCGCCGACGCCCGCTTCTTCTGGGACGAGGACCGAAAGGCCGGCAATTTCGACGCCTGGCTGAAGAAGCTGGACGGCGTGACCTTCCACGCCAAGCTCGGCACGATGGCGGAGCGCGTCGAGCGCATCGTCGCCCTGGCCGGCGAGATCGCCCCGCTGGTCGGCGCCGATGTCGAGAAGGCCAAGGAGGCCGCGCGCCTGGCCAAGGCGGACTTGGCTTCCGGCATGGTCGGCGAGTTCCCGGAACTGCAGGGCCTGATGGGCGGCTACTACGCCCGCGAAGCCGGCCTCGATCCCGATATCGCCGCCGCGATCCAGGACCACTACAAGCCGCAAGGCCCCTCGGACGCCGTCCCGACCGCGCCGCTGGCGATCGCCGTGGCCCTGGCCGACAAGCTAGATACGCTGGTTGGCTTCTTCGCGATCGACGAGAAGCCGACGGGCAGCAAGGACCCGTACGCGCTGCGTCGGGCGGCGCTGGGCGTGATCCGGATTGTGCTGGAGAACGGTGACCGCTTGTCCTTGCTCAAGTTGCTCACCATCCACAGAGATTTCCTTTGGGAGCAACTGAGCACGGCCTTCGCCATTAGGAAGGCGCAAGAGGCAGATGGTATTGTCCAGAGCTTTGGCATTGCGAAGCCGGGTGTCGGTGTCATTGATGCCGAGAAATTGGCGCGAGGGGAGGGGCCTTCGCCTACGGCCGTTGAGTTGCTCGCCTTCTTCGCCGACCGCCTGAAAGTCACGCTCCGCGACCAAGGCAAGCGCCACGACCTCGTCGACGCGGTCTTCGCCCTCGGCGACGATGACCTCGCGCGCATCGTCGCGCGGGTCGAGGCGCTGGACGGCTTCCTGAAGACCGACGACGGTAAGAACCTGCTGGCCGGTTACAAGCGCGCCTCCAACATCCTCAAGGCCGAGGAGAAGAAGGGCGCTCTGCCGAGCGGCGAGCCGGAGGCTCCGGCCGCCGACAGCGCCGCCGAGGTCCAGCTGTTCGACGCCCTGCGCGTGCTGAAGGGCCCGTTGGCCGACGCCCTGAAGTCGGAAGGCTTCACCGGCGCCATGGCCCAGTTGGCTGGCCTGCGCGGTCCGGTGGACGCCTATCTGGACGGCGTCTTCGTCAACGACCCCGAGCACCGCGACAACCGCCTGCGCACGCTGGCGGCCGTGCGCGACGCTATGGGCCAGGTGGCGGACTTTGGATTGATCGCGGGGTAGGGCTTAGGGCCCTATCCCAACAACAAGCACCGTCATCCCGCGCTTTATGCGCGGGACCCATGGTTCAGCTTCCACGTGAGAGCATGAGTTTCTTCTCACCTGCGACGGACAAATGGATCCCGCGCATGAAGCGCGGGATGACGGGGTTGTCGAGTTTGGTGGTTCAGAACTGGCGCGGAACGGGCGTCCAGTTCATCACCTGATCGTAGAGATCATCCCAGCGCGGATTGTCGCGCTCGATCAGGTTGATCTTCCACTGCCGGGGCCATTCTTTCAGTCGCTTTTCCCGATGGATGGCGGCGGTCATGTCGTCGTGGGTCTCGTACCAAACGAGCCGCGTCAGACCGTACCGCTGAGTGAACCCCTTCAGGTGTTTCTCGCGATGCTCTACGAGGCGCGCCTCGAACCTGCTCGTCACGCCGATATAGAGCGTGCCGTAGGGCTTGTTGGTCATGATGTAGACAGCGATCGAGGCGTCGCGCGGGACCATGGCGACACTATGCGCGAGTTGGCCTCAAGATACAATCTAAAGTAATGATAACGTCATCCCGCGCTTTATGCGCGGGACCTATTTGTCCGCCGCACGTGCGGAGAAAGCTCACACTCTCATGTGGAAGCTGAACCATGGGTCCCGCGCATGAAGCGCGGGATGACGGGAGATTGATGCGGGGTGACAGAGGGGGTCTAAGCCCGCACCGCCGCCGCGTTGAACTCCGCCATCCAGTCGGCGACCAGCGGGCGGTCGTCCTGGTCCCACGGGTGGAAGCCCGGACGGTACCAGGCGAAATAGGTCTTCCAGCCGCGGCGGAAGATGCCCGGATCGCCCCAGACGAACCGCTTCACCGCCTTCAGCGCCGCCTTGGGCGTGTAGCCGTCGGCTTCCAGCAGCCGCGCGGCGTAGCGGCTGATGTTGCGGGTGAACATGATCGTCACCAGCGCCATCGCCCGGCAGCGGATCATGTAGCGCTTCAGCGGCGACCAGTCCTTGGTCACCTCCAGGAAGACGTCATAGGCCACGGCCTTGTGCTCGGTCTCCTCGACCGCATGCCAGCGCCACAGCTTTTCGATCTCGGGGTCGGTGGTGTCGAACAGGTTGCGGTGGCGGGCGTGCATCTCGGCCATCATGGCCGTGAAGTGCTCCAGCGCGATGGTCGAGATCAGCATGGCCATCGGCCCGCGCTCGCGGGCCATCTTCACGCGGCCGCGAATGGTCTCCTCGATCTCGGCGACCGGATAGCGCTCGCGGTCGATCAGGCTGTTGAGGTGATGGTGCTCGCGGGAGTGGATGGCCTCCTGGGCGATGAAGCCCTTGGCGTCCTCGGCGAGCTTGCCCGTCAGGCGGTCGCGATAGGCCTTCACGGCGTCCATGAACATCCGCTCGCCGTCCGGGAAGGTGAGGGACAGCGCGTTGAAGACGGCGGTGCCGACCGGATCGCCGCCCAGCCAGTGGCCCTTCTGGGCCGAGGTCAGGTCGAAGCGGATGTCGCGCGGGGCGACGGCGAGATCATCGGGGGTGTGCTTGGTTTGGGTCGCGGCGGTCATGGGCGTTGTGTCCTGGGCCGAGTTGGGGCTTGGTCAGCCTCCGTTGCTCTTGAGATTTGGTTGTACTGACAAAAATGTCAATAGAGGTCCCGCAATCCCGCGCGCCGCGCGTGCGCCGCTCGCCGGAAGCCGCCCGCGAGAACATCCTGGCGGCCGCCGAGGCGATCCTGGTGGAGCAGGGGCCCCAGGCCTTGAAGCTGGCCGACGTGGCTAAGGCCGCTGGCGTCGTCCACGCCAATGTCATTCACCATTTCGGGTCAATCGGCGGCGTCGAGACGGCGCTGATGGAGCGGATGATCCGCCAGTTGGCCGACAAGGTGATCGCCGTCATCCAGAAGGAGGGCTCGTATATCGGCATGGGCGCCCAGGCCCTGTTCGACGCCTTCGAGGCCAAGGGCGCCGCGCGCCTGGCCGCCTGGCTGGAGATGACCGGCGAGGGCAAGCGGATGACCCTGGTGCGTGATGTCGTCGACGAGATCATCGACACCCGCGTGGCGCGCGAGGCCGTGCCCAACCGCGACGCGGTCGTCGACTTCATCCTGCTGAACATCATCCTGGCGGTGGGGGTGGGCCTCTTCGGCCCGACCCTGAGCGAGCTGCTCGGGCGCCCTTCAGGCCGGGCGCGCGAGCTGGCCCAGGCGCTGATCCAGGAGCGGATCGATCAGGTCGTGGCCGCCGCGCGGGGCTAGCCCCGAGCTTTCAGGGCCGGTAGCACGGCGTCGGTCAGCAGCGGCGCCAGACGCCGATCGCCGGGCGCGGCGGGATCGACCCAGGCCAGTTCCTCGATCTCGGCGCGCGGGCTGATCTCGCCCGTTACCTCGGCGAGATAGGTCGCCGACTGTACCGTGAAGCCGGCTTCGTTGGCGGCCCGGGCGCTGAAGCAGCCAAGGAGGGTCGCCGACACAAGCTCGCAACCCAGCTCCTCGCGCAGTTCGCGGGCCAGGGTGGTCAGGTCGTCCTCGCCCGCGTCGCGCTTGCCGCCAGGCTTCATGAAAATCGCAGTGCCGCGTTTGCGGACCAGCAGCAGCCGGCCCTCCGCATCGCGGATCACGGCGGTGACGATATCGAGGACGCGGTTCATGGTGCGACCCTAACCGCGCCCCAGAGTCGCGTCGCTATTTCTCGATCGCCGCCAGGATATGTTCGACGATCAGCTTCTCGGAGATGGCGTGGGGCTGGCGGACGCCGAAGTTGGTGGTGGTGACAACGACCACGAGGTCCAGGTCGGGGACGATCGCGACCTTCTGGCCGCCTGACCCGTTCATCACCCAGGCCTTGCGGCCGGCGAAGGTCTGCAGCCAGATCAGGTAGCCATAGTCGGTGTCCTGGCGGGCGTTAGCGTGCGGCGTGACGGAGGCCTTGATGAAGTCGGCGGATAGCACCGCCTTGCCGTTCCACTGGCCGCCATTGGCGTAGAGCTGGCCCAGTTTCAACAGATCGCGGCTGCGCAGGCCAAGGCCGCCGCCCCCCATGGCCAGGCCCAACGGGGACATCTGCCAGCGCGGCGCCTCGATGCCGAGCGGCTTGAACAGGGCTTCATCGGCGAAGGCCGGCAGGGGCTTGCCGACCGCGTTCTGGACCACTTGACCCAGGGTCACGACCCCGGCGGTGCAATAGCTGAAGCTGCGGCCGTAGGGGGAGGCTTCCGGTTTCGGAACCCATTCGGGAAAGCCGCGCACGGGCAGGTCGAGGTAGAAGCCGACCCAATCCTCAATCAGGTACATCCGCTCTTCATTGCCGCGCGAAAACTGGTTTTCGTCGTCGCACTCGGCGATCGAGCTCATGGTCAGAAGGTCCTCGACCGTGACCTTGTCCTTGCGAGGATCGGGATTAGCCGCCGGCGGGCGGTCCTTCAGATAGCGCTTGATCGGCGCCTGAACGCTCGGCAGCACCTGCCGATCGATGGCTGCGCCGGCCAAGAGGGCGGTGACCGTCTTGGTGCTCGAGCGGGTGTTCCGCCGCGCTTCCGGGCCGCCGTCGGGCTTGCCCTCGTCGTAGTAGGCTTCGAACACCAGCTTGCCGCGGCGGGCGATCAAGACGCTGGTGATCTGCTGGAACTGGCCCGCCTTGATCGCGGCCGACATGGCGTCGAGCTTCGGCGCGGAGAGCCCCTCGGCGGCCGGGTTGGCGGTTGGCATGTCTGAAGCGGCTTGGGCGCTGAGAGGCGCAAGGACCAGGGCGGCGGCGAACGCGAAAGCTTTCAACGGGGAACTCCAAAAATCTGCCGTTGCGGTCTAGGTCGCGCTGACGCCTGCGTCTTGGACGTCTGAAACATGTGGGCGCCGCCCGCACAGCCGCGCGAACTCGCCGGGCGTGACGCCATAGGCGCGGATGAACTGGCGATTGAGGTGGCTCTGATCACAGAAGCCGGACGCCAGGGCGATGTCACCGATCGGGTCACGTCCACGCATCAGGAGGTCGGCGGCGCGCTCCAGTCGTCGTGTACGGAGGCGATCGCCGGGCGCCGCGCCCATCCAGCGGCGATAGCCTCGCGCAAGGTGGACAGGGTGGACGCCAGCCACGCGGGCCAGGTCGGCGACACCGATCGGTTGGTCGAAGGTGTCGGCAAGATAGGTCTCGGCGAGGTCCAGCCAGGCAGGACGCTTTTCGCTTTGGCGGGGCGGCGCCAGGGCCTGGGCCGCCAGCTCCAGGCTCAAGCCTTCCAACGATAGCGACTCGGCGTCTCGGGTCAGCAGGGCGCGCGTGAGGCGCAGGGCCGCGCTGCGGGCCTGGGGCCCTGTGAGGCGAAGCGCGTCAATCGCGGGGCCGGCGCCGGCGTCGGCCAGGGCGCGCCAGTCGGTCGCGTCGAAGCTGACCGCGAGGAAACAGCCGCCGCCGTCGAAAAAGCGGTCGCGGTGGACGACGCCGGGCGGGTTGTAGACCAACACCGGACCTTCGGTCTCGGGACCGGCGGCGGTGGTTATGTAGCGGCCGTGGGTGGCCAGCACGAAGTGAGCGTCGTCGTGGCTGTGCTCATCGACGTGGTCGGCGCGCTTGGTGGCTTCCAGGTGCGCTAGGCGCACGCCTGGCAACTGCCGTTCGACGGTCAGCGCGCCGTAGAACCGGCCTTTGCTCAGGACGGTCCTCGGGGCGGCCATGTCAGCCCAGCTTCTCCGCCGCCCAGGGCGCGAAGTAGGTGATGATCCCGGCTGCGCCGGCGCGCTTGAAGGCGGTCAGGCTTTCCAGGATGGCGCGGTCCTTGTCGATCCAGCCGTTCTGGGCGGCGGCCATGATCATCGCGTACTCGCCCGACACCTGGAAGGCGTAGGTCGGCATGCGGAACTCGTCGACGATGCGGCGGACGATGTCGAGATAGGGCATGCCCGGCTTGACCATGACCATGTCCGCGCCCTCGGCGATGTCGAGGGCGACCTCGCGGATGGCTTCCTCGGTATTGGCCGGGTCCATCTGATAGGTCTTCTTGTCGCCCTGGCCGGCGGACAGCTTGGCCGAGCCGATGGCGTCGCGGTACGGGCCATAGAAGGCCGAAGCGTATTTGGCCGCGTAGGACATGATCATCACGTCCTGATAGCGGGCGGCTTCCAGCGCCGCGCGCAGCTTGCCGATGCGGCCGTCCATCATGTCGGACGGGGCCAGGATGTCGGCGCCGGCTTCGGCTTGCATCAGGCCCTGTTCGATCAAGCGGTCGATCGTGGGGTCATTGAGGATCTTGCCGCCCTCGACCACGCCGTCGTGCCCGTGGTCTGTGAAGGGGTCCAGCGCCACGTCGCACATGATGCCGACCTCGGGGGCGGCGTCCTTCATGGCCTTCACGGCGCGCGGGATGACGCCGTCCGGATCGGCGGCTATCGAGCCAGCGGCGTCCTTCCGCGACCCGTCGATGTGCGGGAAGATGGCGATGGCCGGGATGCCGAGGTCACGGGCGCGCACGGCGGCCTTGGCGGCCTCCTTGACCGACAGGCGCTCCACGCCCGGCATCGAGGCCACCGGGATCACGCCTTCGCCCTCGTGCACCACCATCGACCAGATCAGGTCGGACGGGCGCACCTCGTGCTCGCGGACGAGACGACGGACCCAGTCGTTCTGGCGCACGCGGCGCAGGCGGGTGTGCGGATAGGGGGCGAGGGGCGGCGTGGTCATGGCGTTGATGTGAACCGCGCCGCCGATCGAGGCAAGACCAGGGCGACCTTAAGCGCTCTCACGAATAGCGGAACGCCGCGTCGTCCAGGTCGATGGTCGGGAAGAGATCCTTCTCGGTCCAGTAGTCCTGGGTGTGCCGCCATTCGGGCTTGTCGCCGGCCTGGGGCAGCAGGTGCATGTTGCGCATCAGGTAGCCGGGATTAAAGTCCTCAGGATCGATCCAGCTCCCGATCTTCATGTCCTTATCCTCCGGCCGCAGGGCGACCTCGACCTGCTTCTTGCCCTTCTGCTCCATGTGCGCGAGCAGGCGACAGACGAAGTCGCCGATCAGGTCCGCCCGCAGCGTCCAACTGGCGCGGAAATAGCCGAACACCCAGACGAGGTTCGGCACGCCGGTGAACATCATGCCGCGATAGGTGACCGTCTTGGCGAAATCGAGCGGCTGGCCGTCGATCTCGAACGCGATGTCGCCCAGCACCGACAGATCAAAGCCCGTGGCCGTGATAATCACGTCGGCGTCCAGAGTCTCGCCAGACTTCAGCAGCAGGCCGGTCTTGGTGAAGCGCTCGATCTCGTCGGTGACCACGCTGGCCTTGCCCGAGGCGACGCCCTGGAAGAGGTCGCCGTCGGGCACGAAAGCGATCCGCTGGCGCCAGGGGCGGTAGCGCGGCGTGAAGTGCTTGGCGATGTCGAAGTCCTCGCCAAGGAACATCTTTACGCCCTCAAGGAGCTCTGCCTTGACGGTGTCGGATTCCTCGATCGCGCGCCGCGTGAACTCGTGCTGGTCGAACAGCACCTTTCTGCGGACGATCTCGTGAATCCAGGCCTCGTCGACCTGCAACTGGCGCAGGGTGTTGGCCAGCTCGTTCTCGTTGCGGCCAGGGACGAAATAGGTCGGCGAGCGCTGCAGCAGGGTCACGTGCGCGCAGTCGCCCGCGATGTTGGGCACCAGGGTCGCGGCGGTGGCGCCCGAGCCGATGACGACGACCTTCTTGCCCCTCAGGTCGAGATCCGCGGGCCAGGTCTGAGGGTGAACGATCCGACCGTCGAAATCCGCCATCCCCGGCCATTCGGGCGTGTAGCCGACGGAATGCCGGTAGTAGCCCTGGCACATCCAGAGGAAGTTGGTGGTGTAGGTCTCGACACCGTCGGGTCCGGTGACCTCCAGCGTCCACAGCCTGTCCTTCGAGGACCACCGGGCCGCACTGATCCGGCGCTTGTAGCGGATGTGTTGCGCGAGGTGGTTCTCCTCGATCACCTCGCCCATGTAGCTGAGGATCTCGGCGGCCGTGGCGATCGGCGGTCCGACCCAGGGCTTGAAGCGATAGCCGAAGGTGTAGAGGTCGCTGTCGGAGCGGATGCCCGGATAGGTGTGGGTCAGCCAGGTGCCGCCGAAGCTGTCGAGGGCCTCTAGAACGCAGTACCGCGTTCCGGGTCTTTGCGTCGTCAGGTGATAGGCGCCGCCGATCCCGGAGATGCCGGCGCCGACGATGATCACATCGAAATGCTGTGTCGCCGCGCCATGCGCGGTCTTCTGAAGCGTTGCCGCCTCGGCCATGCCCGTTCCTCCCGTGTCGGCCGCTTTTCGGCCAGTCGAACCGAGCGCCTCTGACGGGCGCTTAGGTTATCGACGTACACTTAGAGGGTCGCGCGTGTTTTGCGCTTGATCAAGCGTGTTGGCGAGGAAAGTCCGTTATGGCGCGGCGCGAGAGGCCAAGACCGAACCGCCGTCCAGGCGCGTCCAGATCTGCGACTTGCAGAGCAGGTTACCGATCACACAGCCCTTGGCGCGCATCGTCCGAGCGTCGAGCACATCGGCGGTGCCGACCAGGGTGACCCGCAGCGTGGGAACCCAGACGCGGCCCTTGAGCGAGCCGTTGTTCTGGGCTTCGAAGTCGCGCAGGAGCTGCTTGCCGATCAGGGTGTCGGCGCCGGCCTTGCGCGCGTCGGCCTCTGCCTTGGCGCTGGCCCACACGACAACGCCGCAGGTGGCCGCGCCGCAGCCCTTGATCTCAAGATGGACCGTGTTCTTCGGATTGCGCCAGACGCCATAGCTGCGCGTGATGTCGCCGCCGGCATGGGCGGGCGCGACGAACGCGGTCATGGCCAGAGCCACGGTCAAGGTGGCCAGTACGGATTTGAAGAAACGCATAACGGTCAGTGCGAAGGACTATGATTGAGGACGCTACCCCGGAGCAGGGCATTTGGAGCGAAAGGTCATGGTTATCAAGGGGGTGCGCTCCAACAGGCGATTCACACCGTGTAACGGAGGATTTCAGGTCACATTGAGCTCCGGGAGCTCCGGCGTTCCGATAGTCTCCATGATGCAGTGAAATGGCGGTGGCGCATGATTGACACCGCGTCGCCGGCGCGGCACGTCAGCCATCAATGAGGTGAGGGCGGTTCTGCCCCGAACGGGAGGAAGTGCGCATGGATTTCGCGCTGAACGAAGATCAAGTCGCAATCCAGGACGCCGCCCGCGCTTTCGCCGAAGGACAGCTTGCCCCGCATTCGGCCGACTGGGACGAAAAGAAGCACTTCCCGGTCGACGTGCTGCGCCAAGCGGCCGAGCTGGGCTTCGCTGGCATCTATGTGAACGAAGATGTTGGCGGCAGCGGGCTTTCGCGCCTCGACGCCTCGATCATCTTCGAAGCCCTGAGCTACGGCGACGTGCCGGTCGCCGCTTACCTGACCATCCACAACATGGCGTCGTGGATGATCGACCGCTTTGGCTCTGAAGATCTGCGCCAGCGCTACCTGCCGCGCCTGACCTCCATGGAGCTGATCGCCAGCTACTGCCTGACCGAGCCGGGCTCGGGCTCGGACGCGGCCGCGATGCGCACGAGCGCCAAGCTGGACGGCGACCACTATGTCCTGAACGGCGGCAAGGCCTTCATCTCCGGCGGCGGCGTCTCGGACATCTATGTCGTTATGGCGCGCACGGGCGGCGAGGGCGCCAAGGGCGTCTCGGCCTTCGTGGTCGAGAAAGGCATGGAAGGCCTGAGCTTTGGGGCCAATGAGCGGAAGATGGGGTGGAACGCCCAGCCCACGGCCCAGGTGAATTTCGACTACTGCCGCGTGCCGGTAGCCAACCGGATCGGGCAGGAGGGCGAAGGTTTCCGCTTCGCCATGATGGGCCTGGACGGCGGGCGGCTGAACATCGCCTCGTGCTCGCTGGGCGGGGCCCAGTTCGCGCTCGACACCGCCAAGGCCTATCTGGAGACCCGCAACCAGTTCGGCCGGCCGCTGAAGGACTTCCAGGCCTTGCAGTTCAAGCTGGCCGACATGGCCACCGAACTGGAGGCCGCCCGCCTGATGGTGCGCCGCGCCGCCCATGCGCTGGACAGCAAGCACCCCGAGGCGACCAAGCTGTGCGCCATGGCCAAGCGCTTCGCGACCGACGCCGGCTTCCAGGTGGCCAATGACGCCTTGCAGCTACATGGCGGCTACGGCTACCTCCAGGACTATCCGCTGGAGCGCCTCGTCCGCGACCTGCGGGTGCACCAGATCCTGGAAGGGACCAACGAGATCATGCGCGTCATCATCGCCCGCGAGATGTTCAGGCAGTGAGGTCGGGCCGCCTGCCGTGGTCTTGGATCGCGCTGGCGGTGTCCGCCGTCGTGCTGGGCGTCTGTTTGATCGTGACCACGTACTTCGTGGCCGGGTTTCGCCAGGGGCTCGATGCGGATGGCTTTTTGCGCATGACGCAGGCGTCCACGCCGGAATTGCTGATCGGCGTTGGCCTTATCGGACTGATAGGATCGCTGTTCATCGTTCTCGGCTGGTGGCTTACGAAGCTGTCATCGCGGCAAGGGGCGTTCCCGCTTCTTGTCGCGGGGCCGCCGGTCGCCCTGAAGTTCGCGTACCAAGGCTTCAGTATTATCCTGGCCGCGCTTGAGCCGCCGATGAACATCACGCCGTTCGAAGCCAACTCCTGGACCTACCTGCCCAACTGGCTGGGCCTCGTCGGCATCGGGGCGTCGTTCCTTTTCGCGGCGGTCGCCTATACGAAGCTGGCCTACGCTACGAGAGGAACCAGCGTGCGATGATCTATCTCTGCCGTCACGGCCAGACCTTCCACAATCGCGAGGGCCGTCTGCAGGGGCGGACCGAGTCTGATCTTACGCCTCTGGGCGTGCTCCAGGCCCGGGCCATGGGGGCGCTTCTGCATGATCTCGTACGCCGAGATCCCCCCGCGCCGTGGCGGCTGGTGGCCAGTCCGCTGCGCAGGGCGCGTCACACCGCCGAAGCGATCGGCGCCCGGCTGGGGCTTTCGGTCGATTTCGACGAGCGTCTGGTCGAGATCGATGTCGGCGAATGGTCGGGGCGTCTGCGCGAAGAGGTGCATGGCGAAAATCCGCATCTGGCCGGTGACGACGCCTGGGGCTTTCACGCGCCGGGCGGCGAGACCTATGAGGTCATGAGCGCGCGTCTGACGGATTGGCTCGAAGAGCAGGCCGATGAGCCCGAGCGACGCCTGATCGTCGTCAGCCACGGCGTCGCCGGCCGGCTGCTGCGCGGCGCCTATGCCGGGCTGGCGCGGGAAGAGACGCTGCGGCTCGATATCCCTCAGGACGCCGTCTATCGCCTCGCAAACGGCCAGATCGACCGTTTCGACTGCCCGCCTGTCGACGAACCCGCATAGGACTTACAATGACCGACGACCCCGAAGTCCTGATCCGCGTCGAGAAGAACGTCGGTCGCATCACGCTGAACCGGCCCAAGGCGCTGCATGCCCTGACGCTGAACATGTGCGAGACCATGATCGGCGCGCTGTTGGACTGGCAGGACGATCCCGAGATCTACATGGTCCTGATCGACCATACGGGCGAGCGCGGCTTCTGCGCCGGCGGTGACATACGCATGCTGGCCGAAAGCGGCGCCAAGGACGGCGTTGAGGCCCGCCGGTTCTTCCACACCGAGTACCAGCTGAACCACCTGCTGTTCACTTACGAGACCCCGGTCGTCACCGTGATGGACGGGATCGTGATGGGCGGTGGTGTCGGGATTTCGATGCCGGCCCACATCCGGATCGCCACCGAGCGCACCACCTTCGCGATGCCGGAGACGGGCATCGGCCTGTTCCCGGACGTCGGGGGGGGCTGGTACCTGCCTCGGTTGCCCGGGAAGGCCGGGCTGTGGCTGGCGCTGACCGGCGCGCGGATCAAGGGCGCGGACTGCATGCGCCTGGGCATCGCCACCCACTTCGTCGAGTTCGGCGCGGTGGAGGGCCTGAAGAAGGCGATCATCGCTGATCCGCGCCGCATCGAGGAGACGCTGCGCAAGTACCGCGCCGACGCGGGCAAGGCCTCGCTCCTGGGCTTCGAACAGGATCTGAACCGGCTGTTCGTGGGCGAGAGCGTCGAGGAGATCTTCGAGTTCCTGACCCTCGACTCCAGCGACTGGGGCAAGGCGCAGCTTGAGGTCATGAAGACCAAGTCGCCCCAGACCCTCAAGGTGGCCTTCGAGCAATTGAAGCGCGGCGCGGCGATGGAAGACTTCGCCGACAACATGGCCATGGAGTACCGGATCGGCTCGCGCGTGGTGATGAAGCATGACTTCATCGAGGGCGTGCGGGCCGTGATCGTCGACAAGGACAACGCCCCCCGCTGGTCGCCGGCGCGGGTCGAGGATGTCACGGACGCCGCACTGGCCGAGATTTTTGCACCTCTTCCGCCGGGCGAAGAGTGGACACCGCTGACGTAGCGGACGTCGTGCGCTAACGTGTCCGGAAACAAGAACACGTCGGTTCGGAAGGATTGCCATGCGTAAGCCGCTGCTAAGTCTCGTCGCCGTGCTGGGTTTGGCGGCCTGCGCCAGCCAGCCGATGATGGGACCCCCGCCGCCACCGCCATCGGGGCCGGTTGCGATCGCCCTGCCGGCCAATATTGCGGCTGCGCTCAGCGATCCGTCGCGTCCGGCCGCCGACATGATCCGCGACAAGGATCGTCACCCCGGGGAGGTGCTGGCGTTCGCGGGCGTCAAGAGCGGCGCCAAGGTCGCCGACCTGATCCCGGGCGGTGGTTACTTCACGCGGATCTTCTCGAAGGCTGTCGGGCCCAAGGGCAAGGTCTACGCCTATGTGCCCGATGAACTGACCAAGCTCGCCAAGCGCGAGCCTGCGGTGAACGCGATCGCGCGCGATCCGGTCTATTCGAACGTGCAGGTCATCCTGAACACGCTTCCCAACTTTGGTGCGCCGGAGAAGCTGGACCTCGTGTTTACGGCCCAGAACTACCACGACATGCACAACAAGTTCATGGGCCCGGCCAACCTTGGCGTGGTGAACCGTCAGGTGTTCCGGGCGCTCAAGCCCGGTGGCGTCTATCTGGTGCTCGACCATGTCGCCGACGCGGGTTCGGGCCTGCGGGACACCGAGACGCTACACCGGATCGACCCTGCGGTGGTCAAGGCAGAGGTGATGGCGGCGGGCTTCGTCTTCGAAGGCGAGACGCGGGTGCTGCGCAATCCCGCCGATCCGCGGGCCGCCAACGTCTATGACGCAGGCATTCGCGGAAAGACCGACCAGTTCGTCTACAAGTTCCGCAAGCCGGTGCGCTAAGAAAGCTGAATAAAATCAACGATAAGAGCCGCGCCCATGAGGCGCGGTTCGCTTTTGCAGGGAGTTCTTCGATGACGCGTATCGCCTTTATCGGCCTTGGCAATATGGGCGGCGGCATGGCCGCCAATCAGGCGAAGGCCCCGCATCAGGTCCGCGCCTTCGACCTTTCAGCCGCCGCGGTGGAGCGTGCTGTCGCAGCAGGTTGTCTGGCGGCCGCATCGGTCGCTGAAGCCGTGGCCGAAGCCGAGATCGTTATCACCATGCTGCCGGCAGGGCCGCATGTGCGCACGGTCTACGCCGAGCAGATCCTCCCGAATGCGCCCAAATCCGCGCTGCTGATCGATTGTTCGACCATCGACGTGGACAGCGCCCGCGTCGTGGCCAGGCAGGCCGCTGAGGCCGGCTTCCGGTTCGCTGACGCGCCGGTGTCCGGCGGGATCATGGCCGCAGAGGCGGGAACCCTGGCCTTCATGGTCGGCTGCGAGGCTAGCGACTTTGCCGCCGTGGAGGCCGCCTTGGCGCCGATGTCGCGCGTGACCATCCACGCCGGCGACCATGGGGCGGGGCAGGCGGCCAAGATCTGCAACAACATGCTGCTGGGCGTCTCGATGCTGGGGACCTGCGAGGCCTTCGCCCTGGCCGAGAAGCTGGGTCTGGCGGCCGACCGCTTCTTCGAGATCGCCAGCAAGTCTTCGGGCCAGTGCTGGTCGATCACCTCGTACTGCCCGGTGCCGGGCGTGGGGCCGCAGACGCCCGCAGATCGCGGCTTCGAGGGCGGCTTCGCCTCGGCGATGATGCTGAAGGACCTGAAGCTGGCTCAGGAAGCCGCCGCCAAGGCCGGCGCCTCCACGCCTATGGGGGCGCAGGCCGAGGCGCTTTACGCGCTGTTCGACGCCAACGGCTTTGGCGGCAAGGACTTCTCGGCCGTCATCGAGTTACTGCGCGGAAGGGTGTCCGATCTGCATTGAATCGGCCAAGAGATGATAGTTCAGGGCGTGTATCGAGAAACTCGATCAAGGCCATCAGGCCTTTCGATTTGCTAGGTAAACGCCCTTAGATGGACACTGCGGGCGACTGGTGCGAAAAGCCGAGCCTGGACTTAGGGGACCGCCGACCCGGCTGGGCGGTGGTTTAGAGATCGACATGGACTACAAAGCCGCGTTCCGCAGCGCCGTTGAGCAGATCCGCGAAGAGGGTCGCTACCGGGTGTTCGCCGACCTGAAGCGTCAGCGCGGCCAGTTTCCGCGCGCGACCTGGACGCGCCAGGACGGTTCGGAACAGGAAGTCGTTGTCTGGTGCAGCAACGACTATCTCGGACAAGGTCAGAATCCTGTGGTTCTGGAGGCCATGAAGGCCGCGGTGGACGAGCACGGTTCGGGCTCCGGCGGTACGCGCAACATTTCGGGCACCAACCATGACCACGTCCTGCTGGAGCAGGAACTGGCGGATCTGCACGGCAAGGAAGCCGGCCTGCTGTTCACCTCGGGCTATGTCTCGAACGAGGCGACGCTCTCGGTGGTCCAGAAGATCCTGCCCGGCCTGATCATCTTCTCGGACGAACTGAACCACGCCTCGATGATCGCCGGCATCCGCAACGGCGGTGGTCCGCGCAAGATCTTCAAGCACAACGACCTGGCGCATCTCGAGCAACTGCTGGCCGAAGCGCCGGCTGACGCGCCCAAGCTGATCGCCTTCGAGAGCGTCTACTCGATGGACGGCGACATCGCCGACCTCGCCGGCACCGTGGCCCTGGCCAAGAAGTACGGCGCGATGACCTATCTCGACGAGGTTCACGCGGTCGGCATGTATGGCCCGCGCGGCGGCGGCGTCGCCGAGCGCGATGGCCTGATGAGCGAGATCGACATCATCGAAGGTACGTTGGGCAAGGCGTTCGGCGTGATGGGCGGCTACATCACCGGCGACGCCGAGGTGATCGACGCCATTCGCCTGATGGCCTCGGGCTTCATTTTCACGACGTCTCTGCCGCCGGCCCTGACGGCCGGTGCGCTGGCCAGCGTCCGCTGGCTCAAGCAGCACCCCGAGGTTCGCGAGGTTCACCAGGAGCGCGCGGCGACCCTGAAGGCCATGTTCAAGGCGGCGGGTCTGCCGGTCATGGACAGCGTCAGCCATATCGTTCCGGTGCTGGTCGGCGATCCCGTCCACTGCAAGATAATCAGCGACATGCTGCTGGCCGATTTCGGCGTCTATGTGCAGCCGATCAACTATCCGACCGTCCCGCGTGGCACCGAGCGCCTGCGTTTCACCCCGACGCCGTTCCACACTGACGACATGATGCGCAAGCTGGTCGCGGCGATGGAGAAGCTTTGGGCCCACTGCAACGTCGCCCGGATGGGCGGCTACGCGGCCTAGAAGGAAGACGCGCACCTTCAGCTTCGGACGTCCGCAAAGCTCTGGAAACGAAAAACGCCGCCGGAAACCGGCGGCGTTTGTGCGTCTGGATGATGGCTCAGCTGCCCCGCCGCACGCCCTTGCCCAGGCCGATCTGCTTGGCGAAATCCGAACGTCTGGCCGTATAGGCCGGCGCCACCATGGGGTACTCCGGCGGCAGGCCCCATTTGCGACGATAGTCCTCGGGGCTCATGTCATAGTGCGAGCGCAGGTAGCGCTTCAGCATCTTCAGCCTTTTGCCGTCTTCGAGGCAGACAATGTAGTCGTGCTGCACCGAACGGCTTACGGGAACGGCGGGCTTGGCCTTTTCTGCGGGCCCGGGCGCCTCGCCGCCGTCGTTGAGCGTGGCCAGCGCCCCGTGGACGGTCCTGATCAGGTCTGGGATGGCCGCTTGAGCGACCGTATTCTGACCCACATAGGCCGCTACGATCTCGGCGCTGAGTCCCAGGATGTCGACGTCACTCTCGATCGTCGTGTCCGTGTTTCCGCCGCCCTGAGACGCCATGAGATACCCCACTCCTGTTATTGTCGTCATCGTTCGCGCAGGGGCCAGATGCGCCCTGCCGGTCGACAACGCGCAACATCTCGAGTGGTTCCGAGATTGATCGCCGCGCCTATCCCGTTAAAGAGGGCGCCTCTGCCGACTCCCCGCAACGCCAGGAGAGCGTGATGACCCAAACTGACCTCAGCGCCTTTTTCGGCGCGGACCTCGCCACTGCGGACCGCGACATCTTCGATCGCATCGGTCGCGAGCTGGGTCGCCAGCAGAACCAGATCGAGCTGATCGCCTCGGAGAACATCGTCTCCAAGGCCGTGCTTGAGGCCCAGGGCTCGATTCTGACCAACAAGTACGCCGAAGGCTATCCGGGCAAGCGCTACTATGGCGGCTGCGAATATGTCGACGAGATCGAGACGATCGCGATCGAGCGCGCCAAGGCGCTGTTTGGCGCGGGCTTCGCCAACGTCCAGCCGCACTCGGGCTCGCAGGCCAACCAGGCCGTGTTCATGGCGCTGCTGCAGCCGGGCGACACGTTCCTGGGCATGGATCTGGCCGCCGGCGGCCATTTGACGCACGGCAGCCCCGCCAACCAGTCGGGCAAGTGGTTCAAGCCGATTTCCTACTCGGTCCGCCAGCAGGACCAGCTGATCGACTATGACGGCGTCGCCGAGGTCGCCCAGCGCGAGAAGCCCAAGCTGATCATCGCCGGCGGCAGCGCCTACAGCCGCGAGATCGACTTCGCCAAGTTCCGCGAGATCGCCGACTCGATCGGCGCCTATCTGATGGTGGACATGGCGCACTACGCCGGCCTGATCGCCGGCGGCGCCTACGCCAACCCGATCCCGCACGCCCACGTGGTCACCACCACGACGCACAAGACGCTGCGCGGTCCGCGCGGCGGCATGGTGCTGACCAACGACGAAGCGATCATCAAGAAGGTCAATTCTGCGGTGTTCCCCGGCCTGCAGGGTGGCCCGCTGGAGCACGTCATCGCGGCCAAGGCCGTGGCGTTCGGCGAAGCGCTGCAGCCTTCGTTCAAGGATTATGCGCGACAAGTTGTCGCGAACGCGCGGGCCCTGGCCGAGGCGCTGCTGAAGTCGGGCGTGAATATCGTCTCGGGCGGCACCGACAGCCACCTGATGCTGGTCGACCTGCGCCCGAAGGGTGTGACCGGCCGCGACGCCGAGCACAGCCTCGAGCGCGCTTACATGACCTGCAACAAGAACGGCGTGCCGTTCGACACTGCGCCGTTCACGATCACCTCGGGCATTCGCCTGGGCACCCCGGCCGGTACGACGCGCGGCTTCAAGGAAGCCGAGTTCACCCGCGTCGGCGAGCTGATCGGCGAGGTCGTCAACGGCCTGGCGGTCAATGGTCCGGACGGCAACGCCGCCGTCGAGGCCAAGGTTCGCGAAGAAGTGCTGGCCTTGACGGGTCGCTTCCCGATCTACAACTAATAGGGTGATTGCGCCGCGGAGGGGGCTAGATCATGCGATGCCCGTTCTGCGGCCATGCCGAAAGCCAGGTCAAGGATAGCCGCCCGTCGGAAGACGGCGCGGCCATCCGGCGTCGGCGGATGTGTCCTGAGTGCGGCGGACGTTTCACCACGTTCGAGCGCGTGCAGCTTCGCGAGCTGATTATCGTGAAGCGCTCTGGGCGCCGTTCCCCGTTCGATCGCGACAAGCTGGTGCGTTCGGTCGGCCTGGCCACCCAGAAGCGTCCGGTCGATCCCGAGCGCGTCGAACGGATGGTCAACGGCATTGTTCGGCAGCTGGAAAGCATGGGCGAAACCGAGCTGCCCTCGTCGACGGTGGGCGAGATGGTGATGAAGGCGTTGAAATCGCTCGATGACGTCGCCTATGTCCGATACGCGTCCGTTTACCGTGATTTCAAGGAAACCAGCGACTTCGCCAAGTTCCTGACCGAAGAGGGTCTGAGCGACGGCGGCGAAGAAGAGCTATAGTCCGTTAATCCTGTTGTGTGTTTGTAGGGGCGCGCGGCGCGCGTGCCCGTGGAGAGTTGAGCTAGATGGTTGAAGACAAAATCCGCCTGCTGATCGTGGAGGGCCGAAGCCATTCGGGGATCTCCGACGAACTGCTGCGCGGAGCCACCCAAGCCATCGAGGCGCAGGGCGCCGAGTACGACGTGATCACTGTGTCGAACGCGCTGCAGATTCCGACCGTGATCGCCATGGCTGAGGATGCCGGGCACCGTCCGGTCGGCGTGCGCTATGATGGCTATGTCGCCCTGGGCGTGGTGATCCGCGGCGAAACCTACCATTTCGAACTCGTCGCCAACGAGACCGCTCGTGGCTTGCAGGACCTTGGCGTGGCCAAGCGTCTGCCGATCGGATTCGGCGTTCTGGCCGTTGATGAAGAGGCCCAGGCCCTGAGCCGCGCCCGGGTCAGCGAAGGTGATCGCGGCGGCGCGGCCGCCAAGGCCTGCTTGGAGACCATCGGTCTGAAGCGCCAACTGCTGGGACAGGCCCGATGAGCGGCAACCGTATCCAACCGCGCTCCGTTGCGCGTCTCGCCGCCGTCCAGGCGCTGTATCAGATGGAAGTCTCGGGCGCCGGCGTCGATTCGGTGATCCGCGAGTTCGGCGAGCATCGCTTCGACCGCGACGTCGAGGGCGAGCAGCTCGCGGCGGCTGACGAGACCTTCTTCGCCGACCTCGCGCGCGGCGTGGTGACCAATCAAGCCAAGATCGACCAGGGTATCGTCAAGCGTTTGGCGTCCGGTTGGCGACTGGAAAGACTGGATGCGACGGCCCGCGCGGTGCTGCGCGCCGGGGCCTTCGAGCTGATGTACCGATCGGACGTTCCGACCGAGGTGGTCATCAATGAATATGTAGAGATCGCGAAATCCTTTTTTGAAGGTCCCGAGTCAGGCTTCATCAATGGCGCCCTCGACGCGATCGCCCGTGATGCACGAGACTGACGAAGAAGACTGGTTCGCTGAAGACGACGCTGCGGCCCCCGCTGCGGCGCCGCCGACTGAGTTTGATCATATCGCGCGGTTGCTGCGGCCGCTGACGCGTGGCGACCCTGTCGCTCTGGATCTTCTGGACGATGCGGCGGTGCTGCCGTCCAGGCCGGGATACGACCTGGTGATCACCAAGGACGCCATGGTCGCGGGCGTTCACTTCCTGGCCGAAGAGGCCTTGGATGTCGTCGCCCGAAAGCTGCTTCGCACCAATCTTTCCGACCTCGCCGCCAAGGCGGCCGAGCCCTATGGCTATTTCCTCGCCGTGGGCTGGCCTTCCGGCTCCGACGTCGCCTCGCGAGAGACCTTCGCCCGAGGGCTGGCTGAGGATGGTGCGTTGTTCGACATTTCCCTGCTGGGCGGGGATACGGTCACCACCTCCGGTCCGCTCGTCGTGTCGGCGACCTTTCTGGGCTGGGCGCCGCAGGGCGAGACGATTCTCCGCCGGGGCGCTAAGCCTGGTGACCGCCTGATGGTCTCCGGTACGATCGGTGACGGATGGCTGGGTCTTCTGGCGCAGTGGGGCGAGGTCATGGACGCCGATGGGGCCATGCTGCGCCGCTATCGCCAGCCGGAACCGCGCGTGACCCTCCGCGACGCCATGCGTGTTCACGCCAAGGCCGCCGCCGATGTTTCCGACGGGCTTCTGGCTGACAGCAGCCATATCGCCAAGGCCAGCGGCTGCCGGGTGCGGGTCGATCTTGAGCGATTGCCGCTTTCGCCGGGCGCGCAAGCCTGGCTGGATCAGCAGCCGGAGCAGGTCGAGGGACGGATCTCCCTGGCGTCCGGTGGCGACGACTACGAGATCGTCTGTGCGGTTGATCCCAATGAGGCCTGGGCCTTCCGGGTGGCTGCCGCCGCCGCCGGCGTGAAGGTCAGCGAGATCGGCGAGTTTGTCGAAGGCGAGGGGGTCTCGGCCTACTACAAGGGGCGTGACGTCACGCCCTCTCGGCTTGGCTGGCTTCACGGCTAGAGCGTTTTCCGATCCGCATGAAACGGTGATCGGATCGAAAAAATGCTCTGAATGTCTGAGATGGAGCCCTTTTCTCCGATTTGAGTGAGACAATCGGATCGTACAGGGCCCCACGGCTGCGGTTAGGCGAATTTCAAGGCCTTGGATGCTAGGGGAGGGGCCATGACCCCGCCAGACACCCCCACGCGCCGCATCCTCCTGGTCGCCGCCTGTGGCGCTTGGGCCGCCTTGGCCAGCCCCGCCCTGGCCTCCGAAAAGAAGAAGGATGACGGCAAGCAGGCGCTCGACCCCACCTACAAGCTGGGCTCGATGACCATCCCGATCATCGCCAATGGCAGGATCGTCAACTACGTCTTCGTGGCGATGACGCTCAAGTTGACCTCCGGAACGGAAGTCGAGTCCTTCAAGGACAAGGAGCCAGCCCTGCGGGACGCGATCGTGCGGGCGGCGCACAAGACCCCCTTCACGCGCACCGACACCTGGAAAGAAGTGGACGGGCCGCGTCTCACGGCCTTTGTGCTGAGCCAGAGCGCTGTTCTGTTCGGCAAGGGCAAGGTTGCCTCGGTCGAGATCGTGAAACAGATCCCCCGGCAGCAACTGATGCCCCCCAAGGCCAGCGCGGCGATACAGGTCGATCGCGAGATTGTTCGCCCCTAGGCGGGCTTTCTGGCCCCGTTCCTCAGCGACAAACGCTTGTTTCGAGCCGGGTTGCGCACCCCCCAGCCATCTGACAGTCTCGTTGGAATGACACTGTTCCGGGTGTCATTTAGGGAGCATCGAGGGGCATGAGGCCAAAAGGCCCGCCCGTCGATCGGGGTGGCGGGTTTGACGTGCGTCATTCCATTCTCCCCGGATCGGCGTCCCCTCGTGATTGAGAAACGCGAAGGGGCGAAGAACTAATGAGTCTTTGGCTTTATCTGGCTATTGGGGCCGGGCTTCTGGCGGTGCTGTACGGCGCCGTGCAGACAGCGAGTCTAATGCGAGCCTCGGCTGGCAATGCGCGCATGCAGGAGATCGCTGCGGCGATCCAGGAAGGGGCTCAGGCCTATCTCAAGCGCCAATACACGACGATCAGCATCGTCGGCGTGGTGGTGATCGCCGCTCTGGCGTTCTTCTTCAAATCTTGGGAGCAACCGGTCGGCTTCGCGCTGGGCGCGATCCTCTCCGGCGCGGCGGGCTTCGCCGGCATGCTGATCTCGGTTCGCGCCAATGTGCGGACCGCGCAAGCCTCCTCCGAGAGTCTCGCCAAGGGCCTGTCGATGGCCTTCACCTCCGGCGCCGTGACGGGCATGCTGGTGGCCGGCTTCGCCCTGCTGGGCGTGGCGGGCTACTACTACGTCCTGCTGGCCACCGGCCATGAGGCGACCGGTCGCGTGGTTATCGACTCTCTGGTCGCGCTGGGCTTCGGCGCCTCGCTGATCTCGATCTTCGCCCGTCTGGGCGGCGGCATCTTCACCAAGGGCGCCGACGTGGGCGGTGACCTTGTCGGCAAGGTCGAGGCCGGCATTCCGGAGGATGATCCTCGCAACGCCGCGACGATCGCCGACAATGTGGGCGACAATGTCGGCGACTGCGCCGGCATGGCCGCCGACCTGTTCGAGACCTACGCGGTGACCACGGTCGCCACCATGGTTCTGGCGGCGATCTTCTTCCGCGGGACCGAGGCCGTCAGCGCAATGATGCTGCTGCCGCTGGCGATCTGCGCGGTCTGCATCGTCACCTCGATCATCGGCGCGTTCTTCGTGCGTCTGGGCAAGAGCCAGAACATCATGGGCGCTCTGTATCAGGGCCTCATCGTGACCGGCGTCCTGTCGATCCCGGCCGTCTGGTACGTGATCCACCAGCTGGTGCCGACCGCCGTCGAGGTGGACGGTCGCTCCTATGGCGCTGACGCGCTGTTCTATTGCGGTCTGGCCGGTCTGGTCGTGACCGCCGCGATCGTGATGATCACCGAGTACTACACCGGCACCGGCTTCCGTCCGGTCAAGTCGGTGGCGCAGGCCTCGGTCTCGGGCCATGGCACCAACGTGATCCAGGGCCTGGCCATGTCGCTGGAGTCGACGGCCCTGCCGGCCTTGACGATCATTGTCGGCATCGTGGTGACCTACAATCTGGCGGGCCTGTTCGGCATCGCCATCGCCACTACGACCATGCTGTCGCTGGCCGGCTTCATCGTCGCCCTCGATGCTTTCGGCCCCGTGACCGACAATGCCGGCGGCATTGCCGAAATGGCCGGCCTGCCGCCGGAAGTCCGCGTGACGACCGACGCGCTGGACGCCGTAGGCAACACCACCAAGGCCGTCACCAAGGGCTACGCGATCGGTTCTGCCGGTCTGGGGGCCCTGGTGCTGTTCGCCGCCTATACCGAGGATCTGAAGTTCTTCTCGGAAAACGCCGCCCCAGGTAGCTTCTTCGACGGCATGGGCGCGGTGACGTTTGACCTGTCCAACCCGTACGTTGTGGTCGGCCTGCTGTTTGGCGGCCTGCTGCCGTTCCTGTTCGGTGGTCTGTCGATGACCGCCGTCGGCCGGGCGGCCGAGTCGGTCGTCGCCGAGGTCCGCCGTCAGTTCCGCGAGAACCCCGGCATCATGACCGGCGAGGTCAAGCCGGAGTATGGCAAGGCCGTGGACATCCTGACCAAGGCCGCTATTCGCGAGATGATCGTGCCCAGCCTGCTGCCGGTCGTCTCGCCAGTGGCTCTGTTCTTCGTGATCCAGGCCATCGCCGGCAAGGTCGACGCCTTTGCGGCCCTCGGCGCCATGCTGATGGGCGTGATCGTCACGGGCCTGTTCGTCGCCATCTCGATGACCAGCGGCGGCGGCGCCTGGGACAACGCCAAGAAGGTGATCGAAGAGGGCTTCACCGACAAGAACGGCGTCCTGCACAAGAAGGGCGGGGAAACCCACAAGGCCGCCGTCACGGGCGACACGGTCGGCGACCCCTACAAGGACACCTCGGGTCCCGCCGTGAACCCGATGATCAAGATTACCAACATCGTGGCCTTGCTGCTTATCGCGGTCCTGGCCCACGGCGTCTGATTTTTCAGAGGACCAGTCATAAAGGCGAACGCCTCGGAGCCTGCTCCGGGGCGTTCTGCTTTGATGTGGACGCCTGAGGTCAGGGCGCGCCTAGTAGATGTCTTCGAGATCCATCTCTTCAAGCGCGTCCTGGACCGGGGCCGCAGCCGCCCCCCGGCGCTCGACGCCCTGGAAGTCGTGATCGATCCGCCGGCGGCGGCAGGGGCCAAAATATTCGCTGGCGCGCACGAACGGGCGAGGATTGTTGACGATCTCGTTGATGCGATGCATCACGCCACGCGCGGTCAACGGCTTGGCTAGGAACTCTGTTACGCCAGCCATGCGCGCCTCGTTCAGAGTGCGCTGGGTCGCGTGACCCGTCATCATGATGATCGGCACGAAGTGGTTCGGGCTTGCCGTCGATGTCCGGATCCAGCGGATGAATGCAAGACCATCCACGGGCTGCATCATCAGGTCGGTGAAAATGATGTCGATCTCCTGGGTCTGAAAGATCTTCAGCCCTTCGAGTCCATCATTCGCCTCACGGATCCGGCGCACGCCTGCCGCCTTCAGCATCGTGCCGACAACCTTGCGCATGTTCGCGTTGTCATCGACCAGCAGGACCGACACATCGCGGAAATCCATTCCCTCCACAGAGCGCCTCCCTCGCGGCCGTGAATTCGCGCCGCGAAATCTTGGCGGCTGGAGTCGATGATTGGCTGGATTGAGTTGATAGAGTCTTTCAACCGGGGCCGGCCAAGCTGGTTCATGAGGGTGAATCTGGGATTTAGAGTAAAGTGTCGCAGCTTAACTCACCAGCTTGAGTGGTGCTTTTCACGACGGACTCACCTGGGCGCGAAAAAAGGCCGCTCACCTGCTGGTGAGCGGCCTCTCTGTTGTCGCGACGTGTCGACTTAGGTCTATCGGTCGCCTGGCCGCTGGCCCGGCGCCGTGTCGTCCTGCGGCAGCATGCCACCGCGACCAACGTTGCCGAGAAGTTGCTCGAGAATGGTCATCTCGCGGCCACGGGTCGGCGTCTCGCGGCCGTTGTAGGCGATGACCTTGCCGTCCTGCAGCGTATAGGTGTCGACCGACGCGACCTTCTCGTCAGCGGGGTTGAACTTGATGGCGACGACATCGCGCTTGATCACGCGCGGCATGTAGAAGGCCACGCGGTCGGTGGTCTGCGAGATGTAGTACCAGGTGTTGTTGTCAAAGGTCGAAACCGCCGACGGAGAGCCGAGCTTCTCCATCAGGGTGGACTTGCTGTCCTCGCCGACTTTCATCTCGGCCGGCTTGGCCTCGATGGCCTGGAAACCGGAATAGCTTGTCAGCGGCGTGCACGCCGAAGAAGCGAGCGCCACGGCCATGACGGCGGCGGCGAAAACGGCGGGGCGAGACATCAAGGCTCCGAACCGGAAAAATGCAGACTTTGACCTATCGCTCGCGCGGGCTTAGTTCAATGCCCGCGTGAAGGCGGACTCCGCGCATAGCGGGATGTCGCGGCGAAATCGAGGCGTTTGAATGTTTCTGGATAGGTGGCTGAAGCCGAGACCCGCCAAGTTGGCGGGCGCCAAGCTCTACGCGTCCGCGGTCGCGCAGGCTCGATCGGCGACCTTCTATCGCGACTATGGCGTCCGCGACTCGCTGGAAGGGCGCTTCGAGCTCTTCAGCCTGCATGTGATCTTCCTGGTCGAGCGCCTGAAGGGGCAGGGGGAGGCGGCGGCCGAGACCTCGCAAGCTGTGTTCGACGCCTATGTGAAGGGGCTCGACGACGCTTTCCGCGAGATTGGCGTCTCCGACACCGCAGTCGGCAAGAAGATGAAGAAGCTGGCGGGCGCCTTCTATGGACGCCTCAAGGCCTATGACGACGCCATAGGCGGCTTTCCCGAGACTACGGCGACGCGCGAATTCATCGCGCGCACCGCGTTGGAGGAGCGCAGCGATGGCGACGCGGCGGCGTTGACGACGTATGTGATCAAGGTGCGCGAAGCGCTGGCGGCTCAGCCGCTGGACGCCTTGCTGCAAGGAGACGTGACTTGGCCGAACCCCTGACCACAGCCTGGCCCTGTGAGATTTCCCTAGCGCAAGTGGATCGCGGCGCCGTCAGCTTGCGGCTTGAGCCTTCTGCTGAGCAGCGCAAGGCGATCGCCAAGCAACTGGGCTTGGTCAGTCTGGAAGCGCTCAGCGCCGAGGTCCACCTGTCGTCCTGGCTCGATGGCGCCAGTGTCTCGGGGATTCTCCGTGCGCGGGTTGTTCAGACCTGCAGCGCGACCGCCGACGATTTCGAGACGCCGATCGACGCGCGCTTTTCGTTGCGAGTCCTGCCGGCGAACAGCCAGAACGCCCCCCAGGAGGAGTTCGGCGACCTCGGCGCCGATCCGGACGGCGACGATCCGCCCGATGTCCTGGAAGGCGAGATGATCGATGTTTCGGGCTATGTGGTGGAGCATCTGGCTCTGGAACTGGATCCTTTCCCTCGCAAGCCGGGCGCAGTGTTCGTCCAGCCGCCTGAGCCGACCGAGATTTCGCCCTTCTCCGCCTTGAAGTCTCTCAGCCTCAAGCGTGAGGAAGACTAACGTCTTCCGCGGCTTGCGAGCGGCTCGACAGCCGCTGGACTGAGTTTGAGAGGGTCTGATTTCAAGTCAGCCGGGCTGGCTAGGCCCGACTCGCCTGCTTGCGTGATAATCACGCGGATGTATCGTCCGCCGCCTTCAGGGCGGTGCGGCCGCCTGCCGGAGCTCACAGCGCCACGTGTCCCAATCCCTCGTCATCTCCGTCGACGCCATGGGCGGCGACCACGGCCCCTCCATTGTCGTCCCCGGGATCGCTCAAGCGCTCCAGGCCCTGCCGGGCGTGCGCTTCCTGCTTCACGGTGACGGCGCTGCGATCGAAGCCGAGCTTGCGAAGCATCCTGGCGCCAAGGCGGTGAGCGAAGTCCGCCACTGCGACAAAGCCATCGGCATGGACGAGAAGCCGGCCCAGGCCATGCGTCGGGGCAAGGGCTCCAGCATGTGGAACGCAGTCGAGGCCCTTCGCGAAAACGAGGCGCAGGCCTGCGTTTCCGCCGGCAACACGGGCGCGTTGATGGCCATCTCCAAGCTGATCCTGCGCATGGGCGCAGAGCTGGAGCGTCCGGCCATCGTCGCCAACTGGCCCACGATGAAGGGCGTAACGACCGTTCTCGATGTCGGCGCCAACGTCGAAAGCGACGCGTCGCAACTCGTTGAGTTCGCCATCATGGGCGCGGCTTTCCATCACGCCGTCCACGGATCCAAGCGGCCGACAGTGGGGCTGCTGAACGTAGGCTCCGAAGACCAGAAGGGGCACGAGGAGGTGCGCGAGGCGCACGCCATCCTGCGCGAGACCACCCTGGATTTCGACTACCACGGCTTTGTCGAGGGTAACGACATCGCCTATGGCACGGTGGATGTGGTCGTGACCGACGGCTTCACCGGCAACGTCGCCCTGAAGACCGCCGAGGGGCTGGCGCGGTTCTTCTCGAATGAGATCAAGTCGACCCTGACCTCGGGACCTCTGGCCATGCTGGGCGCGCTGATCGCGTCAGGCGCCCTGAAGAAGATGCGTCACCGCCTGGATCCGAGCCGCGTGAACGGCGCTCCGCTGCTGGGGTTGAATGGCATCGTGGTGAAGAGCCATGGGGGCGCGGACGCCAACGGCTTCGCTTCGGCCATTCGAGTCGCGACGAACCTCGCGCGCAGCGATTTCCGCGCCGAAATCGACAGAAATCTCAAGCGCCTGACCGCTACGGCGGCGGCGATCAAGTCCGGCGACGGGCAGGGTCCCGGCGCAGACGCCCAAGGAGTGGCCGAGTGAGCGTTGTGCGAAGCGTTGTAACTGGCGTCGGCGCCTATCTGCCGTCCAAGGTCGTGACGAACGATGACCTGGCGAAGTTTGTCGACACCAGCGACGAGTGGATCGTCGAGCGCACCGGGATCCGTCAGCGCCATCAGGCGGCGGACGATCAGCCGGTTTCGGATCTTGCGTTCGAGGCGGCCAAGGAAGCCCTGGCGGCGGCGGGCAAGACGGCTGCAGATGTCGATCTGATTATCGTGGCGACGACGACCGGGGATCTTACCTTCCCCGCGACCGCAACGATCGTGCAGCGCAAGCTGGGCGCGCCGGTCGGCGTCGCCTTTGACGTCCAGGCTGTCTGCTCGGGCTTCGTCTACGCCATGAGCGTCGCCGACGGCTTCGTTGCGCGCGGTCATTCCAAATGCGCGCTGGTGATCGGCGCTGAAGCCATGACGCGCCTGATGGACTGGAGCGATCGCGGCACTTGCGTTCTTTTTGGCGACGGCGCCGGCGCGATCGTGCTCGAGCCGGGGGAAGGCGAGGGGACCACTGACGATCGCGGCATGCTGGGCTTCGCCCTGCGCGCCGACGGGACAAAGCAGGATCTGCTGTATGTCGACGGCGGGCCGTCGACGACCGGAACGGTCGGCAAGCTTCGGATGCTGGGCAATCAGGTCTTCAAGCACGCGGTCGTCAACATCTCCGAAGCGATTCACGCCGCCGCCGGCAAGGCGGGCGTTGCGGTCGCCGATGTCGACTGGTTCATTCCGCACCAGGCCAATCAGCGCATCCTCCAAGGCGTGGCGCATCGCTGCGGCATTGACGAGGAAAAGGTCATCTCGACCGTGGCCATCCACGCCAACACCTCGGCCGCCTCGATCCCGCTGGCTTTCGCGCACGGGATCAAGGACGGCCGGATCAAGAAGGGCGACTTGCTGCTTCTGGAGGCGATGGGCGGTGGGCTGACCTGGGGGGCCTGCGTCGTCCGTCTCTAGTTTCAGGGCGCTGGCGCTGCGCGCTGCGCGATCCTGCGCCAAGGCATGAACTCTTGGCGTTGAGTCTTTGACTTCATGCGGTAATCGCGGCATGAGGTCGTCGGTGAACCTGGGCGCGGCCAGTTGAGGGCGGCCGCAACACGCCAGGGTTCGCCGCGAGTGCTCCAGCTAGGGCGACCCCCAAGGTCGCTCCGATACGCGTGAAGGGGGTTGCATGAAGGGCGCTACTTTGACCCGGGCCGACCTGTGCGAGGCGGTTCATGAGGAAGTCGGACTGACCCGCCAGGACTGCGCGGGACTGGTCGAGCGCACTCTCGATCTCGTCGCCGAGGCGCTGGAGCAGGGCGAAACCGTCAAGCTGTCCGGGTTCGGCGTCTTCCAGGTCCGCGCCAAGCGCGCGCGCATGGGGCGCAACCCCAAGACCGGCGAGCCCGCTGAGATCGAGCCGCGGCGCGTGATCGGCTTCCGCGCTTCGCAGGTCATGAAGGCGCGCATCGATCGCGCTCTGGGCGGCTAAGGATCGATTGCGGTGGCGAAGGGGCCAAACGCCTTCCGCACGATCTCCGAAGCCGCCGAGGAGCTTGGCGTGCCGCAGCACGTGCTTCGCTTCTGGGAAACCAAGTTCTCTTTCATCCGCCCGATGAAACGCGCCGGTGGGCGTCGGTTCTATCGTCCACAGGACATCGCTGTTCTGAACGGCGTCCGCACCCTGCTGCACAGCGAAGGGCTGACCATCAAGGGCGTACAGAAGCTGCATCGCGATCATGGGCTGGCGCACGTGATCGCCGCCGGGCTGGGGTCCAACGGTTCGGCGAGTCTGGAAGCTGAATTCGACTACGCGCCGCCGGGCAAAGAGCGCGCTGTCGGCGAGGAGGCGCGGGACCGACTGGCGTTCGCGCTCGCCGATCTTACCGCGATCAAATCCCGCCTCGACGGACTTTTGGCGCGCGGTTGATTTCTGTCCAAATCGGTGTTGCCCAAGGGCAGGGCGGCGCCTATAAGGGCGCTCCTTCCGCGTCGGAGCGTGGCGCAGCCTGGTAGCGCACTTGACTGGGGGTCAAGGGGTCGCAGGTTCGAATCCTGTCGCTCCGACCATTTCCTTCGGGAATATGCGGAAGATGAAAGGCCGCCCGGAAGGGCGGCCTTTTTCGTATCCGGCTTTATCGCACGCCGGTGTCCAGCGGCTTGTCGGCCTTGCCCATCCAGCTGATCAGCGGGATCACGGGCAGTATCCAGCCCATGCCCAAGGCTACGAAATAGACCAGATGCACGAAGCGGTTCTGGGGCAGGTGGTCGTAGAGGCTGGTGAAGATCCAGATCCATGCGAACAAGATCACCATGACGCCGATCGAGCCGATCAGTTTCCGCAGGCGCGCGGGGATCAATCGGGGCGGGCTGGAAGGTTCGTTCACGCGGGTCTCCGAATAAGGCCAAGGACGGCCAGGAACAGAATCGCGCCGACGGTCGAGACGATCAACTCGCCGACGAAGCCAGCCAGATGTAGGTCGATACGCGAGGCGATGAAGGCTCCGATGAACGAGCCTATGACGCCGATCAAGAGCTTGCTGAACAGCGAGTGCCGGCGCGCCAGAACGATGTCGGCGATCCATCCGGCCAGGATGCCGATCACCGCCGCCGCGAAGACTCCCATTCCGCTCATTGATCGCTCCGCTTCGTCCGCGCGTGCCGATGTTTCGCACGAAGCGGCGGCTCCGTCATGTCGGGCCACACAGAGATTGATGCGGGCCATTGTCGGGCGTAGGGAGGGAGCCGCCGCAATTCGGCCCACAAGTGACGCTTTTCCGACCCTATGACGTCTTTCCTGCGTTCCGACCGCTCGCGTCCCGTCGCGATCTGGCTTTTCATCGTCGCCGCCATGGTGTTCGCCATGGTCGTTGTCGGCGGGGCGACCCGTCTGACCGACTCGGGTCTGTCGATCACAGAGTGGCAGCCGATCATGGGCGCCTTGCCGCCCATGTCAGAGCAGGCCTGGCGAGAGAGTTTCGAGCTCTACAAGCAGATCCCTCAGTTCCAGCTGGTCAATCCGGATATGACCCTGGAGGGCTACAAGGAAATCTTCTGGTGGGAGTGGGCCCACCGTTTGCTGGGGCGAACTGTCGGGGCGGTCTACGCCATTCCGCTGATCGTTTTCCTGATCCGTCGCGATATTCCGCGCCGTCTAATCTGGCGTTGCGCCGCGATGCTGGGCCTGGGCGGCCTGCAGGGCCTCGTCGGCTGGTGGATGGTGTCCAGCGGCCTTTCCGAGCGGGTTTCGGTGGCCCCGGAACGGCTGATGACCCACCTGGGCCTGGCCCTTGCGCTGTTTGTGCTGTTGATCTGGACCGCCCTTGACGCCTGGAACGGCTCACCGCGCGTCGAGGAGCGCAGCCCCTGGCGCGGCTGGGCGCTGGCGTTCCTTGGCGCCGTCTTCTTCCAGAGCTTGCTGGGCGCGCTTGTCGCCGGCAATGACGCGGGGTTTGTCTACAACGACTGGCCGCTGATGAATGGGCGGTTCTTCCCGGGTGACTATGGCGGTGCGGGCCTGTGGGGAACGCTGGCCCACAGCCAGGCCGCAGTTCAGTTCAACCACCGCATCTTCGCCTACGCCCTGCTCCTGGCCGCAGTCGTGTTGGTCGTCCTGGCGCGGCGTGATCGTCTGCTGGTGAGCCATGGCAAAAGCCTCGCCACGGCCGTCGCGGCCGTTGTCTTCCTTCAGGCCGTCCTTGGCGTCTGGACGCTGATGGCGGCGGTTCCCATCAGCCTGGGCGTACTTCATCAGGCCGGCGCGGCCGTTCTGCTCGCCGTTGCGACCGCCTTCGCCTGGCGGGTCCGCCGCCCTTGATCAAGCCGCAGCTTGGAAAGGGCGGCGAGGCGCGCGCCGACTAGACTTTCACCGCGCCCCACGGCCCGGAGATGGCCAGGGTGAAGCCCGGGTTCTGCAGGTTGACGAACAGCGTGCCGCCGTCCGGGGAGAAGCACGCGCCTGCGAACTCCGAATTGTCCGCGTGGACGTTACGGGCCAGCGTGTAGACCTTGCCCTCGGGGGTCACGCCGCGCAGGTGATTGCGCAGCGTGTCGGAGTAACGGTCCTCGCAGACAATGACGTGGCCCCACGGCGCCACCACCAGATTGTCGGCATAGTCGAGCACGCGGGTGTTTTGGCTTTCGACGAACAATTGCAGCTTGCCCGGCTGATCGGCCTCGCCCGGTTGTCCCTCGAAGGGGCTGGGCACATAGCGGAAAATCTGACCCGCGCCCTTGGGGCCGCCTGCGGTGGCGGTGAAATAGAGCTCGCCCTCTCCGAAGAAGAGGCCTTCGCCGCGTGATACGATCGCGGCGCCGGCCTTGTGGCCACGCCTGCGCAGATCGTTATCGGGGCTATCGACGCCGTCGAGGTCGATCCAGCGTACATTCTTCCAGCCGCCCGTCGGAAAGGACTTTTCCCGCTGGTTGCGGGTGTCGCCGCCCTCGGGTGCATCAACCAGGCCTAGAGCCTGCAAACGGCCGCCGGCCGCGAGATTGCGGCGGTCGTTGGGAAGGTAGCGATAGAAGAGGCTGTCGGCGACGTCCTCGGTCAGATAGACGACCCCGGTGCGTGGATCGACGCAGGCGGCCTCGTGCTCGAAACGGCCCATTCCGGTCAGGGCGACGGGCTCAACGAGGCCAACATGGGCGCTGGGCACCTCGAACACATAGCCGTGGTTCTTGCTGGCCCTGGCGCCGGCCTTGATCGCGGTCTCTTCGCAGGTCAGCCATGACCCCCAGGGGGTAACACCGCCGGCGCAGTTGACCAGGGTCCCTGCGATGCTCATGTGCTGGCGCTCGGTTTGGCCAGTCCTGAGATTGTAGAGTTGGGTGGTCGTCCCGCCCGCAAGGGCTGCGCCATCGCCATTGAAGTCCCAGATGCGACTGCGATCGATGCGGTCGATAAGGGTCTGGCGTGGACCGAACGCAGTCTTCTCGATGTCGGACGCGGACATCTCGTGATTGCGCACCAGCAGGACCTTGTCGTCGCCCGCCGCGAAACAGCCCATGCCGTCGAACTTGCCAGGCAGGATCAGGCCGTCGCTCATCGTCTCGCCGACTTGGGCGATCACGCGATAACGGAAGCCGGCGGGGAGATCGATCATCCCCTTGGGGTCGCTCACCAGGGGGCCATAGCCTGTGACCTCGTTCAGATAGGTCTCAGCCGGAGACCCGCCGTCTTGGGCCCGGGCCGCGAATGCGGCGAAGGCGATGCTGGTGGCGGTGGCGCTCAGGAACGTTCGACGGGATACGGCCATGGTGTCTGCTCTCGCGAGGGGGGGCTGGAGTCGCTATGCCGCCATTTCATGACGATTGAAACACAGTGATGAGGTATTATAATACCGCTTTCATTAGTGCGTTGTAATTGTTCAGTTTTGCAAGTTTCTGAGCCGCTATTGTTGACAGTGCTCGTCGTCTCCCGTACATGCCGCGCCTCACACGGACGAAACCGGTTTTCTCGGGTTCGGACGCCCAGAAATTACGGATCAATCCCATGCAGAAGATCACGGCTTCCTTGAAGCCAGCCGAGGTCGAGAAGAAGTGGATCGTGGTCGACGCCGAGAACGCCGTTGTCGGCCGTCTGGCTTCGTTCATCGCCATGCGTCTTCGCGGCAAGCATCGTCCTGACTATACCCCGCACGTCGATTGCGGCGACTTCGTCGTCGTCATCAACGCCGACAAGGTGAAGTTCACCGGCAAGAAGCTGGATGACAAGGTCTACTACCGTCACACCGGTCACCCGGGCGGCATCAAGGAAACCACCCCCCGCAAGGTGCTGGGCGGTCGTTTCCCCGAGCGCGTCCTCGAGAAGGCCGTTGAGCGCATGCTGCCCAAGGAGAGCCCGCTGGCTCGCAAGCAGCTGACCCACCTGCTCATCTACAACAACGGTGAGCACCCGCACCAAGCGCAAAACCCCGAGGTCGTCGACTTCGCGGGCCGCAACGCCAAGAACATCCGGAGCCTCTAAGCTATGACTGACGCTCAAGGCTTTGACGCGCTGGCCAGCCTGTCCAGCAACCCGGAAGCTGCCGCTCCGGCCGAACCCAAGATCGACGCCCAAGGCCGCGCCTATGCGACCGGCAAGCGCAAGAACGCGATCGCTCGCGTTTGGATCAAGCCGGGCAAGGGCTCGATCACGATCAACGGTCGTGACCAGGAAGTCTACTTCGCCCGTCCGGTGCTGCGCATGATGATCGCCCAGCCGCTGGAAGTGACCGACCGTCTGGGTCAATTCGACGTCGTCGTGACCGTCGAAGGCTCGGGCCTGTCGGGCCAGGCCGGCGCGATCCGCCACGGCCTGTCGAAGGCTCTGACCTATTACGAACCCGGCCTGCGCCCGGTCCTGAAGCCGCACGGCTTCCTGACCCGCGACAGCCGCGTCGTCGAGCGTAAGAAGTACGGCAAGGCCAAGGCCCGCCGCAGCTTCCAGTTCTCGAAGCGCTAATCGCGACGATTACGTCTACGGGAAGGGGCGCTTCGGTTCAGCCGAAGCGCCCTTTTTCTTGTCCTGTCTCTTGTTCGGATTGGAGTCCGCCATGGCGAACGCTCCCAAGGTCTTCATCGACGGCGAAGCCGGCACCACCGGCCTTCAGATTCGTGAGCGTCTGGTCGGTCGTACCGACCTGCAGCTGATCTCGATCGACCCGGACAAGCGCAAGGACGCCGACGCACGCGCGGCGATGCTGAACAGCGCCGACGCGGTGGTCCTGTGCCTGCCCGATGACGCGGCCAAGGAAGCCGTCTCGCTGGTGACCAACCCCGACACAGTGGTCGTCGACGCCTCGACGGCCTATCGGACAGCCGAGGGCTGGGCCTATGGCTTCGCCGAGCTCGATAGCGAGCAGCGCGGCAAGATCGCGGCCTCCAAGCGGATCTCCAATCCGGGCTGTTACCCGACCGGTGCGATCGCCCTGACGCGGCCACTGGTCAGCGCCGGCATCCTGCCGGCCCAGCTGCCTGTCTCGTACAACGCCGTTTCGGGCTATACCGGCGGCGGCAAGGCGATGATCGCCCAGTTCGAGGATGAGAGCGCCGCCGACCACACCCGGGCGCCGTACTTCATCTACGGCCTCTCGCTGAGCCACAAGCATGTGCCGGAAATGCAGAAGCACGGCGGTCTGCTGACCCGTCCGATCTTCACACCCGCCGTCGGCCGCTACGCCCAGGGCATGATCGTCGAGATGCCCCTGCATCTGGCGACCCTGAACGGCGCGCCGTCTCTGGCCGACATCCATGCGGCGCTGGTCAAGCACTACGAGGGCGAGGCGTTCGTCGAGGTCGCGTCGCTGGACGAGGCCAAGGCGCTGACGACCCTGGACCCCGAGGGCCTGAACGGCACCAACCGCCTTAAGCTCTTCGTGTTCGGTTCTGACGCCGGCGGTCAGGCGCGTCTGGTGGCGCTGCTCGACAACCTCGGCAAGGGCGCGTCAGGCGCGGCGGTGCAGAACCTGAACATCGCGCTCGGGCTGGATGAGGCCGCAGGCCTGTAGGCATGTCTCAGACCCGCCAGCGGTAGTGGCCGGCGGGTTTGTGCAGCTTGAAGCGCCACAGTGGCTCTTCCCTGACGCCATCGCCGACATTGTGCGCCACGCGCACTTGCGCAGGTCCGCTGACCGCGATCCCCAGATGCGGCCGGCCGCCCGCCAGGCGCCAGGTGAGGATGTCCCCTGGCGCAACCGCGTCGAACGCGTCGCCGCCCAATAGGCGGGGCGCGGGGAGGGGGAGCCTGGCCTTCTGGCGTGCGAGGAACGCCTCTAGGTTCAGCACCCGCCGATGGTCGATATTGGCGTCGGGTGACGTGAGCCCCCATTCGCGACGCGATGGGTAGGCGTCGAACGCCGCCTTCATGTCTTCATGCACGCGTTGTTGCAGATCGATGCCCCACGCGTCACGCGCGGCGCGGATCAGCACATCCGAGCAGACGCCGCTGGTCCGCAACACATCGCCATTCGGATAGCCGATCGAACGGTAGCTGGCGTCATAGGTGACGGTGACGCCGATCTGGGCCCGTGCGGCGGCGGCCAGCTCTTGTCCGGCGTCCGGGATCAGGGCGTGGCTAAGATCCGCCTGCGCCAGGAGTGGCGCGGCGGCGCAGAACCCTAAGGCTGTCCGTCGGTTGAGCGTGCGCATGGCGCGGAAGCTTGGCCATGATCCTGGCGACTTTTGGGCGAACCGGGTTCGCTGTTGGCCCTGCGGGGGAGAATCTCGCACTTGTCGTCAGGGTTGTGACTTTACCAGCACGAACGAACCCGGAGCGTCCTCCAGCGGCTTCAGCTTGCCCTTGGCTGGGTCGCGGGCCGGAACCTGGTCTCCCGAGCGGGCCTTGAGCCAGGCCGCCCAGTGCGGCCACCAGGAGCCGGGATGCTCCTGAGCGCCGGCGATCCACTCAGAGACATCCGCCGGCAGCTCGCTGTTGGTCCAGTGCTGGTACTTCTTGGCTTCGGGGTGGTTGATGACTCCGGCGATGTGACCCGAACCGGCCATGGTGAAGGTTACCGGACCGCCGAACGCCCTGGCGCCGCGATAGACGCTGCGATACGGCGCGATGTGGTCGTCCTTCGAGGACTGTACATAGATCGGGATCTTGACCTTCGAGAGGTCCAGCCGTTCGCCGCCCAGGCTGAGTTTGCCGGTGGTCAGAGCGTTGTCCTTGTAGAAGTTGCGCAGATAGAACAGGTGCAGCGCCTTGGGCATCCGCGTCTGATCGGCGTTCCAGAACAGTAGGTCGAACGGGCGCGGCTCTTTGCCCATCAGGTAGTTGCTGACGAAGAACGACCAGATCAGGTCGTTGCCGCGCAGGGCGTTGAAGGTGTCGGCCATCGACTGGCTGGGCAGGAAGCCGCCCGCCTGGTCCATCTGCTGTTCGATGGACTGCAACCATTCTTCGTTGGTAAACAGCAGAAGGTCGCCGGCCTCGGCGAAATCCTGCTGGGCGGCGAAGAAGGTGGCCGAGTTGATCCGCTTGTCGCCGCGCGCGGCCATATGGGCCAGGGCGACTGAGAGCAGGGTGCCGCCGATGCAGTAGCCGACGGTGTTGACGCGATCGACACCGCAATGGGTCATCACCTGCTGGGCGGCGTCATAGATGCCCTCGAACATGTAGTCTTCGAAGGTCTTGGCCGCGAGCGTCTGGTCGGGATTGACCCAAGAGGCGACGAACACCGTGAAGCCCTGACCCGTCAGCCAACGGATCATCGAGTTCTCGGGCCGCAGGTCCATGATGTAGAACTTGTTGATCCACGGCGGGAAGATCAGCAGTGGGATCTCGCAGACTGTGTCCGTGGTCGGGGCGAACTGCAGCAGTTGCAGGATGTCGTTCTGGTAGACGACCTTGCCGGGCGCGGTCGCGACATTTTCGCCGACCTTGAACTTGGCCAGATCTGTCTGGCTGATCGCCAACTGGCCGCCGCCGCGCTCGAGGTCGGCCGCGAAGTTCTCCATGCCGCGCACCAGACTTTGCCCTTGAGTCTGGACGACTTCGCGCAGGGCGGCCGGGTTCGAGATCAGGAAATTCGACGGCGAGAACGCGTCGGTCAGCATCTTGGTGAAGAACTCGACCCGGCGCTTTGTGGCGGGGTCGACGCCGTCCACCTCGGCGATCAGGCCGTTCAGCCAGTTCGATGACAAGAGGTAGGACTGTTTCATTAGGTCGAACATCGGGTTCGACGCCCAATCCGGGTCGTTGAAGCGCTTGTCGCCGGCCGCGGGTGCGACCACGGGCGCGACGTCTTCGCCGGCGGCGCGACGCGCGGCGGTCTGCCAGAGCTCCATGTATTGGCCGAAGAGGTCGGCCTGAGCCCGCATCAGCCGGTCGGGCTGCGCCGCGAGCCGCGTCATCACCTCGTTCAAGGCGGGGGCGACGTGGAACGGGTCGGGCGTCAGGGCAGCGGGACGGTCGGCTTGGCGCAGCGCCGCCTCGGCGATCGCGCCCTGGGCGGTGACGGCAGCGCGGGCGAGATTCGCCGAGAGGGTCTCGACCATCTTCAACTGGTCGGGCGAGAGCATGGACTCAAAAGGCGGGAAGGGCGGGGCGTCACCCCGCGGCGGCGGCGGCGGCGGCGGCGCGGCGCGGGCCGAATCGCTCTGGGGCGGAAGCTGGGGGGATTCAGGCTTGTCTTTCGGCTTGCCTGACTTGGCGGCGGCCTTGGGCTTCGAGGCGATCTTCTCCGCCTTTGTGGCCTCGTCGGCCTTTGTCGCGGCTTTCTTTCGAGCCTTGGGGGCGGCCTTCGCCGTGGCCATGGGGTTTCCTCCGCGAGTCCAAAGCCGGTTCGAGAAAAGCGCTGAACGCCTTTCGCTCGCCGCGATCATCGCATAAGACCAGAAACAAGATGAACGGCGAAACCCGCAAAATCGTGCGCATCGGTTTGATCCTCGGCTTCGCGGCCGGCGCGACCGCTTGCGCGAGCCCGTTCTCGTCCAGCCAGGTGGATCCCAGTTCTCCCGTCGCGGCCGCGGCGACAGCCGCCGCAAAGGCCAAGGGGCCGCGCCGTAAGTTCTCCGACATCCCCGTCGTTCCGACGGATGTGCCGACGGACGGCCAGATTCGGGCCAAGGTCGCGCAGCAGCAGGCGGCCGGCGCGGCGCTCGCCAAGGCGACGGCGCCGAACACCTGGGAACTGAAGGACTCCGAGGCTTACGCCGCAAAGGCGCGTCGCGAGGCCAATCCGCCGGCCCTCCAGGCTCCTACGGAAGCCGACCGCGCCAACACCGAAGCCTTCGCCCGCGCCGCGCGCGGCCGAGCTAGCGCGCCTCCGTCACAGCCCCAGTAGGGCGACGGAGGCATAATCTTCCTTTAGCTGGCTTGGCTTGACCCCGCTTGGGGTCTATCCATGCCCGACTTTCGCTCCCAAAGCGCCGAAGCGGCGCATAGAGCCCTCATGAGCACCGATTTTCACCGTATCCGTCGCCTCCCGCCTTACGTTTTCGAGGAGGTCAACAAGATCAAGGCCCGGCTTCGCGCCGAGGGCACCGACATCATCGACTTCGGCATGGGCAATCCCGACATGCCGACGCCTCAGCACATCGTCGACAAGCTGATCGAGACCGCGCGCGACCCCAAGGCCGGGCGCTATTCCGCCTCGAAGGGCGTTCCAGGCCTTCGCAAGGCCATGGCCAACTATTATGGCCGCCGCTTTGGCGTGAAGCTGAACCCGGACACCGAGGTCATCGCCACGCTGGGCTCCAAGGAGGGCTTCGCCAACCTCGCCCAGGCCCTGACGGGTCCGGGCGACGTGATCATCTGCCCGAACCCGGCCTATCCGATCCACGCCTTCGGTTTCATCATGGCTGGCGGCATCATCCGCCACGTGCCGGCGTTGTCGCCCGAGGAGTATCTGTCCAACATCAGCCGCGCGGTGAAGCACTCGGTGCCGCCGCCCAGCGTGCTGATCCTGTCCTACCCGTCGAACCCGACCGCCCAGTGGGTGGATCTCGACTTCTACAAGGACGCGGTCGCCCTAGCCAAAAAACACGACCTGCTGGTGATCAGCGATGTGGCCTACGGCGAGATCTATTTCGACAACAATCCGCCGCCGTCGATCCTGCAGGTCGATGGGGCCAAGGACATCGCCGTCGAGGTCAATTCGCTGTCCAAGACCTACGCCATGGCCGGCTGGCGCGTGGGCATGGTCGTCGGCAACGCCCGCATCTGCGCGGCCCTGGCGCGTGTGAAATCGTATCTCGACTACGGCGCCTATACGCCGGTGCAGGTGGCCGCCGCGACGGCCCTGAATGGTCCTCAGGATTGCGTCGACGAGATCCGCGGCATCTACAAGAGCCGGCGCGACACGCTGATCAAGTCTATGAAGGCCGCAGGCTGGGACATTCCAAACCCGCCGGCCTCGATGTTCGCCTGGGCCAAGATCCCCGAACAATACCGCGAAGCCGGCTCGATGCTGTTCTCGCGGCTGCTGATCGAGGAGGCCGGAGTCGCCGTCGCCCCGGGCATCGGCTTTGGCGAGTACGGCGAAGGCTATGTGCGGATCGGTCTGGTCGAGAACGAGCACCGGATCCGTCAGGCCGCACGCAACGTGAAGAAATTCATCGCCAACGCCGACTCCATCCTGGCCAAGGCCCACAACAAGATGGAACAGGCCTAAGAAGGCTGCGTCGGACGGCGTAACGAGGATTCGAAGATGACGAAGAAGACCTGGCGCGTCGGCGTCGCGGGCCTGGGTACGGTCGGCGGTGGGCTCCTGCAGTTCCTGGCGGAGCGTCCCGGCTTCGCGCCGGCTGGCGACCAAGCGGTCGTGACGGCGGTATCGGCCCGATCAAAGTCGCGGCCGCGCACGGTCGACATCTCGAACCTCGTTTGGTTCGACGACCCGGTGGCGCTGGCCGCCTCGCCGGAGATCGACATCTTCGTCGAGCTGGTCGGCGGCTCGGATGGTCCGGCCAAGGCCGCCGTCGAGACCGCCCTAAAGGCCGGAAAGCCGGTGGTCACGGCAAACAAGGCCCTGATCGCCGAGCATGGCGCCGAGTTGGCTGCCCTCGCCGAAGCCACCAACACCCCGCTGCTGTTCGAAGCGGCCGTGATGGGCGGCGTCCCGGCGGTGAAGATGATGCGCGAGGCCCTGGTGGGCGACGACATCGTCTCGGTGGCCGGCATCCTCAACGGAACCTGCAACTTCATCCTGTCGGAGATGGAGAAGACCGGTCGCTCGTTCGCTGACGTGCTGCGCGAGGCTCAAGGTCTGGGCTACGCCGAGGCCGATCCGACCATGGACGTCGGCGGTTTCGACGCCGGTCACAAGGTCAGCATCCTGGCCGCGCTGGCGTTCGGCTGCGCGCCGAACTTCGCCGCCGCCGAGATCGAGGGCATCAGCGAGGTCGACCTGCTCGACATCAAGCTGGCCAAGGACCTGGGCTACCGGATCAAGCTGATCGCCGGCGCGGCCAAGTCCGAGGATGGCGTCGCGGTGAAGGTGCATCCGTCGCTGGTGCCGCTGGATCATCCGCTGGCCCAGGCCGGCGGGGCGCTCAACGCCCTGTTCATCGAGGGCAAGCGCATCGGCCGGATCTTCCTGCAGGGCCCGGGTGCGGGCGCTGGTCCTACGGCGGCGGCGGTCGCGGCCGACATCGCCGACGTGATGACCAAGGCTGTACGCCCCGTGTTCCAGGCGCCGGCCGGCGACCTGAAGCCCTTCGTCTCGATCGATCCGTCGAAGGCAGTGGGCAAGGCCTATCTGCGCGTGATGGTGCAGGATCAGCCGGGCGTGATCGCGGCGATTTCGGAAACCCTGGCCGAATGCGGCGTTTCGATCGACAGCTTCCTGCAAAAGCCTGTCGAAGGGGCGGGTGGGGTGCCGATCGTGCTCGTTACCCATGCGACGCCAGAATCAAACCTCCTGGACGCGATTAGCCGCATCGAAAAGCTGCAGACCGTGCTAGAGCGTCCGCGCCTTCTGCGCGTCGCGCGCATCTAACGACCTGCAAAAAACGGGCGACGAAGGCGACATTGGGAACAAGGCCGCCTCGATCGGGGCGGTCGGGAGAAACGGATGAGTTCGAACACCCTGGACCGCGCGCTGGTCCTGGACGCCGTTCGCGTGACCGAGGCCGCCGCCATCGCCTCGTGGACCATGCTTGGCCGCGGCGACGAAATGGCCGCCGATCAGGCTGCGGTCGACGCGATGCGCAACGCCCTCAATGAACTGGATATCGATGGCGAGATCGTCATCGGCGAAGGCGAGCGCGATGAGGCGCCGATGCTGTACATCGGCGAGAAGGTCGGCACCGGGAAGGGCCCCCGCATCGACATCGCGCTGGACCCGCTGGAAGGCACCACCCTGGCGGCCAAGTCCCAGCCCAATGCGCTGACGGTGATGGCCTGGGCGCCGAAGGGCACACTGCTGAACGCGCCCGACACCTACATGGACAAGATCGCCTGCGGTCCTGGCCTGCCGGCGGGGGTCATCGATCTGGACCGTTCGCCCGCCGAGAATATTCAGGCCGTCGCCGACGCCAAGGGTGTGGCGCCTTCCGAGATCACGGTCTGTGTTCTGGACCGGCCGCGTCACGCCGAGATCATCGCCAGTGTCCGCGCTGTGGGCGCCCGTATTCACCTGATCACGGACGGTGACGTCGCCGGCGTGATCAACACGACGGACCCATCGACCGGCATCGATCTCTATCTTGGATCCGGCGGCGCGCCCGAGGGCGTGTTGGCCTGCGCGGCGCTGAAGTGCGTCGGTGGCCAGTTCCAGGGGCGTCTGCTGTTCCGCAACGCCGACGAGCGCGCCCGCGCCGCGCGCTGGGGCGTCACGGATCTCGACAAGAAGTACGACCTGCACGAGATCGTCCGCGACGAAGCGATCTTCGCCGCCACGGGCGTGACGCGGGGCGGCCTTCTGGACGGAGTCGTCTATCGGGACGGCTGTGTTCACACCCATACCTTGGTGATGAACTCTTCGACGGGCACCGTCCGTGAAGTTCGGATGAAGCGGAAGGTCTGAAATCTTCCTGTCACGGCCGTCGCCTAGATCGGCCGCCCTGATTTCGGTTCGAGGACGAGAATGACTGCTTTTGTCGACCTGGCCGCCCGGCTCGCGGCCGAGCCGGCGGACGCCGCCCTGAAGGACGTGGTCCTGGCGATCGCTGACACCTGCGCGCGGATCAGCCGCGTCGTGGCGTCAGGCGCGCTGTCGGGAAGCCTGGGGGCGGCGGGCAGCACGAACGTGCAGGATGAAGAGCAGAAGAAGCTCGACGTCATCACCAATGACATGCTGAGCGACGCGCTCAAGGCCTGTGGTCCTGTCGCCGGGCTTGCCTCGGAAGAGCTGGAAGAGGTCGAGCCCACGGGCCGTGTCGGCGGCTATCTCGTCACCTTCGATCCGCTGGACGGCTCCAGCAATATCGACGTCAACGTCTCGGTTGGAACGATCTTCTCGGTCTTGCCCGCACCGGCCGGCCATGCGCCGACCGAAGGTGACTTCCTGCAGCCGGGCCGCAAACAGGTGGCGGCGGGTTATGCCGTCTACGGGCCCCAGACGATGCTGGTCGTCACGCTGTCGGGCGGCGTCAACGGTTTCACGCTCAGCGCCGACGGGCGCTGGTTGCTGACCCACCCGGACCTGGCCATCAAGCCGGACACCGCTGAGTTCGCGATCAACATGTCCAATCAGCGCCACTGGGCGCCAGCTGTGCGCCGCTATATCGACGGCTGCCTGCAGGGCAAGGACGGCGCGCGGGGCAAGAACTTCAACATGCGCTGGGTCGCCTCGATGGTGGCCGACGTCCACCGGATCATGATGCGCGGCGGGGTCTTCATGTACCCCTGGGATGCGCGCGAGCCGGACAAGCCCGGCAAGCTGCGCCTGATGTACGAGGCCAATCCGATGAGCCTTCTCGTCGAGCGGGCGGGCGGCAAGTCGATCGAAGGCCTGACCGAAATCTTGGATATCAAGCCGGCCAAGCTACATCAGCGCGTGCCCGTCGTCCTGGGCTCGGCCAACGAGGTCGAGGTCATCCGGGCCGAGATGCGCGCCGGCTGACGCACGTCCGGCCCTGTCGTGCGGGCGCCGCATGGTTCGAATCCTTGCGACAAGCTAGGCTCCCCCGATGCCCGCCGATGGTGTCACCTCGATTTCTCCCAGCGCTTTCCTCGGCGTCGAACGCTCGCTGAGCGGCCGTAGCTGGCGCGAGCGGCCGGCCGATCTCGCCGTGGTTCGCGAAATTCAGCAGCGTCACGGCCTGACCGAGCCCCTGGCGAAGGCGCTGGTGTCGCGCGGGGTCACCCTGGAGCACGCCGAGCACTATCTGCGCCCGACGCTCAAGGCCCTGTTCCCCGACCCATCGCTGTTCACCGATATGGACCGGGCGGCCGAAATCCTGATCGACGCGCTGGAGCGCGGTCGCCCGACCATGGTGTTCGCCGACTATGATGTCGACGGCGCCACCAGCGCCGCGCAGCTGGTCCGGTGGTTCCGCCATATGGGCGTCGAGCTGCCGATCTACATCCCCGACCGCCTGACCGAGGGCTATGGCCCGAGCCCGGCGGCGTTCCGCAAGATCCGCGACGGCGGCGCTGAGCTCGTGGTCACCCTCGATTGCGGCGCGGCGGCCTATGACGCCATCGCCAGCGCCGGAGAGATCGGGCTGGAGGTCGTGGTGATCGACCACCACCTGATGCGCGAGGACCCGCCGGCGGCCGCGGCCGTGGTCAATCCAAACCGGCCGGGCTGTCCAAGCGGGCAGGGCGTGCTCGCGGCGGCCGGGGTGACGTTCGTGTTGCTGACCGCGCTGAATCGCGAGGCGCGCAAGCGTGGCCTCTTTACCGAGGATCGACCGCAGCCCGACCCGCGCCAATGGCTGGACCTCGTCGCCTTGGGCGAGGTCTGCGACGTCACCCAGTTGGTTGGTTTCAATCGCGCGCTGACCGCCCTGGGTCTTCGGGCCATGGGCGCCTGGGCCAATCCCGGGCTGAAGGCGTTGTTTGAAGTCGGCAAAGGCTCGGGCGAGCCGTCAGTGTTCACGGCGGGCTTTATCCTGGGGCCGCGCATCAACGCCGGCGGCCGGGTCGGTCGCTCCGATCTTGGTGCGCGGCTGCTGTCTACCGACGATCCGCTGGAGGCGCGGGCGCTGGCCGAGGAGCTCGACAGCCTGAACACCGAGCGAAAGGCCGTCGAGGCGGCCGTCGTCGAAGAGGCAGCCGCGATGCTGGAGCGCGGCAGCAACTTCAATCCCGACGCGCCGGTGATCGTGGTGGCGGGCGACGATTGGCACCCGGGCGTGATCGGTATCGTCGCGGGTCGCCTGCGTGAGCGTTATCGCAAGCCAGTCGTGGTGATCGGCATCGATCGGGCCGCGAATGTCGGCAAGGGCTCGGGCCGGTCGCAGCCCGGGGTCAATCTTGGCCGGGCGATCCAGGCGGCGTTCGAGGCCGGCCTTCTGATGGCCGGTGGCGGTCATGCCATGGCGGCCGGGCTGTCGATTCGTCCCGAGATGATTCCCGAGTTCCGCGCCTTTCTGGAGGAGCGCCTGGCGGGGGAGATGGAAGCCGTGGGCGTGGAGGCCGTGGAGGTCGACGCCTTGGTCCAGCCTCGCGCGGCGAACCGTGCGCTGCTCGATGACTTTCAGCGTCTCGCGCCGTTCGGGCCGGGTAACCCCGAACCCCTGTTCGCGTTGAGCCAGGTGCGGCCAGAGCGCGTCTCGGCGCTGAAGGGCGGGCACGTGCGTATGGACCTGGTCGGGCCGACGGGCGACCGCATCAAGGCGATCAGCTGGAGAAGCGCCGAGACCCCGCTGGGGCAGCGATTGCTGGCGGGCGGCGGCCCCCTCGACGTCGTCGGCAAGCTCAAGCCTGACGACTACATGGGCCGAAATGGCGTGCAGCTCGAGATCGAGGACGCTCACGATCCTCGCGCGCGTTACGCGGACTAGGGATTTAAGGGGGCGATCCCGCACCTTGGCCGGTCCGGACGGGGATGTGGACGGACTGAAAAAAGTATCTTGGAGCGGGTTGCGCGCCCCAAACGGCGCGGCTATACACCCGCTTCCTCGCGGGGCCGTGGTCCCTTCGTCTATCGGTTAGGACGCCAGATTTTCAATCTGGAGAGAGGGGTTCGACTCCCCTAGGGACTGCCACCCGCGAGGCCATATAACGGCTATGTTCCGCTCCGGCGGCGATGTGGTCCCTTCGTCTATCGGTTAGGACGCCAGATTTTCAATCTGGAGAGAGGGGTTCGACTCCCCTAGGGACTGCCATCTTCGGCTGTATTTCAGATTTGTTTCCGCATTGTGGCTGCGACGAAATGTCGCGGTACCCGCTTGTGCGCTGTTTTGACGTGATTTCGTCATTGACGGCTCTCCTCACGCGAGAACACTGTTCTTGTAGTGCTTGCTCCGATGGGCTGATTGGGCAAGCCAGAGGGGTGGGATGTCTGGTTACGATTTTGAGGACGCTGCGGCGCACGAGGAGTTCGTACGCATCAGCGGCAAGGTGAAGTGGTTCGACGCCGGTAAAGGCTATGGGTTCATCGTACCGGATGATCCTGGGCAGACCGGGCTCAAGGACGTGCTTCTGCATGTGACGTCGCTGCGCAATTGCGGCCGCGAGACCGCCATGGAAGGCGCCATCATCGTTTGCGATGTGGTTCGGCGGCCTAAGGGCTGGCAGGTCAGCGAGGTCGTCAATCTCGATGAGAGCGGCGCGCCGTCTCCGTTGGAGCGTCAGCGGCGGACCTTCGCCGAAGGCCCCGTTCGACGCGACGGCTTGCGTGACGGCCACGGGCGCAGCGCTCTGACGCCGGAAGGACCCGCCGAGCACGCCAAGGTGAAATGGTTCAACCGCACCAAGGGCTACGGCTTCGTGATCCGTGACGCAGAACCGGGCGATATCTTCGTGCATATCGAGACGCTGCGCCGAGGCGGACTTGAGGATCTGCAGCCGGGCGACGACGTTCTGGTGCGGTTTGCGCGCGGGCCCAAGGGACTGGTTGTCGCCGAGATTTCCGCCGGCGACGCCTGACTTTCGCCACTGGTCTGGGGAGGCTAGTCTCGCGAGAGACTGGCTTTCCGTGAGGCGACGCGTGACCGAAGTGATGATCCACAGGCGAGCTCTCTTGGCTGGGCTGGCGCTGGCCGCCAGCGGCGGCCCAGCGTTCGCCGCCGGTAAGCTGGAGACGGTCGAGATCGTCACCAGCCGTGGCCGTGCGCGGTTTCAGGTTGAGATCGCCGCGACCAAGGCGGAGCAGGCGCGGGGGCTGATGTTCCGCAAGTCGCTCGCGCCTGATCGCGGCATGCTCTTCACCTACACGCGCCCGCAGGCGGTCGCCTACTGGATGAAGAACACGCTGATCCCTCTGGATATCCTCTATATCCAGGCCGATGGCCGAGTGCTGTCGATCGCGCGCAACGCTCGCCCGCACGACCTGACGCCGCTGGCTTCGGGCGGGCCGGTGCTGGGGGTGTTGGAAATCGCGGGCGGCCGCGCTGCGCAACTCGGCATCCTGCCGGGTGATCGCGTGCTGCATCGCATCTTTCCGAAGTAAACAGGTGCGCGCCTTTGTTGATCCGCGCGCCGAACCCCTGTAGAGCAGCCGCCTGCTGATGTTTCGGAGCGTAGCGCAGCCTGGTAGCGCATCTGTTTTGGGAGCAGAGGGTCGCAGGTTCAAATCCTGCCGCTCCGACCATCGGTAAGGCACTTTGGGAGAGGTCCATGCTGGCCCGCATCTATCGCCCCGCCAAGAACGCCATGCAGTCCGGCAAGGCCAAGACCAAGGACTGGGTGCTGGAGTTCGAGCCGGCGAGCGCGCGCAAGCCCGATCCGCTGATGGGCTGGACGACCTCCAGCGACATGAACGGCCAGATCCGCTTGACCTTCGAGACCCGCGACGAAGCGGTCGCCTATGCTCAGCGCCACGAGATCGCCTTCCAGCTCTTTGAGCCCAAGGCGCCCAAGCGCATCCTCAAGGCCTACGCCGACAATTTCGCGGCCAATCGCAAGCAGCCCTGGACTCACTAGGTCTGTCGCGACTTGAGCCGGCGCGCGCGCGCCCTTAGCTCAGTTGGATAGAGCATTCGCCTTCTAAGCGAACGGTCGCAGGTTCGAATCCTGCAGGGCGCGCCAAAACTATGCCAGAGCGCGAGGTTTCGCCTCAGCGCCGCCGACACGACGATTTGTTCGCGCCCTATCGTAGGCGGGCGTGTAACGGGCGATGCGCTTTGACGCTTGGGTCGCGCTGGGAATGTCCGCTTCTGGCCTAAGTGTCTGCGCGCCTGGCGCCCTAGGTCGGGCCGATCTTGGCTCGGTTGTGGGCGATATCGGCGGCGTTCTGGATGGGGCGCCACGCGACCAGGCTTTCCGTGTGCGCCAGCCCGGTGGCGTTGACCCGCCGCCAGCGGTCGCTCCAGACTGATCTCCGCGACGGCGTGAAGGTCTGGCGGCTCCAGGCCCCAGGCATGGGCGCTCAAGACCAGCGCCAGGCCTCGACCAGGAGTCGCACCTCGCAACGCGCGGGAAAGTCGTAGGTCAGCGAGATGCCAATCTCGAAGCGCATGTCTTGTCCTAGTGGAGGAGCGTAGGATCTTGCGCTGTAGATCAGTAGGCAGCCTATGCCCGATTTTTCGTATCCATAAGAAATATAATTTAAATATGTTGTCGACGTGCAGCGAAAATGGGCGCACCATAATTAAGTAGAACTATCGATTTAGTCTGGATCCATGGAAGATCGGTGGCCAGATTTTATTCTAAAATCCAAGAATTTTAGCTCGTTCCGGCGTTTCGATACGCTATCGGGCGCTTTATGAAGGTGCGCCCGGATGCTGCTCCGTCCTCAACGAAACACCCGCCTCATCGGCCAAGCCCGCGATCTCCATTCTCTCGCCGACCGTCTGCAGCCCGATCGCAACGCCGCGCGCTTTCTCGTGCATGAGACGCTGATGGCGGCGTTGGGTCTACCGGACGATCAGCGCGGCACCAAAGAGCAGGGGCGGGATCTGCGCCGCTGGATGATCGCTCATCTGCGGACCAGTCGACAGGCGATCCCCTCGGTCGCGCCGTTAGGGGGCTGAACTTGGAGAAACCCCACCATGTCTGATCCTGAGAGCCGCTCCACGCCTCCTGATCTTCGACTCGTTACAAAGTCGGATTGCGATCACGGCGATCATCATCTCGCGGTCGACGTGCTGCGAGCCTTGAGGCAGCTGGAGCGGCGGATACGCACGGGCCATCTTGATCCGGTGAATATCCGCGACGTTCAACAGCTTGCCGCGCTGGGCTTGGCGCAGCATGGCCGGGGCGGATGGCGGCCAACGGCCGAGGGGCTGGCCTATCTGGAGCGATGCAGGAGCGACAAGGCGCTTGGCCCGGAAGGCTTCGCCTGACTGACCTGGGACGTATTGCGGACGCCGACGCGGCGCGGAGTGCGGATACCCCCTCTTGATGAGGGCGAAAGGATGCGCATGAGCGATGTCCTCCAGTATCTGCGGCGGGCGTGCGAGCAGCTTCGGCAGAGCTGCGATGATTGTCAGCGTCAGCTGAATGCGCTGGCCGCGCAGGTTGGCTGGCTGGCCGACAAGCTCGGGCAGAAAGCCCGCGGCGCGGCGATGCCGTCGGGACCGCCTCCACGCCTTGAAGGCTAGACCCAAGCCCGGAGCGTTCGCGGCGCACCGGGGGCCCTTCGACATGGTTCGGACGAGACAAGGAACATTTCGATGAACAAGCCGATCATCCAGCGGGTCATCATCACGGTCCGCCGTAGGGCGGGGATGTGGGCGGCAGAAGAGGAGGGGGTCTTTTTTGTCGCTTCACCGGACAAGGACATCGTCAAGGCCTCGGCGGCTAAGCGCGCTCAGGCCTGCTTTGGGCAGGGAAGAGCCTGCCAGATCCGAATCTCAGGCGAGCACGGCTTTTTGATTGAGCCGCTCGCATAGTCTCTCTGCCCAACGAAAGGCTTCGCCATGTCGGCCAGTTTCGAAGACGCGCTTGAATGCGTTCTGAAGGGGCTCGAGCATCCGCCCGCCCATGGCACAGACGAGGACGCGGACTTCATGATCGCGCTTGCGCTGGTGCTGGCTACCCCGCCGGCTCACGACGAGGAGCAGCCCATGGCTGCGCCTGCCGCGCTCGACGATGACCTCCGGAGACGACTCCAGGCCGTGGCGCAGCATCGCGATTTCCCCAATGTCTTCGGTGATCACCCAGGTGGCATCGGTCCCACTTTGGGCATGGATCTCAGCGTCAAAGGTCAAGCTTTGCGCCGCTGATTTCAGCGCGACCGTCGCACCACAATCCCGCGCCAGCTCTGGCGCCGGATTGTGGTGCGATCAGGTGAGGGTTGTTGCCGTGGCGACAACGGCGCTCTGCGCAACAGCACGAGCGATCACGACAAGGTCAAAGTCTAGCTGGCGCCAGCTACGATGCAGCGCTGGCGGGCTGCCGCGTGCGCGGCAATTCCGGCGTGCGCTATGAGAACACTGAGAATACGCTCAAGAAGCTGCATCAGAAGGCGCCGCCCGCCGAGGGTATCGATTGTTGGAACAAGCCTCAGCTGGGTCACCTATAAGAACAGGTACGATTTCCTCCTGCTTTCGGCGATCTTCGCGGCGGATTTGACCGAATCCATCCTCCATTGCCCGTTCACCTGATGGCCTCCGACGTGCTGATCGCGCCGGCAGCCTGGCGAAACTGAATCTGAGTAACCGTGAGCTCGGGAAAGGGACCTGCCGTGCGTTTCCGAGTGCAACTCCTTGTTGTTGGCTTTGCCTTGGCTCTTGGGGCGGCGCACCAAGCCAACGCCGCGCCTGAGCCCGCGTTCTTCAGGCTTCCCGACCTTCGAGTCGGTTTGGGCGATGATAATCAGGGCGACACCATTCCAGGGCCGACCCGTCCAAACGGATCGATCCACCCGTCGCCGGCCACGCTGAAGCCCAGTAACGCCGGCTACAACCCCGCCGAACCGATAAGCGGCTTTGCACAGCTTCATTCGCAAGGATCGGGTGGCGTCACCACCTACGGGACTTTCCTGTTGTCGCCGCAGGTCGGCGAGCCTGTTTTCGACGAAGCCGCCCATCTCTCGCCCAAGGCCAATGAGACCCTGGCGGCCGACGTTTATTCAGTTCGGCTCACCCGCTACGACACCAAGGTGGAGATCACGCCGGCGCACTACGCGGCCATCTACCGGCTGACCTATCCCACGACTGACCAGGCGCAGGTCGTCCTGGACGTGACCCGCAAGGTCGGCGGGCTGGTGGCTTCGGAACAGGCCGATGTCCAACTGTTCCCCGAGCAGGGACGCATCATCGGTCACGTCAAGGCCAAGGGTTACTGGAACCCCGCCCTGATCGACATCTGGTTCGTGGCCGAGTTTGATCAGAACCCGACCGCCTGGGGTGTCTTCGACAAGGCTGAACGCAGGGACGGCGCCTTGTCGGGCCGCACGGGCGCCGACGAACGGCTGGGGGCCTGGCTCACCTTCAAGACCACGCCCACTAAGCCCCTCCTGGTGAAGATCGCCGTCTCCTTTGTCAGCGCCGAGATGGCCAAGGCGTTGCTGGACCGCGAGATCCCTGACTGGGACTTCGAACGGGTTCGCCGCGACACCCAAGCCGCCTGGAACGATCGTTTGGGTCAGGTGCGCGTGGAGGGAATGACCGAAAGCCAGCAGCGTCGCTTCTACAGCGCGCTGTACCACGCCTCGACGCACCCGCGTGACCGCTCGCTGGACCAGCCGGCCTCAAGACTTGGCCGTCCGAACTGGGACGAGCACTACACCCTCTGGGACACCTATCGGACGCTGTTCCCCCTGATGTCGGTGCTGCGGCCCAGCCTCTACACGGCCAATGTCAATTCGCTGATCCACACCTTCGACAAGTTCGGGGCGGCGGATACGGCGATCATCGGCGGCCAAAATTATCATGTCGGGCAGGGCGGCGATGAAGTCGACAACGTCCTGGGCGAGGCCCTGCTGCGCGGGGCCGAGGGTGTGAACTGGCACGAAGCCTGGCGGGTCGCTCGTTTCAACGCCTTTGAGCGGCGGTGCCCGCGCTATCTGGAGAGTGGCTATTTCGCGGTTGGTGACCGCAGCCCCGAGCCGAACAACCAGAGGGCAAAGTCGGGCTCCTCGACCCTAGGCTTCGCGCTGAACGACTTCTATGCCGCCCAGCTCGCCACTAAGTCCGGCCGCGCCGATGAGGCCAAGATCCTGACCGAGCGCTCAGCCAACTGGCGCAAGATCTGGAACCCTGACGCGACCAGCGACGGCTTCTCTGGCTTTCTCATGCCGCGCTATGCCGACGGTAAGTTTCAGGACATCGACCCAAAGCTCGGCTGGGACGGCAAGGCCCACAACAACGTCGGCTACTATGAGGGCACGGCCTGGATCTATTCGTATGGGGTGCTGCATGACTTGCCGGGCCTGGTCGAGGCGATGGGCGGTCGCGTTCGGTTCAATGAGCGCCTGAACCACGCCCTCGATGCGGGCCTGATCGACATCACCAACGAGCCGTCGTTCGCCACGCCATGGTTGTTCCACGCGATCGGACGGGCGGATCTGTCGTCCCGTTGGGCGGGGGAGGTGATCAAGCACTTCACTGCGGACGCCTATCCAGGCGACGAGGACGCCGGCGCGATGAGCTCCAACTTCGTCTTCAACAGCCTGGGGCTGTTCCCGAAGCTGGGCAGCGATCTCTACTACCTCCACGGGCCCCGCCATGGTCGAACCGTGATCCAGTTGGAGAACGGCAAGACGCTCGAGATCCTGGCGGCTAAAGCCGGAGCCAGCCGTCCCTATATCGCGAGCGCGAGCTTCAACGGCAAACCTTTGGCTGGCCCCTATTTCTCGCAGGCCCAACTCTTGGGCGGCGGCGTTCTGTCCTTGTCGATGTCCGATCAGCCGGGGCAGTGGATCTATGAAGGCGCGGTGCTGACGGCGCGCGCCGATCAGCCCAGCCTTGTCGACGGCAAGACTTCGACGGGTTGGCGCGCCGCGCCGGGTCAGTCCGTCACCCTCAGTCTCAAGGCTCCCGCCTGCATCGCTGCTTATTCTGTCAGCGTCGGCCCCGACGAAGCCGATCCCTCGCACTGGACCCTGCAGGCCTATGACGGACGAGCCTGGGTGAGCGTCGACCAGCAGAGCAACGTGGTGTTCGACCATCGCCACGCGACCCGGACCTTCCCGCTGGCGCCTGGACGATACACCGGTCTGCGATTGGCGCTGGACGGCGGCAGTGAGGCGAGCCTTTCTGAGGTCGAGCTTATCGCGGGGGCGTCCTGTGCGGCGCCGGCGTCGCGGCAGGCGACGCGTTGAGCGCCCGTCGGTAGCGACAGACGCTTTAGGCGCCGGCCCTTCGAACCGGGCGCACGCCTGCGTCACGGAGCGCGGCGAGGGTCGGGAAACCGTCGACGGCCATCAGCAGGTCGAGCTCGGCGAGGATGCTCCGCAACACGTGGACGACGCCGTCGACGCCGCCGATCGCCAGGCCATAGGCGTAAGGCCGACCGATCCCGACCGCCCGCGCGCCCATCGCCAGCGCTTTGGCGGCGTCCGATCCGGATCGCACGCCGGAATCGAAGAGGACCGGCGTGTTCCCGCTGGCCGTGACGATATCTTCGAGCAGGTCGATCGCGGCGATGCCGCCATTCGCCTGACGGCCGCCGTGGTTGGAGCAAAAGACACCGTCAACGCCCAGGTCCACGGCCCGGCGCGCATCGTCCGGGTGACAGATGCCCTTGAGAACGATGGGCAGCTTGGTGGCCGATCTGAGCCAGGCCAGATCCTCCCAAGTCAGGGTCTTACCAAACAGGCCGCCCCAGGTGCGGATCGCGGTCGCAGGATCCTCGGCCACCGGCTTACCCAGGATCTCCAGGAAGCGCGGGTCGGTGAAGTAGTTTTGCAGGACATGGCCCCGAAGCTGGGGGAAGTTCGCGTCGTTGAGATCACGCGGCCGCCAGCCTGTAACCCAGGTGTCGAGCGTCACCACCAGGGCCTTGAAGCCGGCGGTCTCGGCCCGGCGGATCAGGCTTTCGGCGAGGTCGCGGTCCCTGGGCGTATAGAGCTGGAAAAAGCCGACCCCGTCGCCCAGCGCCGCGCCGACCTTTTCAATCGGATCGTTGGCCAGGGTTGAGGCCATCACGGGCACGCCCGTCCTTTGCGCCGCGACGGCGGTGGCTATGTCGCCATGTCCGTCCTGGGCGCACATGCCGATGACCCCGATAGGGCTCATAAACAGCGGCGTGGGCAGCTTCAGACCAAAGAGTTCGATCGACAGGTCGCGCTTGGACGCGTCGACCATCATCCGGGGGACGACGCCCCAGTCGTGAAAGGCGTCGGTGTTCCGGCGCTGGGTGAACTCATCGCCACAGCCGCCTTGCACGTAGCTGAGCAGATCGGGGGACATGGCGGCGGTCGCGCGCGCTTCCAGCGTCTTGAAGTCGACCGGCCATTTGGGGCGCACGCCCTGCAGTCCGGCCCCATAGATCTCGTTCTGATAGTCGCCGTAGTGGGCCATGCCGCGCCCCTCCCGTGTCGTTCTTCTTTGTTCCCGGACACTCTAGCGCGGCAAACGCATGTTTGAAGGGGCGGCCGAGGTTTCGAGACACCCGGGTGTCTCAAAACCTCGCCGAGTCCCCGCTGATTGGAGGCAGGGCGTTTGGGGCTAGACGCCTCGCGCCAGGCGACCTGCGCGAACCGCGTCCGCCAGGTCGTCCAGCAGCCGCACCGAGGTTTCCCAGTCGACGCAGGCGTCGGTCACCGACTGACCATAGGTCAGGGCCTGGCCTTGGACGATATCCTGCCGGCCGGCCACGAGATTGCTCTCGATCATCACGCCCATGACCGGCGAGGCGCCGGTCGCGACCTGAGCGCAGACGTCGGCGATCACGGCGGGTTGGTTCTCATGTTTCTTGCCGCTGTTGGCGTGGCTGACATCGACCATCAGGCGCGGCGGCAGTCCGGCCTTGCTCAGAACCTCGGCGGCGGCGGCGACGCTGGCGGCGTCGTAGTTCGGGGTCTTGCCGCCCCGCAGCACGAGGTGGCAGTCGCCATTGCCCGTCGTCGTGGCGATCGCCGCGCGACCCTCTTTGGTGACGGCCAGGAAGTGGTGCGGCTGGGACGCGGCCATGACGGCGTCGACGGCGATCTTCACATCGCCATTGGTCCCGTTCTTGAAACCGACAGGGCAGGAAAGGCCTGAGGCCAGTTCGCGGTGGATCTGGCTTTCGGTCGTGCGGGCGCCGATCGCGCCCCAGGACACCAGGTCGGCGATGTACTGCGGGGTGGTCACGTCCAGGAACTCGCAGGCAGCGGGCAGGCCTTGGGCGCTGACGTCCAGCAGAACTCGTCGCGCCAGGCGCAGGCCGTCATTGATGCGGAAGCCGCCGTCCAGGCCCGGATCGTTGATCAGGCCCTTCCAGCCCACCGTCGTGCGTGGCTTTTCGAAATAGACCCGCATGATCACTTCCAGCTCGCCCGCGTGGCGCTCGCGCTCGGCGGCGAGGCGGCGGGCGTAGTCGATCGCCGCCTTGGGGTCGTGAATGGAACAGGGGCCGATGACCACGACGAGGCGGTCGTCCTGGCCATGCAGGATCTGATGAACCGCCTGTCGCGCTCCGCCGACGATCTCGGCCACTGACGAGGTGGCGGGAGCTTCTCCGATGACCTGAGCCGGCGGACTCAGGGTCTGGAGTTTCTCGATCCGCAGGTCATCGGTCGGAACGGGCAGGGTGACGAGGTGAGCGGTGGACGTGGACGGCATTGGCGCGACTCCGGAAAACTTGGAGGTCCGGCGGCCAACAAAAAAGCCGCCCGGGGGACCCCTGGCGGCTGGTGAAGACATTCGATGGCGCTGATCTCAGGCCAAACGACACCCTCCCGGCGCCAGAGGCGTCGGATAGCTAAAATACCAAAACTGCTGTTGGCAGGCGGCGAGGGTCATCAATGAGAGCCTAGACACAAGATTCGCGGATGTCACGCCCCCAGGACCATTTTCGGCGCATGGGGGCGCGCCAGAAGGAGGGAGCCGTCGGGGAGACGGCTCGGTTCAGGCTTAGGGCTTGGTCGACAACGCCTTCAGATCGGCGTCGACCTTGGCGACCATTTCGTTGGTGATCTGCCCCTCGGCGTAGGCTTGCAGTTCCCGCAGGCTCATGGACTTGAACTGCTCGTAAGCGGGGTGCTTGGCGAGGGTCGGCAGGGTCTTGTCCAGGGCCGCCTTGGCGGCGGGGTTGGCGACGACTGCTTCCAGCGGCGTGTCGGCGGAGAACGCGTTCGCCGAGGCGGGGGGCGGCGGCGGGGCGGCGTTCTGGGCCAAGGCCGGCGTGGCCAGAAGGGCGGCGAGCACGAGGCCGGTCGCAATACGCATCATGGAGCTCCGTTTCGAGAATGGAGTCCTAGAGGACAGCAGGCCGTGGCTCCGGGTCAAGGCAAAGCTTGACGACAGTCGCGGCGCTGTTGACGCGCGCCAAAACCGAGCCCTGCCTTGACGCTACGTAGACACGCGTATGCGACAAAATACGCGTGATCGCACTGAAGTCACGGACGGTTAATCCCTAGATCCAATGCTTGGCCGGAATCTCCAGGGGCGGCCATGATCGAGTTCGACAGCATTGAGGCGCAACGGCGCACAGGCGGAAAACTGGTCTTGGCCTGCAATGCGGCGATGGTGGCGTTGACGCCACTGGCCAGTCTTATCGCGGGCAATGCGGTCGCGAAACTGGCCGGAATCGCCACGGTGCTGGCGCTCATGGCGTTCGTGGCCTACCGGGTCGCGGCGGATCATTTTGGCCAGCGCTTGGTGTCAGCCCTTGTTCTGATCGGACAGGTCGCCCTGTTCGTGCTCGCCTTCAGCGGCAGTCCGCTGCAGTCCGAAGCGCGCATGGCCTTTCTCGCCGCGCTGGCCCTGCTGGTCGCCTATGGCGATTGGCGGATCATCGCTGCCGGCGCGCTTGCGGTCGCAGCCTGTCATGGCGCCGCGGCGCTGGTCTCGCCGCATGCGCTGGGCGGGAGCGGGGGTCTGATGGCGACGGCCTTCGCGATTGGGGTGACGGCCGCCACCGCCTGGTCGCTGATCTGGATGACGGCCGGCGTTTCGAGACTATTCTCGACGGTGTCCGCGCGGACCCGCAACGCCGAGCGTGCGGCCGAACAGGCAGGGGAGGCGCGTGAGGCGGTCGTGGCCGAACGCAATGCGCGCGAGCAGTCCGTCGCGGAGCGCGCCGCGCTGAAAGCCGCGATGGAAGCCGAGCAGAATCTGGTCGTGACCGAACTCGACGCGGCGATCACCAAGCTTGCCGACGGGGACCTGACGTGGCGGCTGCAGCAGAGCTTCGCCGAGCGCTACGAAGGTCTGCGGGCTAACTTCAACCGGGCGCTGGAGCGCCTGGAAGCCGCCATGGGCGACGTGACCACACGCGCTTCCACCATGACCGACGGCGTCAACGAGATGAGCCGGGCCTCCGACGAGTTGGCGCGCCGGACCGAGCAGCAGGCCGCCAGTCTGATCCAGACCGCCACGGCGCTGGGCGAAGTGACCGTCGCGGTGAACGAGACCGCCGAGAACGCCCGGCAAGCCAACGCTGCGGCCGAAGGCGCGCGCCAGGAGGCCGAGCGGTCCGACCCCGTGGTCACCGAGGCTGTCGAGGCCATGACCCAGATCGAAACCTCCTCGGGTCAGATCGGTCGGATCATCGGCGTGATCGACGAGATCGCGTTCCAGACGAACCTGCTGGCGCTGAACGCCGGCGTCGAGGCCGCACGGGCCGGCGAGTCGGGGAGGGGATTCGCCGTCGTCGCTCAGGAAGTTCGCGCCTTGGCGCAGCGTTCGGCGAACGCCGCCAGTGAGATCAAGACCCTGATCAGCGCTTCGACGGCTCAGGTTTCGGCGGGGGTTGAGCGCGTTGCGCGCACGCGGGAAGCCTTGCAGCGTATCGTCGCGCGGGTCGCCGAGATCGACGGGCAGGTCAATGCGATCGCCCGCTCGGCGAATGATCAGGCGCAGAGCCTGCGCGACGTCAACACCACCGTCGGCGAGATGGACCGGGTGGTGCAGCAGAACGCCGCCATGGTGGAGGAAACGACTGCGGCCGCTCACGCCCTGCGCTCTGAGGCGCAAGACCTCAGCGACCGTATCGGCTTGTTCAAGATCACGGGCCGCATCGGCGGCGCCCGCCGTCAAGCGGCTTAGTCGGCTTCTGGTACCTGCGCTGAATCGCCTCGCGGCTGCGGGGCCCCACCAGCCAAAGCCTGGAACGCTTTCCGATCCGCGTAGGCGTTGTTCGAGTGAAGAGCCGTCTACCGTAGAGGTCAGCGCGCGGCGCAGCGCACAGCGGTCCTTTCGAGGCTCCAGTAGCGGCGGATGACCAGGGCGAGGGTCGCCAGCGTGAATCCGGCGGCGACGTAGCACGCTGGGCAATGGCCCGCGAAAGCCCAGCTGTCCTGGCTGAACGTGCAGAGGGGACCCGCCAGAAGACGCGGCGCAGCTTCACCAAGAGCGACCGCCCAGCTGACCAGGGTCAGCGCGGCGGTGAACGGAACGCTGTTGCGGACCAGAACCTCGAGTTGGGGCACCAGATCAATCTCCCATGACGCCAGGACACCATGACCCGCGCGTCGGCGGGAGGCTTTGATGCGCATCAAAGCCGGGGGAGTCGTGGCGTGACATCCAGGGGCGAGGTTCGCCCCAGGGAGTCCGTATGTCCGCAACCACACTTAGAAGCGCAGGCCCACCTGCGGGCTCAGCAGCGCTTCTCGCCATCTCCGTCGTCTGCGCCTTCCTGGCGATCCTCGGGGCTGGTCTCACCCACGATCCGATGTTCCGTCTGCAGATCGGAACCTTCGCGCTGGCCGGCGTCATCGCCGCCTTCGCCCTGAACGCCGGCCTGGCGGGCGGGACGCTGCAGGATCATCCCGATCAGTATTCAGACAACGTGGTCAAGGCGGGCGTGATCGCCACCATGTTCTGGGGCGCGGCGGGCCTTCTGGTCGGCGTGATCATCGCCGCACAGCTGTCCTGGCCGACGGTCTTCTACTTCCCGGACCTGGGCTTCCTGAACTTTGGCCGTCTGCGGCCGCTGCACACCTCGGCGGTGATTTTCGCGTTCGGCGGCAACGCCCTGATCGCGACGTCCTTCTATGTCGTCCAGCGCACCTGCAAGGCGCGTCTGGCCGGCGGCATCACGCCCTGGTTCGTGTTCTGGGGCTACCAGCTGTTCATCGTGCTGGCCGCCACCGGCTATCTGATGGGCGCGACCTCGGGCAAGGAATACGCCGAGCCCGAATGGTACACCGACCTGTGGCTGACCATCGTCTGGGTCGCCTATCTGCTGGTGTTCCTCGGCACGATCTGGAAGCGCAAAGAGCCCCATATCTATGTCGCCAACTGGTTCTATCTGGCGTTCATCGTCACGGTCGCGCTGCTCCACCTTGTGAACAACGCCGCCGTTCCGGTCGGCCTGCTGAACCACAAGTCCTACGGCGTGTTCGCCGGCGTTCAGGACGCTCTGGTCCAGTGGTGGTACGGCCACAACGCCGTCGGCTTCTTCCTGACCGCCGGCTTCCTGGCCATGATGTACTACTTCGTGCCCAAGCGCGTTGAGCGGCCGGTCTACAGCTACCGTCTGTCGATCGTGCACTTCTGGGCGCTGATCTTCATCTACATCTGGGCCGGTCCGCACCACCTGCACTACACGGCTCTGCCGCAGTGGGCGCAGACCCTGGGCATGACCTTCTCGATCATGCTGTGGATGCCCAGCTGGGGCGGCATGATCAACGGCCTGATGACCCTGTCGGGCGCGTGGGACAAGCTGCGCACCGACCCCGTCGTCCGCATGATGGTCGTCTCGATCGCCTTCTACGGCATGTCGACCTTCGAAGGTCCGGTGATGTCGATCCGCGCGGTCAACGCGTTGTCCCACTACACCGACTGGACCATCGGCCACGTGCACTCCGGCGCTCTGGGCTGGGTCGGCTTCATCAGCTTCGGCGCGATCTACTGCCTGGTGCCGTGGCTCTGGAAAAAGCCGGGGATGTACTCGAACAAGCTGATCGAGTGGCACTTCTGGATCGCGACCACCGGGATCCTGCTCTACATCGCCGCGATGTGGGTGTCGGGCATCATGGAAGGCCTGATGTGGCGGGAATACACCCCGCAAGGCTTCCTGGCCTACAGCTTCATTGAGACGGTCTCGGCCAAGCACATCGAGAACGTCATCCGGACGATCGGCGGTCTCATGTACCTGAGCGGCGCCCTGATCATGATCGTCAACATGTGGAAGACGATCGCTTCGCCCTCCGCCGCGCCGGCCGACGCTTCGGCTGCTCCCGCCACCGCGATCGCCTGAGGTCCCTGATGTCCATCTGGAAGCACCACGCCAAGTTCGAGCGGCATTCGCTGCTGCTCGTCGTCGGCATCCTCCTGGTCGTCTCGATTGGCGGCCTCGTTGAAATCGCCCCACTGTTCTGGCTGCAGGGCACCATCGAAAAGGTCCAGGGCGTGCGCACCTATACGCCCCTGGAACTGGCCGGGCGCGACATCTATGTCCGCGAGGGCTGCTACCTCTGCCACTCGCAGATGGTCCGCCCGCTGCGCGACGAGGTCGAACGCTACGGCCACTACAGCCTGGCGGCCGAGAGCATGTACGACCACCCGTTCCAATGGGGGTCCAAGCGCACCGGTCCTGACCTGGCGCGTGTCGGCGGCAAGTACTCCGACAGCTGGCACCGCGACCACCTGATCGATCCGCGCTCGGTCGTGCCGGAGTCGGTGATGCCGCCCTACAAGTTCCTGGCCGCCAATGAGCTGGACTACAGCGACATCGCTGATCGCATGAAGGCCCAGAAGACGGTTGGCGTGCCTTACACGGCCGATCAGATCACCAACGCCAAGAAGGACCTCGAGGCGCAGGCCGATCCGTTCTCGACCGACGCCGTCGCCCTGCGCGGCCGGTACGACGCCAAGGTCGTCAACCGCGACTTCGACGGCGACCCGAACAAGGTCAGCGAGATGGACGCCATCGTGGCCTATCTCCAGATGCTGGGCACGACCGTCGACTTCAAGACGTACAAGGCCCACGCGCCGGAGAACCAACGATGAGCGGTCTCTCCTACGAAACCGTGGCGCGCTTCGCGCAGCAGTTCGGGCTGATCTATTTCGGCCTGATCTTCCTCGCGGGCGTCGCCTACGCCCTCCGGCCCTCCAAGAAGGCCGAATTCCAACACGCCGCGCGCATGCCGCTGGACGACGGGGAGCAACCCTGATGGCCGACCGTAAGATCGATGACGCCACAGGCGTCGAAACCACCGGCCACGAGTGGGACGGCATTCGCGAACTGGACAATCCGCTGCCCCGCTGGTGGCTGTGGATCTGGTACGCGAGCATCGCCTTCTCGATCGGCTATTGGGTGCTTATGCCCGCCTGGCCGGGGCTTAACGGCTACACCAGGGGCTTGCTGAACAAGTCCGACCGGGCCGAGGTGGGCCAGGAGCTGAAGGCGCTCGAAACGCATCGGGGCGAGGGCGCGGCCATGCTGCGCACCGCCAGTCTTGAGCAGATCGAGAAGGATCCCAAGCTCCAGGCCTACGCCCAGCAAGTCGGCCAATCGGTGTTCGGCGACAACTGCGCCACCTGCCACGGCATCGGCGGCACGGGCTCCAAGGGCTATGCGAACCTGCGCGACGACGTGTGGCTGTGGGGCGGCAAGCTGGAGGACATCCAGTACACCATCACCCATGGGATCCGTTCTGGCGCAGAGGGCGCGCGCGTCTCGCAAATGCCCGCCTATGGCCGCGACGAGATGCTCAAGCCCGAGCAGATCGACGATCTGACCGAGTATGTGGTGAACCTGTCGCGTCGCCCCGCCGACGCCGGTGCGGTCGCTCGCGCGGCGCCTCTGTTCGAGGCCCAGTGCTCGGCCTGCCATGGTCCGCAGGGCCTTGGCAATCAGCAGCTGGGCGCGCCGAACCTGACCGACGCCGACTGGCTGTTCGGCTCGGATCGCGCCTCCATCCGCGGCCAGATCTACGCGGGCAACGGCGGCGTCATGCCGACCTGGGCCGGACGTCTGAGCCCCGAAACGATCAAGGCGCTCAGCGTCTACATCCACAGTAACGCAGGCGGTCAGTAGGGCCCATGCCCACGCTCATCGACAATACGCGCAAGCCTGACACCCGCTCGGCGGTTTCCGCCGCCGAGCGGGCCAAGGGCAAGGGCGACGCCAAGGGCGGCCTCTACAAGCCGCGTCAGCCGATCTATCCCAAGCTTGTCCACGGCAAATGGCGGATGGTGAAGTGGGCGCTGCTGATCGCCACCCTCGGCGTCTACTACATCACGCCCTGGATCCGTTGGGGGCGGCCGGAAGGCTTCCCGCAGCAGGCGGCGCTGGTCGATTTCACCGGCCGGCGCTTCTACTTCTTCGACATCCAGCTGTGGCCGCAGGAAGTCTACATCTTCACAGGCGTGCTGATCGCCGCGGCGCTGGCGCTGTTTCTCACGACGGCGCTGTTTGGCCGACTCTGGTGCGGCTACGCCTGTCCGCAAACCGTCTGGACGGACCTCTATATCGTCGTCGAGCGGCTCTTCGAGGGCGACCGTAACGCCCGGATGCGTCTGGACGCCGCGCCGCTGTCCTTCGACAAGATCTGGCGCAAGACCGGCAAGCACCTGACCTGGCTGGGCATCGCCTTTGGGACCGGCGGCGCCTGGATCTTCTACTTCCATGACGCGCCGACCCTGATCCGAACCTTCTGGATCGGCCAGGCGCCGGCGACGGCCTACGTGTCCTGCGCCCTGCTGACGGCGACGACCTACATCTTCGCCGGTTGGATGCGCGAGCAGGTCTGCACCTACATGTGTCCCTGGCCCCGGATCCAGGGCGCGATGCTGGACCAGCACTCGCTGCAGGTGACCTATCTGCGCGAACGCGGCGAGCCGCGCGGCGCGCACAAGAAGGGCCAGAGCTGGGAAGGCCGCGGCGACTGCATCGACTGCCGGCAATGCGTCGTGGTCTGCCCGATGGGCATCGACATCCGCGACGGCTCGCAGCTGGAGTGCATCAACTGCGGCCTCTGCGTCGACGCCTGCGACGACATCCTGGGCAAGCTGGGCCGGCCCACGGGTCTGATCGCCTATGACACGGACGCGGCGGTCGCCGCGCGCGCCTGCAGTCAGAAGGCGGTCTACAAGCCCGTCCGCTCACGGACCATCTACTACGCGGTGGCGCTGACCCTCGTGGGCGGCTTGACGCTCTGGTCCTTGGTCACCCGCCCAAAGGCGGACCTTCACGTCATCCGCGATCGCAACCCGACGTTCGTGCGCATGCACGACGGCGCGGTGCGCGACGGCTACACCCTGAAGATCACCAACCGCACATTCGCCGAACGTCGCTTCGACGTCACGTTCGAGGGCGTGCCCGGCGCGCGTCTGAGCCAGCCGGGCCAGACCGCCCAGCGGGTGACCCTGATCGTGCCCGCCGACCAAGTGGTCTCGGCCCGGGTCTTTGTGACGGCCCCCGCCGACGCCGACCTCGCCGCCAGCGTGCCGGCCCGGTTCATCGCCAAGTCCGGCGACGTCACCACTCAGTCCAAGACCGTCTTCCTCTCTGGAGCCGCGAACCCGCAATGACGATCGCCGCGCAATCCGTCACGACCGCCACCTCGCGCAAGGGTCAGATCACCGGCTGGCATGTGCTGATCGGGGTGGTCGCCTTCTTCGCCCTGATCATCGCCGTGGACGTGGTGTTCATGGTGCTGGCCTACCGGACCTTCTCCGGCCAGGTCGCGTCCAACCCCTATGAAGCGGGTCTGGCGTTCAACAAGACCTTGGCCCAACGTGAGCGCGAGGCCGCCCTGGGATGGGCGGCGTCTGTGGAGACCGAGAGCGCGGGCGCGGTGGTCGTGCGGGTGCGCGATCGCGCGGGACAGCCGCTTGATCGGCTTTCGGTGACAGGATCGCTCGCGCGTCCGGCTACCGAGGTCGGCAAGCAGGTGCTCGACTTCAAGCCGCTGGGCGACGGCCGCTATCGGGCCACAGCCAAGCTGGACGGCGCCTGGGATTTGCGCGCGACGGCGCGCGACGCCCAGAACGCTTTTGAGCTTGAAGCCCGCCTGGTGTCGCAATGAGCCACAGCCTCGCCCTGCATCGTGATCTAGAGGCCTTTGTCCGGCGCGACGACGCCGGGCGAGGGCGCTTTGAGCTGCTCGTGCGCGGAGCCCGCTGCGCCGGCTGCATCAACAAGATCGAGAAGGCGGTGCGCGCTCTGCCGGGCGTGGACGCGGCGAGGCTGAACCTGACGACCGGCAAGCTGTCGGTCGAACTGGCTGGCAAGATCTCTGATCCCGGGCGGGTGCTCGAAGCCGTCGAGGACCTCGGCTACCGCGCCTGCCTGTTCGACCCGGCCGAGGCCGAGGCGGCGCAGGACAAGGAGGGCAAGGAGCTTGCCCTGGCCCTCGGCGTCGCGGGCTTTGGCGCCGGCAACGTCATGATGTTCACCGTGCCGGCCTGGGCGGGCCTGTTCGGGCAGGAACTGACCCCGGCCACGCTGACGCTGATGTACTGGATGGCGGCCATCGTCGCCACGCCCTGCGCCCTGTTCGCCGCTCGCCCGTTCTTCCGGTCGGCCTGGGCGTCGCTACGACGCGGCAAGGCCAATATGGACGTGCCGATCTCGATCGGGGTGATCCTCACCCTGATCGTCAGCTTCTCCGAGACCCTGCTGGGCGGCAAGCACGCCTATTTCGACGCCGCCGTCACGCTGCTGTTCCTGCTGCTGATCGGTCGCTACCTGGATCACCGCCTGCGGGCGGGGGCGCGCTCTGCGGCGCGCGATCTTCTGGCCCTCCAGACGCCCGTCGCCATGCGGCTGGTCGATGGGGTCGAGCAGGGCGTTCCGGTCGCGGACATCCGCGTGGGCGACCTGCTGGCGGTTACGCCCGGCGAGCGCATTCCGGTCGACGGGCTGGTCGCGCAAGGCGCTTCCGAACTGGACAACGCCCTGATCACCGGCGAGACGGCGCTGGCGCCCGTCGCCGTCGGGGCCCGACTGCACGCCGGCGCGCTGAACCTGTCGGGTCGACTGGTGATGCGGGCCACCGCGCGCAGCGAAGACTCAACGCTGGCCGCCATCGCCCGACTGATGGAAGCCGGCGCCCAGGCGCGCTCGACCTATGTGCGGCTCGCCGACAAGGCCGCCGCCCTTTATGTCCCTGTGGTCCATACGGCGGCGGCCCTGACCTTCGTGGGCGGCTGGGCGCTGGGCCTGGGGCCGTGCGAGGCGCTGCTTCGTGCTGCGGCGGTGCTGATCGTCACCTGTCCGTGCGCCCTGGGCCTGGCTGTGCCGGCGGTTCAGATCGCGGCGAGCAGCCGGCTGTTTCGCAAGGGCGTTCTGGTCAAGTCCGGCGCGGCGCTGGAGCGCCTCGCGGAGATCGATCACGTGGTCTTCGACAAGACCGGCGTACTGACCGAGGGGCGTCCGGCGCTGATCGACGCGCCTGCCCACCTGGTGACACTGGCGGCGCCGCTGGCGCGCGCTTCCCGCCACCCGCTGGCGCGCGCCCTGGCGGCCGAAGCCGGCGCCGGGCCTGTCGCACAAGACTGCGTCGAGACGGCCGGGCAGGGCGTCGAGGGCGTGATCGACGGTCGCCGCGCTCGCCTGGGGCGCGCCGCCTTTGTCGGGGTCGAGGCCGGCGATGTGCGCGAGACCGAGCTGTGGTTCGGCTTCGAGAACGACGTGAAGATCCGCTTCGCCTTCGAAGATCGTCCGAGAGCCGACGCCCAGGCGGCGATCGCCCAGCTTCGCGCCCTGGGTCTGTCCGTCGAGATCCTCTCGGGCGATGTCGAGGGGCCAGTGCGCGATGTGGCGCGCGAGGTCGGCGTCAGCCACTGGCGCGCGGGCCTGACGCCGGTGGAGAAGGCCGCGGCGGTCGATGCGCTGAAGGCCCAAGGCAAAAAGGTGCTGATGGTCGGCGATGGCCTCAACGATGCGGCCGCCCTAGCCAAGGCGCACGCGTCGATGGCGCCGGGCGCGGCGGTGGACGCGGCGCAGAACGCCGCCGATCTCGTCTTCACGGGGGATGAGCTCGCTGCAGTCGTCGAGTCGATCGAGACCGCCCGGGAGTCCCGCCGTCGGGCGCTGGAGAACTTCGGCTTCTCGGCGCTGTACAATCTCGTCGCGACGCCGGCGGCGATGTTCGGACTGGTGAATCCGTTCGTGGCGGCCCTGGCGATGTCGGGCTCGTCGATCGTGGTCTTGCTCAACGCGGCGCGTCCGCGCCTCCGGAGTTTCCGCCGATGAACATCGTGCTTTTCCTGGCGCCGGCGTCGATCGGTCTGGGCGCGCTGGGGTTGCTGGCCTTCTTCTGGACGATGAAGGCGGGCCAGTATGATGACCCCAAGGGCGACGCCGAGCGGATCCTCTATGACCATCTCGACGACAAGCCGCCAGCCCGCGAAGGGTGAGCAATACTTAAGGAGCCGCAATCGGTTATGCGGCTCTTTAGTCTGACACAGGTCAAATACTAGCGGGACCAAGTCGTCCACATTCCCCTCGCGACAAGAAACAAGACGTCGCGGGAATTGGGGATAGACAATGAAGAAGCTCGCTCTTTCGCTCGTCGCCTTTGGCGCGCTCGCCGCCGGCGCCGCCCAGGCTCAAGACTTTACGCCGAACGCCAAGGGCGACCTGATCGTCCATGCGCGCCTGACGCAGGTCGCGCCGGCCAAGGACGCCGCCATCCTCACCGCCGCGGGCGCCAATTCGGGCCTGAAGGCGCATGTCGGCAACGACATCAAGCCGACCCTGGGTTTCACCTACTTCCTGACCGACAAGGTCGCCGTCGAGGCCATCCTCGGCACCACGCAGCACAACATCCGTGCTCAGGGCCCCAGCACCGACGTGCTGGTTCACAAGACCTGGGTCCTGCCGCCGGTCGTAACGCTGCAATATCACCCGCTGCCGGCCTCTCAGTTCAGCCCCTATGTCGGCGCGGGCCTGAACTACATGCTGTTCTACAGCGACAAGAACAAGAACGGCTTCACCGTGAAGGTGGACGACGGTGTCGGCTACGCCCTGCAGGCCGGCGTGAACATCAAGATGAAGAACAACTGGCTGGTGAACGCCGACGTCAAGAAGGTCTATTTCAGCACCGACGCCAAGATCAACGGCGGCGCACTGAAGGCCAAGGTCGACCTCGATCCGGTCGTCGCCTCGATCGGCCTGTCGCGCAAATTCTAACCCCCCGGCGGACGTCCCCGGTCGTCCGTCCTCTGGCTCCCCGTCGTTCGCCGGCGGGGAGCTTTTCTTTGTGCGGTCAGGACCAGACGTGACGGAGATCGTGGCGGCGATTGATCGGCGTCAAGGTCGCGCAGCCAGGAACCGCGCATGAAGGGGGTATCAAGCTGGGGAGCGCCACCTCATGTCCTTAGAAGCCCCTGATCTCCTTCGCATTCGGGCGTTGCCGCTTTTCGAAGCCGTGAACGACGGGGTTTTTGATCGGCTGATGCGCGGCGCCTTTCTTCAGCGTTTTCCGCGTGGCTCGCAGCTGACAACCCAGGGACAGCCGGACAGCTTTCTCTTCGTCCTGCTTGAGGGCGCGATCGAACTGGAAGGAAACTCCAGCGATCGAGAGTCGACCTTGGCCCTGCTATGGCCCAGCGCCACGCTATGCCTGGCTTCGATCGTTCTGGACGGTCCCAGCCTCATGACGGCCAGAACCACCAAGGGCAGTTTGATCCTCATGGTGCCGGGAGACGCTTTCAGGCAGGCGCTTGAAGAGGACGCCGGGCTGGGGCGAGCGGTGGCGGAAGAGCTCGCCGGCTGCTTCAGCGGAGCGGTTCGCTCCCTTAAGAACAACAAGCTCCGCACCGCCCGGGAGCGTCTGGTCAGCTATCTCCTGGCGCAGCATCAAAGGCAGGGCGGTGGAGCGGTGGTGAAGCTGCCTTGCCGCAAACGGGTTTTGGCCTCGCTGCTTGGGATGACGCCTGAGAACCTTTCGCGGGCCTTCGCGAGTCTCGGGCCGCATGGTGTCGAGATCGACGGCTCCACGGTGACGCTTCGCGAGCCCGAAGGCTTGGCGCAACTGGCCCGGCCGGACCCCATGATCGACAACCCGATCGGCGAGAGCTTCAGCCAGGCTGAGCGCGAGCGGCGCCGTGGCGGCCGCACCGCCATAGCAGCGCACTAGTATCGACGCCCCGGACCACAATCGCCCGCAGAGCAGCCCGCCAGATGATGACCCAGACCGTTCTTTCGTCCGTCCAACGGGCGCACGCCGAGCGCAACCTGCCGCGCTATACCAGCTATCCTACGGCCGTCGCCTTCGACGCCGCGCAAGTGACGCAAGCGCCGGACTGGTTCGCCAAGACTAGGCCGGAGGATCACCTGTCGGTCTATGTCCACGTGCCGTTTTGCCGTCGGCTTTGCTGGTACTGCGGGTGCCACACCTCGATCGCCCATACCTATGAACGGGTCGGGACCTACGCCGATGTTCTGGCGCGCGAGATCGATCTGACGGCTCGGCGGCTGGGAGAACACGACGGGCTGGCGCATCTCCACTTCGGCGGCGGCAGCCCGAACGCCCTCAGTCCCTCGGACTTCAAGCGCATGGTGGCCCAGCTGAAGACGGCGTTCCGAGTTCGACCCGGCGCAGAGATCGCCGCCGAGCTTGACCCCGGAATGCTCTCAGACGCGTTTGTCGACGCGACCGGCGAGGCGGGTGTCACCCGCGTGAGCCTCGGTGTGCAAACCTTCGATCCGACCGTCCAGGCGCTGGTCAACCGCGTTCAGCCGTTCGAGCAGGTTGCTGCGGCTGTCGAGCGTCTCCGCGCTGTCGGGGTTGGCGGCTTGAACTTCGACCTGATGTACGGACTGCCGGGGCAGACCGTCGAGAATGTCTATGCTTCGGCGAAAACAGCCGTCGCGTTGCGCCCGGATCGGATCGCCGTGTTCGGCTACGCCCATGTGCCGTGGATGAAGAAGCACCAGACGATGATCCAGGAGACGGATCTGGCGGATATCGATGGCCGGTGGGCGCAGGCGGACGCGGCTGATGCGGCGCTGACCGAGGCGGGCTATGTCCGGATCGGCCTCGATCACTATGCCTTGCCCGATGACCCCCTCAGCCGAGCCGCGGCGGAAGGGCGGCTGCGGCGCAACTTCCAAGGCTACACCGATGATCCTGCGCCAGTGCTGGTTCCCATCGGCCCCTCCTCGATCGGCCAGTTCCGTGAGGGCTTTGTCCAGAACCTGACCCCGACCGACGCTTGGGCGGCCAGGATCGCCCGAGACGAGTTGCCTTTGGGGCGCGCCCTGGCGTTCAGTAATGAGGACCGTCTGCGCGCAGCCGTGATCGAGCGACTGATGTGCGACATGACGGTCGATGTTGCAGCCATCTGTGAGGCGCATGGCTTCTCGACCGACCATCTGGCGGGAAGTCTCGCCAGTCTGGCGGCGATCGAGGTCGCCGGCCTCTGCGCCCTTGACGGCGCCGTCGTCACCATCCCTGAAGACGCGCGTCGCCTGATGCGCGTGGTCGCGGCCGCGTTCGATGACCGTCTGCCCGCCACGGTCACCCGCCACGCCACGGCTGTTTAAAGCTCTCCGCCGATCCGCTCGACCTCCTGGGCCAGCGCGTCCATGTCGAGGACATGAAGCGAGCGGCCGGTTTGGCGGGCGATCTTGAGGCCCGCCAGGCGATTGAGTTCGCGGGTCACAGGTTCGCGTTGGCTGCCCACGAGAACGGCGAGCTCGGCGTGCGTGGGGCAGGGGTGGATGATCGCCGTCCGTCCATCTTCGCTGGCGATGGAGGCCATGCGCAGCAGTTCGATGTCCACGCGGCAGGCGACCGAGACCGCTGTCAGTTCGAACAGGCGGTCCGTCAAGGACCGGGTCAGCGTAGCCATGTCCTCAAGCAAGGCGCGCATGAAGCGTGGCGAGGTCTCGAACAAGTCCCGGATCAGGCGCGGCGGCAGGCGCACGAGGCGAACGTCCTCCACGGCGACGATATTGACGGATCGGGGCAGGCCATCGATGGCTGAGATCTCGCCAAAATAGGCCCCGGGACTCAGTCGCCGATAGCCGACTTCACGGCCCGAACGCGCGTACTGGTTGGCCAGGAGCGCGCCCTCCAGGAGGAGATAGATCCCCTCATCCTGGTCGCGGCGCTGGACGATCATCTCGCCCTTGCCGAACCGCAGCTGCTCGAGGCGCGACCCCAGCGCATCGACTTCGTCGCGGCTCATGTATCGAAAGAGCTTGTTGGTCCGATAGTCTTCAGGCGTCCCCCCGTTCGGCGTATGGGTTCCGACGCGCTGAGCCGACGGAGGAATCACAGTCATCTGGTACGCTCCTGCGCTGTCGATCTGGGGGCGATGATGAATAGCCGACAACGCTACAAGGCCTTTATCAGCTATAGTCATCACGACCGCAAAGCTGCGGAATGGCTTCATCGCTCCCTGGAGAGCTATCGGCCGCCCGCCGGTCTGCGGGCCGGGCTCGGCGAGGCGTCCGGGAATGCCCTTAAGCCGATCTTTCGGGACCGCGACGAGTTATCGGCGGCGGCCGATCTGAGCGAGGCGATCCTCGACGCCTTGGATCGTTCCGACACCCTCATCATCCTTTGCTCGTCCCACGCTGCGACTTCCCGTTGGGTGGACAAGGAAGTCGCGCATTTCCTGGCGCTGAGGGGCGCGGATCACGTGATCAGCGTCATCGCGCCCGGCGCGCCCGAAGGCCTTCCCCTGATGGAGCTCCTGCCCCCGGCGTTGCGAGCGGCGCTTCCCGAGGGCGTCGAACCGCTGGCCGTGGATCTGCGGCAGGACGCTGACGGCCGCAGGCTGGCGAAGTTGAAGATCGCCGCGCGGCTGTTGGGGGTCAGCCTTGATCGGCTGGTGCAGCGTGACGCGCGTCGGAGGCTACGTCTGATGACAGCGGTAAGCGGTGTTGCTTTGGCGATCACTGTCGGCATGGGGGCGATGACCGTCTTGACCTTGAAGTCGCGCCAGATCGCGCGTGAGCAACGCGACGAGACCGAGGCGCTTGTCGCCTACATGCTGGGAGACCTCCGTGAGCAATTGGAGCCCGTCGGTCGGCTCGACCTCCTCGACGGCGTGAGCGCCAAGGTTCTGGCGTACTACGCCAAGGCGCAAAGCGATCAGCTCGACGACAAGGCGCTGGCTCAGCGGGCCAAGGCGCAAACCCTCCTGGGCACGATCCGTGAGCAGCGCGGAGATCTGGAGGGCGCGCAGGACGCCTTCGCCCAGGCCGCCGCGACCACGCACGCCCTGGTGGAGCGGTCTCCCAATGATGGCGATCGGGTCTTTGACGAAGCCCAGAACGTTTTCTGGCTCGCCTATATGGAATGGCGTCGGGGCGAGATCGCGCAAGCCGAGCGTGGTTTCAAACGCTATGCCGAGCTTGCCCAGCGCCTCGTCGTGATCGATCCCAATCGCGCGGATTGGCGCATCGAGGTGGCCTACGCCAAAAACAACCTCGGCACGCTGCTCTTTGAAGAGGGACGCGCCGGTGAGGCGCTGGCGTCGTTCCGCGCTGCGTTCAACATCTTCGAGGCTGAGCGTCTCAGGGCTCCGACCGACAAGCAGCGACTGATGGACTCGGCGAACGCGCGGGCTTGGGTGGCCGACAGCCTTCTCCTGATGGCCAAGCCGCGCGAAGCGTTCGCCGAACGCAAGGCCGCAGCCGAGCTGCTGGCGAAGGGCGAGGCGGCCTTCCCGACAGACCAGAGACTGGCGGCCAAAAGCGTCGCCACGCAGCTGGGCCTGGCCCGGCTTGAACTCGACTTGGGTCGCGTCGCAGAGGCGCGGAGTCGGTCAAAGGTCGCGATGAACCGTTTGCGGGAGTTGGCGGCTCTGGACCCCACCAACACGCGCTGGCGGGAGTATGTTCTGGTCGGGGAGCTGGACCTTATCGACTTCGCGATCTGGTCTGGTCAACCGGTCCAGGCAAGGTCGCTGCATGCTGCGGCGCTCGCGAATCTGGCGCGAACCCGAAAAGGCCAGGAGGGTGGGAGCTGGCGTCCCGATCTTGACGGACGCTTGGCCCGCCAGGCGGTTGTTCTGGCCCTGAGCGTGGGTGATGTCGCGACCGCCAAAAGGGCGGCCGAGAGCCTTGTCGAGGCTTTGGAGACGTCGAAGGGGGACCGCGAGACAGCGTTTGGTCGCACTGATCTTCTCGGCTTGGCCCAATTGGTCGACGGAAAGCCCAGCGCAGCCATCAAGGCCCTTTCGCCACGCCGCAATGCGTTGCCGCCGGCTAGCCTGGATGTTCTGGCGCGCGCTTATGCGGCGGTCGGCGAACGGGAGACGGCCGCGCGGATTGTGCGCGACCTCAAACAAGAGGGATACGCGCATCCGGGATTTGTTGCGTTTTGGCGAGAGTCGCCCGCAGGTGGGCCCCCTCAATCGGGAGTGCTGAAATGACCGAACCAACACCCGGAAAAGTTGTCGAGCTCGTCATTGGCCTGGACGAGAACTACTGCTTCATGAACTTTGTGGATCCGCGACGGCCCAGGCGCCTGTTTCTGGATCTGACCGAGCGCTGCGAACTGGTGTTTACGCTTAGCGATCAGCTCATCAATGCGGGCTGGTCGTTTCAGCGGCGACCCATCGAGGTCCATCGCGATTTCGGCGTGAACTTCTCGAGCTATGTCTGGGTGCCTTACTCGATCGACGGCGGCGATCCGGCGCCGCGTTCCCGTTTCAAGATCATCTATGAGGATCAGCGGATGGGCGAGTACACCTATAGTCTGCTGATGATGGACTCGCGCGGTCAGAAGATCGACCTTGATCCGGACATCGAAAACGGCGCGGGCCGCATTCCCTGATCCCGGCTGATGTTTGACCGCGAGCATGTGGTCGCCCTCATAGGGCGAGGCGAGGTTCTCGCGGCCTACGACATCGCCCGCGCTGCGCTGGAGACCGGGGAAGGCGGCAACCAAGCCGCCTATTTCGCCGTGTTATGCCTCGCGCGGGCTGGAGCCCTCGATTTCGCGCGGTTGGAATATGCGCGGCTTGGGTTGGGCCATACCAACGACCATGACGCGGTCGCGCTTGGCGCGCGCCTGCTCAAGGATGTTGCGCTGGCGACCCGGGGGGCTCGGCGGGCGGCGTTCGCCAAGGCGTCGATCCGCCAATACGAGAAGCTGTTTCGACTGTTTGGCGGCATCTACGGGGCGATCAACGCCGCGACCATGACGCGCGTCGCCGGCGATGCGTTGAGCGCCGCAGAGCGGGCGAGGGCGGCCTTGGCGATGCCCCCGCCGGCGGGTCTGACGGGGGAGGGGGCCTATTACGACGCGGCGAGCCGCGCCGAAGCGCTTTTCTTGACCGATGATCTAGATGCGGCCCGTGACGCCATGGCCCAAGCCATTGCGCTCGCGCCGAAAGCCTATGCGGCGCATGCCTCAACTCTGCGGCAGTTCGATATGCTGTGTCGCGAGGTCGGCGCGGACACCGCTTGGCTCGAGCCCTTTCGTGCGCCGGTTTGCGCCCACTTCACGGGGCACATTCTCGACATGTCGGGCGTGGCGTTGCGCGGCCCGGCGTTGCGCCAGCGTGTTGATGAACTGCTCGCAGCTGAAAAGGTCGGCTTCGGCTATGGAGGATTGGCGGCGGGCGCTGACATCATTTTCGCCGAGGCGCTACTGGCCGCAGGCGCTGAACTCCACGTCGTGCTGCCTGTCGAGCGAGAGTCGTTCATCGCGGTGTCGGTCGCGCCTTTCGGCGAGGCCTGGGTGAAGCGTTTCGAGCACTGTCTGTCTAGAGCCACCTCAGTGCGATACGCGTCTGCGGATCCCTATCGCGGCGATGAACAGGTCTTCGCCTATTCGAGCCAGTTCGCCATGGGTTGCGCAGTCCTGCGCGCCCAGACGCTCTCGACCAAAGCCGTGCAACTGGCGATCTGGGACGGGCATACGGGCGCCGGGCCGGCCGGGGTGCATGCAGACTTGAGTTATTGGTCGCGGAGCGGGCGTCATCGCGCCGTCATCCCGATCGAGCGACCGGCGCCTAGGCCCCGGACCTCGGGCGATGCGACCGACCCCCGTCGCGCGATGAAGGCGATGTTGTTCGCCGACATCCAGGGATTCGGCGCGCTGCGCGACGATCAGATTCCTGTCTTCGTAGATGGGGTACTGGGGACCCTGGCGCGGGCGATCGAGACGCTTGCCGCTTCACCGGTCCATGTCGAGACATGGGGCGATGGGCTGTTCCTGGTGTTCGACGAACCGATCGACGCCGCCTTGGCGGCGCTGGCGCTTCTGGAGGCGCATCGGGCGCAGGACCTGCGAGCCCTGGGACTGCCTCGAAGTCTTGGGCTTCGTATCGGCGGCCATTATGGACCCGTGCACCTGCGCACCAATCCCCTGACCAAGGCGCCCGCGGTCATGGGCGCTCACGTGGTGGTGGCCGCCAGGATAGAGCCTGATGTCGCGCCGGGCTCGGTCTATGTCAGCGAGGCGTTGGCGGGGGCCTTGGCGACCTTCCATGGCGACAAGGTCCGCTGTGGCTATGTGGGACGTACCCAAGGGCGCAAGGGGTTTCCCGCGACGCCGATCTTCAGCCTGACCCGTGTGATCTAGGCGCATTTTCGACGCCGGATCGGCGGGCTGTGCAAATCCTCACATCCAGACGGCGTCATCTCGAACACTCTGCAGGCGTCGACCGCGTCGCGCCTTGTGGAGACGAAACGGTTCGCGCCTTCCCAGAGGCGGGATCCGCCGGACTACGCCAGGGGTGGTGGTCGCGTGAACCGACTGCGGACCTGGCCACCCGCCGGCTGGGTCCGCCTTTTCGAGATTGCCATGGCGTGACGTTGGTTGCGCCAACCGCGCAGAGGAGCCGAGCATGAGCCTGGACCAAGATTTGATCTCGAACTCGGCGATCGCCGCCGCGCGCGAAGACAGCGCCTCGGAGGTGGCTTCCACGTTCCTGCGCCACGCGGTGAATGTCTGGGCTCGTGAGCATGATCTGACGGGGGAAACCCTGTCGGGCGTGGTCAACGATGTCCTGCGCTACGCGACGACGACGATCAACGAAGTCCGGTTTGGTCGAGGTGGGGTCTAGGGCCTCAAACTTCGTAGGGTAGGGTGATGGAGAGTCTCGCCGCCGCTGGCCAGGCGCACCTGTGGGTGAAGCTGCTTTGGCTGTTGTCTGTCGCGGGTGCGACATTCCTGGTCGTGCGAGCGATCACCGCGCATGGGCGTCTCGGTGAGATTCAGAACGCGCTGCGGCGCGCGATTGATCAGCGCGACGAGGCCCTTGTCGCGCTCAAGCACAGTCGCCAGACCATCGCCGAGCTCGAGCGACGACTCGCCGTCCAAGGTGACAGCATCCGGTTGAGCATGGCCGTGATTGACGAGCGCCTGGCCGACGCCCGGCGCGCGAAGGCGCGGGAAGCGCGCATCAAGCGCCTTCTGGCCTCTGATCCGCGTGCGGGGGAAAGCCGCGTGGAGACGGCGCAGCGCCTGATCGACGAGGCGCTCAGAGAGCCGCGCACTTGGTCCTGACCGCGCTAGCGGTCGACGCTCAGTCGGAGCACCATCGTGTTGTGGTAGGTCTGGCCGGGATCGAGCCGCGTCGATGCGAATTGCGGCTTGTTGGGCGCATCCGGAAAATGCTGCGGCTCCAGTGCGATGCCGTCGCCCTGGCGGTACATCTTACCGCTCTTGCCTACCATCAAGCCGTTCATGAAGTTGCCGGCGTAGAACTGCAGGCCGGGCTCGGTGGACAGGACTTCAAGGGCCCTGCCGCTCTTGGGATCTGACAGGCGTGCCGCCAGTCGCGGAGCGCCACCCGACGGTCCGTTCAAAACGTAGTTGTGATCGTAGCCGCGCCCGATGACCAACTGGGGATCGCGCGCATCGCGGATGCGGTCCCCGACCACCGCCGGTTTGCGGAAATCAAAGGCGGTCCCGGCCACAGGGCTGACCGCGCCGGTCGGGATCAGTTCAGAATCGACCGGCGTGTAGCCATCCGCAGGAATGGTCAGCACATTGCCCATCGCGCCTTCAGGAGCGCCTTCGCCGGCCATGTTGAAGAGCGCGTGGTTGGTCAGGTTGACGATGGTCGGCTTATCGGTCGTCGCGCCGTAGGTGATCGTCAGCTGGTTCTGTTCGTCCAGCGCATAGGTCGCCGTGACAGTCAGCGTGCCCGGATAACCCTCTTCGCCGTCGGGACTCACATAGCCGAACGTCACGGATGCGACCGGACCAGTCTTGGTCTCCAGCACCTTCCAGACCACCTTGTCGAAGCCCTTGACGCCGCCGTGCAGCGCCGCGACGCCGTCGTTGTTCAGCGCCAGTTGGTAAGTCTTGCCGTCCAGGCTGAAGCGCCCCTTGCCGATCCGATTGGCGAACCGCCCGACGCTGGCCCCGAAGTAGCTGTTGTTGCTGGCGTAGCCAGCGGCGTCTGCGAAGCCTAGGGCGATGTCCGCTTTTTCGCCGTCGCGCCCCGGCGCGATCAGTGACTGCAAGGTCGCGCCATACGTGATCACCGTCGCGCTGACGCCGGCGCCGTTGGTCAGGGTGAGGGCCTCGACCGCCTCGCCCGATGGAAGCTTGCCGAAGGGCTTCCGCGAGAGCTCGGCCGCCTGGACCCCGCCAGCGAGCATCAAGGTCGCGCCGCACAGGGCGATGGTCTTGAGCGTCATCTTTCTCTCCCTTGTTGTCGTTCTTGGCGGTCGGACCGCTCTACAGTGACTTGACCGTCGTCATACGTTTGGGCGCGCGCGCCAGACGGTTGCGTGCGGGGTAGTGGAACGGCGTCGCCTCGATCTCGAAGATATCGCCCTCCTGAGCTTGGAAACCGGAGGCGAAGGAGAGCGTGCCGGTCCCGAAGAAGTGGACATGGAGGTCGCCAGGGCGCCGGAAAAGATCGTACTTGAAGTGATGGTGCTCAAGGTTGGCCAAGGCGTGGGACATGTTGCCTTCGCCCGATAAGAAGGCCTGCTCCCAGGCCACCTCACCATCGCGGATGATCCGGCTTACGCCATGAACCTCGTCGGGCAGGCGGCCCGTCAGGAGCTCAGGACCGAGCGCGGCGTTGCGGAGTTTGGAGTGCGCCAGCCAGAGATAGTTTCCCCGTTCCACGACATGGTCGGAGAACTCGTTGGCGAGGCAATAGCCCAGGCGATAGGGCGTACCGTCGGGACCGACAATGTACACGCCGGCGATCTCCGGTTCCTCGCCGCCGTCTTCGGCGAAGGCGGGGGAGATCAGGGGGTGACCTGGAGCGACCAGTTGCGAGCCGTCGCCCTTGTAGAACCATTCGGGCTGGACGCCGATCTCGCCAGCGGGCGGTTTGCCGCCGGCGACGCCCATCAGGAACATCCGCCGGGAGTCTGTCAGCGGCTCGTCCGCGCCTCCTTGATGTGCGAGGGCGGCCTTATGCATCTGGTCGCGACTCTCAGCAGATCCCAGGTGAGTGAGGCCGGTTCCCGTCATCAAAAGGTGAGCCGGATCCGGATGGTCGATGGGCGCCAGAACGCGGCCCTCAGCGAGCGCGGCGTCAAAGTCGACCGTTTCGCCCAGAGGGCGGGCCTGAGCCGCCTCGGAAAGCGTCGCATCAACCCGTATGGCGACCTGGGCGAGCTCATAGAGCGTATCGGCGACCTCGACACGGCGCGCCCTGCGCGAGTTGTCGATAGCGACCAGCCGCCGCTCGCCCTTCGGCGTCTTCAGCTGCGCGAATCGAAGCACCACCGGCCTGATCTCCCGAGATCAACAATAGTCCGACAAATAACGGCCTCAGCTGATGTGTCAAACCGGGGTGGCGGCGGCTGGTCGAATTCCCTTGTTCTGGACGGGGCACTCTTCCTAGAGTCCCGTCGCGCGGGCCTGCTGGTCCCCGCTGAACATTCTGGAGCGACGAGCGGGTGGCCAAGGCGAGGGGCGAAGAGGCGGGCGGCGAGATCGAGCGCGAAGACGTGGCCTCCGGTCGTCTTCATGGAGCGATCGCCCGTTCGCTCGGCGCGGCGATCGTCTCGGGCAAGCACCAGCCCGGCGATATTTTGACCAACGAGATAGAGGCCAGCGAAAGGCTCCAAGTCTCGCGCAGCGCTTATCGCGAGGCCATCCGTATTCTGGCCGCCAAGGGTCTGGTGGAGAGTCGGCCGAAGACCGGAACCCGCGTCAGCCCTCGCGCGCGCTGGCGCCTGCTGGACCCGGAGGTCTTGTCCTGGTTTTTCGAGTCCGAGCCGAGCGAGTCCTTTCTGCAGGAGCTTTATGAGCTGCGCATGATCGTCGAGCCCGCCGCTGCGGCTTTGGCGGCAAAGCGTCGCGACCAGGGGCAACTGGAACGCATGCGCGCGGCGCTGGTCGTGATGCAGCACGAGACGCTTGCCACCGAAGCGGGGCAGGCGGCCGATCGCGATTTCCACGACGCGGTGCTGGAAGCGACGGCGAACGGACCGCTCTACACCCTCAGTAGCAGCATCGGCGCTGCGGTGCGCTGGACCACGATTTTCAAGCAGCGCTCGCGCAATCTCGCGCGCGATCCCGTCCCGGATCACTGGAAGGTGTTCGACGCCATCGCCGCCGGACGCGAGGATCAGGCGCGTGAGGCGATGGAGCGGCTCGTGACTCTGGCCCTGGACGATACGCGCGCGTCGATGAAGGCTTAAAGGCGTGGGGCAATCTCGCGCCTCCAAAAGGCGCAGCCTCCGCATTGACGCTCTAGGGTGTCCGGTATAGTCAGACAAATGCGATAAGCGAGGCGGTGGTGAGCCGACGCGGCCATGCCGGGTCCTTCTCCGACGGTCGCGACCGCCGGTTTCTGCTCCTCAAGGGTTGTCATGAGCGTCCCTAACGTCCCCCGCCGCGCGCTCCGTTCGCGGGCCTGGTTCGACAATCCGGACAACATCGACATGACGGCGCTTTATCTGGAGCGCTACCTGAACTTCGGCCTGACCCTTGAGGAGCTGCAGTCGGGCAAGCCGATCATCGGCATCGCCCAGACGGGCTCTGATCTCTCGCCGTGCAACCGGCATCACCTGGTGCTGGCCGAGCGCGTGCGCGAGGGGATCCGCAGCGCCGGCGGCATCGCGCTGGAGTTTCCGGTTCACCCCATCCAGGAGACCGGTAAGCGGCCCACGGCGGGCCTTGATCGCAACCTGTCGTATCTGGGCCTTGTCGAGCTGTTGTACGGCTATCCGCTGGATGGCGTGGTGCTGACCATCGGCTGCGACAAGACCACGCCGGCCTGCCTGATGGCCGCGGCGACGGTCAACATTCCGGCGATCGCGCTGTCTGTGGGTCCGATGCTGAACGGCTGGCACAAGGGCAAGCGCACCGGCTCGGGCACGATCGTCTGGAAGGCGCGCGAGATGCTGGCCGCCGGCGAGATCGACAACGCCGGTTTCATCAAGCTCGTGGCCAGTTCCGCGCCCTCGACCGGCTATTGCAACACCATGGGCACGGCCACGACGATGAACTCGTTGACCGAGGCTCTCGGCATGTCGCTGCCCGGCTCCGCCGCTATCCCGGCGCCATATCGCGACCGCCAGGAGAACGCCTACCGCACCGGTCTTCGGATCGTCGAAATGGTGGCCGAAGACCTCAAGCCTTCGGACATCCTGACCCGCGAGGCGTTCCTGAACGCCATCGTCGTCAACTCCGCGATCGGCGGCTCGACCAATGCGCCGATCCACCTCAACGCGCTCGCCCGCCACATGGACGTGGACCTGGCGCTCGAGGACTGGGAGACGGCGGGCAAGGACGTGCCGCTGCTGGTCAATCTGCAGCCGGCTGGCGAGTATCTGGGCGAGGACTATTACCGCGCCGGCGGTGTGCCTGCGGTGTTCGGGCAACTGATCGCGCAGGGCCTGATCCACGAAGGCGCCAAGGCGGTGTCGGGTCAAAGCATCGGTGAGCAATACCGGGGCGCCGTCATCGAGGATGAGGACGTGATTCGTCCGTTCTCGCGTCCGCTGGTGGAGCGCGCCGGCTTCGCGATCATGCGCGGAAACCTGTTCAACTCCGCGATCATGAAGACCAGCGTGATCAGCGAAGAGTTTCGCGCGCGCTACCTTTCGAACCCCGACGATCCCGACGCTTTCGAGGGAAATGCGATCGTTTTCGACGGGCCCGAGGATTACCATCACCGTATCGATGATCCGACGCTGGGGATCACCGCAAACTCCATCCTGTTCATGCGCGGCGCAGGCCCGATCGGCTATCCGGGCGCGGCCGAGGTCGTGAACATGCGAGCGCCGGACTACCTGATCAAACAGGGCATCCACCAGCTGCCGTGCATCGGCGACGGCCGCCAGTCGGGCACTTCTGGATCGCCTTCGATTCTAAACGCCTCGCCCGAAGCGGCGGCTGGGGGGGGGCTCGCCTTGCTGCGGTCCGGGTGATCGGGTGCGGTTCGATCTGCGAAAGTCCCGCGTCGATGTCCTGGTCTCAGCCTCGGAGGTCGTCGAGCGGCGCAAGGCGCTCGAGGCCGCCGGCGGCTATGCGTATCCGGAGAGCCAGACGCCTTGGCAGGAAATCCAGCGCGCCGTCGTCGGCCAGATGGATACGGGCGCCGTGCTTGAACCGGCGGTGAAGTACCAGCGCATCGCCCAGACCAAGGGCCTGCCGCGCGACAACCACTAGGTCATCGCGGGTTCCCGTCGTCGTCGAACGGCGATCCGGAAACTATATTGTCGGACAAATAGGCGCCTGCTATGGCTTCCTCAACGACGTATCGTTGATTGGGGAGAGAACCTTGGGCGGTAAGTGGTTGGGCGCGGCGATCGCGCTACTGGCCGTGGCGACGAGCGCGCAGGCGGGCGAAATCAGAGCGACGGCGACGCTCAAGGCCGATCAATCGGGCCCGACGATTTCCCGCTACATCTACGGTCAGTTCTCCGAGCACCTGGGCGCTGGCGTCTATGACGGCATCTGGGTCGGGCCGGATTCGAAGATTCCCAACGTTCGCGGCGTCCGCAGCGACGTGGTCGGCGCGCTGAAGGCGATTAAGACACCCGTGATCCGTTGGCCCGGCGGCTGCTTTGCTGACGAGTACAAGTGGCGCGACGGGATCGGCCCGCGCGACAGGCGCCCGTCGCGCAAGAACAACTGGTGGGGCGGCTCGCCCGAGACCAACGCCTTCGGCACGCACGAATTCATGGACTTCGCCGAGCAAGTCGGCGCCGATCCCTATGTCGCCATCAATGTCGGTTCGTCCAATCCGACCGAGATGCGCGAGTGGATCGAGTACATGACCTCGCCGGGCGAGGACACCCTGGCCCAGGAGCGGCGCGCCAACGGCCGCGACAAGCCCTGGAAGGTGCCGTTCTTCGGCATCGGCAATGAGAACTGGGGCTGCGGCGGCGAAATGACGCCGGAGTACTACGCCAACGAGTACCGCCGCTTCTCGTCGTTCTTTCACAAGAACAGCGACAACCCGGGGGTTCGGGTGGCGTCGGGCGCCAATTCGTTCGACGTGAACTGGACCGACGTGGTCACCAAGGCGGCGGCCAAGCACATGGACGCCATCTCGCTGCATTACTACACGATCCAGACCGGAGACTGGAGCAAGAAGGGCGCGGCCACTGGCTTCGACAAGGCCGCCTGGGGCAAGTCCTTCGCCCAGACCCTGCGGATGGATGATCTGCTTCGCCAGCACATCGCAGTGCTGGACCGCAATGATCCACAGAAGCGCATCGGCCTTTATGTCGATGAATGGGGGACCTGGTACGACACCGAACCGGGGACCAACCCCGGCCACCTCTACCAACTCAACACCTTGCGCGACGGCGTGCTGGCGGCGGTGAACTTCAATATCTTCCATCAGCACGCCGAGCGGGTGCGGATGGCGAACATCGCCCAGACCATCAACGTCCTTCAGGCGGTGATTCTGACCAAGGGCGATCAGATGGTGCTGACCCCGACCTACTATGCGCACCAGATGTACTTGCCCTTCCAGGACTCCACGGCCATCCCCCTGGAGACCAAGGCGCCGGAGATCGACGTCGCGGGCAGCAAGATCCCGGCGTTCAACGCCTCGGCGGCCAAGGGCAAGGACGGCAAGGTCTATGTCGCGGTCGCCAACATGTCGCCCGACGACGGCGTTAATCTGACGGTCTCGCTTGCCGGCCTGAAGGCCAAGGCCGTCAGCGGCCAGGTCATGACGGCGGACAAGCTGGACGCGATGAACGACTTCGGCGCCAAGCCGGTGGTCGTTCCCGTCCCGTTCAAGGGAGCCAAGGTCTCGGGGGATCGCCTGTCCTTGGACATCCCCTCGAAGTCGGTCGTGGTCGTGAGGCTGGACTGACCTAGGGGCCAAGGGACGACGCCCTCGTCCTGGATGGCGCATCGGCCGCGTTCCGGCTAAGAGGCGCGTCATGCTGCGTATTTCGGAACTGAAGCTGCCGCTCGGCCACCCGCCGGACGCGATGAAGCCCGCCATCCTGGCGCGTCTGGGCGTGCCGGCCTCGGACCTGGTGAGCTTCGCGGTGGCTCGCCGCGCCAACGACGCGCGCAAGAAGTCCGCCATCCAGATGGTCTATTCGGTCGATGTCGTCCTGCGCGACGAGGCCGAGGTGCTGCGCCGGTTCGAGGGCGACCACCATGTGCGGGTCACGCCGGACACCGGCTATCGCTTCGTCGCCAAGGCCCCCGAAGGCTTTGATGGGCCGCGCCCGGTCGTCATCGGCGCGGGTCCCTGCGGGCTGTTCGCCGGCCTGATCCTGGCGCAGATGGGCCTGAAGCCGATCATCGTCGACCGCGGCAAGGTCGTGCGCGAGCGCACCAAGGACACCTGGGGGCTTTGGCGCCGCAGCGAGTTGAACCCGGAGTCCAACGTCCAGTTCGGCGAGGGCGGGGCGGGGACCTTCTCGGACGGCAAGCTCTACAGCCAGATCAAGGATCCGCGTTTCCTGGGCCGCAAGGTCCTGACGGAGTTCGTCAAGGCGGGGGCGCCCGAGGAGATCCTGACCGAGGCCCATCCGCACATCGGCACTTTCCGCCTTGTGCACATGGTCGAGAACATGCGGGCCCTGATTGAGAGCCTGGGCGGCGAGTATCGCTGGCAGCACCGGGTCGAGGACTTCGACATCGCGGTGGGCGAGGACGGCGTGCGGCGCGTGAAGGGGCTGCATATCGCCGGCCAGCCCTACCTGCCGGCCAGCCACGTGGTCATGGCCCTGGGGCACAGCTCCCGCGACACGTTTCAGGTCCTGTACGATCGGGGCGTCCATATCGAGGCCAAGCCGTTCTCGATCGGCGTGCGGATCGAGCATCCGCAGTCGTGGATCGATCGCGCGCGCTTTGGCGACTGCGCGGGCCACAAGGACCTGGGCGCGGCGGCCTACGCCATCTCGCATCACTGTAGGAACGGCCGGACAGTCTACAGCTTCTGCATGTGCCCCGGCGGCACCGTCGTGGCCGCGACCTCCGAGCCGGGTCGCGTGGTGACCAATGGCATGAGCCAGTACTCGCGCAACGAGCGGAACGCCAATTCCGGCTTCGTCGTCGATATCGATCCCGAGCGCGACTATCCGGGCCACCCGCTGGCCGGCGTCGACTTCCAGCGCAAGTGGGAGAGCCTGGCCTTCCAGGCCGGCGGTGGCACCTATCAGGCGCCGGGCCAGCTGGTCGGCGACTTCCTGGCGGGGCGTCCATCGACCGCGTTCGGCGCGGTGACGCCGTCCTACAAGCCGGGGGTCCATCTTACGGACCTAGCGCAATGCCTGCCTGACTTCGCCATCGAGGCCATGCGCGAGGCGCTGCCCGTCTTCGGCCGTCAGATTCCCGGCTATGACCATCCGGATGTCGTTCTGACCGGCGTGGAAACCCGCACCTCCTCGCCGGTGCGGATCACGCGCGGCAAGGACTTCCAGAGCCTCAACACCGCCGGCCTCTACCCGGCCGGCGAGGGCGCGGGCTATGCCGGCGGTATCCTTTCGGCGGCCGTCGACGGCATCAAGGTCGCCGAGGCTGTGGCCAAGCAGTACGTCGCCGAGGGGCTGATCAGCGCCTGCTGAAGCCGCCCTCCGGTCAGATCTTGGCGGCGTTCAGCGCGTCGAAGCCCCGACGCAGGTCGGCCTTGAGATCTTCTACGCTCTCCAGACCGATGTGCAAGCGCAGCAGCGGGCCTTCCAGCTTCACCGGGATTGAGCGCGCCCCGAGCTGCGGATCGCAGTTCAGCGCCAGGCTCTCATAGCCGCCCCAGGAGAAGCCGAGCCCGAAGAGCTTCAGGCTGTCGAGGAAGGCGTGAACCGCCTTCTGCGAGCAGGGCTTGAGGACGACGCCAAACAGGCCGCAGGCGCCTGTGAAGTCGCGCTTCCAGAGGGCGTGACCGGCGTCGCCGGGGAGGGCAGGGTGCAGCACCCGCGCCACCTCGGGTCGCTCCTGCAGCCAGCGGGCGATGGCGAGGCCGTTCTCCGCGTGGCGGGGCAGGCGCGTGGCGAGCGTCCGCAGACCCCGCAGCATGGTGTAGGCGTCGTCGGACGACACCGACCAGCCGATGTCCCACATCGCCTCGCCCAAGAGCTTGGCGACCGCGTCGTCGCGGGTGGCGACCGAGCCCATGAAGCAGTCGGAGTGCCCCCCGACATACTTGGTCAGGGCCTGGACGCTCATCGTCACGCCATGCGCCAGCGGCTTGAACAGCAGGCCGGCCGCCCAGGTGTTGTCGATCAGGGTCAGGACCCCGCGCGCGTTCGCCATCTGGGCGATGGCCGGCACGTCCTGCATCTCGAAGGTCAGCGAGCCCGGCGCTTCCAGCACGATCAAGCGGGTGCTGGGAGACACCAAGGCCATCAGCGCCTCAGGCGAGAGCTTCGGATCGTAGTAGCGCGTGGTGACGCCAAAGCGGCCTAGCACCCGATCGCAGAAGCGGCGGGTGGGCTTGTAGGCGCTGTCGACGACCAGCACATCGTCTCCGGCCTTCAGCACGGCCAGCATGGCGCCGGTGATCGCCGCCAGGCCCGAGGGGTAGAGGGTGACATTGGTCGCGCCCTCCAGCTCGGCCAGGGCGTTCTGCAGCGCTGTGGGCGTCGAGAGGCCGGTGATGCCGTAGGTCAGCTGATCGTCGTCATAGAGCGAGGCGGCGTCGGGCAGCAGGACGGTCGAGCCCCGCTGGATCGGCGGATTGACGGTCCGCCCCAGGCGAGCAGGCTCCGAGCCCGTGTGGATCAGGCGGGTTTCTTCATCCATGGCGGGTCTCGACGGTAAGGCGGGCTACTGGGCCGGTCCCGTGACGACCGGCGTATCCGCCAGGCCGCCCCATTCCGTCCACGAACCGTCATAGACCGCCGAGCGGGGCTTGCCCATGCGCGCCAGCGCCAGGGCCACGACAGACGCGGTGATGCCCGAGCCGCAGGTGGAGACGACGGGCTTGTTGATATCCACGCCGGCGGCCTCGAACACGGACTTGAGCTTTTCCGCCGACAGCAGGGTCCCGTCCGGCGCGATCAGGGCCGACAGAGGGATGTTGCGGGCGCCGGGCATGTGGCCGCCGCGGAGGCCTGCGCGCGGCTCGGGATCGACGCCCTCGAAGCGACCGGCGGCGCGCGCGTCGACGACCTGCTCGCGACCGGTCGCAACGATGTCGCGCATCTGGTCGAGCGAGCGATAGACATCGGCCTGATAGCGCGGCGTGAAGTGCCGCTCTTGCGGATAGGCCGGACCATCCTCGATCGGGCGGCCTTCAGAGATCCACTTGGGAAGACCGCCGTCCAGCACGACGACGTCCTCGTGACCCATGGCCCGGAAATGCCACCAGACGCGGGCGGCCGGCAGGATGCCTGTACTGTCGTAGACGACGATGCGCGAGCCGTCGCCCAGACCCAGTTTGCGAACCCGCGAGGCGAACTTGGTCGGCGTCGGGATCATGTGCGGAAGATCGCTGGTCTCGTCGGCGATCTCGTCGATGTCGAAGAACACCGCGCCGGGAATGTGCGCCGCCAGGAACTCCTTGTGCGGGTCGCGCTGGGCGGCCGGCATGTGCCAGGAAGCGTCGACCACGCGCACGTCGGGAGCGTCGAGATGCTGGGCCAACCAGGCGGTGGAGACCAGCGGATCGGACGGGGTGCTCATGGAGGCGCCTTTCGGGGTCTGACTCGCCACGTTGCGGGGCGGGCAACATCGCCCTCGCGCGCCCTGATCGCAAGCTACATCCAGGGCGGCGTCGGCAGGCCCTTTTCCTTAAGGAAGGCGGGGTTGAAGAGCTTGGACTGGTAGCGCGAGCCATGATCGCACAGCACCGTCACAATGGTGTGGCCAGGACCCATCGCCTTGGCCAGCTTGATCGCGCCGGCGACATTGATCCCCGCCGAACCGCCCAGGCACAGACCTTCGTGCTGCACGAGATCATAGAGCACCTCCAGCATCTCCTCGTCGGAGACACGGAACGGATCATCGATGGCGAGGCCCTCGAGATTGGCAGTGATCCGGCCCTGGCCGATGCCTTCGCTGATCGAGGAGCCTTCCGATTTCAGCTCGCCGTCCCTGTACCAGGCGTACAGCGCCGCGCCGTAGGGGTCAGCCAGGCCGATCCTCACGCCCGGCTTGCGCTCGCGCAGCGCCGCCGCCACGCCCGCCAGCGTGCCGCCCGAGCCGACGGCGCAGATGAAGCCGTCGACCTTACCATCTGTCTGATCGAAGATTTCCGGCCCCGTGGTGCGATAGTGCGCGTCGCGGTTGGCGGTGTTGTCGAACTGGTTGGCCCAGATCACGCCGTTCGGCTCGCTCCTCGAAAGTTCCTCGGCCAAGCGCCCGGAATAGCGGACGTAATTGTCGGGGTTGGAATAGGGAACGGCGTCCACCTCGACGAGCTCCGCGCCCAGCAGGCGGATGGCGTCCTTCTTCTCCTGGCTCTGGGTGCGCGGGATGACGATGGTGGTCTTGTAGCCCAGCGCCGAGGCGACCATGGCCAGGCCGATGCCCGTATTGCCCGCCGTGCCTTCGACGATGCGACCGCCGGGCTTGAGCAGGCCCTTGGCCTCGGCGTCTCGGATGATGGCCAGCGCGGCGCGGTCCTTGACCGACTGGCCCGGGTTCATGAACTCGGCCTTGCCCAGGATCTCGCAGCCCGTGGCCTCGCTGGCGCGGGCGAGGCGGATCAGCGGCGTGTTTCCGATCGCGTCGAGGACGCTGGGCAGAGCGGACATGGCGAGCCTTGGGGCTGTTTTGCGGATCGCTGGTAGATCGTGTCGCACCGCCCTTGCGCAACCCCAGTTTTCCTGAAGGTGCGACATCGGGGCGGTGAAAGCCTCAAGAGGTTGAGGTGGTTAGGGCTTTATCCACAAGAGGTCGGCGACACATACCAAGCCAAAAGGCTCATCAACTACGCCCGGCTGAGACCCAGCTGGATCACGTTGGTCCGCTCGGTCCGGAAGCCGGCCTCGCAGTAGCTCAGATAGAACCGCCACAGGCGCCGGAAGCGCTCATCGAAGCCGTCCTTGCGGATTTCGCTCCAGGCGGCCTCGAACCGGCGGGCCCATTCGGCCAGGGTGTCGGCATAGTTCTGGCCGAAGCGCTTGAGATCGCTCCATTCCAGGCCCGCGCGCTCTGTTTCCTCCTTAAGGCGCGCCTCGCTGGGCAGCATGCCGCCCGGGAAGATGTAGCGCTGGATGAAATCGGTCTGGCCACGATACTCGTCGAACAGTTCGTCGCGGATCGTGATGATCTGCAGGCCGGCGCGCCCGCCGGGGACGAGCACGTCGCGGACCTTGTCGAAGTAGGCCGGCCAATATTCCTCGCCCACGGCCTCGAACATCTCGATCGAGGCGACGGCGTCATAGCGGCCTTCGACGTCCCGATAGTCGATCAGGCGAATATCGGCCTTCTCCGAAAGACCCTGTTCGAACAGGCGCTTGCGGGCGAAATCGTACTGGGCCTGTGAAATGGTGATACCGGTGACCTTGGCCCCGACCTCCTTGGCGGCGAACTCGGCGAAGCCGCCCCAGCCGCAGCCGATTTCCAGCACATGCTTGCCGGGGGCCAGATCGATCGTGCGGGCCAGGGCCGCGTACTTGGCGCGCTGCGCCTCGGACAGCGACTGACCCGGACGTTCGTAGAGCGCCGAGGAATAGGTCATCGTCGGGTCCAGCCACTGCGAGTAGAAGCTGTTCCCTAGGTCGTAGTGGGCGTGGATGTTCTTCTTCGAGCCGTTGCGGCTATTGCGATGAAGCAGGTGATAGAGGCCGTGCAGCGCCCGCATGAACGGGTTGCCCGACACCAGGGCGCCGAGCTTGTCGAAGTTCAGCGAGAACGCCTCCAGCACCGCCGACAGGTCAGGGGTCTCCCATTCGCCGGCCATGAAGCCTTCGGCGAAGCCGATCGCTCCAGACGTAAAAGCCCGGCGCATGAAGTTGTAATCATTGACCTTCAGCGTCGCGTCGGGACCAGGGTTGGGGCCCGTGACCTTGAAGACCTTGCCGGTCGGAAGGATCCAGGTGATCGACCCGGCGTCCCAGTTGCCCTCGATGACGCGCAGGGCGGCACGAAACGCCGTGGGCGCGGTTCGCAGATCAGGGTCGTTCCAGAGCGCGGTTTGCAAGTCGGGATCTCGCATGCGGTTACACACCAGTTAAGGCCGTTGGCGACCGGCTCGTAAACCCCGCGCTCGGCTAGAGGCCATGATAGGCCTCCAGCGCCCGCGCCCGCGCCATGGCGTGGTCGACGATCGGTCGGCTATAGAGACGTTTGGCGCCTGCCGGCAGATGCAGGGGTTTGGTCCACGGCTTGTGGATAACATCGTCCGAGACGTTGCGAAGTTCCGGAACCCAGCGCCGGACATAGTCGCCCTTGGGGTCGAACTTCTCGCCCTGGGCGATCGGATTGAAGATCCGGAAGTAGGGCGCGGCGTCCGCGCCGCTGCCGGCGGTCCACTGCCAATTGGCGACGTTGTTGGCCAGATCGGCGTCCACAAGCGTATCCCAGAACCAGGCCTCGCCCTCGCGCCAGTCGATCAGCAGGTGCTTGATCAGGAACGAGGCGACGATCATGCGCACGCGGTTGTGCATGAAGCCTGTGGTCCACAGCTCGCGCATGCCGGCGTCGACGATCGGATAGCCTGTCTGGCCCTTCTTCCAGGCCTGCAGTGCGCCCTCATCCTTCGCCCAGGGAAAGGCGTCGAACTCCGTCTTGAAGTTGCCGGTTGGCATGTGGGGCCAATGGAACAGAATCGAGTGGTTGAACTCCCGCCAGCCGATCTCCGACAGGAACTTGTCGGCCTCGGCGACCGGAATGTCGCCTTGGTCCGCGGCGCTGCGCGTCGCCCGCCAGACCTGGCGCGGGCCAATCTCGCCGAAATGCAGATGCGGCGAAAGCTTGGAGGTCGCTTCGACGCCTGGGATGTCGCGCTTGTCGCCGTAGCCCTTGATGGGCCCCTTCAGGAAGGCATCGAGGCGGGCGTGGGCCCCGGCCTCGCCGGGCGTCCAGAGGTCGAAGCCCTTGGACCAGTCCGGCTGGGTTGGGTGCAGGGCCCAGGTCGCGAGGCCTTCGCTGGGCGGGAACTCATGCGGCGCGACAAGGCGGCCGGGCGCCGGCGCGACCGCGACTTCGGTCAGGTGCTCCCGAGCGGCGCGCCAGTAAGGGGTGAAAACCTTGTAGGGCTGGCCCGAGCCGTTCTTAACCGCCCAAGGCTCGTTCAGCAGGCCGGCGTTGAAGCTCTGGCAGTCGACGCCGCGGTCTTTCAGGGCCGCCTTGATCGCCGCGTCGCGGTCGGTCGCCGCCTGATCGTAAAGGCGGTTCCAGACCACGCTGCGCGCACCGGACTGGGCGATGAGGTCGTCGAGAACCTCGGCGGCGACGCCCTTGCGCAGCACGAGCCTGTTTCCGAGCGTCTCGAGGCTGGCGGCCAGGCTCTTGAGCGACTTGTCGAGCCACCAAAGCGAGGCGCCGCCCATCGGGCGCACGCCCGGTGTTTCATCAAGAATATAGAGTGGGATGACGGGGCGGCCGGTCAGCGCGGCATGGCGCAAAGCCGGATTGTCGGCTATGCGCAGGTCCTTGCGAAACCACACGATGACGGCGTCAGAGCCCGCCTTGCTGTCGCCAGAGTCGTTCCGCACTTGCACCGTCTTGCCCCAAGGGTCACCTCTGGGGCGCCCGAAGCCCTAATACGCTGGAATAGCCGTCGTGGATCAGCCCAAAGCCGTCGCCCCCAACGCCGTCGTCGAGATCAAGACTCCGACCGGCGCGCCCGTTCGCATCGGCAACGGCGAGAAGCTGTCGATCATCGCCGGCCCTTGCCAGATGGAGAGCCGCCAACACGCCTTGGAAACGGCGCAGGCGCTGAAGGAAATGGCCGACCGTCTGGGCGTCGGCCTGATCTACAAGACCTCCTACGACAAGGCCAACCGCACCTCGGCTAACGCCCAGCGCGGCATCGGCCTGAAGGACAGCCTGGCGATCTTCCAGGAGATCCGCGAGGTCACCGGCCTGCCGACCCTGACCGACGTGCACGAGACCAGCCATTGTCCGATCGTGGCCGAGGCCGTTGACGTCATCCAGATCCCGGCCTTCCTGTGCCGCCAGACCGACCTGCTGGTCGCCGCCGCGAGCACCGGCCGCGCGATCAACATCAAGAAGGGCCAGTTCCTGGCCCCTTGGGACATGAAGAACGTGATCGCCAAGGTCACGGGCGCGGGCAACCCGAACGTGATGGCCTGCGAGCGCGGCGCCTCGTTCGGCTACAACACCCTGGTCAGCGACATGCGCAGCTTGCCGATCATGAAGGAAATCGGCTGCCCCGTGGTGTTCGACGCCACCCACAGCGTGCAGCAGCCGGGCGGGCAGGGCACGTCCTCGGGCGGCCAGCGCGAGTTCGTGCCGACCCTGGCCCGCGCCGCCGTCGCCGTCGGCGTGGCCTGCGTCTTCATCGAGACCCATCCCGATCCCGACAATGCGCCGTCGGACGGTCCGAACATGGTGCCGATGAACCAGTTCGAGGCGCTGGTCGCCAACCTGCTGCGCTACGACGCCCTGACCAAGGCCGCCTGAGCATGAGCCGCCGCATCGTCCTGGTCACCGGCGGCGCCGGCTTCATCGGTTCGAACATCGTCGCGCGGCTCTGCGAGGACCCGGCGCTGGACGTCGTCGTCTGCGACCGCCTGCGCGATGCGGCCAGCGGCAAGTGGCGCAATATCGCCAAGCATCCGATCGCCGACTTCGTCGCCCCCGAGCAGCTGTTTGACTGGCTCGCCAAGCGCGGCGCCGAGGTCGAGCTGGTCATCCACATGGGCGCGGTCTCGTCGACCACCGAGACCGACGCCGACAAGATCGTGCAGTCCAACTTCGTGCTTTCGCGCGACCTGTGGGACTGGTGCGCCCAGCAGGGCAAGCGCCTGATCTACGCCTCGTCGGCCGCCACCTATGGCGACGGGGCTCTCGGCTTTGACGGCAAGGACGATCTGGCCTCGCTGCAGGCCCTGCGTCCGCTGAACGCCTATGGCTGGTCGAAGGCTCTGTTCGACATCTACGCCGTGCGCGAGGCCCAGCGCGGGCGTGCGCCGGCGCAGTGGGCGGGCCTGAAGTTCTTCAACGTCTATGGCCCCAACGAGGACCACAAGGGCGGCATGAAGTCGGTCGTCGCTCAGATCTGGCCGCGCATCGCGGGCGGCGAGGGCGTGAAGCTCTTCAAATCGCATCACCCGGACTACGAGGACGGCGGCCAGCTGCGCGACTTCGTCTATGTCCGCGACGTGGTCGACGTCGTCGCCTGGCTGGCCAAGAGCCCCGCCGTGAACGGTGTCTTCAACCTCGGCTCGGGTCAGGCGCGTTCGTTCCGGGATCTCGCCGTCGCCACCTTCGAGGCGGCGGGCCGCGCGCCCGACATCACCTATATCGACATGCCCGAAGTGCTGCGCGGCAAGTACCAGTACTACACCCAGGCCGATATGAGCCGCCTGCGCGCCGCCGGCTACAACGCGCCGATGACCGCGCTGGAAGACGGCGTGGCCGACTATGTGGCGGGCTACCTGAACACCGAAGATCCCTATCGCTGAACCGCGCCCCGCTAACGTCGGGGCACGGTTGCCGTCCGTTTCCGCGAGCGTAAGCTGACCGTCGATAAGTCGGGAAGAGCCCGACGGTCAGGGAGCGAGACATGGTCGGCATCGCCGCCTGGGGCGCCTATGCGCCGCGATTGCGTTTGAGCCGCAAGGCCGTCACCGAGGCCAACGCCTGGGTTGCGCCGAACCTCAAGGCCAAGGGCAAGGGCGAGCGGTCCATGGCCAATTGGGACGAGGACGCCCTGACCATGGCGGTCGAGGCGGCGCGCGACGCGCTCGGGCCCGACGATGATCGCTCGCACATCGACAAACTCTATTTTGCCTCGACGACCGCGCCGTTCGCCGACCGCCTGAACGCGGGTATCGTGTCGGCGGCGCTGACGCTGGAAAAGTCGATCACGGCGAGCGACGTGACGGGCTCGCAGCGGTGCGGGCTGACGGCGCTGGGGCAGGCGCTCGCCGCCGGCGGGACCGCGCTGGTCGCGGTGGGAGAGCGCCGCAAGGCCCGCGCGGTCTCGGCCCAGGAGCTGGACTTCGGCGACGGCGCGGCCGCCTTCGTGATCTCTGACGATCCCGGTGCGGCCGAGTTCCTGGGGCGTGGCAGCATCACCGACGACTTCGTCGACCACTTCCGGGGCGATGACGGTGGCTTTGACTACTACTGGGAAGAGCGGTGGATCCGGGACGAGGGCATCGTCAAGCTGGTCCCGCCGGCGATCCGCAGGGCGCTGGAGGTTTCTGGGCTAAGCGCCTCGGATGTCGATTATTTCTGCTTCCCGTCAACGTTCGCCGGCATGGCCGCCACCGTCGCAAAGTCGGTCGGGATCAAGCCGGAGGCGGTCCGCGACAACCTCGCCGCCGTGATGGGGGAAGCGGGCTGCGCGCATGGTCCGATCATGCTGGCCCACGCGTTGGAGCAGGCCAAGGCCGGCGAGGTCATCCTGGTCGCCCAGTTCGGCCAAGGCGCCGAGGCCCTGGTGTTCCGCGCCACGGGCCAGGGCGCGCGTCCGACCAGGGGCGTGACCGGTTCGCTCGCCGATCGAGAAGTCGAGACCAACTATCTGAAGTTCCTGACCTTCAACGGCCTGGTTGACTGGGAAAAGGGCATGCGGGCCGAGAAGGATAACAAGACCGCCCTGACCACCCTCTATCGCAACGAGGACATGATCCTGGGCCTCGTGGGCGGTCGCTGCCGCGAGACGGGCGTCATCCAGTTCCCGCGCACCCGCATCTCGGTGGCCCCGAACAATCCCGCCGTCGACACCCAGGAGCCGTACAAATTCGCCGAGCGGAGTGCGCGTATTCTCAGCTACTCGGCTGATTATCTGACGTTTTCTATGGCCCCGCCGAACCACTACGGCATGGTCGTCTTCGAGGGCGGCGGCCGGATCATGATGGACATCACCGACGTGTCGCCGGGCGACGTCGAGACCGGCCTGCCGGTGCGGATGGTGTTCCGCATCAAGGAGGTCGACGAGAAGCGCGGCTTTGTCCGCTACTTCTGGAAGGCGACGCCCGACCGGGCCGCCATCGCCGCGCAATCTGCTCAATCCACGAACATTCAGGCCGCCGAATAGGGAGACCGACATGCCTCAAGGTATTCGCGACAAGGTCGCCATTCTCGGGATGGGCTGTAGCAAGTTCGGTGAGCGTTGGGACGCCGGTCCCGACGACCTGATGGTCGAGGCCTATCTGGAGGCCATGCAGGACGCCGGCATCGAGCCGACCCAGCTGGACGCCGCCTGGTTCTCCACCCACATCGACGAGATCGGCTCGGGCAAGGGCGGCACGCCGCTGTCGATCGCCCTGCGTCTGCCCAACATCGCCGTCACCCGCGTTGAGAACTTCTGCGCTTCGGGTTCCGAAGCCTTCCGGGGCGCGGTTTACGCGGTCGCGGCCGGCGCGGCCGACATCGCCCTGGCGGTCGGGGTCGAGAAGCTGAAGGACACCGGCTATGGCGGCTTACCAGTCGCCAATCCCGGCACGCTCAGCCCGCAGGTGATGCCGAACGGTTCGGCGCCCGGGAACTTCGCGCAGCTCGCCAGCGCCTACCGGGCCAAGCACGGCGTCTCGAAGGAAGACCTCAAGCGGGCCATCGCCCACGTCTCGGTCAAGAGCCACGCCAACGGCGCCAAGAACCCCAAGGCCCACCTGCGCAAGCCGATCACCGAGGAGCAGGCGCTGAACGCGCCGCTGATCGCCGAGCCGCTGGGTCTGTTCGACTGCTGCGGCGTCTCGGACGGCGCGGCGGCGGCCATCGTCACCACGCCGGAGATCGCCCGGGCCCTGGGCAAGCACGACCTGGTCACGGTCAAGGCGCTGCAACTGTCGGTCTCTAACGGCTACGAGAGCCAGTACAACGGCTGGGACGGCAGCCACTTCCACACCGCCCGCATTGCCGCCGGCAAGGCCTATCGCGAGGCCGGCATCGAGCGGCCGCGTGAGCAGATCTCGATGATGGAGGTGCACGACTGCTTCTCGGTCACCGAGCTGGTGACGATGGAGGACCTGTTCATCTCGCCGGAGGGGCAGGGCTGGCGCGACGTGCTGGACGGCTTCTATGACGCCGACGGCGGCGTGCCGTGCCAGATCGACGGCGGCCTCAAGTGTTTCGGCCACCCGATCGGCGCGTCGGGCCTGCGGATGCTCTACGAGATGTACCTGCAGCTTCAGGGCCGCGCGGGGGAGCGACAGCTGGCCAACCCGGTTTTCGGCATGACCCACAACCTGGGTGGCGCGCCGGCCAGCAATGTCTGCTCGGTCGCCATCATCGGCCAGGAAGGGGCTTAAAGCCGCCCAAGGCTTGGTGTAACCCAGGCGCATGGGCGGTTCGTTCAAAGGCTTCAAGCGCTGGATCTTCGCCGGGGCGACGCTGTTCCTGGCGCTGATCCTCGCGGCCGCCTTCATCTGGCGCTACGACATTCTCAGCAACGCGCTGGATCCCAAGGTCCCGTTCCTGACCTACAAGCCGCCGCCCGCGCCCGACTATGGCAAACGCGAGGCCTGGGCCCTGCTACCGGCCAATGCTGAAGCGCCAAGCCCGACCGATCCGCCGGTGGACGTGTTCTTCGTGCATCCCACCACCTTCGACGGCGGACGCGACTGGAACGGCGGCATCGACCAGCCCAAGGCCCAGCGTTTTCTGGCGCGGGTGGTGCTGCCGAACTATGCGGGGCCTTTCGAGCGGGTCGGGCGCCTGTTCGCGCCGCGCTATCGGCAGGCCAGCCTCTACACCTATCTGACCCTGCGCGATGACGCGCGTGACGCCCGTCGCTTCGCCTATGGCGACGTCCTGCAAGCCTTCCGCGCCTATGTCTCGCGCTATGGCCAGGACCGGCCGTTCGTGATTGTCGGGGTGGAGCAGGGCGGCTCGCTGGTTGCGCGCCTCCTGCGGGAGGAGATTGCCGGCAAGCCCGACCTCAAGCGTCGTCTGGTGGCGGCCTATCTGATCGAGACCGTGGTTCCGGCCGACGAGTACGGCCCGACGGCGCCCCTTCCGGCCTGTCAGAGGCGCGGGCTGAGCGGTTGCGTGGCGGCCTGGGCGTCGGCGCAGGAGGGCGACTTTCACACCGCTCAGGAGCTGACCGGGCGTTCGCTCGTCTGGGATGGCGCGGACCAGCTGGTGAACCTCGAGCATCGCCAGCCGCTGTGTTTCAACCCGCTGCTGGGCGGCGTCACGACCGAGCGTGCGCCGGCGCGCATGAACCTGGGCGCCGCCAACGCCACCGGCCTGGACTGGGGCGCACGCCCAGCTTTCCTGCAGCGCCAGGTCTCGGCGGGATGCGAGAATGGTCTGCTGCGCACCAGCCGACCGAAGTCCAACGCTCTGCGTGATACCGGCTCCTGGGCGGATCGGCGCAAGGTCGATGGGTTCAACCTGTTCTATGCGGATATCGAAGCCGATGCGATGGCGCGCGCTGAAGCCAAGATCGGCCGGCCGCTAAGCCCCGCCGCCAGCGGAGAGCAGGGCGGCTAGGCCGCCATAGGTCGGCTGGTCGATGGCGATCTGACCGATCGCCGTCGCCTTCAGATGGGCGAGGAGGCGCGCATCCAGGGGTGATATCCCACCACGCCTCAGCGCCTCGCAGAGCTGGTGGTTCAGCGCCTCGAAGTCCCCGGTCTCTCCCAGCAGATCACCAAGTCGCGCGGTCGCCTCGGCCTCCAGCGTGGCGCCCTGTTCCGCCTCGCGCGCCAGGATCGCCCGAGCGTTGTCGGCGACTCGGGAGAGGAAGGCATTGCGCGCATCGCCGGGCGTGGCGACCTCGGCGTCAAAGGCGGCGACCGCTTGCGCCAGCTCGGCGGCGGTAGGGTGGGTGATCACGCCGCGCCCTCCATCAAGGTCACCAGATCGATCTCGGCTTCGCTGGTCCGCCGCCCGATCATGGCGCGCTCGACCGAGCGGTCCGCGCCGGTGGCGAAGCTCTGGTACATCATCAGGCACATCACCGCCCATTTCAGCGATCCCAGCGCCTGCCAGAACCGGACGCGGTCCAGGCCGATGTCGCCGCCATGGCCAGCCAGCAGCTCAGCATAGTCGCCAAAGCCGCCCACGGGCTTGCGCCATTCGCCGAACCGCCACGAGTTGACGCAAATCCAGCCCAGATCCTCCGCAGGGTCGCCGAGATGGGCCAGCTCCCAGTCCAGGACGCCGACCAGGCCCCGGTCCGGATGGATCATCAGATTGCCGTTTCGGAAGTCCCCATGGACCAGAACGGGGCGTTCAGGCGGCGCCGGTGCGATGGCGTCCAGCCAGCGGAACGCCGCCTCGAGAATCGCGCGCCGTGCGCCGAGGTCGCGATAGACCGCTTCGTAACGCGCCAGTTCGCCGCGCGCGTCGGACGTCGTCAGCGGCGGCAGTTGATCGGTGGGCGTGGCGTGGATCTGGGCCAGGACCTCGCCGCAGCGGCGCGCCAGACCGGGTCTAACGGCGACGAAGGCCTCGTCGCGGACGATGCGACGGCCCAGGGTCTCGCCCTCGAGCCGATGCATCACATAGGCCTCGCCCAGATGGTCGTCGGGCTCGCAGACATGCGCCACCCTGGGTGTGGGCGCACCCGCCGCCGCGGCAGCCCGGATCAGGGCGGCCTCCGACGCCAGTGGAAGCGCCGTCTCGCGGGGCAGCGCGCCGTCGGGACGGCGGCGCAGGATCAAGGGCGTCCCGTCGCTCAGATCAAAGGCCCAGGTTTCGAGACTGGCGCCCCCTGAGAGACGTCGTGCGTGACGAACACCCGTCGCCGAGGGCGACAGGCGCGGGGCGAGCACTTCAAGGGCGGCGGCGACGTCCATGCTGGGATGGTTCCCGGCCTCACCTTGCGTCATGCAAGAGCCTGCGCACTTTACGACGTCGGCGGCGCGGCTTACGCACGAACCGCTCACGCGCTTCCAGACAGGATGTTTCATGCCCTCCGGCCTCGCCGCGCTGCTCGATGATGTTGCGGCCATCACCAAGCTTGCCGCCGCCTCTCTGGACGACGTCGGCGCCGCCGCTGGAAAGGCCGGGACCAAGGCCGTCGGCGTGGTGGTTGACGACGCGGCGGTCACTCCCGGCTACGCGATCGGCTTCACCCCGGACCGCGAACTGCCGATCGTCTGGAAGATCGCGATGGGGTCCCTGCGCAACAAGCTGATCTTCCTGCTGCCGGGCGCGCTGATCCTATCGGCCTTCGCGCCGTGGGCGGTGACCCCCATCCTGATGCTCGGCGGCGCCTATCTCGCCTTCGAGGCGACCGAGAAGGTTCTGGAGGCCTTTACGCCGCAGCATGAAGGCGAGGCGATCGAGGAACTGGCGCTCAGCGGTCCAGATCTTGAAAAACAGAAGGTCGATGGGGCGATCCGCACCGACCTGATCCTGTCGGGCGAGATCATGGCCATCGCCCTGGCCGAGGTCGCGCATCTGAGCCTCGCCATGCAGGCGGGGGCGCTGGCCCTGGTCGGTGTGCTGCTGACGCTGGCGGTCTATGGCGCGGTGGCGCTGATCGTGAAGATGGACGACATCGGCCTGCATCTGTCTCGCCGTCCAAACAAGGGCTCGCAAGCGCTCGGACGCGGCCTGGTCAAGGCCATGCCGGTGACCATGGAGGCGCTGACGGTGATCGGCACGGCGGCCATGCTCTGGGTCGGCGGCGGCATTATCGTGCACGGCCTGGAACACTTCCATCTCACGCCGATCCCGCACTGGGTCGAGGGTCTCTCGCATTGGGCGGGCCTGGCGCCGGTCGTGGGGCCGGTCACCGGTTGGCTGGCCTTCGCCCTCGGCTCGGCGGTCGTCGGCTTGGTGATTGGCGGTGTCTTGGCGGGCGTCATGCATCTGTGGCATCACCGCAAGGGCGCGGCGGCGCACTGACCCGACGGCTAGCCCGCCTCGTTCAGCACCGAGGTCGGCTTCCAGTCGAAGAGTTCCTGCAGTGTGCGCAGGGCCTGGCCGCGCGGCGAGGTAAGGGCCAGGTCGCGCGCCAGGATCAGTCGGGCGTCGTCGGCCGCCACGGCGATCAGATCGCGATGCGCCACAGGATCGGCGAGGCGATAGGCCGGGAAGCCGCTCTGCTTCAGACCCAGCGGATCGCCGCCGCCCCGCAGCTCCAAATCCTTCTCGGCGATCTCGAAGCCGTCGTCGCTACGCCGCAGGATGTCGAGGCGCTGCTGGGCCACCTCCGACAGCGGCGGATCGTAGAGCAGGACGCAGGCGCTTTCCCGCGTGCCCCGGCCCACACGGCCGCGGAGCTGGTGTAGCTGGGCGAGGCCGAAACGGTCGGCGTGCTCGATGACCATGATGCTGGCGTTCGGGACATTGACGCCGACCTCGACCACCGTGGTCGCCACCAGCACGCTGACCGCGCCGTCGACGAAGCGCTGCATCACCGCGTCCTTCTCGGCCGGCGGCATCTGGCCGTGGACGAGGCCGACTCCGGGCAGATGGCGGGCCAGATCGGCGGCGCGATCCTCTGCGGCGCGCAGGTCGATCTTGTCAGACTCCGACACCAGCGGGCAGATCCAGAACGCCTGGGCGCCGCCGCTGATGGCGACACGCAGGCGTTCGATGATTTCGGGCACGCGCGGCGTGGGGACGGCGCGGGTGGCCACCGGCGTGCGGCCCGGCGGCTTCTCGTCGATGCGTGAGACGTCGAGATCGCCAAAGACCGTCAGCTCCAGCGTGCGCGGGATGGGGGTGGCGGACATGGCCAAGAGGTGGACGCCCCAATCGGCGTTGGCGGGGCCCTTCTCCTGCAGTCGGCGACGTTCATTGACCCCGAAGCGATGCTGCTCGTCGATGATGGTCAGGGCCAGGGCGCGGAAATCGACGTCGTCCTGGAACAGGGCGTGGGTGCCTACGGCGATGTGATGGGCGCCCTCGGCGAGCCCCGCCAGCTTGGCCGCCCGACCCGCGCCCTTATCGCGACCGGTGAGCAGGATCACTGACAGGCCCAGCGCCTCCAGAGGCGCAGCGATGGTCTCGAAGTGTTGGCGCGCCAGGATTTCGGTGGGGGCCATCAGCGCCGATTGAAAGCCTGCGCTGGCGGCGTCGGCCATGGCCAGCATGGCGACCACGGTCTTGCCCGAACCGACATCGCCCTGCAGCAGCCGGCTCATCCGCTCGCCTGACGCCAGGTCGCCGCGGATCTCGGACAGGGCGCGGATCTGCGCGCCCGTGAGCTTGAAGGGCAGGGCCTTCTCGGCGGCTTCGGACAGCGGGCCCGCCGGGATGCGCGGACCCGGATGCGACCGGCGAGCGGCCTTGCGCTGGGCCAGCGCCAGTTGGTGGGCCAGCAGCTCATCATAGGCCAGGCGGCGGCGTGGGCGCGAGAGCGGCGAAAGATCAGCCTCGCTGGCCGGCGCATGCAGGGCCGCCAGGGCGTCTCGCCAACTGGGCAGCTTCTCGCGCTCTATCCAGGCGACGTCCTGCCATTCGGCGAGGTCAGGGGCGCGCGCCAGGGCCTCCAGGGCGAGCTTTCGGAACGTCCGCGAGGGCAGGCCGTGCGTGGCGGGATAGACCGTCTCCACCAGCGGAATGTCAGCGGCTTTGTCCTCGGCGACGATGTAGTCCGGATGGGCGATCTGCAGTTCGGAGGCGAAGCCCTCGGGGCGTTCGACCTTGCCGCTGACAGCGCGGCGCGCGCCCTTGGGGTGCTGGCGCTCCAGGTGTGGGCCATGGCCCTTGAACCAGACCAAGGTCAGAAAGCCCGTGCCGTCCCAGGCGCGGATCTTCCAGGGTTGTCCCAGGCGGTGGGGCGGCTGGTGGCCGTCGATGGTGACGATGAAGGTCTGGACCTGATTCTCCACGGCCTGGTCGACCGTGGTCGTCGTCCGCCGGATCAGGCCCGAGGGGGCGGTGAACAGCACGTCGCGCACGATCGGCCCGGCCAGCTTCTCGACCAGCGGCGCAACGCGGGGGCCCACGCCTTTCAGCGTGGAGACCGAGGTGAACAGAGGAAAGAGAATCTCCGGGCGCATGCGACACGACCTTATCCGCGTCCCCGCCCGGCGGAAAATGCTCTAGTCGGCCTGATTCATCACGGGTTGAAGCGCGATGACGAGGTCGGAGTACTCGTCCGCCCGCGAAGCGCCCGAGACGTTCAGCCGGGTGTAGAGGCAGGTCGCGCCGTGGCGGGCGCAGGCCTCCGACCAGCGGGCTTTGGCGTCCACCAGGTTGTTGGCTTGACCCGCAAAGACGACCAAGCCCTTGGCGTCGACATAGACAAAGTTGCCGGCGATCGTGGTGCCGGGTTCGCCGTTCTCGGCCAGCTTGTAGCGGTACACGGCGCCGGAGGCGCCCTTGAGTTCGATGTAAGGCTTCAAGCTGTCCTCGCCATTAAAAGTCACCCGGCGTCGGCGCTCAGGTCGTGAAGCGTCCCGTGGGCCAAATTATGGCTGGAGGACGCCCGATCTGGCCAAGAAGCGCCGGGTCCGCTCTTCGCGCGGCGAGGCGAGGAGCTGACGCGAAGGTCCTTGCTCTACGATCACGCCGCCGTCCATGAAAATCGTTCGCTCGGCCACATCGCGGGCGAAATCCATCTGGTGGGTGACGATCACCATCGTGCGCTTTTCGGCCGCGAGGTTGCGGATGACGGCCAGAACTTCGCCGACCAGCTCCGGGTCCAGCGCGGACGTCGGCTCATCGAAGAGGATCACCTCGGGATCCATCGCCAGGGCTCGGGCGATGGCGCAGCGTTGCTGCTGACCGCCGGACAAGGCCGACGGATAGGCGTCGACGCGATCGGACAGCCCGACCTTTTCCAGCAAAGCCAGTCCCTTGGCGCGCGCCTTGGCGGGATCTTCGCGGCGCACGACGATCGGGCCTTCGATCACGTTCTCCAGCGCCGTGCGGTGCGGGAACAGGTTGAAGCTCTGGAAGACGAAGCCGACCCGCCCGTTCAAGGCCTTGGCCAGGGGCGTCTTGGCGCCGGCGGTGACGCCCGCGATCGTCAGGTCGCCGCCATTCAGAGGCTCAAGGCCGGCGAGGCAGCGCAGCAGGGTGCTCTTGCCCGAGCCGCTGGGCCCGATGATCGCGACCACTTCTCCGGGGACCACAGCCAGGTCCACGCCCGCCAGGACGGGCGTGTCGCCGAAGCTCTTCTTCAGGGACTTGGCGTCGATCGCGCTCATCGGCGGCCCTCCGCGGCGCGGCGCTCAAGGCGCGTCTGGGCGGCGGCCAGGATCGTGGAGAGGATCCAGTAGATCGCCGCTGCGGCCAGATACAGGGTGAAGATCTCGTAGGTCCGCGCGGTGATCAGCTGCGCCTGTCGGAACAGCTCCGGCACCTGGATGGTCGCGGCCAGCGAGGTGTCCTTCACCAGGCTGATGAAGCTGTTCGAGAGGGGCGCGACGGCGGTGCGCGCCGCCTGGGGCAAGATCACGCGGCGCAGGGTCTGGCCCCGGCTCATGCCCAGCACGCTGGCGGCTTCCCACTGACCCTTGTCGACGGCGGCGATGGCGCTGCGCAGGATCTCGCAGCTGTAGGCGGCCACGTTCAGTGAAAAGCCGATCCCTGCGGCGACCAGCGGCGGCATCTCCAGACCGAACTGCGGCAGGCCGTAATAGATCAGGAAGAGCTGCACCAGGAGCGGCGTGCCACGAAACGCCGAGACATAGACGCCGGCGGGCCAGCGGAGCAGCGCGGAGCGCGACAGGCGCATCAAGGCCAGCAAGAAACCGAGGACCACCCCGATGCTCATGCCGATGACGCTAAGGACGATCGTGTAGCCCGCGCCCTTCAACAGGAGCGGTGCGGACTGGCGCAGCAGGTCGAGGCCGGTATCCATGGCGCTATTGGGTGACGTCCATGCCAAACCACTGCTGCGAGATGGCGGCCAGCTTACCGTTGGCGCGCAAGGCGTTGATCGCCTGGTTGATCACGACCGCCAGGGCCGGATCCTTCTTCATCGCCACGCCAGAGCCTTGGGCGGCGAACGGCTGGCCTGAGGCGACGAATTCCGGCGAGGTCTTAACGAAGTCGGCGGCGACAAGGCGATCGTTCAGAACAGCGTCGATTCGGCCCGCACGAAGGTCCTGATACTTGGTCGGATCATCGTCATAGGTCCGGACGTCGGCAGTCGGCACATTGGCGCGAAGCCACTGCTCGTAGTTCGTGCCGAGGCCCACGCCCACCTTTTTGCCGGCCAGGTCCTCAGGCTTGCTCGGGGCGGGCTTGTTCTTCAGCGCGATGATCTGGATGCCCGAGACGGTGTAAGGCTCCGAGAAGTCGTACTTGGCCTGACGATCAGGGGTGATGGTGATCTGGTTGATCACCACGTCGATACGGCCCGACTCCAGCGAGCCCAGCAGCCCGGCGAACGGGGCGGGGCTGAACTCGGCCTTTACGCCCAGTTGCTCGGCCAGGGCCTTGGCGAAATCGACCTCAAAGCCCGCCAGTTGCCCTGACTTGTCCTGGAAATTGAAGGGCGGGTAGGTGCCTTCCAGTCCGACGCGCAGCTTGCCCGACGCCTTGATCCGGTCCCACCCGCTGGCCCCCGCGTCCGGCTTCTTGCCACACGCGGCGAGCAGGGCGAGGCCAAGGCCGGAGAGGACAGCGCGGCGGGCAGGGAATCGCATCGAACAGACCTTACGGCGAAACAATCTCGCGCATTTCTATACAGGCGCACGCGGTCCGCTAGCCCGTAGATGGCGAAAGGGGCGGGGTGCTCCGCCGCTGGTCTCGATCAACGCTTACGGACGAACACCGTGCCCGCCGAATAGCCTGCGCCGAAGCTACAGATCAGGCCCGTCTCACCCGGCGCGAAGTCGTCATTGGCCGAGTGGAAGGCGATGATCGAGCCGGCCGAGCTGGTGTTGGCGTACTCGTCCAGAATGATGACGTTCTCGCCCGGCGCGGGATCCCGACCCAGCACCTTGCGGCCGATCATCTCGTTCATGTTGATGTTGGCCTGGTGCAGCCAGAGGCGTTTGAGCCCGGTCGGATCGACGCCCAGGTCCTTGGCGTGCTCGACGATCATCTCGCTGACCATCGGCACCACCTCGCGGAACACCTTGCGGCCTTCCTGCACGAAGAGCTTGTCCTTGGCGCCAACCCCTTCCGGCGCGGCGCGGTTCAAGAAGCCGAAGTTGTTGCGGATGTTGTTCGAGAACTGGGTCTTCAGGCGCGTGCCGACGATCTCCCAGCCGCCTTGCGCCTGGTCGGCGTCCTCGATGATCACCGCGGTGGCGACGTCGCCGAAGATGAAGTGGCTGTCGCGATCCTGGAAATTCAGGTGCCCCGAGCAAATCTCGGGATTGACCATCAGCACCGCCTTGGCGCTGCCGCTGGTGACGAAGTCGGCGGCGGTCTTGATGCCGAAGGTCGCCGACGAGCACGCCACGTTCATGTCGAAGGCGAAGCCTTCGATGCCCAGGGCCTGCTGAACCTCGATGGCCATGGCCGGATAGGCGCGCTGCATGTTCGAGGCCGCGCAGATCACCGCGCCGATCTCCGACACCGGTTTGCCCCAGCGGGCGATCGCCTGTTTGGCGGCTTCGACAGCCATTTCGGCCAGGATCGAGATCTCCTCATTCGGGCGCTCGGGGAGGATCGGGCGCATGATCTCCGGATCGACGATCCCGCTCTTGTCCATCACGAAGCGCGACTTGATGCCCGAGGCCTTCTCGATGAATTCGGGCGAGGAGGGGGCCAGGGCGACGATCTCGCCGGCCGCGATGGCCTCGGCGTTGGCGGCGTTGAAGCGCTCGACGAAGGTGTTGAAGGCCTCGACCAGCTCGGCGTTCGAGATGCTGTGAGGCGGGGTGTACAGCCCCGTGGCGGCGATGACGGCTTGCGGCAAGACGACGGTCCCGATGATGCGCGCGGACCTCGCTCCAAAGAGAGACGGGTCCGCGTTCTGACGCTTGTTTGAACCCGTAGATAGCACGGTTGGCGGTCTCGTCATCCACCCTCGGTCGGGCGATCGACACGTAATGACCTCAAACGGGGCCGCGAACCGCCGCATGGTCGCCGCGTTGCGATCCTAGCAGGGGATGGCTGAGGGAGCTGAAGAGTACGAGTAGAATTGGAGTACAAGAATGAAGACTCTCATCGCCGCCACCCTGGTCGCCGGTTCGGTTCTCGCGGCCCCCATTTTCGCCAACGCCCAGACGTCGACGGACATCTATGGTTCGCTGAACTATAGTCAAACTCGGACGAAGGGCGCTGACACCGGCGCAATTCAAGGGCGCGTCGGCGCCAAGCTTACGCCCTATTTCGGCGTTGAGGGTGAGATCGCCGGCGGCGTCGATAGCGACAAGGTCGGTGCGTCGGGCGGTCAGGCCCGCGTGAAGATGGAGCACCAGGTCGCCGGCTACGCCGTCGGCTATCTGCCCGTCACCCCCAAGCTGGATCTCACGGGACGCGTCGGCTACGGCACGACCAAGTTCAGCACCAACAACGTCGCCGCGACCCAGTTCGACGGCAGTCGCGACAGCTGGAACTACGGCCTCGGCGCCGAGTATAAGCTGGACGGCAAGAACGGCGTCCGCGCCGACTGGACCAAGTCGGAATACACCAACAGCGACCTGAGCTCGAACACGGTCTCGGTGGGCTATGTCCGCCACTTCTGATCGGTGAGATCGAAAGGTCTGAGGTGGCGCGTCCTTAGGGGCGCGCCATTCTCTTTCGCCGCTTGACGACGGTCCCCCGGTCGTCAATCTGAACGGCAATAAGTTACGGGGGGATGCGTCGGTCTTGGACAAGGCGCTGTTGATTCAATTGGGCGGCTCTGTCGTCGCCGTGGCGCTGCTGGTGGCGTTCGTCCGATGGCTGGGCGTGGCCCGCCCCACGCCGCCGTTGACCGCCCCGTCGGCCAAGGCGCTGCTGGACGTCGAATTCCCCGACCATCACCCCCAGGCGATCTGGATCGCCGCCGACGGCGCGGGCCTGATCGCGCGCGACGGGGATCTGGCGCTGATCCTCTATCGGCGCGGCGACGGCTATGTCGCCCGCGACCTGCCCTGGAGCGTCGTCGCGGGGCTCAAGCCCGTCGGCGGACGCCTCGCCGTCCGCGTTTCCGACGCTCGCCCCACCTTCGCCGTTCGTGACGATGTCTGGCCGCCGAAAGAGCTCGCCTGATGCTGAAAGCCCCCTTCGACCCCGTCCAGCTGGCCATTCCGTTCTTCGTGCTGGCCATCATCCTGGAAGTCCTGCTGGGACGCTTCGGCAAGGCCAAGGCCAACTATGAGACGCGCGATACGGCCATGTCGCTGAGCATGGGCCTGGGCAGCACGGTGGCCGGAATCCTGTTCGGCGGCGTCGTTTTCGCCACGACCGTCTGGGTTTATCAGCACCGGCTGTTCACGATCCCGATGACGGCGATCTGGGCCTGGGTCGCGGTCTTCTTCCTGGAGGACCTGACCTACTACTGGTTCCACCGCATCGCGCATGAGCGGCGGTTCTGGTGGGCCAGCCACGTCAACCACCACACCTCGACCCACTACAATCTGTCGACCGCCCTGCGGCAGACCTGGACCGGCGGCGTGGCCGGGACCTGGCTGCTCTGGCTGCCGCTGTCGTTCCTGGGCTTCCCGCCGGCCATGGTGGCGATCCAGAAGGGGATCAGCCTCGTCTACCAGTTCTGGATCCACACCGAGGCGGTGGGGCGCATGCCGCGGTGGTTCGAGGCGGTGTTCAACACACCTTCGCATCACCGCGTCCACCACGCCCGCAACCCGCGCTATCTGGACGCCAACTACGCGGGCATCCTGATCATCTGGGACCGCATGTTCGGCACCTTCATCCCCGAGGTCGACGAGGAGCCCTGCCGCTATGGCACGGTGAAGAACCTGGGCAACTTCAACCTGCTGCACAACGTCTTCCACGAGTGGGTCGGCATCGCCAAGGACGTCGCGGGCTCGAAGTCGCCCAAGGAGGCGCTGGGCTATCTGTTCGGCCCGCCCGGCTGGAGCCCGGACGGCTCGCGGGAGACGTCGGCGACGTTGAAGGCCAAGTGGCGGGCGCGGGCAGGGGGCGAGTAGCCGGCGGTTCATCCAGACCGACGCCGTCGGCTAGGGTGATGGGCTCCACTGGGTGCGCCCATTTCGGCAATGGGGGCTTGAGGATCAGGAGCGCCGGTCAGGCAGCCCGATCAGCTCCGCCAAGCGGGGGCGCAAGTCAAAGTAGAGTTGGGCGAGAATTACGGTGAATTACGGTGACACAATTACGGTGACAGTGCACTAATTGACAGCAAACCCTCCTCATGGGAGCGTCGCTCATGGCCCGGCTCGCCCGCACGGTTTTCGAAGGCGTTCCCCACCATGTGACCCAAAGGGGCAATGGTCGGGCGCAGACGTTCTTTGGCGACGCGGACTATCAGCTCTATCGCGACCTCCTCGCCGAAAACGCCGCCAGGGCGAAGGTCGAGGTCTGGGGCTGGGTGCTGATGCCCAATCATGTCCATCTCATCCTGGTTCCCGCCGATCCCGACGGTCTGCGCCGCTGCCTGGCCCCGACCCATCGCCACTATGCCGGCGTCATCCATGCGCGCGAGAAGCGTACCGGCCATTTCTGGCAGGGCCGTTTCGGCTGTGTGGCGATGGACGAGGCGCATCTGGGCGCGGCCTTGCGCTATGTGGCGCTCAACCCCGTGCGGGCGCGGCTGGTCGAACGCGCTGCGGACTGGCCCTGGTCGAGCCTGCACGCCTGCCTTGATCCCGCCCGAGGCGACGGCCTGACCCGCACCGAGCCGGTGCTGTCCCGCTATCCCGACTTCGCCGCGATGATCGCCGACGGCGAGGACGACGTGGGGTCTCTGGCCCTGCGTCGCGCGGAGACCATCGGCCGGCCGGTGGGGGAGGCGGCGTTCCTTCAGGACCTGGAGCGCCGGTCAGGCCGCTCGCTCAGCCCCGCCAAGCGAGGGCGCAAGCCAAAGCAGAATTGAGTGCACTGTCACCGTTTTCCAACGAAGCAGAATTGAGTGCACTGTCACCGTAATTGGAGTGCACTGTCACCGTAATTGCGTCACCGTTTTTCCCCGTTTTTAGTCACCGCTTTGGTCGCTCAGCTATTCGAGAGCTTAGGCGAAAGGGTGGAAGCGCACGGTCGCCTCAACCCGCCGTGACCCACTGTAATCTCGCTGTAATCCGACTGTAATCCTCGCCGCATTGCCACCGGTTACCTCGCATGCTTGGTTCACGAAAGACCGGCTCGAGGAAGACGAGGCTCATGAGCTGGCGCACGAACTTGGCTGTGGGCTCGTCAAGGAAACCTGTCGCCCATGAGACCTTCTCGCCGAGCGTTTATCACAACCGCCCTGGCGGCCCCGCTCGCGGCCTGTGTCCAGGAGATCGGTGAACGGCCGTTGCGCGGCGCAGACAGCCATCCTGCGGGCTATCCGACGGTCGAGGCCGTCAATCACTTCGGCGCCCTGATTTCGCAACGGACGAACGGGCGGCTCAGGCTTCAGAACTATGCCGGCGGCCAACTGGGCGAGGAAAAGGACACGCTGGAGATCACCGTCTTCGGCGGGCTGGACATCAACCGGGTGAACTTGGCCCCGCTCAATCCGATTGAGCCGCTGACCCTCGTCCCGTCCTTGCCCTTCCTGTTCCAGTCGACCGACCACATGCGCCGGTCCCTCGATGGAGCACCCGGCCGGACGATCTTGAACAGCCTGGAGCGGCACGGGCTGATCGGCCTGGCCTTCTACGATTCCGGCGAGCGCAGCTTCTACAACACCCGGGGGCCGATCCGGACCCCGGCCGACATGCGCGGTCTCAAGCTGCGGGTCCAGACGTCGAACCTGCCTATCGCCATGGTCCAGGCGCTCGGCGCCGGTCCGATCCCCATGTCGTATGGCGAGGTCTTTCAGGCCCTGGTCCAGGGGGTCATCGACGGGGCCGAGAACAACTGGCCCTCCTACCAGGACAGTCGCCATTTCGAGGTCGCGCGCTTCTACAGCGTGACTCGCCACGTCATGGCCCCGGAGGTGCTCGTGGCCTCGGCTCGAACCTGGGCCAAGCTGTCGCCGTCCGATCGCGAGATCATCCGGGACGCCGCCACCGAGAGCGTGCCCTTCATGCGCCGACTGTGGGAAGCCCGCGAGGCGAGCGCCCGGCAGGCGATGATCGACGCCGGCGTGGAGATCGTCGAGGATCTCGATCGTTCGGCCTTCGAGGCGGCCATGGCGCCGGTCTGGGACCGGTTCATCACCTCGCCGGCGCAGACCGCGCTCGTCAACCAGATCCGGGGCATGGTGTGATGCTGGACGCTCTTGCCTTCATCTCGCGCTGGATCAGCCGCGCGACCCTGGCGTTCGCGGCGATCGGATTGATCGTCATGACCGGGATCATCGGCTGGGCCGTCTTCGCCCGCTACAGTCTGGGCGACGCGCCGGCCTGGGCGGAGCAGGCGGCGCTGCTGTTGATGGTCTGGTTCGTCCTGCTGGCCGCTGCGGTCGGGGTGCGCGAACAGTTCCATCTCGGCATGAGCGCGGCCACCGACGCCATGCCCGCGTTTCTGCGGCGACTGTGCCGGGTCGTGAGCCTGCTGGCCATGGCCGCATTTGGCCTGGCCATGGGCGTCTGGGGCGGCGAACTGGTGGCGCGCACCTGGGCCTTCGACATTCCCACCCTGGGGGTGCCGCGCGGGGCCGCCTATCTGCCGCTGCCGATCGCGGGGTGGATGACCGTCTTCTTCACGCTGGAACATCTGATTTGTGAGGCCCGGGGCCGGAAAGTCGAACCGCTATGGAACTGACCCTTCTGCTCGGGCTGCTGGCCCTTCTGCTGATCATCGGCGTACCCGTGGCCTTCGCCCTCGGCCTGGCGTCGCTTGTGACCTTCATCTTTATGGACATCGCACCGGTCGTCGCCTTCCAGCGGATCGCCACCGGCGTGAACGTCTTCTCCCTGATGGCCATTCCATTCTTCATCTTCGCCGGGGACCTGATGCAGCAGGCGGGGATCGCCGAACGGCTGGTCCGGGTCGCCGACGCCGCCATGGGCCGGGTTCGCGGCGGGCTGGGCGTCGTCGATGTGGGCGCGTCGATGATGTTCGGCGGTGTGTCGGGATCGGCCGTCGCCTCGGTCTCGGCCCTCGGTTCTACCCTCATCCCGCTGATGAAGGAGAAGGGCTATGGCGCCGACTATGCGGTGAACGTCACCTCCACCTCGGCGATCCTCGGCATCCTGATCCCGCCGTCGCACAACATGATCATCTATGCGGCGGCGGCCGGCGTGTCGGTCTCTGTCGCAGACCTGTTCCTGGCCGGCGTCCTGCCCGGCATCCTGACCGGCATCCTGCTGGCCGCCGCAGCCTGGATCATCGCCGTGCGCCGGGGCTATCCCAAAGGCGAGTTTCCGGGCTGGCCGGCCTTCGCCGCCGCCTTCGCGTCGGCCCTGCCGGGCCTGCTGACGGCGGTGATCATCTTCGGGGGCGTGTTGGGCGGGGTCTTCACCCCGACCGAAAGCTCGGCCGTGGCGGTGATCTACACCCTGGTGATCGCCGTGATCGTCTATCGGACGCTGGGCTTCAGAGCCTTCACGACGGCCGCCCAGAACGCAGTCAAGACCACCGCCATGGTGATGCTGATCATCGGCTCGGCGGCCGCCTTCGGTTGGCTGCTGGCGCTTCTGGAAGCTCCGGAGCAGCTGGCCACGCTGCTGCAGACCCTGACCGATAACCCGATCCTGATCCTGCTGCTGATCAACCTGATCCTGCTGATCCTCGGAACCTTCATGGACATGGCGCCGCTGATCGTCATCACCAGCCCGATCTTCCTTCCGGTCGCCATGGCGACGGGTATGGACCCGGTTCAGTTCGGCATCATGATGATGCTGAACCTCGGGATCGGTCTGGTCACCCCGCCCGTGGGTTCGGTGCTGTTCGTGGGATGCGCGGTCGGCAAGATCAAGGTCGAGGAGGCGGTCCGCACCATCTGGCCCTTCTACCTGGCCCTGTTCGCGGCCCTGATGGCCATCACCTTCGTTCCGGCCCTGACCCTGACCCTGCCGGGCCTGGCCGGTTAATCCGCCGGTTGCTGACCGAGGACCGCACCGTCGAGCGTACAGATGAGACTCGGTGGCGCTTGAACAGCGTGCTCCGCTGATCAATCCCGCAACAGCGGCAGCGACAGCCCCGTCGCCTGCCGCGTCGCCAGCATCTCGCGGCGGAAGCGGAACAGCTCGGCCGGGCGGCCGCCGGTTTCGGCGTCGAGGCGGCCCAGGCCCTCGACCAGTTCCTCGCGTTCGACCACGCGGCGGAAATTCTGCTTGTGCAGCGGCACGCCCGCGATGGCCTCGACCGTGCGCTGTAGGGTCGAGAGGGTGAACTCCTCAGGGGTGAGTTCAAACACCACCGGGCGGTACTTGATCTTGCCGCGCAGCCGCGAGAGGCCGGTGGCGAGAATGCGCCGGTGATCCGAGATCATCGGCTCGCCCAGGGCGGCGGACAGGGCGGCTGGTTCGGCGGGGTCCTGGCCGTCGGCGCGGGCGCGATCGCGGGCCGCTTCGGGCGCCAGGCCCGCTTCGTAGAGCAGCTCATAGCGCTCCAGAACCCGTTCCTCGTTCCAGGGTGCGCCGTCCAGGGCGAAGGCCAGGCGCGCGCGCGACCACTTGGCAGCATCGTCGGCCGCCCAACGCTTGAGAGCGGGGGCGATGGCGTCGTCGAGCAGGGCGGGGCGGCCGGCGCGCCAGTCCTCCCAGGGGAAGAACCGGGTCCACGGGGCCCAGGCCGTGTCGGGGGCGTCGGTATCGACCGCCTTGGGCGTCAGGCCCAGATAGCCGACCGAGACGACGCGCGCCGCGCCGGCCCCGACCTCGGCGCGGGGCGCGTCACGGCCCTTGTCGCCGAAGGTGTAGAGTTGCTCGACATAGCCCAGCTGGAAGCGGGTCTGCTGAGTGACGAAGGCCCGCAGGCCCAGTTCGAAGGTGCGGTGCGCCTCTGGATCGAACGGGCCGAACGGCAGACCCGACAGCGGCGAGGCGATGTCAGTGACGGCGTCGTGCGGTCGCACGGTCAGGACAACGGCTTCGCCGTCGCGGATCGCGACGACCACCGCCGACAGACCGATGACGACCGCCGTGTTCATCGCGTCCTGCTCATTCGGTTTCGAACGCCTCGCCCGGCGCAGATTCATAGCCCGCCGCCCGTGACAAAACGTGGAAGCGTTTCACATAGCGCGCCTGGGCCTCAAACGGCGCTAGGGGCGTGATCCGCAGCTCGTAGCCCGCCGGCGGCGCGCCGAAGATCGCCAGGGACTCAGCGTGCTCGAAGCCGGCCAGCTGGGTCGCCTCGAAGAAGGCGCAGGCGCGGTCGGCCTGCTTGATCAGCTTCTTGATCGGGGCGGGGGTCTTCACCGGCAGGCCAAAGCGGATGTGGATCGCGTCTTCCAGCCGGGTCTCGAAATCCTTGTAGCTGACGCCCAGCGCCGCCTTGAACGGGCTTATCATGTCGCCGATCACATATTCGCTGGCGTCGTGCAGCAGAGCGGCCAGGCGCCAGCGCGGCTCCAGGTCGGGCTTGATGTGCGCGGCGATCTCTTCGACCACCAGGCTGTGCTGGGCGACCGAGAAGCCGTGATCGCCCACGGTCTGCCCATTCCAGCGCGCGACGCGCGCCAGACCATGGGCGATGTCCTCGATCTCGATGTCCATCGGCGACGGGTCGAGCAGGTCGAGCCGTCGTCCGGAGAGCATCCTTTGCCATGCGCGGGGCGGTCCGCCCCGATGCAGCCCTTTGGCCACGCGTTCGTTCCTCACGATGAAGTCGGTTGACTGGCGCATCGGTTGAGAAAGATCAATGTGGGCGTCGCCGTCATCTGTGGAAATGCCCTCGAAAGGGAGTTCGATCATGAGTTGGGCGAGAATTATGGTTCCGCTGGCCGGAACCCCGAACGACCAAGGTGTTTTGACCTCCGCCGCAACCTTGGCGGCCACCTTCAACGCAGAACTGGCTTGCGTCCATGCTCCCGCCGACATGGCTGATCTGATGCCGTGGATGGGCGAGGGCTTCATGGGGGGGGTGCAGGTCACCGCCCTGGAGAGCCTTAAGGAGGCCGCGCAGGAAGGCGCCAAGACCGTCGGCAAGATGGCCGCCGATCTCGGCTATGGCCGAACCCGCGTCATCAGCCTGGACTCGCCCGTTTGGGCGGGCCTGGCGATGGAGGGCCGGCTGTCCGACGTCATCGTGTTCGACGACGCCGCCGCGCGCGGGAAGGGGCCTCTAGCCGAGTCCTTCCAGCAGCTGGTCGCCGACGAGCAGCGCCCCATCCTGGTCGCGCGTCCCGGCTTTAGGACCGATGGCGTCGCCCTGATCGCCTGGGATGGCGGCAAGGAGGCAAGTCGGGCGGTGCGGACGGCCTTGCCTTTGTTGGAAAAGGCCGGCGCTGTCGTCGTGGCCGGGGCCCCGGCGGCGTCGTCGCGCGCCTTTGAGCTGGATCGCCTTGTCGAATTCCTCGCCGCGCGCGGGGTCAAGGCCAGCGTGCGAGCGCTGGACGGAAGCGGTGACGCCGGCTCGCTTCTGCTGGGCGCGGCCAAGGATGTGAACGCGAACCTCCTGGTCGCCGGCGCGTTTGGTCACCCGCGACTGCAGGAGTTCATCTTCGGGGGCACGACCAGAACCTTGCTCAACAGCGACGGTCCGTCCCTGTTCCTGTCGCACTAGGCTGCTGAAATCATAAAAGAAAGGGAGGCTTATGTCTCTTTCCCGGATCGTCATGCGCCTGGCGCGCAATCCCGGCACCGAGTTCGCCGGCGGCGACGACCATCGTGGCTACGCCCTGACCGCGCCGCTCACCGAGGACGGCCATATCGACGAGGGCGCTTACGCCAAGCTCAAGGCGTCCTGCAGCGTCCGCCGGTTTGCGCCCGACGAGGAAGCGGTCGATGGTCGCCTGAACAAGCGCGGCCAGCGCTGGTTCTTCGACTATGACGCGGCCGACGAGGCGGACGACGAGCCGCTGCATCGCTTGGGCGAGCACCGGTTCGCGCTCGGCGAATATGTCACCGTCACGGACGAGGACGGACGTCCGCTGACCTACAAGGTGATGGAAGTCACGCCGCTACAGTAGGCGTGGAGAACCCTCGTCCTTCGACAAGCTCAGGATTAGGATTTCGTGTGAACCGGGGCTGACAGCCGCCCTCACCCTGAGCTTGTCGAAGGGCGAGGGTGGGGCGCTCGGCGCAGCGCGCCTCTGGCGGCGAACCGGGCCCTTGGCGCCGGCTCAGCCGCCGACGTTGTGGCGGACGAGCGCCTTCATGTCCTTGAACAGGTCATGGTCGTCGGTGTTGCGGTTCTTGGCCTTGACGACCGCGACGGCCAGGGGGCCGCCCTTGGGGCCGCGGGCCTCATAGCCCGCCACGCGGTAGCCGTTCGGCGCCTTGTCATTGGCCAGGATCAGCGTCGAGCGCACGGCGTCGCCGCCCTTCAGGGCGCGGATCTCGGCCCCATTGTCGTTGGCCTTGATGGTGACGTCGCCCTCTTGGGCGTCCTGGGCGTTGACATTGACCGAGGCCTGACCGCCGTCAGTCTTGATGTTGACGTTCTTGTTGACTTTCACCTCGGCGGTCTCGCCATCACTGTTGATCGTCAGGTGGCCGATGCGGATGTCGGCGGTGTCGCCATGGGCGTCGATGTGCACGCCCGGCAGATGGATGCTGGTCTTGTTCTTGCCGTCCTTGCCGTCCTGGGCTTCGGGAGGCTTGGCTGGCGCTGCAGGAGTCGGAATCACGCCCTTCAGTTCAGCCTCGATCGGAGCCAGGGCGGCCTCTGCGTCGCCGCCGTTCAGGCGAACAAGGCGCAGATCGACCGTTCCCTCACTCGAGGTGTACGAACACGACAGTCCGTCAGCGGCGGCGCTAATCCGAGTGAGCCCGCCCTGGCGCTCGGGACAATCCAGGCGCTCAATGGCGCGGATGGCGTCCCGACCCAGGTGGGGCTCAGCGCGGTGATCCTTGTCGGACGCCGCAGGCTGACAAGCGCTCAAGGCTGCGCCCACGCCGATCAGCAGCGTCGCAAACCGCCAGTTCGAATGACGCATGGTGTTTCCTCGGCCGTCCCCTGATGAGCGGGAAGGTGGCCGCGCGTCTGGCGCGCGTCCAGTGAAATCCCGGTAACGGCCGTTTCGCTGCGGACGCCTTACTGGCCCGGACGAGCGCCCGAGCCTTCGCGGCGGGCGAGGAACGCCAGACGTTCGAACAGATGGACGTCCTGCTCGTTTTTCAGCAGCGCGCCATGGAGCGGCGGGATCAGCTTGGTCGGATCCTTCTCGCGCAGGACCTGATCGTCGATGTCCTCGACCAGCAGCAGCTTCAGCCAGTCCAGCAACTCAGACGTCGAGGGCTTCTTCTTCAAGCCTGGCACCTTGCGCATGTCGTAGAAGATGCGCAGCGCCTCGGCGACCAGCTTCTGCTTGATGCCCGGGAAGTGGACATCGACGATGGCCTGCATCGTCTCGGCTTCCGGGAAGCGGATATAGTGGAAGAAGCAGCGGCGCAGGAACGCGTCCGGCAGTTCCTTCTCGTTGTTCGAGGTGATGATCATCACCGGCCGCACCTTGGCCTTGATGGTCTCGCCCGTCTCGTAGACGAAGAACTCCATGCGATCGAGCTCCTGCAGGAGGTCGTTCGGGAATTCGATATCGGCCTTGTCGATCTCGTCGATCAGCAGCACCGGGCGGACCTCGCTCTCGAAGGCCTCCCAGAGCTTGCCCTTCTTGATGTAGTTCTTGACGTCCTTGACGCGCTCGTCGCCTAACTGGCTGTCGCGCAGACGGGTGACGGCGTCGTATTCGTAGAGGCCCTGCTGGGCCTTGGTCGTCGACTTGATGTGCCAGGTGATCAGCGGCGCGCCCATCGCCTTGGCGACCTCATAGGCCAGCACGGTCTTGCCCGTACCGGGCTCACCCTTGATCAGAAGCGGACGCTCAAGCGCCACGGCCGCGTTGACCGCGACCTTCAGGTCGTCGGTGGCCACATAGTCGGAAGTACCTTCGAAGCGCTGGCTCATGCCTATCTCCGCCGGAATCGGATCCGGTTCGAACAGTTGTTCAAATTTAGCGGATCAAACTACCGGCGCTCGCGCGCTTGGCAAGGGTGTCGATAGGGAAGGTGGTGCTCAGGCCGCGCGGCAGGTTCGATCGGGGATCACGTAGCCCTTGGCGCGCAGGCGCTCGGCCATGGCGTCGCGTCGAGCGGCCCAGTCGCTGGCCAACAGCCCCAGGCCGATCACATCGACCTCGTGGCCCTGCTTCATCACATGTTGCCGGAACAGCGCCTCACGCTGGAAGCCGTACAGTTCGTGCAGCCGCCAGACGCTCTCATTCGAGATCAGCACCTCGCACCATAGCTTGTTCAAGTGCAGTTGGTTGAACACGTATTCGATAATCTGGAATTCGACGAATGATCCAACGCCGAGGCCGCGCACCTTGGGGCTGGCCAGATAGTAGGCCCACGCGCAGCGACGGTGGACGAGATCGATATCGGCCAGATTGGCCAGGCCCACGGGCTCGCTGTCGGCCTCAATGATCCAGTAGCGTCGGCGCGGATCGTGCCGCGCCACATCGAACCAGTGGTCGTGCTCCTCGTGGCCGATCTTGTGGTCGGAGTACATATAGGCCGAGACATCCGGGCTGTTGCGCCAGATCAGAAGCCTCTCGCGATCGCTCTCGACGAGATTCCGCAGTCTCACCGCCACCATGGTCCTCGCCCTGAACCCTCGCGCTGTCGGCGGTTCGGAGTTCGGGCCAGGAACACGCCGCCAAACGCTGTTGCGAACAGTCGAGGCAAAGCCCCGACCGCGCACCAGTCTGCCGCGTCCGACGGGTCAGGCTTTGATCCGTCTCAAGTGCGATGGGCGGTCAGGATGCGGCGAAATCGCGCAGAGCGGCGGCGACGCGGCCCATGGTCGGTTCCCAGACCCCGTACTGCTCGGTGACGAAGCAGCGAACGCTCGGATACCAAGGGTAATGGTCGGTGCCTAGGCGGGTCCAGGATGAGGCGCCGGTCAGCATGAAGATCGGCGTCCCCACCGCACCGGCCAGATTGATCGTGGCGTTGGAGAACCCGATCACCAGGTCCACCGCCGCGCAGAGAGCGGCCACGTCGTCGAGGTCGGCCTTCAGATCAATGCCTTCCGGCTGCCAGATCTCCACGCCCAGCTCTTCCTTGGCGAAGGCGATCTCTTCTTCGCAGTCGCCATACTGCAGGTTCACGAACACCACGCCTGGCGTGTGCAGAACCGGCTCCCACAGGTGGAAGGGCGAAAACTGCCGCGCGCGCTCCGCATTCAGTTTCAGGCTCTTCCAGAGCAGGCCGACTTTCGGACCGGGGCCAAGCTTCTCGAGCTCTGCCTTCCAGTGGGCCACCCGCGCCGGATCCGGCTGCAGGAAGGCGTTGCGCTTGGGAAACGCCTCGGCGGTGGAGCGAAGGCTCGGCAGGAAGTCGCCGATGGCCGCCCAATAGTCGAAGCGATCCCAGTTCTCGATATAGGGCGCGGCCCGAAACACGCGGCCTTCGTAGGCGACCGTGCGGTGGGCGGTCACCTCGACCTTCGGGAAGGTGCGCTCGAACAGCGGCGCCAGACGGCGCTCGACCGCCAGCGACAGGAAGCCGTCTGGGCCCAAGGCTTCGACGATGTCGGGCAACATGTTGGCGAACATCACCTCGTCGCCCAGGCCCTGCTCGGTGGTGATCATCAAGCGCTTGCCTTTGAGGTCCTGTCCTGACCAGCGGACGCCAGGAATCTGGAACCGAGGCGCGTCGCTCAGCGCCGGCGAGAAGCGCGACTCATAGGCTTCCCAGCCTTCGGCGACACGGCCCAGCGCCAGGAGAATTGTGGCGCGGGCGAACTGCATCATCGCCAGATCTTCCGGCGAGCCTGGTCTGCGCATGGCGGCTTCGCAGTCGGCCAGTGCGGCCTCTATCTCGCCCAGATCGAGTCTGGCGAAGGCGCGGTTGTGATAGGCTTTTGCGAAGTCGGGCGCCAGGCGCAGGGCCTCGTCGAAGAACACGATCGAGCCCGCAGCGTCGCCGATATTGCAAAGCACCGTGCCCAGCGTGTTCCACAGCACCGCAGCCTCGGGGTTGGCGCCCAGGGCGGCCTTGAGGACCTCGATGGCTTCGCCTTCGCGATTAAGCTCGCGCAGGGCGCACGCCAGGTTGTTGGCGCCCTCGACATCGTCGGGCCGGGCGAGGCGATAGTGTGCGAAGAACTTGGCCGCCAGCTCCGGCATATTCATGCGGAAGGCCAAACGGCCCAGGTCGCCGGCGACGGGACCATGGTCGGGCAGCAGAGCCAGCGCGGCCTCATAAGCTTGCAGCGAGGACGCGAAATCGCCGGTCTTCTCGCGTGCGATCGCCAGGATGTGCCAGGCCAGGCCCAGTCGCTCGTCCTTCTCCAACAGCTTCAGGGCCAGCTTGTCGGCCTTGGCGTAGTCCTGCAGCTGCACGGCCTGGATCGCGCGCGCCAAATGTTTGGCGTTATCGACGTTCTTGGTGTCCTGCGCCGCCCGATTCAGGCGCTCCAGCGCCTCGGCGGACGCCGAATCGCCCATGGCGTTGGCGATAACGCTGGGGTGGATGCCCGAAGCGCCGACATCGGCCTGGGCCAGGACGCTTGCCGAGGATTCGAGGGCGCTTTTACGGGACATGGCGGAGGCCTTAGACTTTGCTGTTAACCATGTTTTGAGGCGCTATGCTTAACTGAGTCCTAAGCTGCGTCTTACGGTCGCAAGCGCGGTCGTTCGGGGTGGCAAGGTGGCGTTAACACGTGTTCGCCTAGCTTGCCGTCCAAGCCGCCGCCCTGGCGGATCTGGGCTCGCAGCGTCAATGAAAGGGAGCGGCATCAAGTGCCTTTGAAGCTGTCGCTGAAGCCTGGGGAAAAGTTCGTTCTTAACGGCGCTGTCGTGCAGAACGGGGATCGACGCGGTGTTCTGGTTCTCCAGAACAAGGCGTCCGTCCTTCGCGAGAAGGACATCATGCAACCGGATCAGGTGACGACGCCTGCGCGTCACATCTATTTTCCGGTGATGATGATGTATCTCGACGAGAGCGGCGCGGAGAAATTTTACGAGGAATTCGCTACGCGCCTTAACGAATTCATGGGCGTTGTGCGGAATCCTGCGGTCCTCCAAGACTGCATCGCCATCTCCAAGCACGTGATGGCGCGAGAATACTACAAGGCTCTGATGCTGAGCCGGAAGCTTATCGAGTACGAAGACGAGAGGTTGGGGCATGTCTCTTCGGGCGTATCAGCAGGCGGCGACGCGGGCTGAGAATCCCCGTGAAATGGAGTACCGCCTGTTCGGGCAGGTGACGCGCGCCCTGATGGACGCGTCGCAGGCCCCGGCGGACGACATCGCCACGCGGATCGATGCGCTGGACTGGAACCGCAAGGTCTGGTCCGCGCTCGCGACCGACTGCGCGCTCCCTGAGAACCAGCTCCCGATGGAGCTGCGCGCCAGCATTATTTCGCTTAGCCTCTGGGTGGGGCGCCACTCCAGCGCGGTCATGCGCAAGGAGGAGGATTTTGAACCCCTCATCGAGATCAATCGCATGATCATGCAGGGGCTGGCTGGTCGCGCCGACGCGGCCTGATTCTGCCTTTCGGGCAAGACTGTATGTCTTGCCCAGTCTCTCTGGAAAAAGCTGCCGCCCGGCGAATGTTGCATTCGCCGGGCGGTGTTGTTTTGGTCGGTAGATCTTAAAAAGATCAGCAAAAACAAATAGATATTTTTCTTCGATTTTGGCGCGGGGCTGGCCCGCCGCTTGCGATGGTTCGCGCGGGCAAAACGCCAGCCCGGCAATACGCCGGACAAATCCCACCAAAACGGTAGGTGTCAAATGCTGAACTCGATCAACACCAATCCTGGTGCGCTGCTGGCGCTCCAGAACCTGAACGCAACTAACACGGAGCTCTCCGCCACTCAGGGCCGTATCAACACTGGCAAGAAGGTCGCTAACGCCAAGGACAATGGCGCGATCTGGTCGATGGCCAAGATGCAGGGTGCGACCGCGTCATCGTTGAACTCCGTGAAGGACTCTCTCCAACGCGGTCAGTCGACGATCGATGTGGCGCTCGCTGCGGGTGACACCATCACGGATCTGCTCTCGAAGATGAAGGAAAAGGCCCTGGCCGCTTCCGACACCTCGCTGAACACCGCCTCGTTCAACGCTCTCAAGGCGGACTTCGAGTCTCTGCGCGACCAGCTTCAAAAGGCCGCGGAGAACGCGAAGTTCAACGGCGTCAGCCTCGCTGACGGCAGCACCACCAAGTTGTCCTTCCTCGCCAACGAGGATGGCAGCAACTTCACGGTGACTGCGCAGACCCTGTCCCTCACGGGCATTGGTCTGACGGCGGCCTCGACCTTCACCGACGCTGCTACGGCCAAGACGATGATCGCGACGATCACTACCTCGTTGCAGACGGCGACGAACAAGCTGTCGTCCCTGGGTACGTCCTCTGTCGGTCTGGATACGCACCTGACCTTCGTGGGCAAGCTGCAGGACAGCCTGGACGCCGGTGTGGGCAACCTGGTCGATGCGGATCTGGCCAAAGAAAGCGCCAAGCTCCAGTCGCTGCAAACCAAGCAGCAGCTGGGTGTCCAGGCGCTCTCGATCGCCAATCAGACGCCGCAGACGATCCTGTCGCTGTTCAAGGGGTGACCCCGATACGCCGGACGGCCGTCAAAAGCCGTCCGGCGCCTCTTTCCTGCTGGGTGCGCAGATAGTGCCCGGCAACAATTTCCCATGGCGAAAGGCTCTCGGCAGAAATTGCCGGGAGCCTTCGTCGTTAATGGAACTATAACGTATATTTTTCAGTGATTTAGCGCGACGTTGCCGGTGGGCAGAATTGGCCCGGCAATTGCTTCAGGTCCTTCCGAGCAAAATGCTCCCGGCAGCCAAAATGGCGTCGGACACCTTGAAAAGGACTCTTTCGTTATGGCGCTGAACAGCATCAATACGAACGCGGGCGCTCTGATCGCCCTGCAAAACCTCAACAGCACGAACTCCGAGTTGACGACCGTTCAGCAGCGGATCAACACGGGCAAGAAGATCGCCAGCGCCAAGGACAACGGCGCCATCTGGGCGACCGCCAAGAACCAGTCGGCCACCGCCAACAGCATGAACGCCGTGAAGGACTCGCTGCAACGCGGCCAGTCGACGATCGACGTCGCGCTCGCCGCCGGCGACACCATCACCGACCTGCTGGGCAAGATGAAGGAAAAGGCCCTGGCCGCTTCCGACACCTCGCTGAACACCGCCTCGTTCAACGCCCTGAAGTCGGACTTCGACTCGCTGCGTGACCAGATCGAAAAGGCCGCGACGAACGCCAAGTTCAACGGCGTCAGCATCGCGGACGGCTCGACCACCAAGCTGACCTTCCTGGCCAACTCGGACGGCACCGGCTTCACGGTCAACGCCAAGACCATCTCCCTGGCGGGTATTGGTCTGACGACCACCTCGACCTTCACCACGGCCGCCGCCGCCAAGACGATGATCGGCACGATCGACACCGCGCTGCAGACGGCGACCAACAAGCTGGCCTCGCTGGGCACCAGCTCGGTCGGTCTCGACACCCACCTGACCTTCGTCGGCAAGCTGCAAGACAGCCTGGACGCCGGCGTGGGCAACCTGGTGGACGCCGATCTCGCCAAGGAAAGCGCCAAGCTGCAGTCGCTGCAAACCAAGCAGCAGCTGGGCGTCCAGGCGCTGTCGATCGCGAACCAGTCCTCGTCTTCGATCCTGAGCCTGTTCCGTTAAGGGGCAGGGACGGGGGCGAGTCGTCTGGTTCGCCCCCGCCTTCTCCGGTTCGGTTGCGGGATCTTCCTCAACAGAAAAGGAGGGCCGACCGATAAACGTCGGCGTTTAAGAAATGGAACCTAAAGCCGCACTGTCGGCCATCAGAGACTTTATAGCCCCTGTCGCGCCGTCGAACGCCCCGGACCTCTCCGAGGGCGCTAAGGTCGTTGTGGGTCAGCCCGAGAAGGCTGTTGAGGCCGAGATGGCGCTCAAGGCCGAGCGTCAGCTAGCCGCCGAGCCTGAGAAGCCCGTCGATGACGGTCCCCAGCCGGGCGATCTGCGCTTGGTGATCGAGCATGACGACGCCTCGGGCGCCTATGTCTACAAGACCGTGGATCGTCGCACGGGCGAGACGCTTCAGCAGTTTCCTCGCGAGGAGATCCTGAAGATGCGTGACGGCCCAGACTATGAGAGCGGAGACGTGTTCGACGGGCAGGCTTAAGGCCGTTTAGCCGGCCGTTCGCCCCGACCCGCGACCGCCTGTCGCGGGTGTTAAGAGGTATGGTTTATAAGCGTTAACCATAATCTTACTTTCTGAGACCAATCTCGGCTGCGATTTGATCGCACGCCGAATCGCGCGCGATCGCAACCAACGGCAAAATCGCCGATCGGAGGCCGCGCATGGCGCTTAGCGTCAACACGAACCAGCCCGCGCTGATCGCGCTGCAGAATCTAAACCGCACCAACGACGACATGCAGGCGGTGCAGACCCGTATCAATACGGGTGAAGCCATCTCGACGGCCAAGGACAACGCCGCCGTCTGGTCGATCGCCCAAGCGCAGCGCGCCGACATGAGCGCCTTGAGCGCCGTGAAGATGAGCCTGGATCGCGCGACATCGATCGCTGACGTGGCGCTCGCGGCGGGGGAGTCCGTTTCGGATCTGCTCAAGCTGATGCGCGAAAAGGTCGTGGCCGCCAAGGACACCTCGCTGACCACCACCTCCCGCCAAGCCCTCAACGCCGACTTCCAGGGCCTGGTCAAGAACCTCAACCAGGTGATCAGCAGCGCGACGTTCGACGGCGCCAACCTGCTCAATGGCAGCCAAGCCGCCGACATGGCGTTCCTCGCCGACGCGGATGCTGGCCAATCGATCACCCTGGCCCTGCAGAACCTGTCGCTGGGCGGCACGATCAATACGCTGACGGCTACGGACGACATCCTGACGACCACGACCGCCGCCGACGTGCTGACGCGCCTGGACGCGACCCTCAGCGCGGTGAACCAGGCCGTGGGCAATATTGGCACCCAGGCCAAGCAGATTGACGCTCACAACACCTTTGTCGCCAAGCTGACCGACGTTCTGGAAACTGGGGTCGGCAATCTTGTCGACGCCGACCTCGCAAAGGAAAGCGCGCGCCTCCAGGCGCTGCAGGTCAAGCAGCAGCTGGGCGCTCAGGCCCTTTCGATCGCCAATAGCGCGCCTGAGATCATCCTGTCCCTGTTCAAGGGCTAGTAGAGCTAGGTCCCGTCGCGCCCAGGGGCTAAGCTGCCGCTGGGCGAACCGGGGATTCGGCTACGAGCATGATCGAACTGCGCGACTTGTTGGACGAGGACGAGGCGACCCTCTTTCAGTGGCGGTCCGAACCCGAGGTCGACCGCTGGATGTCCGACGCCGATCTTCCCAGCCGCGAAGCGCATGCCGTGTGGTTTAGGGCGCTGCGGAGCGATCCCGATATGCGCGGCTGGATGATCACCCGAGGCGGCGCGCCGATGGGGCTCCTAACGCTGACGGGGCTGACCAGCCATCATCGTCGCGCGAGTTGGAACTGGTTCCTCGGTTCGGCTGAGGCGCGGGGCAGGGGCGTTGGTCGCGCCGCCCAGGTGCTGGGCTTGGATCACGCCTTCCAGGAGCTGGGTCTGCACAAGGTCTTCGCCGAGGTGATGGCCGACAATGACGCGGCTCTGAAGGCGCAATCGGCCGCCGGTTTCCGTCGCGAAGGCTACCTGCGCGGCCATGTTCTGAAGGACGGTCAGCCGCGTGACGTGGTGCTGCTTGGCATCCTCGCATCCGAATGGTCAGAACTGCGCGAAGCAGCGCGTCGCGCGCTGTCGGACGCTCACCTTATCGCCGCTTAATCTGAAGTCTTAACGAGTCATCAGCGATCCTAGGGCAAGGGTATGAGCGGGGAGATTCGCGCCCCGGCCAGGACTCGCCGTGATCACTTTCGATTCCAGCGCGCTGCTCAGCTACTATCAGGCCCGTACGGGCCTGACAGGCGCCGGCGCGTCCGGTGTTTCGACCACGGCGTCACGATCCAAGGCCGTCGTGCCAAACGCGCCCTGGCTGAGCAACGCCTCGCCGCCGGCCAGCGATCTCGTCCGAACCGCTCTGGCCGGCCGAAAGTTCATCGACGAGGGCGCCAACACATCGAGCCTCAAGGGCGTCAGCGCCGACTACAAGAAGCTGTTCGCCACCTACCAGGCGCTCAACACCCTTTCGGCCCTGGCGACGCGCGCTGGCGAGAAGGGCGTGACCGACGGCGAAGTTTCCCGCTTGCAGACGGCCTTGAGCAAGGGGCTCGGCGAGATCAGCGGCTATGTCCAGAACCTGTCGCTAGACCAGATGCGCCTGACGACCGGCGCGGTCATGACCAGCGACAAGGGCACGGTCGGCGTGCCGAAAGCCACCTACAGCTACACGACCGATACGCTTTACACCGGCCAGTTCGACGACGAGATCCCCCGCTTCAAGGGCAATGTCTCGTTCGACATCTCTGTGAAGAGCTTTGGGGTCACCTCGAGCGTCACTATGGACCTGTCCGAGATGGGCGCGACGCCCCGGACCATGTCCAATGTCGTCAGCTATATGAACGGCAAGATGAAGGCGGCTGGGTTCAACACCGACTTCTCGGTTCAGCGGACGGTGGGGCAGGAGCGCACCGTGCAGGTCAACGGCAAGCCGGTGAAGCTGCCGGCCACCGGGGATGACTTTGCACTTCGGGTCAACGGCGACTCTGTCGAGCAACTGACCTTCAGCGCGCCGACGACGGCGCCTGCGGTTTATGTCACGACCCGAGCCGGCGATCCGGATCCCGACAAGAAAGCCGAGACCGACGATGGCGTGTTCGAGACCACGCTGACCAAGTACAGCGCCGCCGGAACCGCCGGTGGGCCTGGCGCGGGAGCGCCCGGCGGCAAGGTCTTCAGCGAGACGCTTCAAGGCACCATTTCCAGTGTCCGCAAGTCGGTCACCGGCGCGGACGGCTCGGTCTACATGCTGGCCGATGTATCGACCGCCGTCGACGGCAAGACCGATATCAACGGCCAGCCGATCAAGGGCGAGAGCGATGTCGCGCTGCTCAAGTACGACAGCGCGGGTCATCTTCTCTACGCGCGTTCGCTGGGGGCCACCGACAACGCCAGCGGCCTGTCGCTGGCCGTCGCCAGTGACGGTAGCGTCGCCGTGGCGGGTTCAGTCAGCGGCCGGCTGCAAGGCGCGGTCAATGGGCCGATCAACAACAGCGACAGTTCGAGCACCACCGACAGCTTCGTGACCCGCTACGACGCCAAGGGCGACGAGCAGTGGACGGTGCGTCGCGGCGGCCTACAGGAAGACGAGGCCACCGCCCTGGCGTTCGGCGCCAACGGCGTCCTCTATGTTGGCGGTCGCAGCAAGTCTGATCTGCCAGGCTCGGTGGGGACGGACCCCTCCGGCGGCTGGGACGCCTATCTCTCGGCCTTCGCGACCGACGGTAACGGCCAACCCAAGGCGCTGTTCACCCAGAAGTTCGGCACAGCCGAGAACGACTCGGTGTCGGATATTGTCGTCAATGGTTCGCAGGTCATCGTCGGGTCCAAGGAGAACGGCCAGGCGATGCTGCGCAGCTTCGAGGTCACCCCATCGGTGGTGACCGAGAACGTGACCAAGCTGAACCAGTACGGCGCCTATGAAAGCGTGCCTGTCACCTACACCAAGACCGCGACCCTCACCGCTGGCGCGACCCGTGACCTGGGCTCGCTGGCGGGGGGCGAGATCGTCGGCCTGAAGATCGACGGCGGTCAGCTCTATGTTGGCGGCTACACGGCCAACAATCTGATGTCGATCGGGGGCGCGACGACCGCGCCGTCGGGCGGCATGGACGGCTTTGTCGGCCGGATGTCGCTCGACATCTCCGACACCACCAGCGATACGCTCACCTACTACGGCGGAACCGGCGACGACACGGTGACGGGTTTCGCGGTCTCCAACGGCACCGCCTGGCTGGTCGGCGCAGCCGGCAAGAACCTGGACGGCGAAGAGACGGTCGGGACCAAGGACGGCTATGTCGCCCAGGTCAATGTCGGCACCGGCGCCGTTGACTGGAGCCAGCGCGTCACCGGCAAGGACGGCTACGCCGCGCCGACCTCGGTTGCGGTCTCGTCGTCAGGCGCTTCGGCCCTGGACGCCTTCGGGCTGCCTGGCGGGACGATGGATTTCAGCCAGTCCAATCGCATCGTGTCGGCCACGGCGGCGCGGGCCGGCGACACCTTCCAGATCCGCACGCGTGAGCGCGGCGCGCTGACGACGGTCACGATCGACGCCAACGACACGCTCGAGACCCTGGCTGACAAGATCAAGCGCGCCTCAGGCTTCCGCGCCAAGGTCGAGACCGCCACAAGCGGCAACAGTCGCGTCCTGAAGATCAGTCCCGCCTCCAACAACGCCACGATCGAAATCATACCCGGCAAGGGCGGAACCGACGTCCTGCGCTCGCTGGGCATAGCCGGCGGCGTGGTGCGCGCGACCAAGACCGAGGACGGCAAGACCGTTTCGGCGGACGGCAGCGGTCCCGTCTATGGGCTGCAATTGCCGCCTGAACTGGACCTGACGACCGAAGCAGGACGCAAGAACGCCAACATGGTCATTACGCGGGCCATGTCGCAGGTTCGCACGGCCTATCGCGAGATCGCCGACACGGCGCTGGGCATCAAGAGCGACGGCACGACGGGTTCAGGCAAGACCGGCGGTACGGTTCCGGCCTATCTGAAGAACCAGGTCGCCAACTATCAAGCCGCGCTCAATCGCCTGACAGGCGGCTAAGCCTACCTTTTCCACGGCCGCCACGCTTGAAAGCGTCATCATCGCGTCGTAGCCAAGTGTCATGGACTTTCTGAAAGATCGACGGATCATCCTGGGCGGCGGCGCGGCGCTGGCGCTCGTCGCGGGTCTGGGCATCGCCGTGGCCCTGATGTCGGGCCATGACAAGAAGCCGGCGGAGGACCCGCCAGCGTCTCGCGCGGGGCTGATCGTCGAGACTGGACGCGCCGACGACACCAAGCTTGATCCGGCTCGTCCGCTGCGCTGCTTCGTGGGCGGCGCCTTTGTCGGCGAGATCACCCTGGCCGAATGCGCCAAGAAGAACGGGGTCGCCACCGGCGCGCTGGACGTCGGGGTCGACGAGACCGGCGCGCTGGCCGCAGCCGATCAGGCCGGCATGGTGCTGACCCCGCTGCCGCCGACTCCGACCGACACCGCGCCACTGGTGACGACGCCCACGGCGACCACCACGCCGGCGACTCCGTCGTCCGCCTCGGCCAACGCCCCGCTGGCGGCGTGCTGGCGCTATGCCGGCAACGAATGGCGCAGACTCCCGGGCGACATCACCCTGAACGCCTGTGCTCAGCAGTTGTTCGGCGGTCGGTGTGAAAAGCCGGGCGGCGCGACCTATGGCCGTTGGGGCGAGGAGACGCTGCGTCTGGTCCCGGGCCGCGTCGAGATTTCGTCGGACAACCGCAGCTTCCACACCGCGTTCGAGCAGGCCGCGAACTGCTCTATCCCGAACGTCGGATAGGTTTATAAGTGTAATCCATGAAGAAGATCGTCCTCGCCGCCGCTGTCCTCGCCGCTTCGGGTCTCGTGCTCGCCGGCTGTCAAAAGCAGACCAAGGCGCCGTTCGAGTCGGGCGTCTGCTTCCACGTGGCGACCAACAAGGACAAGACGCTGCGCTTCAATCCGGTCAGCCGGAACGTGACCCATCTGGAGGAATGTGCAGCGACGCTTGAGGGCATGCGCATCCGGTTCGTGCGCCTGGGTCAGTCCAACAACCGCGGCATGGTTGGCGCCTACCAGGGATCCTTCATCTTCCTCGAGAAGGAAGGGATCTATGTGGGTCAGACCTACGAAGGACCGCGCTTCATGTCGCTCGTGCGCACGGGCGATGGTCGTCTGGCGGTCCCGGGCGCTGTTCGGCGCGTTCCAGCCGAGTAGGGCGGCTCCGGAGCGTTCTTCGATCAGCGTGAAATGGTGATCGGGCCCGAAATCGTTCTAAGATTTTGAAATAGCGCTCTTTTCATCCGATCTGATCGACCCGCTCTGATCAGGCGCGCCGATCGTCCGTCCACAAGGCTCTTTCTTGCCCACAAGAACGTTACGGGAACAAAACTTGCGTCTGGATTAGCGGGTCGCTAACGTCCCGCTCCAGATTCCGGCGCATGGGTCGCCGGGCGAGAGCAAGGTCCAAGCGATGGCGGGCAGCGTCAACAAGGTCATTCTGGTGGGCAACCTCGGCGCCGATCCCGAGATCCGCAGCCTCGGTTCCGGCGACCGCGTCGCCAACCTGCGCATCGCGACGTCGGAAACCTGGCGCGACCGCAACAGCGGCGAGCGCAAGGAAAAGACCGAGTGGCACCGCGTGGTCATCTTCAACGACAACCTCGTCAAGGTCGCCGAGCAGTATCTGCGCAAGGGCTCGACGGTCTACATCGAGGGCGCGCTGCAGACCCGCAAGTGGACCGACAACACCGGTCAGGAGAAGTACTCCACCGAGATCGTGCTGCAGAAGTTCCGCGGCGAACTGACCATGCTGGGCGGCCGCGGTGGTGACGCGGGCATGTCGTCGGGCGGCGGCGATGAGTACGGCGGCGGCTATTCGGGTGGCGGCTCCAGCTTCGGCGGCGGCCAGCGCAGCCAGCCCAGCGGTCCGCGCGAGAGCTTCTCGGCGGATCTGGACGACGAGATCCCGTTCTAGAGCCGAGTTTACACCCGAATTAGGCTCAGACTGTAAACAGGCGGCCGGTTTCCTTTGAGGCCGGTCGTCGTTGAAGAGGGGCTTGCCTCCGCCCCCCTAACGGATTGACCGGAGCGCGGCGGCCGTCTTGCGCTTGGTCTGTGAGATGCTGCAGATGAGTATCGTCTCCTCGCGCCATCCGGCTACTCGATGTTTCGCTTCGCCCTTTCTCTGACGCTGGCCTTGCTGGCCACCCAGGCGACCGCAGCCGAGGCCGAGCCGCGCTGGATGGTCACGACCACAGGGGGGGCGTTCGCACGCGACAACGACCAAGCCCACAGTTTCGGCTCTCTGGCGGTGACGCGGAAGATTGGGCGCGGCTACGTCAGCGCCAGCGTGACGCGGTTCGGCTCGGCGGTACGCCAGGTCGACGTCACCCTGCCATCGACCTACACGATCGGGTTCCTGTCTGCTGGAGCCGTCCATGGCGCTTGGTTCTATGATGGCTACGTCTCGCTTGGGCGGCAGCACTACAAGTCCGTGGTCACCGATCTGGGCGAACGAGACGTCGCGGGTTTCTCCCACAGTCCCGTCTATGGCGCGGGGGGCGACCTCGGCGCCGTGCGATGGATCGGTCGCTCCTGGAGCGTGACGCCGTCGGCGTCGCTGCAATGGATCAAGTCGCGGGCTCTGCGGGGGCAGATCGGCCCCAGGGGCGGAAGCGAGTTTGAGACCCGTGAGACCGGCGTGACACTGGGCGCGGGCTTGCGGGTCGACAAGTTCTTTGGGGCCTCCCATGGCGATAGCGTCAGTCTGCGCCTGACCCGCTTCCAGACCACAAACGCCTCGGCCGCGCTCTCATCGGGCATGCGCGGGGCGTTCAACCCCTCCGCCCAAAGCGGCCGCACCTCGGATGCTTGGGCGGAAGTGGGCGCATCCGCCACCTGGCGTGTCGACCACCGGCTGTATCTGGATGTCGGGGCCGTACGCACCCTGGGCGCCCTCGGCGGAGACATGACGACCGGTTCCGCCGGCGCGCGCTTGCTGTTCTAGAGCCTTTCACGACCTGACTGCGTCAGGCCGTGAGCTGTAATCTTCTGTTTGGCGCATTTTTTCACGCGAACCGGAACCCCTTCGCTCGAAAAAGGCTCTTGGGCGTGAGGCCGAAAGTGGGAACCGATTTCGCCTACTAATACGCTCCAAGTATCGGATTTGGAGCCTTTTTTGCGCCTGAAATCGATTCTGATCTCAGGCTAAAGCCTCTAGGCCACCAGGGGCGCGCGCGGCAGGCGTAGCTGAGCTTTCAGGCCATGCTCGCCGCGACTTAAGCTGACGTCGCCGCCATGGGCGCGCGCGATCGAGCGCGAGACCGCCAAGCCGAGGCCGATCCCGGTCTTGTTGAGGTTTCGCGAGTGGTCTGAGCGATAGAACGGCAGGAAAACCTTCTCCAACTCCTCGTCCGGCAGGCCGGATCCGTAGTCCTGCACCTCCGCGATCACGTCGCCGCCGTCTTCGAAGACCCGAACGCGGGCGCGGTCGCCATATTTGAGAGCGTTGTCGACCAGATTGGTCAGCACCCGCTCGACGCTCAGACTGTCGACGTCGACCGGCACCCGATCACCCGGATCGAGCGTAACGTCGCCGCCCATGATCGCGGCGTTGTCGACCACGCATTCCAGAATAGAGCGCAATTCGACCCGTTCGCGGACGGAAGGCTCACTGGAATCGCGGATAAAGGCCAGGACGGCGCTGATCATCTCGTCCATCTGAGTGATGTCGTGAGACATGCCCGCCTTCACCTCGGAGTCGATCCGCTCCAGACGGAACCGCATCCGGGCGAGCGGCGTGCGCAGGTCATGGCTGATCGCACCGACCATGGCGGTGCGGTCGTCGATATAGCGCTTCAGGCGCTTCTGCATGAGATTGAAGGCGGCGGCGGCGCGGCCGATCTCGGCCGGCCCTGCCAGCGGGGCGAGCTGACCCGAAGGGTCGCGACCCAGGCGTTCGGCTGCGTCCGCGAACTCCACGAGCGGCTGGGCCAAGCGGCGCGCAAAGATCAGGCCGACGGGCACGACCACCAACGCTGAAAGCAGGAACCAGAGCGCGGTGCGCCGCTGGAACGTGTTGGGAAAGGTTTCCGGCGCCGGTTGGACGGTGATCCACCGATCCGGCGCGACCTGCAGCGCGGCGACGAAATCGCCCTGCACGAACGGCGGCGGGGACAGGCCCAGGAAGCTCTTGGGCGGGGCGTTGTCCGAGGGCAGCAGGTAGCCGCCCGTATCCGCCGCGTCGACGCCTGCGGACTCTTGGCCGGTGATCGGGCCGATCCGGGCGGCGTTTTCGAAGGTCTCATCGCGAGGCGCTTGAGCCGCGGCGACCGGGGTCTCGGGCGTCACCGATCGAGGCGTGACCGGATCTGCGGCGCGCGCTTGTTCGGCCTGGAGAGGCGACGGCGCGTTGAAAGGCTCCTTCAGCGCCGGAGCAGGCGCTGCGCGGCTGGTCAGGATCGGCGACGGGGCGCCGACGCCTCCGGGGCTGGGCGAGCCGATCTGGAGCGGTCCCGCAGGCGAAACAGGGGGCGACACGGGGGGCGCGGCTGCGGCGGCCGGCCCGGCCGACACGCCCGGCGCTGGGGGGCGGTTCATAGTGGCGGAACCGCTAGGTGCGGTCGGCGCCCCCACGACCGGTGGCGGCGCTGGGCGTACGGCGGCGGGCGGGACTGTGGGCGGCGAAGGCGGGCGGGCGGGCGCGCCTGCCGGAAATCCGCCGCCGGGAAAGCCGCCGCCGGGAAAGCCTCCGCCCATGGGCGGGGCGCCGCCTGGGGGGGCGCCAGGGCCGGACTGAGCCTCTCCCGCGCCGTGCCAGGCCGCCTGGATCAGGCGTGGTTGATCTTCTTGCTCGACATAGGCCGCGTCTTGGACGCCTGGCGCCGGCTGAGCGGCCGATAAGTTCACGATCGGAGCGCCGGCCGTCAGGGAGGGGGGCGCATAGAAGAGAATCCGCACCTGGGTCACCGGCGCGTCCAGCATGCGGGCGAGCTCGGCGCGCGATTGCTCGGAGACGACCCAGTTAGGGCTCTCGAGATTGGGCGGTTGCGAGCGCTCGACGCGTTCCAGCGGGCGAGGATTGTCGCCTTTCAGAGGTCCGCCCTTCAAAGCGAGGGCGACGTCCATCATGCGGTACTTGGGCGTTGGCTTGGAGGGCAATAGGATCGTCAGGCCCAGCGTGGCGAGCTGGGCCACGACCAGCACCACCAGCAACAGCGCGACAATCTGAAACCTTAGCGGAACGGCGCCGGCCCGCCACTGCGCCCAGGAAGCCATGCTCAAACCCTCGCGACCTTGGCGTCGAGGATGTAGCCCAAGCCCCTGTGCGTCTTGATCACCTCGGTCTGGCTCTGCTCGTTGAGCTTTTTCCGCAGCCGGCTGATCTGGATGTCGATCGCGCGATCCAGCGAGATCTGCGACTCGCCGCGAGAGAGCCGCGCCAGTTCTTCGCGCGAGAGGACGCGCTGCGGATTCTCGACAAGCGCGCCCAGCAGGGAAAGCTCGCCCGGCGTCAGCATGATCACTGTCTCGTCCGGCGCGCGCAGCTGACGGCGCACTAGGTCGAACCGGAAACCGGAGAACGCGTAGATCGCCGTCCGACTCGCCGGCGCCTCGCCGCCGCCACCGCGTCGACGCAGAAGCGCGCGCACCCGGGCGAGCAGCTCACGCGGCGTGACGGGCTTCACGACGTAGTCGTCGGCGCCCAGTTCGAGCCCGAGAACGCGGTCGATAGATTCGCCCATTGACGACAGCATCAGGACGCTCGGGCCCGACGATCCGGCCAACGAGCGACACAGAGAAAGACCGTCTTCCCCCGGCAGCATGACGTCCAGCACAACCAGTTGGATCGCCTGAGCCTGGAGCTGAGCCCTGGCCTCCTTGGCGTCACGGGCGAGGTGAACGACGAAGCCGTGTCCGGCTAGGTAGCTCGCCATCTCTGTTCTGAGGGCGTCATCGTCATCGACAATGAGGATGTCCGCTTCGGTCGGTCGCAAATCGTCTTCGGCCATGTAGACGATGATACCATAGGCCGAGAGATGGCCAACGCGTAGCGATTGCTGTTCTTCGACAGTGAGTTTCTGGGGCGGCGTGCGCCAGGCTCTCATCTTCGGCGATTCCATCCGTTTGGGCCTTCTACAGTCCGCGATCATGGACGCGGATGTCGGTGATGCGGCGCTCGCCGCCGACGCGTCCCAGCTGGACGACGACCTCCACGAGGCCACGGACGTAGTCGAGCGTCTCGCTCCGGCTCAACGACAGCCCGGCCTGCATCACCATCAGAGAAATCTGATCCAGCGCGCCTTCCGGCGTGTTGGCGTGGACTGTCGTGAAGCTGCCCGGGTGGCCGGTGTTGATGGCGCGCAGGAAGGTCGCGGCCTCCTTGCCGCGGATCTCGCCGACGATGATCCGGTCCGGCCGAAGCCTCAGCGAGGCCTGCAGCAGATCATCGACCGTCACCTTGGCCTCGCCCAATTCGCCCTTCACGGCCACCAGCCTTACGGCGTTGGGGTGACGGACCGCGATCTCCGGAGCGTCCTCGACCGTGATCACGCGCTCATCCTTCGGCACGGTCGCCAGCAGCGCGTTGAGGAAGGTGGTCTTGCCGGATGAGGTGCCGCCCGAGATCAGGATCGTCTTGCGCGCGGCGACGGCCGCGCTGAGGAAGCCGATCGGGTCCTCGAAAGCCAAGTCGGCGTCCCGGCGGGAGGCGACTGCTCGCTCGGACCGCAAGGGGCCCCGGCAAAAGGCGCTCAAGGGGGCGTCGATCGACAGGTGACGGCGGATCGCCAAGCTCCAGCCATCGTGGGCGGCGGGCGGGCCGACCATCTGGATGCGTTCGCCGCCGGGCAGGGTGGCCGCCAGCAGAGGGTTCTCGCGGTTGACGCCCTGGTGCGTGGCGCGCGCCACCTGGGCCGCCAGGCGCGAGAGCAGGTCGGTGGTGATCTCGGGCGCCTCGACGCGCTGCATGGCCGGTTGGCCCGAGCGCTCGATCCAGGCCTCGCCGGGCCTGTTGACCAGGATTTCGGTGACGTCCTCCTGCTCGAGCCAGCGGGAGAAGGGCCTCAGATAGGTCTTCAGATAGACGCCTTCGAAGGCGGCGAGTTCGGTGACGTTGGTCATGACGCCGCCTCCGAGAAGTCCAGGTCCCGGGCCACGAAGACCTGGATCGGCGCGCCCTGCGGCACGCGGATGGTCGGCGAGATCTTGCCGGAGCTCTGCAGGGCCGTGGACGCGCCCGAGGCGTCCGTGGTTGCGCCCAGCACGACCGTCGAGCCCCCCCCGATGGACGACGCCGCGCCCGCGATCGTGGTCATGAGCACCGCCCCACCGTAGCGCTGCCAGAAGTGCCGATCGACCTTACCCGACAGGCCCGCCTGGCCCAGCTCGTCCGTGGTCGGCGAGCCCAGCTGCACCGACACACCATCGGGCCGCAGCAGCCGGGTCCAGACGATGAAGGCGCGCGACTGACCGATCGACGCGGCGCTCTTGTATTCGCCGACCAGGCGCGATCCGCGCGGGATGACAACGCTCTTGCGGTCGAACGAGCGGACGTCCTGGCTGACGATGGCGCGCGCGTAGCCGGGCAGGTCGGAATTGACCGCTGTCTCCAGGACGGCCGCGATCACCGTACCCTGGGCCACCATGTGACTGGCGTTGGAGAGACGGGAGGCCGTGCTGGTCGGCACGCCCTGTTCAGCCGCGCGACCCGCGAACTGTTCGTCGGGGGTGAAGTAGACCGCGTTCTTCGAGGTCGCCGCCTGGGCCGGGCCGGTTCGTCCGACCGACCCGGCGGACGCAAGCGCGGGCGAGCTCTGGTCCAGCACCAGCAGCGGCGAGGGCGGGGCGGGCGCCGCGACAATCGTCGGCGGAGCCTGAGTGGCCTGGGACGCGACGATGGGCGGCGGCGCGATCGGAGGCGCAACCGGCGACGCTGGGAGCGGAGCGGTTTCCTCCGCGATCGGCGCGGCCGCGTTCGCCTGGCGGCTTTCTCGGCCGTGCGAGAGGCCGGCCAGGGCCACGCCGCCCATCGCCACCACCACAAGCAAGCCGGCGGCGAGGCCCAAGGTCTCGGCGCTCTTGGACCGGCGGGGTATCTCCGGCGCGGCGCGTGTCGAGGCCGCCTGGAGGTCCTCGCTCGACATCTGGTCCCGGGGATCGATAGCGGCGCTCATGCCAAAGGCCTTCATTGGGCGATCTCCTGTGTCGGGGTGATCAGCCGGGCCAGACGCCCGGTCTTCGCGGGCTTGACCTCGGCGGCGGCGCGCGGCTGTGGCGCGGCCTCATCGAGCTGCGGGGTCTGGTAGGCGTCGTTATAGAGGGTGGCCACCGAGGCCCCTCGGCGCAGCACCAGAGCCGGCGCCACGGCGTCGACGACGATGTAGTCACCCTTGACGCTGTAGTTGACCATGGCCTCGGACTTGTCCGGACCCAGGGTGTAGATCGCCGGCGCGGCGACGCCGTCCGCCCATTTCAGCCAGGTCGACTTGCCGTCGTCGAAGACCCGCACGGGCACATTGGCGCTGGCGCCGGTGAAGGTGTAGGCGGCGTTGCGGGCGGCCGGTGGCGGCGGCGCGTCCTCAGCCGGAGCCGGCGGCGCAAGGGGAGCCGTTTCCGCGATCGCCTGCGGCTTGGGTTCGTTCGGATAGGTGAAGCGCAGATCGTAGACGACTTGTCCGGCCTTACAGGCTGCGGCGCCGCGGACCGAAAGCTCGAAACTGTAGCGACGCCGGTCGGTGACCACCATCATGTTGGTGTGCGCAGCCGGTTGGGTGGGCTTCAGGAACAGCAGGTCCGAGCGCTTGTTCGGCGTCACCTGCCAAAGATTGGAGTCGCCCATGGCGATGTTTTCGATGCGCTCGCCCTCGGCGAAGGCGATGGTCGACTGAAACCCCGGGCACCCCGACAGGGCGACGACGACCTTGGGGTCATAGGCCAGCTCACGGATGCGAGGGTCAGCGTGGGCGGGCGTCGCAGCGGCGAGGCTGGCGGCGGCGAAGAGGGTGGCTTTCATCATTTGACCAGTCCGGAAACAGGCTTTGCGAGGGACGCGGCTTGCGGGCGGTAGCGTTGCCCGAGGCCCGCATTGCGGCGGCGGGCGTCGTTGTCGCGTGAGGTCGAGACCGTCTGCACGGCGTCCACGCGGACAGCGACGGCCTGGGCGATACGGGCGGCCTCATCTGCGCCTGCGCCCGTAGTCGCGGCGCGGTCCAAGGCGGTGATGACCTGGGCGGCCCGCGGCTCGATCGAAGCCGGCGACAGGGTCGTCGGCGCGAAGGACGCGCTGGCGGCGGTCATCTGCTGGAGGATGTCCGTGACCGCCGGTTCGCGTTCGGCGTCTTCGCCGAACACCCGCCAGTTGCGGACCAGGCTGGCGCAGGTCCACAGCAGCATGGCCATCAGGCCGACATAGACGACCGCGCCCATGAAGAGCTCCAGCACCGGCCGCAGATCGGCTACGGCGGACGCGGGATCGTCGGCGATGACGTCGACCAGGGGGCTGAGCAACGCGACCGCGCCGGAGCCGGCCAGGACGGTCAGCAGCGGGGCGAGGGCGAACATGACGGCCGTCCGCAGCCAGCCTTCGAACAGGCCGCGCGTCGACTTGAACAGCGCTAGGACGACAAAGACCGGGCCCAAGGCCAAGAGCAGGGCCAGCAGGATCCGGGTCAGGACCAGGGCGCCGGCCGTTCCCAGCAGCAGCAGGAGCCCGCTCAGCCACACCAGGGCCGAGGCCATCTGGGGACCCGCCAGCGGGCCCAAGGCCTTTGACGCGCCGGGCGTGGAGTCGCCCAGGGCCTTGGCGATGTCGGCGAAGCGGTCGAACAGGGCGTCTAATCGAAACGCGAAGCCTCGCGCCCCGGCGGTTGGGCCCGACAGCTGACGTAGGATCTCTTCGGGCCCTCCGACCAGGAAGCCATAGGCCATGGCGTGGTAGGCGGGCCAAGAGGTGGCGAAGGTCAGGACCAGGCCGATGGCCAGGATGCGCGGCGTCAAACCGGCTAGGCTCAGGCGTGTGCGGCCGGTCATGAAGCCCAGCGCGATGAAGCCGACGTAAAGCGTCAGCAACGCGGTCAGGACCAGCGAGAAGACGCCGCCGCCGCCGAACAGGCGTCCATAGGCGTTGGCGACCGCCGCGTCGACGTGGCAGTCGACCGAGATCAGAGCGTGGCTGACGCCGGTCGCCGCGGCTGAATTGAAGGCGCTGCAGCTGCTCATCGTGCGCCCACCAGTCGGACGTCCGGCTGGCCTCCTGTCTCGATCGGCCGCCCGGGCCAGTCGGTTCCAAGCAAGTGGCGCCACCAGCCGGCGGGGTGGTCGCCAAAGCGCGCGCGGAGATCGTCCAGGCGGCGCACCGTGGCTTCGCGGCCCGAGAGCAGCGTCAGCAACTCCGGCTGTCCGCCAAGGTCCAGCCGCGCGACGACGCTATGGTTCTCGTGTTTGACCAAGAACGCGCGCGCGTGGGCCGGCAGGTTGCGGACCAGCTCCAATTCGTGCGCCGTCAGGCCGAAGCCCGCGCAATAGTCTTCGGGCGTGGCGCGCGGGTTGGGCATGAACACCTGGGCGCCGGCTTGCTCGATGATCGCCGAGGCGATGCGGCTGTCCAGCGCGTCGCGGGCCGACTGGGTGCCAAAGCCCAGGATGGCGTTGCGCTTGCGCAGGGTCTTCATCCAGTCGCGGATGCGCGCGGCGAAGACCTCGTCGTCGAGGGCCTTCCAGCCCTCGTCGATCAGGATGATGGTCGGTTCACCGTCGAGACGCTGTTCGACCCGGTGGAACAGGTACATCATGGCCGGCGTGCGCAAGTTGGGATCGTCCAACAGCGCGGTCATGTCGAAGCCAAGCGTGCGGGCGTTCAGGTCCAGTCGATCTGTTGGGTTGTCGAACAGCCAGGCGTGCTCGCCCCGGCCGATCCAGGGCGCCAAGCGCGAGGCCAGGTCGCCCTCCTGCGGTCGACGTCCGCCCGCCAGCAGTTCGGCGAAGTAGCGCAGGCGGCGATAGCCCGGCTCCTGGTCGTAGTTGGCCTCGACGGCGGCCGCGATGGTGGTCTCGTCCTCAGAGGTGAGCGTCTCGCCAGGTTTGGTGACGAGCTTGCCGATCAGGGCGCGCAGGAACGCGCGGTCGGCCGGAGAGCCCTCCAGCTGCAGCGGGTTGAAGCCGGTGATCTCGCCCGGGCGCAGGGTCGCATAGTGGCCGCCGACGGCGCGCAGGAAGATCTCCGCGCCGCGATCCTTGTCGAAGAAGATGGTCCGGGGCGCGAACCGCTGGGCCTGGGCCGTCAGGAAGTTCAACAGGACGGTCTTGCCCGAGCCGGACGGCCCGATGACCGTGAAGTTGCCGAGATCGGCCTTGTGAAAGTTGAAGAAGTAGGGCGTGGCGCTGGTGGTCTCGAGCACCGTCACTGCAGGCCCCCAGTGGTTCCCGTCGGCCGTCCCCACCGGGAAGCCGTGGAAGCTGGCGAAGCCGGCGAAGGCGCCGGTCGAGATCATGGCGCGGCGGGCGATATACTTCTCGTTGCCGGGGAATTGCGCCCAGAACGCGGGCTCCAGGTTCAGGGTCTCGCGAACCGCGACGCCGCCCAGGTCCGCCAGGGCAGAGGCCGCGTCCGCGCAGGCGCGGTCGAGGGTTTCCAGGTCCTGCGCCCGGACCAGTACGGAGAGGTGATGCTCGCCCATCGCCGAGCGGCCCGAGCTGAGGTCGTCCTTGGCCTCCATCAAGCCGCGACGCAGGGACTGGGCGTCGTCGTCGGCCGCCCGGAAGCGGCGCAGGGCCAGCGACACCCGCTCCGTCGAAACCTGGCGATCGACAAAGGCGAAGCTCTCGCTGAGCGTCATTTCGCAAGGCAGGCGCAGCAGGGCGTCCAGCATGCCGGCATGAGCGTGCGGCGGGTATTCCTTCAGCGACAGGATCGCCGCGAAGCTCTTGCCGCCGGGGCCCTTCTGCTCGATGGCGTCGAGTCCGAAGCTGGTGCGGTTATAGGGTAGGTGGTGACCGGCGTCGCCGTCGGGCGCCAGCATCGGACGTAGCTCGCCGTTGTACAGCGCCGACAGCAGCTCCAGCGGCTCGGAGCAGACGCCATTGTCGGTCTGGTAGGCGTCGAGCTGGCGCGCGCCATAGCCGCTGAAGGCCGCCATGACCGCCTCGCGGGCGCCGTCCAGCTCGCGGACCTCTCGGGCCAGGGCCGCTTCGCGCTCGGCCGGGGTGAAGCCCTTGGAAAACAGCCCACCGGCGCGTTCGATCAAGCCGACCTTACCCTTGGGCGGCCGGCGCAGGATCGTCACGAACAGGTCGTTGACGAACAGGCGACGCGAAGCGATCCGCTCGCGCCAGCGCGCGTCGATCAGGGCCGAGACCGGGTCGGCGTCAACGGCCGGCGGCGCCACCGTCACTCGGCGGCGCAGGATGTGGTGGTGGATGACGTAACGGCTATGGGCGATGGCCCGCATGGCGCTTTCGCGGGCGGCGTGGCGGTGGTTGAGCTCCGGCGTGTCCGCCGTCTCGAACGCAAAGCCTTCCAGATGCAGGCACTGCATCAACGAGCCGTCGCGGAGCACGACGGTGCGGCCGTCCCGCAGTCGGGCGTAGGGCAGGCGGTCGCCGGCCAGGTCTTGCTGAGCGAAAAGCGCCATAGGCGTCAGGCCTCGTAGGAGTTACAGCCGAACCGCTTGTAGGAGCGGGTGCGCGGGCACTTGCTGACGCGGGTCAGCCACAGGTCGAAGATGCGGGGTTCGCGCAGGCAGGCGACGTAGCCGACCGCGTGGATCGCCAGCGCCCCGGCGAACGCCCAAAAGCTCTTCGTCATCAGAAAGATCTCGGTCGTCGCGACCCCATTGATGATGAAGAAGCTGTAGGTGACCCCGGCGAACATCTGAGGCTGGGTCAGCGCCCGGAAGACGGGCGTGCGGGCCACTGTGTTGTCCGCGCCCGCCATGATTAGGCGCCCCCAGCGGCGGCCTGGATGCCGCCGACGATGGTGGCTGCGCCGAACAGGATGAAGCAGCCCAAGATCACGGTGGCGCCGTAACGCCAGTTGAGGCGGCCCGTCAGCATCATGAAGCCGACGACGCCCACGGCCATGACCGCCACTGCGGTGGCGACATTGCCCATCAGGCTGTCCTGCATCCAGATGACGGCCGACAGCAGCGGCGAGGCGCCCTGCGGCGCGCCGGCTTGAGCATGGGCGGGCCCGGCGGCCAGAGCGGCGACGGCCGCGATGGCGAGGGCGTTGAGCGGCAGGGTGCGGATCGGATGTTTCAAGGCTGATCTCCCGATTGAGGGTTGGTCTGGGCGAGGCTGGTCGAAGCCAGGCGGTTCAGCGCCGTGGCGACATAGGTTTGGGTTTCGCGGTAGGGCGGCACGCCGTCGTGACGGGCGACGGCTCCGGGGCCGGCGTTGTAGGCGGCGAGGGCCAGGTCGATGCGACCGTCGAACTTGTCGATCATCTGGCGCAGATAGGCCGCGCCACCGTTGATGTTTGCGACGGCGTCGCGCGGGTCCACGCCCAGCGTTCGGGCCGTGCCGGGCATCAGCTGCATGACCCCGATCGCCCCCTTCGGCGACACGGCGGCCTGATTGTAGGCGCTTTCCTGACGGGCGATCGCGTCGACGAGCTCCGGCGCGAGGGCATAGCGGGCGGCCGCAGCGTCAATCACAGGAGCGAAGGGACTCCGCGCGGCCTTGGGCGTCGGGCTCTGCTGTCCGCCTGGCTGGACCGCGCTACTGGTCCGCCGCGTGACGCCGTCATCGCCGACCTCGAACACCTGGGCGTGCGCCAGCGCGGGGAGCCAGAGGGCGATCGCTGCGATGATGACGGCCGTGGGGCGCATCGTGGCGGTTCCTGTGAGGCGGTCCCTTCGACCGCCGTTGTGGTCTTTGTGACGGGGCGGAACGTCGGCGTTGGGGCGCTTGGCGCTGGGTTTCGAAACAAAAGTCGCTCGATTTCGAGGGCTTTGTTTCAGGGTTGAGCGGGTGGCGCGGCGCTCCTTCCGGCTTACGCGCGCCAGGTGATCCGGGCGGTGGCGATGTAGTTCCAGAGCGCGCCGGTGGCCGCGCCGAGGAAGGCGGCGGCGGCCCATGGCGCCCCGTGACGGAAAGCGATCTGGGAGACCTCGAAATTGGCCCAGGCGCTGGAGCCGCAGATCATGCCGAACGACACCAGCCCCGAGATCCATCGCCAGCCCCGGTTTGATCGGTCGCCGTAGGTCAGGATGTTGTTCAGGACATAGTTGGACAGGATCGCGCCGCTGAGCGCGGCGATCTGGGCCAAGCCGAACGACAGGTTCAACAGACGGTAAGCCGTTCCCAGGATCGCCAGATGAACGCCGAAGCCGAAGGCGCCGACGCAGCCGAAGGTCAGGAAACGTCGGCTGATCAGTCCTCCCGAGCCGCCCTCGACCAGGGTGGCCAGGCAGTCCCAGGCCACGGAAAGCGAGAACTTGCTCTCGCCTTGAGTGCGAAGGCCGAACTTGTAGCCCAGTTCGCGAATGCGCCCCGGCGGGAAGGCGGGATTGGCGACGATCAGTTCGAGCAGGATCTTGAATCCGCGACCGGCCAGATTCGGCGCGCGGGCGTCGAAGGCCTCGCGTCGGATGGCGAAGAAGCCGCTCATCGGATCCGAGAGCTGGCGCAGGCCGGACGTGTGGGCCAGCCCTGTTGCGACCTGACTGATCTGGGCGCGCCAGCCGCTCCAGGCGCCGACGCCGCCGTTCTCCACATGGCGGCTGCCCACCACGAGATCGGCCTCGTCATCCAGCAGGACTTGCAGCATCGCTGGGAGGAGCTTTGGGTCGTGTTGACCATCGGCGTCCATCACGGCGAGGTAAGGCGCGCTGGAGGCCAGGGCCCCTTCGATACAAGCGCTGGCAAGCCCGCGGCGACCGATCCGACGCAGGATGCGAACCCGTGGGTTCACGCCGTGCCAGCGCCGGACCTCCTCGGCGGTGCCGTCCGGCGAGTCGTCGTCCACCACGATCAGCTCCCACCGGATATCGGCGAGCGCGCTCGTTAGCCCGGCGACCAGGGCTGGAAGGTTAGCGCGCTCGTTGAACGTGGGGACGATCACGGAAAGCTCGACCGGCAGCAGCCGCGACGGTTCCGCAGGAATGGCGTTCCTCAGGGTCTTGGTGTCGACGAGCGCGCCCATGGGACTACGACCCCAGACCGATCGTCATCGTACCGCTGTAGCCCGACGTCGTGTCACCGGTCAGGGTGGGCGTGGCCGCCGCCAGTTGCGCGGCGGTGAACGATCTGAACACGTTGTCGCTGGCCAGCGTGATCTGGGCGAGGTTGCTGATGCTGGCGCTGTAGCCGGAGACGTTGTTGTAAACGGCTGACGAGATCGCTGACGGCATAGCGATCTGCGAGGTGAGCAGCGCATTGGTCTCGATGGTCGCCGTGGCGAGCGACTTGTAGACTTCGAAGTGAATGTGCGGCCAGCGACCCGAGTAACAGCCCGGATAGATGGTGGTGAAGGTGACTTCGCCGTTCGAGTCCGTCACCTGGACGCCGCGCAGGTAGCTCTCGGTCGGCACGGTGTACAGCGAGTAGAGGCCGTTGTTCGTGCAGTGCCAGAAGTAGATTGCGTAGCCGACCAGCGGGGCGCAGTTGTTGTTGGCGTCGACCAGCTTGATCTTGATCGTGGTCACCAGGCCCGCAGCGACGGTGGTGCTGGTGATGAAGCTCGACCGGATGTCGCTGCGAACGATGCCGCTGGACGTCAGAACGTTCGAGGTCGCGCCGCTCGAGGTGTTGGAACCGTCGGCGGGGTAGGGGCCGTTCGTCGTTTCGGGCTCGGCCACGCAGCTGCCGTTCGACGCCGTCGACGAGCTGGTCGAGGACGACGACGTAGAGGACGAGCTCGACGATGTAGAAGAAGAACTGCTGCTGGTTGTCGAGGTGGCGCTGCTGGTCGATGAACCGCCGCCGCCGCCGCCACAGGCGGTGAGCAATGCGGCGCTCCCCCCAAAGCCTAGCAGGCCCAGGACATGTCGACGTTGCAGAATCTGCCGTTCGATCGCTTCCAGATCGAACTGCAGGCCATGAGGGTGATCTTCGTTGTGGTCGGCCACGGTGAAATCTCCGAGGGAAGGGTGGCCCCACGCTCGGACGCGCTCGCGGTCGCAAAAGGGCCTTAAACGCTCATGTTCGAAGCCGTTTCCGTTCGGAAACGACAGGAAAAGGCGCCAATGTTTCAGGGGTGAGCGGCGAGGCTCACGAGGGGCGCTCCGGGGCGCGGCGAGGGGCGTCGAGCCTCTCAATCTTGAAGCGGTTCTGTTTCAGGCCGGAGCGCTTGGCGCCTTTAACCCGCCCGACGCCGCCTGACTTTTGCGGGTCAGGAGGAGCACGATGTTCCCGCGCCGGCGCACCGCAAACCACAGTATTGAAACGCTAGGACGGCCTCTGATCCCGAGCCGTCTTGCTGTCAGGCGCAGCCCTAACAGGTTGGCGGCCCTGGTTTGCGGCCTGCTTCTCACGCTCATCGGATCGGCCAACTATCTCCTCCATCTGGATGAGCCGTGCGGTCCTTACTGGGACGAAAACTACTATCTGACGTCGGTCGCGCGTTACGCCGAAGGTCGGCCACAATTCGCCTCCCATCCGCCGCTGGGCTTGATGCTGCTCGCGCTCGGCGACCAGCTCACCGGCGCCAACAAGGCCGTCGAGCTTGACGACTTGGCGCGGTTCAAGACCGTGGGCGAAACTCAACTTCCCGACCGCTATCAGATCTGGAGCGTCCGGCTGGCGTCTGCGCTGTTCGGCGTCGCCATCGTCTTGACGGTTTACGCCATACTCCTGGCCGCTGCGTTCCCGCCAGGGGCGGCTGCGGCGGTCGCCGCTCTGGTCGCTTTCGAAACCGCCTTCATCGTTCAATTCCGCGCTGCTCAACTCGACGCTTTCCAGGTCGAGTTCGCGCTGATCGCGGTCGGCTTCATGATCGCAGCGGCGCGGCGCGGTCCGAATGACAGGCGCGTGCTGTTGTTCGCCGGCGCCGGCGCAGCTACGGGGGCGGCTATGATGGTCAAGCTCGACGGCGCGCTCCTGGCCGCCGGGCCGGCCACGCTTCTGCTGATCTCGCTGGTTTCTCGCTGGAGGCGTGCGCGCGCATGGGCGACCGCGACCTTGGAGGCCAGCGCCTTCGCTCTGGCGCTGCTCGCCATTATCGCCAGCGTCTACAGCGTCCAGACCTTTTGGAGCCGCAAGCCCTTAGACTTCGGTACGCCGGCGGCCGCGATTGATGCGCGGTTCATGTCGACGACCTACCAGCACTATGTCGATGGGCGTGCGCCATGGTCGCCAAGCGTTGTCGCGGCGGCCATGCGAGACTCCTTCAGTTTCATGCTCAACGATCAGGCGGGCATTGGCCTCTTGGATCCCAATGGGTCTTCACCGTGGCTGCAGCCGCTTGGCGTCAAGCCCATCAACTATCGTTGGGACAGCCGGGACGGAATGACGCGCTATGTTCAGCTCGTCGCCAATCCGGTCAACTGGACGCTCAGCGCCGTCAGCCTGCTCATCTGCCTGGTCCTGGTTGCGGCGGGCGGCCTCGCCGGGACGTTCAAGCTGCGGGGCGCCACGGCCAGGCAACTCGCGCCGATTATCGCCACGGCGATGGTCTTCTACGTCTGTCACGGCCTGCTGGCCCAGCATCGGGTGATGTATCTGTATCACCACTTCGTGCCCCTGTTGCTGGGCGTGCTCTGCTTACCCTTTCTGATCCGTGATCTGGCGCTACGGAGACCTCGATGGCGTAGCCGCCTGGAGCTGACGAGTTGGGGTGTCGTGATCGCCAGCTCGGCCGCTTTCCTCTGGTTCGCGCCGCTCGTCTATCATCGACCGCTGAGCCACCAGGCCTGCGAAATGCGCAACATCCCAGCGCCGGTCGTCGGCTGTCGCCGCTGAGCCCCGCATCAGGGCGCTCCAAACGCGGAGGCTCGTCCGTCGAGGTGATGGCGCTCGTCATGGACACCGGCGTCTGACGGCCTCCTCGTCCCCCAGGACGCGCTCTGCGGACCGTCAGGTTTGGAGTATATCTGCTTCTATATAAGCGGGAATGCGGCTTTTAATCATTCAAAGATTGTGTTTCGCTCTCTTTATCGAGCGGAGGGCCATCATGAAGAATGCGATCTTTGTCCTCGTAGTCAGCGCCGCAGTTGCGGTTGCGTCGGGCGCCTCGGCGCGGCAGGCCGACACACTCATAGGCGATGCGCGAAGGCAGAACGGGCTCGAGGGAGAGATGTCTCGGCTGAGACAGGTCTCACCCGGCAGCGCTCGAGAGGGCGTCTGTCCTTTGGTCCGGGGCGCGTCCGCAGAGGTCAACGCCTATGTCGCCGCGCGCTTGCACCAAGTGGCTCAGCAAGCCGGCGCGCCCTATGCGAAGCGCGCCTGCGAGCCCAATGTCGTTGTCCTGTTCTCGGCCGAGCCTGACGCGCTGATCCGCGAGGCGGCGCGCTCCAAGCGCTTCAACTACAGCGGCGTGCCCACAGCGGCGGCCGAGGCGTTCCGCTCAGGCGCTGATCCGGTTCGCTGGATCCATGGCGGCGATGTACGCAGCTCGGCCGCCGGCGACGCACGGCCTCACAACGCCCTGATCGTCGTCGATGCGAGCAAGGCGCAGGACGTAAAGGTGTCGGCCTTGGCTGACTACCTGGCCCTGGTCTCGCTGGCGGATACTCGCGTGCGCCCGGCGCCGATGGACTCGATCATGACGCTGTTCGACGGCCGCGACGGAACGCCAAAGACTCTTACCGAGTCGGATCAAGCCTATTTGCGTAGCGTCCACCGCGCCCGGTAACAGCGGCCGTCACCGCCGTGCGCCCGCCGCTGTGCGAAACGTCACATCGCCGCGCCTCCCAGACGACTACGACAAATCGTCTGCTCTTGTGGGAGTCGGACCGGTGGGGCGATGGGCTCCGCGTACGACGGCCGTCAGAGCCGAAGGCGCGAACCGATCGGGGGCGAGCGGCGGATGCCTGTGAAGGTTCCGTCGCTCTCTTCGGACCCTGCGCCCGACGATCAGCGCAACAGAACTCCGGGCTGGGCCCACCTGAATCGCGCAACCTCGACCTCGCGTCCGCCCGGCGCTGTTTCAGGGTAGCGGGCCACCTCCACGCCGCCCTTGCGCGCATAGAAGCCCAGGGCGTCCGCGTTCGGCGCGTAGACTTCCAGATTCAGAGGCGCGCCCCCGTGCTCGTCGCACAGCCATCGGGCGACCTCGGCCAGCAGGCGCGAGCCCAGGCCTTGACGCTTGCGTTCGGGAGCGACGTGAAGATTGTCGACCAGGAGCCCGAGTTCAGGGTTCAATCGGAAAGAGGCGTAGGCGAGGGCCACCGGTTCTGCGTCGTCCACGGCGGCGAGGATCAGGTCTTGTTGCGGTGAGAAGGCCCTGAAACGTTCGCGCCAGGTCGCGCGGGACATGGCTGGGAGTTGATGGTCCAGATAGTGGTCGCCGTAGAGGCCGCGATAGGCGTCCTGTCGACTGCGGGTGTGCAGATCGGCGATGGCGTCCGCATCACCCAGCAAGGTCCCGAGTCGGACTATCCGTATCGTCATGGAACGATCGAAGGCGTTTCGCAGCGCGAAGACAAGGCCTCACAATCGTCCGCCTGCGCCTCAAGTTGAGCGATTGGGCCAGAATTGCTCAGAACGTCGCCTTCAGCGCTTGCCGGACAACGTTGTCATTGGAATTATTTGCCGAATTCTCTCGTTATCGCCTGGAACGCCAACCGCCAGTGGACGCGTTCTTGACCGAAGTGCTACTGAGACGCCCGGATATTGCACTGCGGGATCACAACAAAGCAGCGCTGTTCCAAGGCGAGACGACCCCCATCAGAGGGGCGCGGCCTTTTCACTTATCGCAGGGTGAATTCAAAGATGCCGGTTGAGACGCTGACCAAGGCCCAATGGGTTTATGCATTCGGCGGAGGCGGCGCGGATGGCGACGCCTCGATGAAGAACCTCTTGGGAGGCAAGGGCGCCAATCTCGCGGAGATGTCGTCCCTGGGCCTCCCCGTGCCGCCCGGCTTCACGATCACGACCGAGGCCTGCGTCCACTATTACGCCAACGGCAAGCAGTATCCGGCCGAACTGGCCGAACAGGTCCAGGCTGGCCTCGCCAAGATCGAAGAGATCACCGGCAAGCAATTCGGCGATGTGACCAACCCGCTGCTGGTTTCGGTGCGCTCGGGCGCCCGGGCCTCGATGCCGGGCATGATGGACACGGTTCTGAACCTGGGCCTCAACGACGAGACCGTCGAGGGGCTGGCCAAGCTCTCGGGCGACCGGCGCTTCGCCTATGACAGCTATCGCCGCTTCATCCAGATGTACTCGAACGTCGTGCTCAACCTCGAGCACCACATGTTCGAGGAGATCCTCGACGACCACAAGGATCGCCTGGACGTGCATGTCGACACCGGTCTGACGGCCGACGACTGGGCCGCAGTGATCAAGGACTACAAGGCCGCCGTCCGCGAGCAGCTGGGCAAGCCGTTCCCGCAGGACGCTCAAGAGCAGCTGTGGGGCGCGGTGGGCGCCGTGTTCGCCAGCTGGATGAACGACCGCGCCAAGTTCTATCGCCGTATGCACGACATCCCCGAAAGCTGGGGCACGGCCGTGAACATCCAGTCGATGGTGTTCGGCAATATGGGCGAGACCTCGGCCACGGGCGTGGCCTTCACCCGCAACCCGTCGAACGGCGACAACCGCCTGTACGGCGAGTTCCTGATCAACGCCCAGGGCGAGGACGTGGTGGCGGGCATCCGCACGCCGCAATCCCTGACCAAGGCCGCCCGCGAGGAGATGGGTGACACCGCCCCCTCGATGGAAGAGGCGATGCCCGAGGTGTTCGGCCAGTTCAAGACGGTCGTGGAGACGCTGGAGCGTCACTACCGCGACATGCAGGACATCGAGTTCACGGTAGAGCAGGGCAAGCTCTACATGCTGCAGACCCGCAACGGTAAGCGCACCGCCAAGGCCGCGCTCAAGATCGCGGTCGACATGGCGGCTGAAGGCGTGATCTCGACGTCGGAGGCCGTCGGCCGCGTCGAGCCGGCCTCGCTGGACCAGCTGCTGCACCCGACCATCGATCCGTCGGCCCATCGCGATGTGATCGCCAAGGGCCTGCCGGCCTCGCCCGGCGCGGCGACCGGCAAGATCGTCTTCGACAGCGACGCCGCCGAGAAGGCCGCCGCCAATGGCGAGTCGGTGATCCTCGTGCGTGAGGAAACCAGCCCCGAGGACATCCACGGCATGCACGCCGCGCGCGGCATCATCACGGCGCGGGGCGGCATGACCAGTCACGCCGCCGTCGTGGCGCGCGGCATGGGCCGTCCCTGCGTCTCGGGCGCCGGCGATGTGGCCATCTTCGAGAAGGAAGGCCTGTTCCGCGTTCGTGGCCGCGACTACAAGGCCGGCGAGATCATCACCATCGACGGCTCCACCGGCGACATCCTGGCCGGCGCGCCGAAGATGATCGAGCCCGAGCTGACCGGTGACTTCGCCACCCTGATGGGCTGGGCCGACCAGGTCCGCCGCCTGAAGGTGCGGGCCAACGCCGAGACGCCTCTGGACGCTAAGACCGCCCGCCAGTTCGGCGCCGAGGGCATTGGCCTGTGCCGCACCGAGCACATGTTCTTCGACGACACCCGGATCGCCGCCGTGCGCGAGATGATCCTGGCCGACGACGAGAAGGGGCGCCGCACGGCGCTGGCCAAGATCGCGCCGTTCCAGAAGGCCGACTTCGTCGAGCTCTTCACGATCATGGAAGGCCTGCCGGTCACGATCCGCCTGCTGGATCCGCCGCTGCACGAGTTCCTGCCGCACACCGAGGAAGACGTCCAAGCCGTGGCCGTGGCCACCGGTCTCGACGCCGCCAAGCTGATGCGTCGCGCCAAGGAGCTGCACGAGACCAACCCCATGCTGGGCCACCGCGGCTGCCGCCTGGGCGTTTCCTATCCCGAAATCTACGAGATGCAGGTCCGCGCCATCCTCGAGGCCGCCTGCGAGATCGCCAAGTCGGGCAAGGCCGCGCCGGTGCCGGAAATCATGCACCCGCTGGTCGCCAAGGGCGAGGAGATGAAGTACCTGCGGGACCTGACCGACCGCGTCGCCAAGGCGGTGCTGGAAGAGCAGGGCGTGGCGCTGGAGTACACCGTCGGCACCATGATCGAGCTGCCCCGCGCGGCCCTGCGCGCCGGCGACCTGGCCGACAATGCAGAGTTCTTCAGCTTCGGCACCAATGACCTGACCCAGACCACGTTCGGCATCAGCCGCGACGACGCGGGCAAGTTCCTAAACGCCTATATCGAGAAGGGCATCTTCGAGAAGGACCCCTTCGTCAGCCTCGACCAGGACGGCGTGGGCGACCTGATCCGTATCGCCGCTGAGCGTGGCCGCGCGGTGCGTCCGAACGTCAAGCTCGGCATCTGCGGCGAGCATGGCGGCGATCCGGCCTCGATCAGCTTCTGCGAGAAGGTCGGTCTCGACTACGTATCATGCTCGCCCTACCGCGTGCCGATCGCGCGTCTGGCGGCGGCCCAGGCGGCTCTGGCCAACAAGGGCTGATCCAGCGCCTCTCTAGTCCGAGAACGTCAAGGCCCCGAACCGCAAGGTCCGGGGCCTTTTGCTGCGGGCGGGCCCCGCGACGCTCTGGAAACGCCTTAGGCGGCGTCGACCAGCACCAGTTCGGCGTCTTCGAGGGCGGTGATGGTGATAACGTCCTCATCCTTGATGCCGGCGCCGTCCCGGGCGTTCAGCTTGACGCCGTTGACCTCAACCACGCCTGCGGCGGGCACCAGATAACCGCTGCGATCCTTGCCCAGGGCGTAGGTCGTCGTCTCGCCTGCCTTAAGCGTCGCGCCCAGCACGCGGGCGTCGGTGCGGATCGGCAGGGCGTCGGCGTCATCGGAAAAGCCGCTGGCCAAGGTCACGAACTTGCCCGAGCGGTCGCCTTTCGGGAACGGCTTGGAGCCCCAGGAGGGCGCGCCGCCGAACGACTTCGGCTCGATCCAGATCTGGAAGATCCGGGTCGTTTCCGGCTCGAGATTGTACTCGGCGTGCCGGATGCCCGTGCCTGCGCTCATCACCTGGACGTCGCCTGCGACGGTGCGACCCTTGTTGCCCAGGTTGTCCTGGTGGGTAATCGCGCCGTCGCGGACATAGGTGATGATCTCCATGTCGCTGTGCGGATGCGGCGGAAACCCCGTGTTGGGGGCGATTTCGTCGTCGTTCCACACCCGCAGGGCGCCCCAGTTCATGTTGCTGGGGTCGTAGTAGCTGGCGAACGAGAAGTGGTGCTTGGCCTTCAGCCAACCGTGGTCGGCGCCGCCAAGCTTTTCGAACGGTCTGCGGTCGATCATGGCTCTACCTTTCAAGTGTCTGGCGCGCCGCGTCGGCGCGTCCTGTTGAGAAGAAGATAGGTGCGCAGGCGTGATTATAAATCGAAACTATTGAAATCTATCGTTTCGAAAAATAGCATCTAGCGATGTCCAAGCTCCCCGATCTGGAAGGCCTCGCCGTGTTCGCCAAGGTGGCCGAGTTGCGCTCGTTCGCTGCCGCCTCCGAGACCCTGGCCATGTCGAAGGCGACGGTTTCGAAAGCGGTGACGCGGCTTGAGCTGCGCCTTGGGGCCAGGCTCTTCAATCGCACCTCGCGACGCCTGGCCCTGACCGACGCCGGCCAGGCGCTCGTTGAGCGCGCCAGCCGGGTGCTGGCCGAGGCCGAGGCCGCCGAGGAGGAGGCCTCCAGCCAGTCCGCCGCGCCACGCGGGCTTGTTCGCATGGCTGCGCCGATGTCGCTGGGCGTCGCCAGTTTGGCTCCGGTGTTGCCTGCCTTTCTGGAAGCTTATCCGGACGTCTCGATCGACCTGCACCTGTCGGATGCGACCGTCGACCTGATCGGCATGGGGTTCGACATCGCCCTGCGCGTCGCCGACCTGCCCGACAGCTCGTTGGTGGCGCGGCGGCTGCGGGCGGTGCAGCGCCACGTCGTGGCCGCGCCGGCCTATTGGGCGGCGCACGGGCGTCCGACTCACCCGGCGGATCTCGCTGAGCATCGGGGGCTGACCTATGGCCACCAGGCCTCGCCGGAGACCTGGCGCTTTCAGCGGGCGGGGGGCGAGGAGGCGGCGGTGCGGCCGCGCTCGGTGCTGCGGGCCAACAATGGTGATGCGCTGTTGCCGCCGCTGCTGGCGGGGACTGGCGTGGCCATGTTGCCCGACTTCATCGTGGGCCCGGCCCTGGCCAACGGGCGTCTTGAGGCGGTGCTGACCGACTGGAGCGCCGCGCCGATCGCTCTGCATCTCGTCATGCCGCCCGGAGGGCCGCGCCCGGCGCGCGTTACGGTGCTGGCCGACTACCTGGCCAAGACGCTCGGGCGCTGACGTTCGTTAGCCCAGGCTCTCGACTTGAGCCGGCGTAAAGGCCCCGACCTGAAGCGGCGTCATGGCCGCGATGTTGGTGGTCGAAAGCCAATCCAGTTGATTGATCGTCAGGCCGGGGATCTGGCTCGGGGCTAGATAGCCCACCTGGGTCGTGGTCAGGCTGGTGATCACCGCCGTGGACAGCGAGCCCAGCTGACTTGCGTTCAAGGCCTGGACCTGGGTTTCACTGAGCTGGCTGAAGGCGCCGGGCGAGATGTTTCGCAGCTGGAAGGACGACAGGCCCCTGAGGGCGCTGGGCGTCAAGGCAGCGTACTGATCGGCCGACAGGGCCGCCAGATTGGTCACGGAAATCGCCATCATCTGGCTTGCGGTCAGAGCGGCGATCTGGGTCGTGGTGAACTCGCCGATATCGCTCGCGGACAAGGCGCTGAGCTGGCTCGCGCTCAGGCCCGAGACTTGGCCGGCCGTCAGAGCCTGGAAGGCTGTTTGGTCCAGGCCGGTCAGGTGTCGCGTCGAAAGACCGCCGATCTGTGTTCCGGTCAGGGCGGCGAACTGGGTTGTCGACAGTTCGGCCAGGTCGGTGTTGGTCAGGCCCGCCATCTGGGTCGCGCTGACGCCTGCCAGCTGGGTTGAAGACAAGGCCGCGATCTGGCTTGGGCTGAGGCCATTGAAGTTGGTCGTCGACAGCGCGCCGATCTGCTCGCCGCTGAAGCTGGCGACCTGGGTCGCCGAGAAGCGCGCGAAGTCCGTTGCGCTCAGGGCGTTCAGCTGGGTGGGACTGACGGCGGCCAGTTGCGAAGCCGACAGGGCCTGGATCGCGCTGGCGCTCAGGCGGTTGAAGTTGGTGGTCGACAGGGCGGCCAGTTGCGAAGGCGCGAAGGCCTTGAGCTGGGTGGCCGAAAGCTTGTCCAGGCCTGTGGTCGAAAGTCCCGAGATCTGGGTCGTGACGAGCGCCGCGAGCTGGGTTTCGGTCAACGCCTGAAGCTGGGTCTGCGCCAGCGCGTTCAGGGTCGTCGTCGCCAGCGCCGCGATCTGGGTCTGGCTGAAAACCTCGGCCTGGTCCTTGGTGAACTCGGCGAAGTCGGTCTCGGTCAGGCCCGCAAACTGCGTCGTGGTCAGTCCCAACAGCTGGGTCGCGGTCAGGGCCTGGACCTGACTGGCGCTGAGGCTGTTGAGGGCTTGTGCGGAGAGCGCGCTAAGCTGCGTGGTGCTGAAGACCTGCGCTTGGTCGGGCGTGAACGCCGACAGGCTGGTCTCTGACAGGCCGCCGACCTGGGTTCGGCTCAGGCTCTTCAGCTGGGTCGCTGTCAGCACCTGGAGCTGCTCTCGGCTGAGACTGTTTAGGCCCGTCGTCGACAGCATGGCCAATTGGGTGGTGGCGAGAACTCCCACCTGGGCCGGCGTGAACTCGGCCAGATCGTCGGCGGTCAGGCTCGCGACCTGGGTCGTGGTCAGCGCCGCCAGCTGGGTGGTGTCGAACACCTGCACCCGATCGGCGCTGAGGCTGTTCAGGCCGGTGGTGCTCAGGGCCGACAGCTGAGCGGCGCTGAAGTGGCGCATCTGCGCGGGCGTGAATTCGGCCAGGTCGTTTTCACTCAAGGCCCGCAACTGGGTCGGCTTTAGTCCGGCCAGTTGATCGCTGGTCAGGCCCGCGACCTGGGTCGCGGAAAGCCCGGACAACCCTTCGGTGCTCAGCGCGCCAAGCTGGGTTCCGGTCATCCCTCCGACAACCGCGTCCGATAGCACGGCGGTCTGGGCGGCCGACAGGGCGCCGATCTGGGTGGCTCCCAGCGCGGTGAGGTTGTCTCCCAGGCTCCGCAGCTGGGTTGTCGACAGCGCTGCGACCTGGGTGGCGGTCATGCGCTGGAGCTGAGTGGTGCTCAGGGCCGACAGGCGTGAGCCTTCCAGAGACGGGACCAGGTCGGCGGGTAGGGCGGCGATCTGCGTTTCGGTCAGCGCCGAGATCTTCTCAGGCGAGAGCTCGTCCAAGTCAGTCGCGCTGAAGGCGGCGATCTGGGTGGTGGTCAGCTGCGCCAGCTGCGTCGTGCTGAGCGCGGCGATCTGGGTGGCGTCCAGCGCGGTGAAACGGGTGGCGTCCATTGCGCCGATCTGGATGGCGCTGAGCGCCTGCAGGCGATCCGCGTCCAGCTTGGCCAGTTGCGTCGACGTCAGGGCGTTCAGCTGCGCGCCGCTGAACGCCTGAAGTTGATCGACATCGAATAAGAGGTTCTGGGCGAAGGCCGGAATCTGCGTCGCCGTCAGGCCCTTGACCTGGGTCGATGTCAGGGCCGAGACCTGCGTGGCGTTCAGCACGCCGATCGCCGAGTCCGACAGCGCGCCGACCTGGGTTTTGGTCAGCGCCTCCAGTTTCGTGGTCGAAAGGGTCTGTACCGTCGTCGTCGCCAGGGCTGCGATCTGGGCGGCGGACAGATACGAAATCGGCACTGGACTCGTTGCCTCACAAGGTCGCGACGCGAATCGTTCGCGTTAACCCTAAGCCAAAGCGTCGGGCGCCACCATGCGGCGAAGAGGACCTAGCCTGCGCGCATCGTCCAGAGGTCAAGATCCGCCTCGCGGCCGATCAGGGCCAGGCCCGAGGCGATCGACTCGAACTCGCCGCCGGTCTCGATCTTGTCCGCCCCGAAGCGGCGCAGAAAGATCTCGCGCACCGCCGGCACGAACGAGCTGCCGCCCGTGAGGAACACGCGATCGACGCCCGCCTCGGTGAGGTCGGCTTGGTCCAGGGCCTGGCCGACCGCCGTCTCGATCGCGGCCAGCTCGGGCGCGATCCAGGCCTCGAACTCCGTGCGCGCCACGGGCTTTTCGATCCGCACTGAGCCCGCCTCGAACCGGAACGTCGCCTGGTCCTGGCTCGACAGCGCCTCCTTCAGCGCCGAGACCGAGCGATAGAGCGCATAGCCGTGATTGCCGTCTAGAACCTCGATCAGCGCGGCGATCTTGTCGGGCTCGACCGCCGTCCGCTCCAGGGCGCGGATATCGCGCATGTCCTTGGAGGCGCGCAGCAGGGCCAACTGATCCCAGCGCGCGAAGGCCGCGTAGTAGCGCTGCGGTATCGGCAGGCTGTTGGAGAACGACCGGTAGTCCGAACCCTTGCCCAGCTCCGGCGAGACCAGCTGGTCGATGATCCGGTAGTCGAAGGCGTCGCCGGCCACGCCGACGCCTGAGCGCGACAGCGGCGTCGAGCGCAGCGTCCCGTCCGCCGCGCGCTCGAACCGCACGAGCGAGAAGTCGCTGGTGCCGCCGCCGAAGTCGGCCACCAGCACGGTGGCGTCCTGCTTCAGCTGTCGGGCGAAAAAGAAGGCCGCGCCCACCGGCTCATAGGCGTAGCGGATGTCGCTGAAGCCCAGGCGCTGGAAGGCGGCCTCATAGCGCGTCAGGGCCAGCGCCTCGTCCGGCGAGGATCCCGCGAAGGTCACCGGGCGGCCGACGATGATGCGGGGCGGCAGCGCCGCCAACTGCTCGCCGGCATGCTCCTTCAGACGCAGCAGGAACGCGGCCAGCAGATCCTCGAACTGGTAGCGCTTGTTGAGAATGCGGGTCTCGGTAAAGGCGGCCGAGGCGGCGAAGGTCTTGAACGACTGGATGAACCGCGTCTCCAGCGGATCTTCCAGATAGGCCTCGATCGCCCAGGGGCCGGCCTCGACCACCCGCTCGTTCGCCGCCTCGCCCACGCCCTGGACGCTATGGAAGCTGAGCGCCGAGCGGAAGGCGAAGAGGTCGCGGTTGTTGATCGAATAGCGGACCAGCCGCGCCTGATCATCGCCCAGGGTCAGCGAGACCACGGTGTTGGTGGTGCCAAAGTCGACGCCGATGGTCGGCGCGCCAGGGGCCGAAACGGGAGAAGCGGCCGTCATGGAGGGGCTCGATCAATTCTGGGCGGGAGGGGGCGAGCGTCGTAACGCCTTCCGCCGGAAGGTCAAGCCGATGTGGCGGTTCGCCGCCCTTGGATCAGTTGACTTGCGCGGCCGCCTCCGCTCGAAGGAGGGCCAGCAGAGAACGGATAAACCTTGGAAACCTTCGACGTTGTGGTGATCGGCGCGGGCGCGGCCGGCATGATGTGCGCCATCGAGGCGGGCAAGCGCGGGCGCTCGGTCCTGGTGATCGACCACGCCAAGGCGCCGGGCGAGAAGATCCGCATCAGCGGCGGCGGCCGCTGCAACTTCACCAACACCGGCGCGTCGATCCATAACTTCCTGTCGGCCAATCCCAAGTTCGCGCTGTCGGCCCTGCGGCGCTATCGCCCGCGCGACTTCATCGCCCTCGTCGAGCGCTACGGCATCGCCTACCACGAGAAGACCCTGGGACAGCTCTTCTGCGACGGCTCGGCCAAGCAGATCATCACCATGCTGCTGACCGAGATGAAGGCCGCCGGCGTCACCCTGCGGCTGGAGACCAGCGTGGAGAGCGTGGCCAAGGCTGCGTCCGGATTCGAGGTCTCCCTCTCTTCAGGCAAGGTCGCCTGCGCCTCGCTGGTCGTGGCCAGCGGCGGCAAGTCGATCCCGAAGATGGGCGCGACGGGCTTGGGTTACGATATCGCCAGGCAGTTTGGCCTCAACATCATCGAGACCCGCCCGGCGCTTGTGCCCCTGACCTTCGAGGCGGGCATGCTGGCGCGTTTGACCCCGCTCTCGGGCGTGGCGCTGGACGCCGTGGTCGCCCACGGCAAGACCAAGTTCCAGGAAGGCATGCTGTTCACGCACCGGGGGCTGTCGGGCCCCTCGATCCTGCAGATCTCGTCCTACTGGCGTGAAGGCGACGAGATCCGGGTCGACATGGCGCCCGGCGTCGACGCTCTGGCGGCGCTGAAGGCCGCGCGCACCGCCACGCCGCGTCAGGCGGTGGCGACGGTGCTGGCGACCCTGCTGCCCAAGCGCGTCGCGCAAGTGATCGCCGAGGGAGAAGCGTCCGATAAGGGCAACATCGCCGACTGTTCGGACAAGGTGCTGGGTCGGCTGGCCGCTGCGGTCAACGCCTGGACCTTCAAGCCCGTCGGTTCGGAAGGCTATCGCACCGCTGAAGTCACGCTGGGCGGGGTCGACACCGAAGGGCTGGACTCCCGCACCCTGGAGGCCAAGGCCGTGCCCGGCCTCTATTTCATCGGCGAGGTCGTGGACGTCACCGGTTGGCTGGGTGGTTATAACTTCCAGTGGGCCTGGGCGTCGGGGTGGAGCGCCGGGCAGTCGGTGTGATCAAAATCCTCCCCCTGTGGGGGAGGCGGCCGAAGGCCGGAGGGGGGAAGTGTTGCAGGGCTTGCCTCTTCCCCCTCCGTCGTCTCTTCGAGCCGACACCTCCCCCGCGAGGGGGAGGATTTTGCATCGCTAACTACTTCTTCTTGAACGGCTTACCGGCCGGCTTGCCGCCGGGCTTGGCGTCGAAGCTCTTGGCCTTGAAGGGCTTGGGGCCCCTGAACGGCTTGGCCGGGCCGTCGGCGTCGCGCTTGCCGGCGTAGGGCTTGGCACCCGGGGCCTTGGCGTAAGGCTTGGGACCGGCGGCGTTGTCGCTGAAAGCCTTCTTGAAGGGCTTCTTGGACGCGTCGCCATCAGCGCGCGGGGCGCGAGGCTTGAACTCACGCGGCGCGTCGGCGCCGGCCTCGTGGCGCGGCTTGAAGGCGCGCTTGGGCGCGCCTTCGGAGTCCTGCGGCGAGTACGGACGCGGCGCGTCGTTGTCGCGCGGCGCGCGGCGCGGCTTGTAGTCGCCCTTGGGCTCTTCGCCACGGTTGTAGGGTTTGGCGTTACTGAAGCCGTCGTCGCCGAAGCTGGACGGGCGCGGGGTGTGATCGCGCGAACCAGGGGCGTTGGCGCGCGGCGAGCGCGGCGCGTCGTCACGGTCACGCGGCGGGCGCGGCGTGAACTCACGACGCGGGCCGGCTTCGCGCGCCGCCGGCGCCGTGGTCGGCGTAATCGAGACGTCTTCGCGCACGGTGGTCTGGACCGCCGCGCCGAACTTCACCGCCGCCTCGTTCGAGATCTCGAACTTGGTGTCGTAGTCGAAGATCCGGATCGCGCCGATGTCCTTCTTGGTGATGTGGCCCAGGCGGCAGATCATCGGGATCAGCCATTTGGGATCGGCGTTGCCGCGACGGCCCACGCTGATCCGGAACCACTCCGAGCCTTCCATGCTGACGCGCGGTTCGCGCTCGGGGCGCTCCCCAAACTCGCGCGGCTCACGCGAACGCGGGCCCGGATCAGCGCCGTGGCGCGGATCGTCATAGATGTCTTCCGGCGAAGGCAGCTTGGCGCGGCGGGTGCGGATCAGGGCGGCGGCGATCTCGACCGGGGTGCGCTTGGCCAGCATGGCTTCGGCCAGGGCGATGTCCTCGTCGGTCGAGGTCTCGCTGAAGATCGGGTCCTCGAGCAGGCGCTCCTGGTCCTTCTCGCGGATCGAGTCGGCGCTGGGGGCGCCGCCCCAGTCGGCTTCGACGCCGGCGGCGTACAGGAGCTGCTCGGCCTTGCGGCGGCGGGTGTAGGGGACGACTAGGGCGCTGACGCCCTTCTTGCCCGCGCGGCCGGTGCGGCCCGAACGGTGCAGCAGCGTGGCCTTGTTGATCGGCAGCTCGGCGTGGATCACGAGGCCCAGGTCGGGCAGATCAAGACCGCGTGCGGCGACGTCGGTGGCGACGCAGACGCGGGCGTGACCATCCCGAAGAGCTTGCAGGGCGTCGGCGCGCTCACGCTGGGACAACTCGCCCGACAGGCCGACGACCGCGAAGCCGCGCTCGCGCAGCTTGTTGTGCAGGCCGCGGACGCTCTCGCGGGTGTTGGCGAATACCAGAGCGCCGGGGGCTTCGAAGAAGCGCAGCAGGTTGACGACGGCGTGTTCGACCTCGTTGGGGGCCACGCGCACGGCGCGGTACTCGATGTCGCGGTGCGGTTCGTTGCGGCCGATGGTGTCGATGCGGACGGCGTCGTTCTGATAGCGCTTGGCCAGCTCAACGATGTCACGCGCCAGGGTGGCCGAGAACAGCAGGGTGCGACGCTCGGCCGGGGCGGCGTCGAGGATGAACTCGAGATCCTCGCGGAAGCCCATGTCCAGCATCTCGTCGGCCTCGTCGAGGACGGCGACCTTCAGCTTGGAGAGATCCAGGTGACCGCGCTCGATGTGGTCGCGCAGACGGCCCGGCGTGCCGACGACGATGTGGGCGCCATAGTTCAGCGCGCGCTGTTCGCGGCGGGCGTCCATGCCGCCGACGCAGTTGATCACCGCGGCCTTGGCCTCGGCATACAGCCAGCCCAGCTCGCGATTGACCTGCATGGCCAGTTCGCGGGTCGGGGCGATGACCAGGGCCAGCGGCTCGGCGGCCTGACCGAAGGTCTCGGCGTCGCCCAGCAAGGTCGGGGCGGCCGCGAGACCGAAGGCGACGGTCTTGCCAGAGCCCGTCTGGGCGCTGACCAGCAGGTCGCGGTCGGCGGCGTCTGCGGCCAGCACGGCGGCCTGAACGGGGGTGGGCTCTGCGTAACCCTGAGCGGCGAGAGCCCGCTCAAGAGCGGGGTGGGAGGCGGGGAAGGGCATATGGGTCCAGTTCACGTCTGCGGCCGCACACAAACACGTGCGGCTCGCGCCATGACCAAATCGGGCCCCTTTGAAGCCTTGAACGCTTCCCTCGGACCGCTTCTTGGTCGAATTCCAACAAAAATAGCCCCCTTCCGCCGCCGAAGCGACACGAAGGGGGCTCGATGAACGACCTTATGCGCTTGTTGCGGTGCAAAAAGCAAGCGCGGTCGTGTGAGGGGCGGATTTGTCGCGGGTCGGGCTGGGCCGGTCTCGCTCCTGCGGCGGGAACTCAGGCCGCCTTCGGCTTGCGCTTCAGACCGCCCAGCAAGGCGCCGGCGACCGTGTAGGTCACGACCTGATAGCCGCCGTCGATCAGCAGCAACGAGAGCGTACCGGCTGCATAGATGTAGTTCAAAGCCGCCACGGTGAGCGCGAAGCAGACGCAAGCCGCCAGAGCGACCTTGGCCCCGGCCATATAGCCGCTGGCCCCTAAGCGACGGATCAGCCAGTCCAGACCCAGCAGGATGACGATCATGTTCAAGACGCCCAGACCCATCTTCCAGTCCTGGCCGACGAAGTCCGCCTCGGTGAGGCTCTGGGCCTCCATCCAGGCGGCGCTGAAGAGGTTGCCGTACCAAATGACGCCGATCACCTGACCAGCGATAAGGGCGACGACAAGGCCCAGCCAGTTTACCTGTTTCATCGATGTTTCCCCCCGAAACGACTGGATCACGCATCATGGTCCCAGCTTTCGTCAGGCTGATCCCAAGAACGCTGTTCGGTCAATCGGCTTGCGCTTTCGTTTCGGGCGCGAGCCTTCTATATGCGGACCCTTCCAAGCGTTCTGTAGACTCCCCCGAAAGGCCGCGCCCTCATGGCTCGCATCCTGATCACCTCCGCCCTGCCGTACATCAACGGCATCAAGCACCTGGGGAACCTCGCGGGCTCCATGCTGCCGGCGGACGTCTATGCGCGCTTCAAGCGGGCCCAAGGCCACGAGACGCTCTACATCTGCGCCACCGACGAGCACGGGACGCCCGCCGAACTGGCCGCCGCCGCCGCCGGTCAGGACGTGGCCGCGTACTGCGCCGAGCAGCACGTGCTGCAGCACGACGTGGGCCGCGCCTTTGGCCTGTCGTGGGACCATTTCGGCCGCTCATCCTCGCCGCAGAACCATCGCCTGACCCAGCACTTCTGCCAGGCGCTGGAAGATCACGGCCTGATCGAGGAACGCATCGACCAGATGGTCTATTCGGTCGACGACAAGCGCTTCCTGCCCGACCGCTATGTCGAGGGGACCTGCCCGCACTGCAAGTTTGAGAAGGCGCGCGGCGACCAGTGCGACAACTGCGGCAACCTGCTGGACCCCACCGACCTGATCGACCCGTACTCGGTGATCTCGGGCTCGCGGAACATCGAGGTGCGCGACACCAAGCACCTCTATCTGCTGCAGACCAAGATGCAGGACAAGATCCGCGCCTGGGTCGACAGCCACGCCGACTGGCCGCCGCTGGCCCGCTCGATCGCCTACAAGCACCTGGACGAGGGCCTGATCGATCGCGGCATCACCCGCGACCTGGCCTGGGGCATTCCGGTGGCTCAGGACGGCGTGCCGCGCCCGGGCTTCGAGGAGAAGGTCTTCTACGTCTGGTTCGACGCGCCGATCGAATACATCGCCGCCACCCAGGAGTGGGCCGAAGGCTCGGCTGATCGCGACTGGACGCGCTGGTGGCGCACCGACGCCGGCGCCGACGACGTCCGCTACGTGCAGTTCATGGGCAAGGACAATGTGGCGTTCCACACGGTCAGCTTCCCGGCCACGATCCTCGGCTCCGAAGAGCCGTGGAAGAGCGTCGACATGCTCAAGGCCTTCAACTGGCTGAACTGGTACGGCGGCAAGTTCTCGACATCGAACAAGCGCGGCGTCTTCATGGACGCGGCCCTGGAGATCCTGCCGCCCGACCTGTGGCGCTGGTATCTGACTGCCAACTCGCCGGAAGGGTCGGACACGGCCTTCACCTGGGAGCAGTTCGCCAGCGCCGTGAACCGCGACCTGGCCGATGTGCTGGGCAACTTCGTCAACCGCATCCTCAAGTTCAACGAGAGCAAGTTCGAGGGCGTGGTCCCGGCGGGCGGCGAGCCTGGTCCGCTGGAGGAAAAGCTGTTCGCCGACGTCTCGGCGCGTCTGGCGGACCTTTCCGAACAGATGGACGCCATCGAGATCCGCAAGAGCGCCCAGGCGCTGCGGGCCCTCTGGGTGGTCGGCAACGAGTATCTGCAGGAAGCCGCGCCGTGGACCGCGATCAAGACCGATCGCGACCGCGCCGCCGTCATCGTCCGCACCGCGCTGAACCTAGCCGCGCTTTACGCCAAGATCTCGGCCCCGTTCATCCCGTTCGCGGCCGAGAAGATCGGCGATGCGTTCGGGCTGGCTTTCCCGGCCGCCTGGCCGTCGAACGACGCCAAGGCCGAGCTCGACACCCTGAGCGTCGGCCAGTCGATCACCGTGCCGGAGGTCCTGTTCAAGAAGATCGAGGACGAGCAGATCGCCGAATGGACGGCCCGCTTCGGCGGCGCGGAGTAAGGTGACGGGCGGCGCGGACAGGACGGAGGGGCAGGGGCTTTCGACCCTGGTTCGCCTGTGCCTGTTCTACGCCGCCATCTTCCTGAGCTCGGGCGTCAGTCTGCCGTATATCGGCACCTATCTGCGCGATCGCGGCATGAGCGGCGGCGAGATCGGCCTGATCCTGGCCATACCCCTGCTGCTCAAGCCCTTCACGGGACCGGTGCTGGCGGTCTGGGCGGACGGTTTCACCCTGCGCCGTACGCCCATGGTGCTGCTGCTGCTGGGCGCGGCGATCGGCTATGGCGCTCTGCTGGGTCCGGCGAACCTCTGGTGGTTCATGCTGGCCTGGTTCGTCGGCCAGACCTTGCTGTCGACCGTTTCACCGTTGATCGACGTCATCACCCTGCGCCGGGCGCGGGTCGAGAGTTTCAACTACGGCATTCCGCGCGGCACAGGCTCCAGCGCCTTCATCGCGGCCAATCTCGCCATGGGGGCGATCCTCACGTTCGCGGCGCCGACCATCATCGCCGTCTGGATCGCGGCGGCCTGCCTGTTCGGGGCGGTGGCGGCTGCGACCCTGGTGCCGCCCGAGCGCGTCCACGCCGAGGGCGCCAAGCCGCCGCGGGCCGAACGCTGGAACGGCTTGTCCGATCTGATGCGCAACCGGACCTTCGTGCTGGCGGTGGTGACCGCCGGTCTGATCCAGGGAGCGCACGCCTTCTATTACAGCTTCTCGGCCATCCTCTGGCGCAAGCAGGGGATCAGCGAGCCGATGATCGGCGTGCTTTGGGGCGTGGGCGTCGCGGCCGAGGTGGCCTTCATGTGGTTCCTGGAGCCGCTTCGTCGCCGTTGGGGACCGGAGCTGTTCCTCGTGCTGGGCGCGGGCGCCGCGGTACTGCGGTGGACAATCTACGCCTTCGAGCCGCCGCTTTGGGCGCTGTTTCCGCTGCAGATGCTGCACGCCCTGACCTTTGCCGCCTCGTTCCTGGCGTCGTTGCGGCTGATCGAAAAGCTAGCCCCGCCGTCCGCGGCCTCGCCGGCCCAGGCGATCAACTCGGCGCTGTCGTCGGGCTTCACCTTGGGCATCGCCACCCTGGCGTCCGGCCCGCTGTTCGACGCCTTCGGGGCGTTCGGCTATCTGGCCACCGCCGGCATGGCCCTACTGGGCCTGGCCGGCGCGATCCTGCTGACAAGGCGGGCGCGGAGCCTGTCGTCCGACAGGCTCCGGTACTGACCCGGCGTCGTAGCTAGATGGTGTAGTCGATTTCCTGGCCTTCCAGCCAGGCGACGATCCGTTCGGCCGCCTCGACAGGATCGATCGCGGTGGTGTCGATGCGCAGCTCCGGCGACTCCGGTGCCTCATAGGGACTATCGACGCCGGTGAAGTTCTTGAGCTGGCCCGAGCGCGCCTTCTTGTAGAGCCCCTTGACGTCCCGCGCCTCGGCGACGGCCAGCGGCGTGTCGACAAAGACCTCGATGAACTCGCCGGGCTCCAGCAGGTCGCGAGCCAGTTGGCGCTCCGCCCGGAACGGCGAGATGAAGGCCGTCAGCACGATTAGGCCGGCATCAACCATCAATTTGGCGACCTCGGCCACCCGGCGGATGTTCTCGACGCGGTCCTCCTCGGTGAAGCCGAGGTCCTTGTTCAGCCCGTGACGGACATTGTCGCCGTCCAGCAGATAGGTGTGGCGGCCCAGGGCGTGCAGGCGCTTTTCGACCAGATTGGCGATCGTCGACTTGCCCGCGCCCGACAGACCCGTCAGCCAGACGACCTGGCCGCGTTGGCGTTTCAGCGCCGCCCGCGAGACCTTGGTTACATCTGTGTGCTGCCAGTGGATGTTGTCGGCGCGCCGCAGGGCGAAGTTGATCAGGCCTGCGCCAACCGTGCGGTTGCTCAGCCGGTCGATCAGGATGAAACCGCCCATCTGACGGTTTTCGGCATAGGTCTCGAACGGGATCGCCTGGTCGAGCGACAGGTTGCAGACCCCGATCTCGTTCAGTTCGAGGCGCTTGGCGGCGGTCTTCTCCAGCGTGTTGACGTTCACGCGGTGCTTGATGTCGGTGATGCTGGCGCCGACCGTGCGCGCGCCGAGCTTCAGCAGGTAGGTGCGGCCCGGCGGCAGCGGCTCGTCGTCCATCCAGACGAGGGTGGCCTCGAACTGATTGGCGACGGGGGCGGGCGCGTCGGCGGCGGCGATCACGTCGCCGCGGGAGATGTCGATCTCGTCTTCCAGGGTCAGGGTGACCGACTGGCCGGCTACGGCCTGGTCGAGATCGCCCGGCAGGGTGACGATGCGGGCCACGCGGCTTTCGCGGCCCGAGGGCAGGGCGCGGATACGGTCGCCCGGCTTGATCGAACCCGAGGCGATCAGGCCCGAGAAACCTCGGAAATCGAGATTGGGGCGGTTGACCCACTGGACCGGCATACGGAAGGGCTTGGCCTGCAGGTCGTCCTCGACCTCCACAGCTTCGAGCCAGTCCATCAGGATCGGGCCATCGAACCAGGGCGTCGCTTCGCTGCGGGTCGCCATGTTGTCGCCGCCGAGGCCTGAGATCGGGATCGGGGTGAATACCGACAGGCCGATTTGTTCGGCGAAGGCGCGGTAGTCGGCGACGATGGCGTCGAAAACGGTCTGGTCCCAGCCGACCAGGTCCATTTTGTTCACCGCCAGCGCCACGTTGCGGATGCCGAGCAAGGACACGAGATAGCTGTGGCGACGGGTCTGGGTCAGCACGCCCTTGCGCGCGTCGATCAGGATCACGGCCGCGTCGGCGGTCGAGGCGCCGGTGACCATGTTGCGGGTGTACTGCTCGTGGCCGGGGGTGTCGGCGACGATGAACTTGCGCTTCTCGGTCGAGAAGAAGCGGTAGGCCACATCGATGGTGATGCCTTGCTCGCGCTCGGCGGCCAGACCGTCGACCAGCAAGGCGAAGTCGATCGCGCCGCCTTGGGTGCCGACCTTCCTGGAGTCGGCCTCGAGGGCCGCCATCTGGTCCTCGAAGATCATCTTGCTGTCGTACAGCAGGCGACCGATCAGGGTGGACTTGCCGTCGTCGACGCTGCCGCAGGTGATGAAGCGCAGCAGCGACTTGTGCTGGTGCTGGTGCAGGTAGGCTTCGATGTCCTCGGCGATCAGGGCGGATTGGTGGGCCATCAGAAGTACCCTTCCTGCTTCTTCTTCTCCATCGAGGCGGACTGGTCATGGTCGATGACCCGGCCCTGGCGCTCGCTGGTGGTGGTCAGCAGCATTTCCTGGATGACCTGGGGCAGTGTGGCGGCGGTGCTTTCGACCGCGCCCGTCAGCGGGTAGCAGCCCAGGGTGCGGAAGCGGACGCTCCGCATCTGCGGGACCTCGCCGTCGCGCAGGCGGAAGCGGTCATCGTCGACCATGATCAGCGCGCCGTCGCGCTCGACCACCGGCCGCTCGGCGGCGAAGTACAGCGGTACGATCGGGATGTTCTCCAGGTGGATGTACTGCCAGACGTCCAGCTCGGTCCAATTGGAGATCGGGAAGACCCGCAGGCTTTCGCCAGGATGCTTGCGCGTGTTGTAGAGATTCCAGAGCTCGGGGCGCTGGTTCTTCGGGTCCCAGCGGTGCTCGGACGATCGGAACGAGAACACCCGTTCCTTGGCGCGGCTTTTCTCCTCGTCGCGGCGGGCCCCACCGAAGGCGGCGTCGAAGCCGTACTTCGAAAGGGCCTGCTTGAGACCTTCGGTCTTCCACAAATCGGTGTGGACCGCGCTGCCGTGGTCGAACGGGTTGATCCCCCGGGCCTGAGCGTCGGGGTTCTTGTGCACGAGAAGATCAAAGCCCAGTTCCGAGCCGATCCTGTCGCGCAGCGCGTACATGTCGCGGAACTTCCAGGTCGTGTCGACGTGCAGAAGCGGGAAGGGCGGCTTGCTGGGATAGAACGCCTTGGCCGCCAGATGCAGCATCACCGCACTGTCCTTGCCGATCGAGTACAGCATGACCGGGCGCTCGCACTCGGCGGCCACCTCGCGAAGGATGTGGATGCTCTCGGCCTCCAGTCGCTGCAGGTGGGTCAGGCGGGCCGGCGTGATCGCCAATTGTGTCAGATCGGGCGTCATCGGGTCCGGCGGAGAAGCGGCGGGAGCGTATTGGGTGAAGGCCAAGGCGAGCGTCCGCAAGGAAAGAGTGTTCAGGCGCAACTTGGGGGAAGGTCCCAAGGCCTAGGCTGGCACCTAGGGCCGAGCGACGGTTGCGACAACCATCGGAATTCTAAGGGCGCTGTCAGATGCCGTGGAGCCGTCTTGTACGCCCATCGGCCTTTCATGACCAAAAGTTCACTCGCCTGCTTTGCGAAATGCTCGCATAACGCCGCTATGGGGTCGTGAGGCGAGCTATGGGCTTCCTGGCGGAAATGTTGGCGGTTGCGGTGGTCTGGCTGTCGACCTTCGCGCTTTGCCAGTTCGGCTTGGTTCTCGATCATGTCCGCCCCTCGAAGGCTGAGAGTACTCAAGCCCGCACCGTCAATCGCACCCGCGAAGCCGCCATGCGTCCCGCGCCTGTTGATGTGAAGCGACCGGCGGCGGCTCATAGCGACACGTGAAAGCCGCGCTCTGGCGTCGCAACTCCTGAAAACGCAACCAAAGCCGCTTTTCGCCAAGGCTTTTCACCGTTAGGTTCATGCGACACGCGAAGGTGGGGTCCGGCGCGCGACTGTTTAGCGCGCCCCCTCGTCGACGCCCACTTTACGCCCCGTCTTGGGACCCCGGCTGTGTATGAAGCCTAAGAAGCGCCAACCGCTCGATTTCTCCGCGACGCCGACGGAGATCCCTCCCGAGGAACCCAAGACTGCGCCTGAACTTCCGGAGTCCGCGTCTTTCATGGCGCCGGACGCCGAACCCAGCTTCGCAGAGCCGTTGACATTGAGCGACGTCGCGCCGGATGACCTCGCGGTCCCGACACCGACGAGCGTGCGTTCGCGCCGGCGTCGCGAGGCGGAGACCGCGCGTTTCGCCGAGCCCGACATGAAGGTCGCCAATTCGCTTGCGGCGACGCCGCAGCCGCCGGCGCCGATTCTGGAGCCTAGTGCGCCATCGGCGCCGCCGGCCCGCTCGGAAGCCCGCGAAGCCGCACTGGATCTTCGGGGTTCGGTTTCGCCCCCCGCCGCCTCCCTTGAGGCGGAGGTTGTTCCGCGTCGCATGTCCGGTGTCCTGTTCTGGACGCTGGCGACGGCGGTCGCAGCGCTCTGGGCGCTTGCCCCCATCGCCTTCGCGCTCGGCTATGCGCGCGGCGTTCCGGCCTTCAAGATCGAGGGCTTCGCGTTGATGGTCTTTGCGGGCCTCGCGATCGGTCCGGCGCTGCTGACCCTTCTGGGCGCCTACATGCTTCGTCAGGCCAACGGCATTTCCGACGAACTGCGTCGCAACCGCACCCTGACCGATCGCCTGGTGACGCCAGCGGCTCTGGCCGCCGCCGGCGCCACGAACGCCGTGGACGCGATGCGCCAGGGCGTCGATGAAGCCGCCGCCGCCGCTGACCGCGCGCGGGAGCACATCATTTCGCTTCGCAAGGCTCTTGCCGAAGAAACGGCGCGTCTCGCCGAGGCCGCCGCTGAATCCGCGCGTATGGCCAACCAGCTGGCGCAGGGCCTGAGCCATGAGCGCTCCGCCATGGAGACCCTGTCGCAGTCTCTGGACGCGCGCTCGACGGCGGTGGTCGACGCGATCGGCAGCCAGGCGCGAATGGTCGCCGAGGCTTCCGACCTGGCGGAGACCCAACTGCGCGAGGCCGAAGCGGCTCTGGCGGCCCGCGCCGCCGATCTCGCCGCCGCCGCCGCTGAGGCGTCGGACGCGGCTCGCGTCGGGGCCGAGGATCTGTCCCGCCAGATCGCCCGCCTGGAAACGGCCGGCGTCGGGGTCGGAGACCAGGTGGCGTCGGTCGAGAAGACGCTCGCCGCGCAGCGCGCCGCACTTGTCGAGATCAGTCAGGCGCTTCGCTCCGAGCAGGAGGATTTCGCCGCCGAAGCCGAGACCCGGACGGCTCAGCTCACCGAGTTCGTGGCCTATACGCGGGTCGGCGCGACCGAGCTTTCGGACACTGCTGCCATGGGCGCGGAGATCCTGCGCGGCTTGATCAGCGCAGCGGCCGATCAGTTCCGTGAGATGGCGGACGGCGCCAAGTCGCAGCGCCACACGCTGGCCGAGGAGGCCAAGAAGACCCTCGAGACCATCGGCGATGTCGCCGAGAACCAGAGGACTCTGCTGGAAGAAGAGCTGAAGGCGGCCATGGAGGCCATGGCCGAGGCGGCGCTGAAAGCCAGCGAGAGCGTCGAGGCGCGGGTCGAGGCGGCGCGTAGCCGTGTCGATCAGTTGAACGAGATCGCCTTCGCCGCCGGCCAGAAGGCTGACGCGGTGTTCGAGTCGCGGATGGAAGAGGCGCGCGACATCATCGAACACTCGGCCCAGATGGTCGAGCAGGCCGGCGCGCGGACGTCCCAGAAGCTCCAGGACTCGGTCCAGACAGCTCGCAGCACGCTCGACGAATTGGAGGTGATGCTGGCCGAGATCGGCCGTCGCACCGCCGACCTGCCGGCTGAGGCGCTGCAGAAGGCGGGCGAGGTTCGCATCGCGATCGAGCAGGGCGTCGAGCACCTGATGAACGCCGTGCGCCGCACCGCCGAGGAGACGGCGGCGATCGACCAGGCTTTCCAGGAGCGCGTTCGTCGCAATTACGAAATGCTGAGCGAGGCGGCGGGCGCCGTCACCGCCTCAGGGATTTCGACGGTCGCGGCGCGCGCGACTCCCGCCGCGCCGCCGCCCAGCCGTTCACGCGCCGCGCCGCCGCCTTCCGCACTTCCGACCGTCGAGTTCGATGATGAGGACGAGCCGCCGGCGGACCGCCGCCGTCTACGTTTGACCCCGACGGCGACCGACCAGGAGTTCCGCTCGGTCTTCGAGCAGGCCTCCGCGCGCAAGCAGACGGGGACGCCGCCGACCGAAGCCGAAGCCGATGGCAACTGGAGTTGGCGTGGTCTGCTGTCGGGCATCGAGAGCAGCTCGCCGGGCGACGCGGGGCTGGGTGAGAAGCTCGCCGCAGAGATCACCGCCATGGGCATCGACCCCCACGCTCTGTTACCGCGCGGACGGATCGACGAGATCGCCGCCGCGCTCCAGACGCGTGACGGGGAGGGCGCGCGAGAGGTGGTCAAGCGCCTGGCGCCGGCCGCGATCCGTCGCTTGGTCCGTCGCCTGTTCTCCGACGCGACGCTGAAGAGCAATACTGAGCGCTTCCTCAAGCGCTATGCGGGCATGATCGACGAGGCGGCCGGCCAGGATCGCGAAGGCTTCCTGCTCGCCGCGCTGCTGTCCTCCGACGCTGGGCGGGCCTATCTGCTGCTCGACGCGGCGAGCGGCGATCTGGCCTAGGCCGAGCCGGCTGAATGAAGCGTGTGTTTGATGTGCTGGCTGCGGCGATCGGGCTGGCGGTCCTGGTCCTGCCGCTGGCCGTGCTGTGGGCGCTTGTGCGGCTGACTTCGCCGGGGCCTGGTCTCTACTGGTCGCAGCGCGTGGGGCGCGCCTCGGCGCTGTTTCCGATGCCGAAGTTTCGCACCATGCGCATCGATACGCCCGAGGTGGCCACCCACCTTCTCGACAATCCTGATCAATGGCTGACGCCGATCGGCGGCCTGATGCGCAAGCTCAGTCTTGATGAGTTGCCCCAGCTCTGGAGCGTGCTCGTCGGTCACATGAGCCTGGTCGGACCCCGGCCAGCTCTGTTCAATCAGGACGACTTGATCGCCGCGCGCCGTGCTGCCGGCGTTGACGCCTTGCGCCCCGGCGTGACGGGGTGGGCGCAGATCAACGGGCGAGACGAGTTGTCGATCGCCGACAAGGTCGCCCTTGACGCCGAATATCTGCGCCGTCGCTCGCTTTTGTTCGATCTGCGGATCCTGGTCAGCACCGTCATCCCGGTGCTGACCGCGCGGGGCGTCACCCGCTAGCCGAGATCGGCGTAGGCCTTTTCCAGCGCCGAAATGAAGCGGGGATCGCCGGCCAGCGACGCCGGGAACACCGCGTCCAGGGCCAGGAAGGCGGCGACGTCTGCGCTGGCCTCTCCCGTGGCCGCCAGGCCCAGAGCCAGGAGGCGATCTTGCAGCGGGTCGATTATGGCTTCACCGGCCTTGGCGCGCAGGGCGACGAACCGCATCCAGGCCGCCAGAGGAACGGCGAGTCGCTCGATCGAGCGGCCAGCCTCCAGGGTCTCAGTGAGGGTTCCCAGGATCCGGAACGGGAGCTTTTGCGAGCCATCCCAGGCGATCTGGGCGAGCAGGTGCCGGATCTCAGGATTGCGGAAGCGGCCTAGAATGGCGTCCGCATAGGCTTGCAGATCCAGGCCGCGCGGCGGGGTGAGGGTGGGGATGATGTCCTTGGCCATCATATCGCTGGCCAAGGCGGCCAGTATGGGATCGCTGACGGCTTCGAAAACGGTTTCGTGGCCGCGCAGGATACCGACATAGGCCAGCGTTGAGTGCACGCCGTTCAGGAGGCGCAGCTTGGCCCGCTCGAAACCGCGCACATCGTCGGTCATGATCACGCCAACGCTGGCCAGATCCGGTCCGTCGGCGGGGAGCACGTCTTCAACCACCCATTGGGTGAAGGCCTCACGCTGGATGGGCCAAGCGTCCTCCAGGCCGGTCGCGGCCAGGGTGCGCGCCCGCAGCGCATCGTCCGTCGCCGGTGTGATGCTGTCGACCATAGTGCGGGGGAACCGGCCTTCGCGATCGATCCACGCGGCGAGCGATTCATCCAGCTTGGCGGCGTAGGCGACGACGGCGACCTTCAGGCGCCAGCCGTTGTCCGCGAGGTTGTCGCAGGCGACTACCGCATAGGGCGCGAGGCCTGCGGCGAAGCGGCGGCGGAGGCCTTCGACAAGATAGCCTACGGCGCTCCTTGGCTCACGCGGATTGTCCAGATCGTGGACGATGTCGGGGTGGCTTTCGTCCAATCCGCCATTGGCGGAAAGCGTGTAGCCCTTCTCGGTCACGGTGAGAGTCACCAGCCGCGTGGTCGGCGCGGCGAGGCGCGCGAAGACCGAGGGCGGGTCCTCAGGCGCCACCAGGACTTCAAGGATGGAGCCGACGATCCGGAAGGTGGTTTCCGCGTCCAACTGCGCCAGCGTGTAGAGACCGTCCTGCGGCTTCAGGGCGTCCCGGACGCCCGGGCTTTTCAGCGACACGGCGCAGACGCCCCATCGCGGGTCGTGCGCCAGAAGTTGGTCGAAATAGTGAGCCTGGTGCGCACGATGGAAGGCGCCGGGGCCGAAATGCACCACGCCGATCTGTAGCTTGTCCCGATCATAGGTGGGGATGGCCACGCCCGGGAAGACGCCGGGATAGCTGGTGGCGCTCAGACGCAGGGCAGGGGAGGTCGCGGAATTAGCGGTCAACGGAGCACGCCTGGAGTTTCGTGGGGGGAGGATGGGGCGCTAGATGCGCCAACTTGGACACCGGTGGCAATCCGGCTTGCCGGTTTTCATAAGGTGACGCCGGATTTCCAGAGGGCGATCTCGCGCTCGCCGTTCAGTTCGGCCTTGGTGGTCTTGCCGGACGCGGTTTCGATCACAAGGTCCATCAGGCTCTCTGCGGCGACATCCATGGATACGCCTTCGAGGACCTGACCCGCGTCGAAATCGATCCAGCCCGGCTTACGCTGCGCCAAGCCGGAGTTCGAGGCGATCTTCAGGGTCGGCGCAGGAAAGCCCAAGGGCGTGCCGCGCCCTGTGGTGAAGAGGATGACTGTCGCACCAGCCGCGGTCAGGGCGGTGGAGGACACCGCGTCATTCCCTGGCGCTTCCAGCAGGGTCAGGCCATGGCGTCCGACGGTTTCGCCATAGCGCAGAACCTCGACCAACGGCGCGCGGCCGCCCTTCTGCACCGCGCCCAGAGATTTTTCTTCCAGACTGGTGATGCCGCCCGCGATGTTGCCCGGCGAGGGGTTCTCATAGATGGGCTGGTTGGCTTCGATGAAGTAGCGCTTGAAGTCGTCGATCACCGCCACCGCGGCGTCGAAGACCTCGCGGCTGGCGGCGCGCTGAAGCAGAACATTCTCAGCCCCGAAGATTTCGGGAATCTCCGTCAGCACGGGGGTGCCGCCGGCCTCAGCGACCTTGTCGGCGATGCGGCCGACTAGCGGATTGGCCGTGATCCCCGAAAAGCCGTCCGATCCACCGCACTTGAGGCCCACGACCAGTTCCGAAACCGGCACAGGCTCGCGCCGGTCCTTCTCGGCGATCTCGACCAGAGCTTCCACGGCGGCCAGACCATCTTCCAGCTCGTCCTCGACCATCTGGGTCGTGAAGCTCTTGAGGCGCTCTCGGTCGATGTCCGGAGCGCTTTCGAGCAGCGCCTTGAGTTGGTTATTCTCGCAGCCGAGGCCCAGCATCAGCACGCCTCCGGCGTTGGGATGGCTGGCCAGAGCGGCGATCAGTTTCCGCGTATGAGCCAGATCGTCTCCGAGCTGGGAGCACCCGAACGGGTGAGGGAAGGCGTAGACGCCGTCCACACGTCCGGCGAAGCGCTGGTTGGCCTTCTCGGCGATCCGGCGGGCCGTGTTGGCGACGCAGCCCACCGTGCACAGCACCCAGATCTCGTTCCGCGTTCCGGCCCGACCATTCTTGCGACGGAAGCCTTGGAAGGTTCGCGTGTCCGCAGACGGCGCTCCGGCCGGCGGCATGGCCGCGAAGGCGTAGCCTTCGACGCCTTCCAGGCGGGTGATCACGTTGTGAACGTGCACATGGTCGCCGACCGCGATGTCGGCTGTGGCGCGACCGATCGGCCAGCCGTACTTCAGGACGTCATCGCCGGAGCGAACGACGCGCGTGGCGATCTTGTGACCCTTCGGCACGTCTGCACGGACAATGAAGCGCTCGCCATGCGCCGAGACGGACTCGCCGCAGGCCAGATCACGTAGAGCGGTCGCAACGTGATCGCGGGGATCCACCGCGTGGATCGATTCGCCAGGAGCGGGGGTGTTTTTGGTCATCGGCTATGATCGTTGCCGCACCAGCGGCGGCCAAAACGGGTTGTCTGGGCAAGGGTAACCGGTGTCACCGATCTCGCAATCGAATGTTTGTCCATAGGTTGGCGAGGCTTGTCTGGCTGGAGTATGACAAAAGAAAACGCCCAAAGCTGCTGGAAACCCCGTGAGCCCCTCCAAGACGCCTTCCACGATCCCGGAAGAAAGTGAGACCGGCGTCGAAGGCGGACGGCGCCGGGCGACGATCAATGACATCGCGCGCCTGGCCGGCGTTTCGAAGAAGACGGTCTCCCGGGTCATCAACCAGTCGCCCTTCGTCCGCGACGAGACCCGCGAGCGCATCGAGGCGGTGATCGCCGAATGGGGCTATGCGCCCGATCCGCAGGCGCGCGGTCTGGCGTTCCGCCGCTCGTTCCTGATCGGCATGATCTACGACAACCCCAACCCGCAGTACGTCGTGAACATGCAGCTTGGGCTGCTGGACGGCATGCGAGGCTCCGGGTTCGAGCTCGTCGTTCATCCCTGCAATCGCGCCAGCCCCACCTTCTTGACGGACATCCGCGCCTTCGTTGAACGGCAGAAGCTTTTCGGCGTGGTCTTGCCGCCGTCGGTTTCCGAAGACGAGCGCGTGGCCAAGCTGCTGAACGAGATCGGCTGCGCCTATATCCGCATCGCGTCGGTCGAACTGGACAAGCCCGAACACATGATCGTTGGTCAGGACCGGATGGGCGGCGCGCAGGCGGCCCGCCACATCGTCGAGTTGGGGCACAAGCGGATCGCGTTCATCTCCGGTCCGGAGACGTTCCGTTCGTCGCACGAGCGGCGAGGGGGGTTCGAGGATGGCCTGGCCGAGGCCGGGCTGAGCTTGTCGCCGAACGATATCGTGCAGGGCGCCTACACCTTCGAGTCGGGCGTCGCCTGTGGCGACGAGCTGCTTTCGCGCTCGCCGCGTCCGACGGCGATCTTCTGCGGCAACGACGAAATGGCCGCCGGTGTCCTGCAGTCGGCCCGAAAGGCGGGGCTGTCGGTGCCGCAGGACCTCACCGTGGTCGGGTTCGACGATTTCCAGATCGCGCAGGCGGTGTGGCCGCCTCTGACCACGATCCATACGCCGACGCGCGAGATCGGCAGGATCGCGGTCGAAAAGCTGATTGGCGATGAGCGCCGCGAACCGCGCGATGTCACCAAGATGGAACCAAATCTGGTTATCCGGCAGTCTTCCGGGCCGGTTCCGGCCTAGGTGAGCGCCACGCGCTGGTGCTTGCATCACGAGATGACACCGGTTACCAAGCGGACACGGGCAGCCGTCGCGAAGCTGCCAGAGCGTAAGGGAGCAGACGCAAAGTCATGGCCAGGCCTCTGAGCTTTCACGAGGATCGTCTTTTCCCGTCGGATCCGGCCACCCGGTCCTACGCGCGTGGCCTTTATGCGCTGGTCAAGGACCTGCCGATCATCAGCCCGCACGGTCACACCGATCCGTCCTGGTTCGCGACCAACGCGCCGTTCCAGGACGCCACGGACCTTCTGCTGGCGCCGGATCACTACCTCTTCCGCATGCTCTACAGCCAGGGCGTCAGCCTGGATGCGCTGAAGGTCCGCTCCAAGGCCGGGGTTCCCGACACCGACCCGCGCGAGGCGTGGCGGGTGTTCGCGTCGCACTTTTATCTCTTCCGGGGCACGCCGTCCTGGGTTTGGCTGAACCACGTGTTCAGCCAGGTGTTCGGCTTCACCGAGTTCCTCGAAGCGTCGAACGCCGACGACTATTTCGACCGCATCACCGCCGCGCTGGCCACCGACGCCTTCCGCCCCCGCGCGTTGTTTGACCGCTTCAATATCGAGACGCTCGCCACGACCGAAGGTCCGCACGAGAGCCTTCAGCACCACGCCGCGATCCGCGAAAGCGGCTGGGGCGGCCATGTGATCACCGCCTATCGTCCCGATGCTGTGATCGATTTCGAAGACGAGCGGAGCCCGCGCGCCTTCGAACGGTTCGCCGAGACCTCCGGCCAGGACGTCTACAGCTGGAAGAGTTATCTGGAGGCGCACCGCCTGCGTCGCCAGGCCTTCATCGACGCCGGCGCGACCTCGTCCGACCATGGGCATCCCACTGCGGCGACCGCTGATCTTTCGGACGTCGAGGCCGAGGCGCTGTTCAACAGCCTGGTGAAGGGGGATGTCACCCCAGAGAAGGCCGAACTCTTCCGCGCTCAGATGCTGACCGAGATGGCCAAGATGAGCCTGGATGATGGTCTGGTCATGCAGATCCACCCGGGCTCGCACCGCAATCACAATGTTGGCCTGTTGAACTCGCATGGTCGCGACAAGGGCGCCGACATCCCGATGCGTACCGAGTATGTGGATGCGCTCAAGCCGCTGCTGACCCGCTTGGGCAACGATCCGCGCCTGTCGATCATCCTGTTCACGCTGGACGAGACGACCTACAGCCGCGAGCTGGCCCCGCTGGCCGGCCACTATCCCGTGCTGAAGCTGGGTCCGTCCTGGTGGTTCCATGACAGCCCGGAAGGCATGATGCGCTTCCGCGAGCAGGTCACCGAGACTGCCGGCTTCTACAACACCGTCGGCTTCAACGACGACACCCGCGCCTTCCTGTCGATCCCGGCCCGTCACGACGTGGCCCGCCGCGTCGACAGCGCGTTCCTGGCCCGCATGGTCGCCGAGCATCGGATGGATCTGGTTGAGGCTGAGGAGTTGATCGTCGACCTGACCTACAACCTGCCCAAGAAGGCCTACAAGCTGGACCAGCGTCCGGACTGGGCCCGTCCCGCCACCCTGCGCGCCGCCGCAGAATAGAACACCTTTTCCGGAGACTTCCCGATGTTCGCCAAGACCTATCACGCCACCCATCCGGACATGATGTTCGCGGTCAGCAATGACGACCTGCGCGACCGTTACCTGATGCAGGGGCTGTTCCAGGATGGCCAGATCGTCCTGACCTACAATCACGCCGAGCGCTTCGTCGTCGGCGGCGTGGTGGCCACCAGCCCGATCAAGCTGCCCGACCAGACCGAACCCGCTTCGGCCGCCGGCCACCCGTTCCTGGAGCGCCGCGAGCTGGGCGTGATCAATGTCGGCGACACCACCGGCAAGATCACCGTCGACGGCGTCGCCTACGAGATCGTTCCGCGTGACGGCCTGTACGTGACCATGGGCGCCAAGGACGTCACCTTCGAAGGCGTCGACGGCGCCGCACGCTTCTATCTCGTCAGCCTGCCGGCCCACGCTGCTTTCGAAACCAAGAAGCTGGCCTTCGCTGATGCGATCCCGCTGGAGCGTGGCGCGCTGGAGACCAGCAACGAGCGCACGATCTACCAGTACATCGTGCCGACCACCTGCAAGTCGGCTCAGCTGCTGCTGGGCATGACCGTGCTGAAGCCGGGCAGCGTCTGGAACACCATGCCGCCCCACCTGCACGACCGTCGCTCGGAAGCCTATTTCTACTTCGGTCTGGGCGAGAACGACCGGGTCTTCCACTACATGGGCGAGCCGGACGAGATGCGTCACATCGTGATCGCCAACGAGGAAGCCGTGATGAGCCCGCCGTGGTCGATCCACATGGGCTCGGGCACCGCCAACTACACCTTCATCTGGGCGATGGGCGGCGAGAACCTCGACTACACCGACATGAACGTGCTGGACATCTGCCAGCTGAAGTAGGGCCTTTGGCCATCGCGCTCCCGTGTCATCCCGGCCGGAGCGCAGCGTAGAGCCGGGACCCAGGGGCAGCCGCCTTGCCGTCGGCCCCAGGGTCCCGGATCGACCTTCCAGGTCGTCCGGGATGACACCCAATTTGAACAGGAACTCGACATGGCCAATCCGTTCAGCCTCGAAGGCAAGGTCGCGCTCGTCACCGGCGCCAACACCGGGATCGGGCAGGGGATCGCCATTGCGCTCGCCGCCGCCGGCGCGGACATCGCCGCCGCGGGCCGCAGCGCCCCGACCGAAACGCAAGCCGCCGTCGAGGCCCTGGGCCGTAAGTTCCTGTCGATCAAGGCCGACTTCGGCTCGATCGAGCCCGTCCAGCGCGTGGTCGACGAAACGGTCGCCGCGTTCGGCAAGGTCGACATCCTGGTCAATAACGCCGGCATCATCCGTCGCGCGGACTCGATCGAGTTCAGCGAGGCTGACTGGGACGCGGTGATGGACACCAATCTGAAGGTGGTCTTCTTCCTGACCCAGGCCTTCGCCAAGCAGGCCCTGAAGCAGGGCTTCGAGAGCGGTCAGGCCAAGGTGATCAACATCGCCTCGCTGCTCTCGTTCCAGGGCGGCATCCGCGTGCCGTCCTATACGGCCTCCAAGTCGGGCCTGGCGGGCCTGACCAAGATCCTCGCCAACGAGTGGGCGACCAAGGGGATCAACGTCAACGCCATCGCGCCGGGCTATTTCGACACCAACAATACCGAGGCTCTGCGCGCCGATCAGGATCGCAACGCCGCCATCCTGGCGCGCATTCCGGCCGGTCGCTGGGGCCGCCCGGAGGATATCGGCGGCGCGGCAGTGTTCCTGGCGTCGTCGGCGTCTGACTATGTTCAGGGCATTACTCTGCCCGTGGATGGGGGCTGGCTGGCCCGCTAGCGAAACAAAAACGCGCAAAAATGCGATGGTAGCGCAACCATCGTGCCGGGCGGCTTTTCCCGCCCGGTGAAGCGCGCTAGAGGGCGCCGCGACGTAAAGCGCCCGGCGTCGTTCCGGAGCGTCGACGCGTCTTCTTGATCCAATCCTGTTCGGGACCGCCGGTCGTGCGGTCCCTGGAGTCCGCGCATGCGCAACCCGGCCCTGTCGATCGACGTCGACCGTCCGACCAGCCGCCACGTCCGCCAGAACGCCCATCTGCTCAGCGATCTGCTGATCGAGGCGATCACCTATCTGGAGGGCGAGGAGAAGGCTGAACTGGTGGCCAAGGCGCGCAAGGCGGCCTCGCGCGAAGACGTGGTCAATGGCGACACGCCGCTGCTCGACCACCTGTTCTCCGACCTGACGACCGAGCAGGCCGTGTTCCTGGCGCGGGCCTTCGCCAGCCACTCGCTGCTGGCCAATATCGGCGAGGACGTCGCCGGCCGCCGTCGCCACGCCGAGGCCGACGCCCAGCCTGGTGACGAGCGCCCCCGCACCCTGATCGACGCCGTGAAGGCGCTGAAGGCCGCAGGCAAGTCTGACGCCGAACTGGCCAAGATCTTCGCGGCGATGAACGTCGTGCCGGTGCTGACCGCCCACCCGACCGAAGTGCGTCGTCGCAGCATGGTCGACCGCGAGACCGAGATCTCGCGCCTGATGGCCCTGCGTCGCCATCACCTGCCGCCGGACCTCGACGCCGAGATCCGCGAGAGCCTGTTCCGCGAGATCGCCCTGATGTGGCGCACGCGCCTCTATCGTCCCGAGCGGATCACCGTGAAGGATGAGATCCGCAACGCGCTGTCGATCGTCCGCACCTCGATCCTGCCGGCGATCATCGACCTCTACGGCGACTGGACCGGCAAGATCGGCCAGCACGGCCAATTGGCGCCGCTGCTGAAGATGGGGTCGTGGCTGGGCGGCGACCGCGATGGCCATCCCGGCGTCAACGGCCAGACGCTGAAGTTGGCCTTGAGCTCGCAGTCCCGCGTGATCCTCGACTGGTATGCCGGCGAGGTGCGCAAGCTGTGGTCCAATCTGGCGGTCTCGACCGCCTATACGCCGGTTTCCGATGAGCTGCTGGCCCTGGCCGCCCAGGCCAAGGACCCTTCGGTCCACCGGATCGACGAGCCCTATCGCCTGGCGCTGGAGCTGATCTTTGACCGTCTGACCGCCGTCTCGCAGAAGCTGACCGGCGCACCGGTAGCCTTTGCGTCGGGGGTGACCAGCGTCGAGCCGTACGCGCATCCGGACGCCTTCGTCGCCGACCTGTCGGTGATCATCGACAGCCTGGAGCGCAATGGCGGTCAGCGCCTAGTGGGCTCGGCGTTGCGCACCCTGGTCGAGGTGGCCAAGGCCTGCGGGTTCCACCTGATGAGCCTGGACCTGCGCCAGAACGCCGATGTCCATGAGCGGACCCTGGACGAGTTGTTCCGCCGGGCCGGCACGGGCGTGGAGTATCTGAAGCTCGACGAAGACGCCCGCTGCAAGGTGCTGATCGACGAGCTGTCGCACCAGCGCCCGCTGGTCTCGCCGTTCACCGCCTATGGCGAGGAGACGAGCAAGGAGCTGGCGACCATGGAGGCCGCCGCCCAGGCGGTGCGCGACTACGGTCATGGCTGCCTTGGCGCCTACATCATCTCGAAGTCGGCGACCCTGTCCGACATGCTCGAGCCGCTCGTTCTGCTCAAGCAGGTTGGCCTGGTCTGGGGCGGGGCCGCGCCGCGCGCCTCGGTCAAGGTCGCGCCGCTGTTCGAGACCATCGGCGACCTCGAAAATGGTCCGGCCGTGCTGCGCCAGTGGCTGGAGCTGCCGCTCAGCCGGACGATCCTGGGTGATCGGCCGGTGCAGGAAATCATGCTCGGCTATTCCGACAGCAATAAGGACGGCGGCTATGTCGCCAGCCGGCGGGGCGTGGCGACGGGCGCTTCGGCTCTGGCCCACGAGGCCGACCGGATGGGCGTCGGTTTGCAGCTGTTCCACGGTCGCGGCGGCAGCGTCGGGCGGGGCGGAGGGCCGGCTGCAGAGGCCGTGCTGGCCCAGCCCGCCGGCACCGTCCAGGGGCGCATCCGCATGACCGAGCAGGGCGAGATGATCGCCCGCCGCTTCGGCGACCAGCCCACCGCGCGCCGCAATCTCGACGGCCTGGCCGCCGCCGTGCTGATGGCCAGCGACCGCCCGATCCCCAAGCGTGACTCCAAGGTCGAGGCGGCGATGACCGCCCTGGCCGAGGCTTCGTTCCACGGCTATCGGGCGCTGGTTTATGACGACACCGCCTTTGAGGATTTCTTCTGGTCGGTCACGCCGATCAGCGAGATCGTCGGCCTCAATATCGGCAGCCGTCCGGCCAGCCGCACCGCCAGCCGCAAGATCGAGGACCTGCGGGCCATCCCGTGGGTGTTCAGCTGGTCGCAGGCGCGGTTCATGCTGCCCGGCTGGTACGGCTTCGCCTCGGGCGTCGAGCGGGCCGGTCTTTCGGTCGAGCAGCTGCGCGATCTGGCTGGAAACTTCGACTTCTTCGCCTCCCTGCTGTCGAACATGGAGCTGGCCCTGGCCCAGAGCCAGATGGGCATCGCCGCGCGATATGTCGCCCTGTCGCCCGACAAGGCCAACGCCGAGCGGATCTTCGCGACCATCCGGCGTGAGCACGAGGCCGCGAACGGCCTGGCCCTGGCGATCCGGGGTGGGGCCGCGCTGCTCGATAACCAGCCTGATCTCGCCGAGTCGGTCGCCTTGGCCAGCCGCTCGGTCGATCCGCTGAACCATCTGCAGCTGGAGCTTCTGTCGCGCCGCCGGGCGGGTGACAGCGACGAAGAGCTGCGTCTGGCGATTCAGCTCACCGTCGCCGGGATCGCGGCGGGCCTGCGCAATACGGGCTGAGGGAGCGGTGTTTCTTCGGGTCGTGGAAGACCCGTGAATCCAAGGGGTTAGGGCTAAAAAAATCTCGCGTAACGGTGCTTGCGCTCTTCTTCGGTTTCTGATTATCTGCCAATGACACCGGTGGCAAAGACGGCTCTGCTGCTCTCGGTAACCGGTGTCATTACGTTTCGGTTCGGCGTCGTGGTCGGTCCGTCTCGTTTTGCGGCTCTTTGAGCTCGCTCCTGCGCAAACTTTCGGGGCGTCGGCGGAGTCCGGCGCCTCAATTTTGTGTCGGGCGGCGAGCGCGGCGGGCCGAAGGAAAAGGTCAGGGGAAGGAAACGTCCATCGGAAAGCTTTCGCGCGAAGCCGGCTGCCAAGGCCGATTTCAGCGTGGTCGCATCCCTTAGTTTGACGTTGCGGCAAGCCCGGTGTGGCGCGCGAGCGCGACGCGGTCTAAGGGAACGCCCTGAGCCAATTCCGGCGAAATATTGCTCGCGCGGCGGCCCATGCGGTCCTTCGCGCAAGAACGATCCTTCGGGAAGGAGTTTGAGATGGTGAAAGACCGTATGGCGGTGCTGACCGCCCTGATGGACCAGGGCGTCATTCCGGTGTTCTACCACCCGGACGTCGAGGTCTGTAAGAACGTGATCCAGGCCTGCGCCGACGGCGGCGCGCCCTGCATCGAGTTCACCAACCGCGGCGATTTCGCCAGCCACGTCTTCTACGAAGTCACCCGTTACTTCGATAAGGCCGATCCGCGCGTGATCATGGGCGTGGGCTCGATCGTCGACGCGCCCACCGCCGGCATCTACATCGCCAACGGCGCCAAGTTCGTCGTCGGCCCGATCCTGAACGCCGATGTCGCCAAGGTCTGCAACCGCCGCAAGATCCCGTATTCGCCGGGCTGCGGTTCGGCCTCGGAAATCTCCTACGCCGAAGAGCTGGGCTGCGAGATCGTCAAGGTGTTCCCGGGTTCGTCGGTCGGCGGTCCCGATTTCGTCAAGGCGGTGCTGGGCCCGATGCCCTGGACCCGCATCATGCCGACGGGCGGCGTCGATCCGGACGAAGCCTCGGTGAAGAAGTGGTTCGGCGCGGGCATCGTCGCCGCCGGCATGGGCTCCAAGCTGATCACCCAAGAGCTGCTGGACGCCAAGGACTACGCGGGCATCTCCAAGAAGGTCCGCGAGACTGTAGACCTGATCAAGAAGGTTCGTGGGAAGGCCTAAGACCAAATGACCGACAACATCCTCAACATCCGCCCGGCTTCGGAGACGAAGTGGGATTGCGCCAGCTTCGGTGAAGTGATGCTGCGTTTCGACCCGGGCTTCGGCCGGGTCCGCAACGCCCGTCAGTTCCAGGTCTGGGAAGGTGGCGGCGAATACAACGTCGCCCGCGCTTTCAAGAAGTGCTGGGGCAAGCGCTCGACGGCCGTCACCGCCCTGCCGGTGAACGACCTGGGCTGGCTGGTCGAGGATCTGATGATGCAGGGCGGTGTCGACACCTCCCACATCATCTGGCGCGATTTCGACGGCCTGGGCCGCAACACGCGCGTCGGTCTGAACTTCACCGAAAAGGGCTTCGGCGTCCGTCCGGCCCTGGGCTGCAGCGACCGAGGTCACTCGGCCGCCTCGCAGATCCGTCCCGGCGAAGTGAACTGGGAAAAGCTGTTCGGCGAAGAAGGCGTGCGCTGGTTCCACACCGGCGGCATCTTCGCGGCCCTGGCCTCGAACACGGCGGAAGCCGTGATCGAAGCCGTGGAAGTGGCCCGCAAGTACGGCACTGTCGTCTCCTACGACCTGAACTACCGCGCCAGCCTGTGGAAGTCGCAGGGCGGCAAGGAAGGCGCTCAGAAGGTCAACCGTCACATCGCCCAATACGTCGATGTGATGATCGGCAACGAGGAAGACTTCACCGCTTGCCTCGGCTTCGAAGTGGAAGGCCTGGACGAGCACATCAGCTCGATCGACCCGGCCAACTTCAAGAAGATGATCGAGACGGCGGTGAAGCAGTTCCCGAACTTCAAGGTCGCCGCCACCACCCTGCGCAACGCCAAGACCGCCTCGGTCAACGACTGGTCGGCGATCCTGTACGCCGGCGGCCAGTTCTACGCCTCGATGATGCGTGAGAACCTGGAAATCTACGACCGCGTCGGCGGCGGCGACGGCTTCGCCTCGGGCCTGGCCTTCGGCTTCATGGAAGGCAAGGGCCCCCAGGCCGCCGTCGAGTACGGCGCGGCTCACGGCGCTCTGGCCATGACCACGCCTGGCGACACCTCGATGGTGCGCAAGGAAGAGGTCGAGGCCGTGATGAAGGGCAAGGGCGCGCGGGTCATCCGCTAAGTCCCTCGTTCTTTGAAGAACAGGGAGAAGTCCTCGGTCGCAAGGCCGGGGACTTTTTCTTTGTCGTAGGGCGCGCGGTCGTCATCCTCTTCTTCTCGCTTCTTCTCAGCAAGGAGTTCAGCGAAGCGCAGGAAGCGCTCCTGGAGCTTCCTGGTGAGCCAGGCTTGCTCATGACGGCGACGCCGCGCCGAGCGGGAGGCGCCTTTGCGGTGAGGTTTGCGAGGGGAGGGCATGGGAGCTCCTGAAATCCTCCCCCCAGCGGGGGAGGTGGCGCGAAGCGCCGGAGGGGGAAGTCCTGCCGAGCCTGCCTCTTCCCCCTCCGTCGTCCCTTCGGGCCGACACCTCCCCCGCTGGGGGAGGATTGGAGCGCGCGGAAGCCGCTCAGCGGCGTGACCGTGAGGATCGGGGAGGGATGCGGAGCGCCGGGCCGCGCCCGGAGTTCTGTTGTGTTGTTACCGTTTCGACGAAGTCCGACGCTCCGCGCAGCCGTTATCCGCCAGCGTCCCGTCAGGTGGCCCTGTTCAGGCCTTACCGGGACCCGAGCCCCTGGTTTCCCAGATGCTCGACGGTCGGAGAGGACGAGCCACTACAGGCTAAGACACATCCTTTTGCCTCCAACCACGCCGACGGCGGGCGGGTGAGCCCAGCAAGCTCAGCCCCGGACCGTCCGAGTATCCCCCTCGAACCTGTCCCCGCTCGACCGCCCCCCAAAGCCGCGAAGGTCGCTGGCCGCGCGCCCTCCCCAGTGCTTCGAGGTGGGAAGAGGATAGGGCTGGTTTTTGGGGGGTGGATGAAATCGCGCGAACGCTCAACCAATTCCCTCTCTCTTCGAGAGAGGGAGGGGCCCAAGCGAAGCTTGGGAGGGTGAGTGGTTTCACCATCATCAGGATGGGGAGGGAAGGGGAAGATTTTGAATAGGCTGAGGTTTCTCGGTTTTCCCCGTAACCACTCACCCTCCCACGCCTGACGGCGCGGGCCCCTCCCTCTCTCGAAGAGAGAGGGATAATACGCCCATCCCCTTACGCGCGTTCAGCCCGCAGGTTCGCGTTCAGCGCCAGGCTCTCTTCCATCCGCGCCAACTGCTCGGGCGTGGCCGACGACTGGTGCTTTGCCTTCCATTCGGCGGCGGGCATGCCGTGGACGGCTTCGCGAGCGGCTTCCTTGCTGATCGCCCCGTCCGAGGCCTCGTGGACCCAGTCGCCCAGGCAGTTGCGACAGAAGCCGGCCAGGCCCATCAGGTCGATGTTCTGGGCGTCGGCGCGCATCTGCAGGTGCTCGACCAGACGGCGGAAAGCGGCGGCGGCGAGGCGGTCTTCGATCTCGATGGTCATGGTCGTTCCAAATGTCGTGTCATCCCGGCGCACCGCTGCGCTACGGCCGGGATGACACGGAAAAGCGTAGGTTTCGAGCCTAGAGATTCCCATCTTTCAGCGCGAGAGTGTCCGCCCCCTTTCGGCAGGATTCGACCATGGATTTCTCGAAGCTTCGCACGACCAGCAAGGTCACCAGCGAGTGGACCTATCCGCAAGGCGCGCCGCTGCGCACGGGCTGGCTGCGGGTCGACACCGCGCCGGATCACGAGCTCTATTGGGAGGAGTACGGCCGCGCCGACGGCGAGCCGGTGATGTTTCTGCACGGCGGCCCGGGCGGGGCCTGCGCGCCGGTGATGTCGCGCTTCTTCGATCCGGACCGCTATCGCGTGATCCTGTTCGACCAGCGCGGCTGCGGGAAAAGCCGCCCGACGGTGGCGGCGGACGGTCCGGAAAAGGCGTTGGCCAACAACACCACCGACCATCTGGTCAACGACATCAACGCCCTGCGTGAGGCGCTGGGGATCACCGGCAAGATGCATGTGTTCGGCGGCAGCTGGGGCAGCACTCTCGCGCTGGTCTACGCCATCCGCCATCCGGACAAGGTGGCTTCGCTGATCCTGCGCGGCATCTTCCTGGGGCGGAAGGAGGACCTGCTCTACATGTACCAGGGCAACGCCGAGACCTATGAGGCTCAGCCCTACGCCCTGACCGCGCCGGGCGCCTACATCACCTATCCCGACGAGTGGAAGGCCTTTGTCGAGGTGATCCCGCCCGACCAGCGCGGCGACATGATGGGCGCCTACAAGGCGATCTTCGACAGGGCGCCGAGCACTGACGCCGAGCGTGCGGGGCAGCTGAAGGCGGCCCTGGCCTGGTCGGTCTGGGAGGGCACGATCTCGAACATGATCCCGGCCGCCGACGACGCGGGCAAGTTCGGCGAGGCCGAGTTCGCCCTGAGCTTCGCCCAGATCGAGGCCCACTTCTTCGCCCATGACCTGTTCTTGAAGGCGGGCGAGATCACCGATGGCGTGGTCGCGCTGAAGGGCGTGCCCGTGCATATCGTCCATGGCCGCTTCGACCAGGTCTGCCCGCTGACGCAAGGCTCGCGGCTGGTGCAGGCGCTGGAGGCGGCGGGCGCGCCGCCGGCGACCTATGTCATCACCGACGCCGGCCACAGCGCCATGGAGGCGCAGACCGTGCTGGCCCTGACGTCGATCATGGACGGCCTACCCAGGCTCTGAGGCCGCCCTAGCCCCGGACGAAGATGTTGCGCAGCCACTGCCCGCCGGCCTTGGCGGCCAGACCCCAGTCCTCTTCGTCGTCCAAGGCTTCGGGCTTGTAGCTCCACGGATTGAAGAGCTTCAGGCGCAGGACCTTGGCGAAGATCGCGGTCTCTCGCGTCGCCAGGGTCAAGCCGTGCTCCAGAGCCGTGGCGGCCAGCAGGCCGTCGCGGGCGTGCGGCAGCGGAAGCTGGGCCCGACGGCGGGCGACGGCGGCGTCGACCGCCAGGATGCGGCCCTCGAAGGCCGCCGACACGCGCTCGTCCAGCCAGGCGCGCAGGGCCGCGCCCCGGACCTTGTCGGCGCGTTCGGCGCGTACAGCGGCGGTCTCCAGCTCCATCAGGGTGATCGCTGAGATGAACAGGTTCGTCCGCGCCACGCCCGCGGCCCAGGCGGTCAGGCCAGGGTCGGTCGCGCCGGCCTTGGCGTGGCGCAGCTCATAGACGACCTCTGTGTCTAGCAGGTGCATCAGCGGTCCCAGCGCTCGGGCGTCAGGTCGAGGGCGGGGGAGGGCGCGGGCATGGCCAGCAGGTCGACGATCGTCTCGCGCTGACCCGAGAGCCGGCGATAGGTCTCGACGCTCATCAGCACGTGGGTGGGGCGGCCACGGTCGGTGATGAACACCGGCTCGATTCGCGCCGCGCGCTTGGCCTGGGTGACATCCTGGTTGAACGCGCGGCTGGTGACGACCTTCATGAGTCTGCCCTCTCGCCTCGAATGACAAGGCTGTCTTGTAGGTACGTTACTACATCGTGGCGTTGCGGCAACAGACGATAGACCAGCAAAAACAATCGACTGACAAGGCTGTCAAAAATGCGCCCGACCCGTTGCGCGAACGGCCGATCTCTGTTGGGCATGCGGCCAAGGCGCAAAGCCAAAGACGATCCATTAGGGGGCTAAGGACGTGTCAGACATCATCGCGCACACGCTGCACACGATCATGGACGTCCTGTCCCCGCACGGACCGGCGACCAAGGCGGCCGCGCAGAGCTATACGCCCAACGATCTCTCCATCCATTTCTTCCTGCAGCTGGCCGTGATCATCCTGGCCTGCCGGGTGGTGGGCTGGCTTGGGAAGAAGTTCCTGGCCCAGCCGCAGGTGGTGGGCGAGATGATCGCCGGCGTCGTCCTGGGTCCGTCGCTGCTGGGCTTGCTGTTCCCCCATTTCCAGATGGAGCTGTTCCCCAAGGAGACGCGGAACATCCTCTATGTCGGCGCGCAGCTGGGCGTGGGCCTCTACATGTTCCTGGTCGGTACGACCTTCCAGGCCGGACACTTCAAGGCCAAGGCCAGGAGCGCGATGAGCGTGTCGTTCGCCGGCATCGCCGCGCCGTTCCTGATCGCCGTCATCATCACGCCGTTCCTGCTGAAGGTGCCCGGGCTGTTCGCCCCCACGATCACCCCGGCGGCGGCGACGCTGTTCATGGGCGCGTGCATCGCCCTGACGGCGTTCCCCATGCTGGCGCGGATCATCAACGAGCGCGGCCTGCAGAAGACCTCGCTGGGCACGCTGTCCCTGACCGCCGGCGCCTTCGATGACGCCGTGTCCTGGTGTGTGCTGGCCGTGGTGCTGGCCACCTTCGGCGGCGGGCCGGGCGTGGCGGTGCTGGCGATCGGCGGCGGCCTTCTGTGGGTGCTGATCGTGCTGACCCTGGGCCCGAAGGTCCTGGCGCCGCTGGGCCGCATGGTCGAGCGGGAGGGCGAGATGAGCACCCACGTCCTGGCGCTGGTGATCCTGGCCTTCTGCGTCTCGGCCTTCCTGATGGACGCCGTCGGCATCCACGCCATCTTCGGCGGCTTCATCATGGGCGTGGTCATGCCGCGCGGCCGCCTGACCGAGGAGCTGAAGAAGAAGGTCGAGCCGCTGGCCGTGGTGCTGCTGCTGCCGATGTTCTTCACCTATTCGGGTCTCAACACCCGGATGGACATGGTCAACTCGCTGGAGCTGTTCCTGATCGCGCTCGGCATCCTGGCGTGCTCGATCCTGGCCAAGTGGGGCGCCTGCTACGTCGCCGCCCGCCTCACGGGCGAGGACCACCCCACCGCCATGGGCATCGGGGCCCTGATGAACTCGCGCGGCCTGATGGAGCTGATCATCATCAATATCGGCCTGCAGAAGGGCATCATCGGCCCGACCCTGTTCTCGATGCTGGTGCTGATGGCGATCGTCACCACGGTGATGGCCAGCCCGCTGTTCGAGATCGTCTACGGCAAGAAGGCCCGCGAGCGCGGGGAGTTGGACGCCGTACCTGACTCGGCGAAGGCCTAGACCTTATGGGCGGGGCCTGCTTCGGCGGGCCCCGCTGCGCTGTCGCCAGAAAAGTTTCAGCGCCCCGCCTCCAAAGCGCTCGCCCGAGGCCTCTAACAGACGGGAGGCCGCCTCATGCCCGTCAGCATCATCCTGTCCGCGTCGTCGGATCATCGCTGGGTCCTGTCGCACTACGCGCCCGGTGAGACCTGCCGCGCGCACCGACATGCCGAGGCCCAGACCTCGCTCCTGCTGGCGGGCGACTATGTCGAGGACAGCCCCGAAGGCCTGATCCGCGCTCAGGGTCCGTACCTGAGCCGCAAGCCGAGCCTCTTTGAACATCAGAACCAGTTCGGCGACGCGGGGGCGTTGATCCTGTCGGTGCATGGCGTCGACGCGATGGCCGGCCCGGCGCGCTATGGCCTTGAGGCCTGCCAGACGCGGGAAGCTGGCCACGCAGCGCTGACCCGGGCGGCCTTGGGCGAAACCACAGAGCCAGGCGCCGTCACGCCGACGCGGCGAGACGTATCGCCGGCGGCCTGGCTGGTCAGGGCGCGGGATCGCCTTGTCGGCGCGCCTGACCAACCCGTGGGGGCGTTGGCCCAGACGTTGGGCCGCCATCCCGTCGCTTTCGCCCGCGCGTTTCGCAGCGCCTATGGACGCTCGCCGGCGCGCTATCGCCATGACTGGCGCGTGGCCGGGGCCATCGAACGGGTCGTACGCTCGACGGCGCCCTTGGCCGATGTCGCAGCGGAGGTCGGCTTCGCCGATCAGGCCCACATGACCCGCGCCGTGCGTCACGCCAGCGGCTGGAGCCCTGGCGCTTTGAGGCGGCTCTTCGTCACCTGAGACACGCGGTTTGCTCCGTTCAAGACCCGGATTGGCGATGGCGGCTTAGCTGCCGTCCCCATCCAGAGACCCATCGCATGATCACACGCCGCCCTGTCATCGCCGCCCTCGCATCCACGGCCTGGCTTGCCGCGCCCGCTCGCGCCTTGGCCGCCGGCGCCGGACGAGGCGAAGAGGCTGACGCGATCGACGCCTTCGTGCGCCGAGCCCTGGCCGCAGTCGCCGTCGTTCCGGGTCTCTCGCTGGCCGTGGTGCGGGGCGATGAGGTGCTGATGACCGCCGGTTACGGGGTCGCCGATGTCACGACCGGCCGCCCGGCGGACGCCGACACGGCCTTCTACATCGCGTCGGCCACCAAGGCCTTCACCGCTCTGGCGATCAAGGTCATGGCGCAGCGCGGAGCCTTTGATCTGGACGCGCCGTTGAGCCGTTGGATCGGCCAGAGCGCCTTGCCCGCCGATCTGGCGGCGTCGGTGACCCTGTCGGATCTCCTGTGTCACCGCTCGGGCCTCGAGAACCTGGCCATTCCCTATCGCGCCGCCTTCACGGGCGAGCACACGCCCAGGGTCATGAGCGCCTTGCTCGGCGCCACCACCCGCAGCCAGGACACGCCGCACGACGTCTTCCGCTACACCAACACCGGCTACAACCTCGCCACGACGCTGATCCAGGACCGCTTTGGCCTGGACTGGCGTGATCTGGTCGACCAGGCGGTGCTCCAGCCCGCCGGCATGCGGCGCACCACAGCCCGGATCGACGCCGCCCGTCGGCGAAAGCGCGTCGCTCTGAGCCACACGCCCGCCGCCGACGGCCGCATCGCGCCCAGCCCGTTGCAGAAGATCAACGCCACCATGCAGTCGGCCGGCGGACTCGTTTCCACCGCCCGTGGCATGGCGCGCTGGCTGGAGATCCAGTTGAACGACGGTGTCCTGGCGGGGAACCGGCTTTTTCCCCAGGGCCTTGTCGCCTCCACGCACCGGCCGATCGTCGAGCAGCACGCCAAGTTCGGCCCCTATGTCCGCGATGGCTATGGACTGGGCTGGCAGACGGGACGCTATGGCGACCAGCGCTTGATCCACCACTTCGGCAATTTCGCCGGCGCGCGCGCCCATGTGTCCTTCATGCCCGAGCGCGGCGTCGGCGTTGCGGTGATGGCCAACGAGGACGTCATGGGCGGCGAGGTCGCCGATCTGGTGGCCAACTACGTCTATGACCGTCTGGCCGGACGCGATGACCTGGAAGCGGTCTATGACGGGGAACTGACCGCTCTGAAGATGCGGATCGACAAGCGTCGCGCCGGCCTGGCCGCCAGCCGCGCTGACCGGGCGCGGCGCGCCTGGTCGCTGGGTCAGCCGAACAGTCACTATGTCGGGACCTACCGCCATCCGCTGATGGGGCGGCTGGACATCGTCGAGCTCGAGGGCCGGCTGACGGTTCGCGCCGGGGTGATGAGGGCTGTCGGCGAAGCGAGCGCGGAGTCTGAGACGTTGCGGGTGGAACTGGTCCCGATGAGCGGCCAGATCCTGCGGTTCTCGGGCGCTGACGCGCTGGTGCTGGACGGGCAGATTTACGCGCGAGGCTAGGGCGAGGCGCTCACACCCCCTCCAACGCCTTGTCGAAACCAAACTGGTTGATCTGGGTGATCAGGTCACGGTGGCTGGGCAGGTCCTGGGTGGCGCGGTCGGCGAAGCTGCGGATCTTGGCGAACAGCTTGGCTGCGCCGGCCACGTCCGGAAACTCGCCCGCGCCGTCGGCCAGGTCGGTCTCGAAGCCCATGCCGTACAGAATGTACTGGTAGTTGAAGAAGGCGAAGGTCTCGAGGTCCAGGATGAAGTCGAACCGCGCCGGCGGGCGGTGACGCCATTGTTCGAGAAGCTCGATCAGCCGCTCCGGGATCGAGGCCGGGTCGACATTGTCGCGCCAGAACGGCTCAGTGCGGCGGCTCAGCGCATAGTGCAGCTTCAGGAAGACGATGATGTTGTCGAAGCGCGCGGCCATCAGCTCGTTGAAGCGACGGGCGGGGGCGCTGACCGGCCCTGAGTGGGGGAAGAGCTCGGCGATCATCGCCACGGCCGCTTCGATCAGGACGACTCCGGTCGACTCCAGCGGCTCCAGGAAGCCGGCCGCCAGGCCCACCGCGACGCAGTTCTTGATCCACTGCTGCTCGCGATAGCCGGCGTCGAAGGCGATCTTGCGGGTCTCGATCTCGCCGGCCGCCTTGCCGAGATAGTCGCGCAGCACCGCTTCGGCGCGGTCATCGTCCATATAGTCGCTGGCGTAGACGCAGCCGACGCCGCGACCGCCGGCCAGGGCGATGTCCCAGATCCAGCCGGCCTCGTGGGCGGTGGCGACGGTGTAGCTCTGGATCGGCGCGTCGGGGCGCTCGTAGGGCGCGCGGCAGGCCACGGCGCGGTCGGCGAACAGGACGGGCTTGGCCGACTTGAACGGCGAGCCCAGCGCCTTGCCGATCAGCTCGGCGCGGAAGCCGCTGCAGTCGATGAAGAGGTCGGCGCTCAAGGCGCCGTGATCTGGCGAGGCGACATGGGCGATCGCGCCGGTCTCGTCCAGCGCCACCTCCGACACCGCGCCTTGCAGGTGTCGAACCCCCAGCGCGCGGGCGCGGTCGGCCAGCACCTGGGCCAGCTTGGCGGCGTCGAAGTGGTAGGCATAGTTCAAGGGGCCCGCAAAGTCGCTTTCGTGCGGACGCTTGGGCGCGCGGGCCGCGTCGGCCACCCGCGCCTGGATGGTCACGGCCTCGGCGAACGGCGCTCGTGTCCGCTCATTCTGCAGCAGCCAATAGGGCGCAAGGCTGGTCCCCTCGGTGGCGAAGGGGGCCTCGAACGGGTGGAAATAGCTGTGGCGACGTCCGTCGCGCGGCGCCTCGGCCCAGTCGACAAAGCGGATGCCCTGCTTGAAGGTCGCCGAGGTCGCCCGAATGAAGTGCGCCTCGTCGATGCCCAGGAAACGCAGGGTGTTGCGGATGGTCGGGAAGGTGGCCTCGCCAACCCCGACGATGCCGATGTCAGGCGACTCCAGCAGGGTGATCTCAAGATGGCTCTGTTCAGCCACCCGCAGCGCCTTGGCCAGATAGGCGGCCGTCAGCCACCCGGCCGTCCCGCCGCCCACGATCAGAATGCTACGCCTGCGCTGCATGGCCTCAGTGATAGCAGAGTTCGGGGCGGGGGAGGGAAGTCCTGGAGGACGTAGGGCCCGCTACGGAAACGACGAGGTCCGATACTGGTGAAGCGATCGCTGACTTGGCGTTGAGCGCCGTCGGCGTCGTGAATGCCGTCCTCGCCCTTCGACAAGCTCAGGGTGAGGACGACTGTTGGCGCTCGGGTCGCACAAAATCCTCATCCTGAGCTTGTCGAAGGACGAGGATTTCCGTCCGGGCTCGCTTTCACCTGCAGCGAGTTGAGTAAGCCCCAGCAGGCCCATTCGCCTTAGGGGATCACGACCTCGCCGTCTTCCTTGGTGAACTGGTCGGGCTTGCGGTCCAAGAGGTCGAGCACCAGCTCGGACGGACGGCACAGCTTCACGCCCTTGGGCGTGACGACGATGGGGCGGTTCACCAGGATCGGGTGCTCGACCATGGCGTCCAGCAGGCGGTCGTCCGACACGTCGTCGGCCAGCAGGCCCAGGGTCTCGGCGGGCGTGCCCTTTTCCCGCATCAGGGCGCGCAGCGACCCGTCGGACTTGGCGGCCAGGTCTTGCAGCTGCTCACGGGTCCAGCCGGTCTTCAGGTACTCGACGACCTGCGGCGCGTAGCCGGCGGCCTCGACCATGGCCACGGTGTTGCGCGAGGTGCCGCAGGCCGGGTTGTGGAAGATGGTGATCGGGAACGCGGTGTCGGTCATCGTGATGTGTCCGTCTTGAGAAGCCAGCCAAACAGCGCCGCCGCGAGCAGGGCGCCGACGAACTGGGCGAGGATGAAGGCGGGCGCGCTGGTCGGCGCGATCCCGGCGAAGGTGTCCGACAGGCTGCGCGCCACCGTGACCGCCGGATTGGCGAACGAGGTCGAGGCGGTGAACCAGTAGGCTGCCGTGATGTAGAGCCCCACGGCCATGGCCGTGCTGTCGGGGCGAAAGCGGCCGACGCCCAGGATCGTCGCCAGCAGGCCAAAGGTCGCCACCATCTCGGCGAAGGCCTGGTCGCTCCCGGACCGCAGCTTGGTCGAGACCTGCAGGATCGGCTCGCCGAACATGGCGTGGGCCGTCCAGACGCCGGCGATCCCGCCCAGGACCTGGGCCAGCGGATAGGCCAGGGCCAGGGTAAGGGGCAGCTCCCGGCGGAGCGCCGCCACCAGGGTGACGGCCGGATTGAAGTGCGCGCCGGAGATCGGACCGAACACCCAGATCAACACGACCAGGGCCGCGCCGGTGGCCAGGGTGTTGCCCAGCAGGGCGATGGCGACGTTTCCGCCCGACAGGCGTTCGCCCATGATCCCCGAGCCGACCACGACGGCCAGCAGGAGGGCCGTGCCCAGGGCTTCGGCGACGAGACGGCGGGGCGTATCGAACGGGCTCACGCCTTGGCCGCCCCGCAGGCCATGCCGCCGCTGACGATCGCGCTGAGCGGCGCGCAGATCTGCGGCGCGCCGGCGCAGCAATCCTCCATCAGAAAGCCCAGCAGGCCGCTCATGGCGTCATAGTCGGCCGTGTAGATGATCGAGCGGCCGTCCCGGCGCGAGGCGATCAGTCCGGCGTGGGACAGCACATTGAGATTGGCCGACAGGCTGTTGGGCAGCACGTTCAGCGCGCGCGCGATCTCGCCGGCGGCGACGCCGGCGGGGCCGGCCTGCACCAGGAGGCGGAAGATGGCCAGGCGCCCTTCATGGCCCAGGGCCGACAGCATGTTGACAGCGGCTTTCGATTCCATATTTCCAATATGCTCGAATTATTCGACAGTTCAATGACCATGCTGGAGGCGCCGTTGTCCGAGTTCCCCGCCCTCGATCCGAAGTTCCTGGCCAAGATCGACGAGGCGCGCCTGGAGGTCGACGCCCGCGCCGTCCACCCGCCGCGCATCCTGCTGCTGTATGGGTCGCTGCGCGAGCGCTCGTTCAGCCGCCTGCTGGTGGAAGAGGCCGCGCGCATTCTTCAGGCCTTGGGCTGCGAGACCCGGATCTTTGATCCGCGCGATCTGCCGCTGCCCGACGCCACCGGCCCGGACCATCCCAAGGTGCAGGAGCTGCGCGCGCTGTGCCAATGGTCCGAGGGCCAGGTCTGGTGCAGCCCGGAGCGACATGGCGCGATCACCGGGATCATCAAGGCCCAGATCGACTGGATTCCGCTGGAAATCGGCAGCGTGCGGCCCACCCAGGGCAAGACCTTGGCGGTGATGCAGGTCAGCGGCGGGTCTCAGTCGTTCAACGCGGTCAATACCCTGCGCCTCTTGGGCCGCTGGATGCGGATGATCACCATTCCCAACCAGTCGTCGGTGGCGATGGCCTTCCGCGAGTTCGATGACAACGACCGCATGCTGCCGTCCAGCTACTATGACCGCGTGGTCGACGTGATGGAGGAGCTGGTGAAGTTCACCCTGCTGACGCGCGACCGTTCGGACTATCTGGTCGATCGCTACAGCGAGCGGAAGGCACACGGGCGCATCCCCGAGCATGTCGCGCTGGCGGCCGAGGCCATGAAACACGAGACCGCGCCCCGGTGACGAGCGCTGATCGCGGTGAGAAAGGGCCTGGGCGTCGCCGCCCAGGTCCCGTCCGAGGGATCAGCCCTTCGGCGTGATCTTGATCAGCTTGCCGTCGCCCTCGTCGGTCAGGACATAGATCGCGCCGTCGGGCCCGACCGCGACGTCGCGGACGCGACCGCCGACATCGGTGAACAGGCGCTCCTCGCCGACCACCTTGTCGTCCTTCAGAACCAGGCGCGCGACATGCTGCTCGCGCATCGAGCCGATCAGCAGGCTGCCCTTCAGGGCCGGGAACAGGGCGCCGTCATAGAGCGCCATGCCGGACGGGGCGATGACGGGATCCCAATAGTAGACAGGCTGTTCCAGCCCCTCCTTTTGAGTGGCGCCGTCGCTGATCGCCTTGCCTGAATACTCCTCGCCATAGGTGATCAGCGGCCAGCCATAGTTCTTGCCGGGCTCGGGGCGGTTCAGCTCGTCGCCGCCGCGCGCGCCATGCTCGACCGTCCACAGACGGCCCTGGGCGTCCAGTGTGGCAGACTGGATGTTGCGGTGGCCCAGCGACCAGATGTCGGGCTTGGCGCCGGCGGTGTTCACGAACGGGTTGTCGCTGGGGATCGAGCCGTCGGCGTTGATCCGAACCACCTTGCCCAGCGTGCCGTCCAGGTTCTGGGATTGGACCCGGCCCGCAGGGTAGGCGCGTTCGCCCGTGGTGATGAAGAGTTTGCCGGCGCGGTCGAAGACCACGCGACCGCCAAAGTGCAGGGGGCTGGCCATCTTGGGCGTCTGGCGCCAGATGACCTGAACGTTCTCGACCTTGGGCGCGGCGCCCAGGGTCAGCTTGCCGCGCGCGACGGCCGTGCCGTTCACGCTGTCGACCTCTTCGGCGTAGGCCCAGTAGACGAGGCCGTTCTTGGCGTAGTCGGGATCGAGCGTGACGCCCAGCAAGCCGCCTTGGCCCTCGGCGTAGATGGCCGGCAGGCCGGTGACGGCCGGCGAGAGCTTGCCGTCCTTCCCATAGACCCGCAGACGCCCCGCGCGCTCGGTGACCAGGATCTCGCCGGAGGGCAGGAAGGCCATGCCCCAGGGATGTTCAAGGCCGCTGGCCAGGGTCTGGTATTGGCCGCTGACGCCTGAGACCAGGCCCGGCGCGCGGGTCTGGCCGGCGAAGGCGGGCTTCTGATCGGGCGAGTTTGGCGCGCGACTCTCGACGGGCGCGCCGGCCTGGCCGGGCTGAGCGGGGGCGGGACCACAGGCGGCCAAGGCGGCGGCGAGGGCGGCGGAGGCGGTGAGCAAGGTGGAGCGCATAGTTCAATACTTAAGGCGCTTTTCGCGACGCGCCAGCCGTATCTCCGTCAACCCTGCTCAATACGAAAAGGGCCGGGGATCGCTCCCCGGCCCTGACCGTCTTCGCATGAAGGGCGGCGACTAGATCTTCACCGGCTCCATCTTGGGCGTCAGCAGGTGGACGACCAGAAGGGCGAGCAGATAGGCGCTGCCGGCCACGATGAAGATCGGCGTGTAGGTGCCGATGCTTTCCAGCACGCCGCCGATGTACTTCGAGAACACCATGCCGCCGACGGCGCCCAGCATGCCGCCGATACCGACGACCGAGCCGACGGCGCCGCGCGGGAACACGTCCGAGGGCAGGGTGTAGAGGTTGGCCGAGAAGCCCTGGTGAGCGGCGGTGGCGACACCGATGATCAGCACGGCGACCCAGAGCGAGTCCGCGAACGAGGCAAACATGACCGGCACGGCCAGCAGGGCGCAGATCAGCATGGTGATCTTGCGGGCCTTGTTGATGCTCCACCCCATCTTCATGAAGTTCGAGGACAGCCAGCCACCGCCGACGCTGCCGACGTCCGACAGCAGGTAGATGGCGACGATCGGCGGGCCGAAGGTCTTGAGGTCTAGGCCGTAGCGCTTGCCCAGGAAGTCCGGCAGCCAGAACAGGAACATCCACCAGATCGGGTCGATCAGGAACTTGCCGATGGCGTAGGCCCAGGTCTCGCGCTTGGTCAGAAGCTTGGTCCAGGCGATCTTCTCGACCGGGTCGGCCGGATCCTGCTCGATGTGCGCCAGCTCGGCGGCCGACAGGTTCTTGGTTTCACGCGGCGTGCGATAGACCAGCAGCCAGATCGGCAGCCAGATCAGGCCCGCGACGCCCGTGACGATGAACGCCATCTGCCAGCCCCAGGCCAGCACGATGGCGGGCACCACCAGCGGGGTGACGATCGCGCCGATGTTGGTGCCGGCGTTGAAGATGCCGGTGGCGAAGGCGCGTTCCTTCTTGGGGAACCACTCGGTCACGGCCTTGATGCCGCCCGGGAAGCCGCCGGCCTCGCCGACGCCCAGCGCCATGCGGGCGAAGATGAAGCCGGTCAGACCGCGCGCGCCGGCGTGGGCGATGTGGGCGACTTGCCAGATCAGGAAGGCGATGCCGAAGCCCCAGCGGGCCCCGATCTTGTCCATGATCTTACCCCAGACGAGGTAGGCCACGGCGTAGGAGAGCTGGAAGTAGAAGACGAGGTTGGCGTAGTCGCTCTCGCTCCAGCCGAACTCCTTGGACAGGTCGGTCTTCAGGAAGCCGATCGTCTGGCGATCAACGTAGTTGATGACCATCGCCAAAAACAGCAGCGTGACGATAATCCAGCGATACCGTCCGATCTTTTCGGAGGGTTCGGGTGCTTTTGGCACGTCCATCGACTTGGCTTCCTTCCCCAGAGGTGACTTGTCGTTCTGTTGTTAGCGTCAGGCCGGGACGGCCACGCAGTCCACGGTTCCGAACGGGCCGAAACTGACGTGGGCCACGTCGCCGGCGACCACGTCATGAATGCCGGTGGTGGCGCCGGTGGTGACGATCTGGCCCTTCTTCAGCGGCTTGCCGCGCGCGGCGACAGCGCCGAGCAGAAAGGCGAGGGCGGCGATCGGCGATCCCGGAATGGCCGCAGCCGTCGCCGTACCCACCGACTTGCCGTTGATGAAGGTCTCGACCGGCATATCCTCCCAGGCGAGGTCGCGCCAGTTGGAAATGGCCTGACCAATGATCTGACCATCGTTATTGCCGAAGTCCGACGCCACGACCGTGGGGCCCAGGGCGTTGATGGTCTTCAGAGGGCTGCCGGCGATCTCGACGCCCACCAGGAGTTCGCCCACATAGTCGGCGGCTTCCTCGACGGTCCAGTCGGTCTTGTTCGCGGGGGCGTCCTTGCCTAGGCGGATGATGAACTCGGCCTCGACGGCGCAGAAGCCGCCCTCGATGGCGCGGAAGGTGTTGGGCCCATCGGCCGACGCCTGCTGCACCTTCGACTTGAAGATGCAGCCCGCCAGGCGCTCGGCGCCCAGGCGTTCACGATGCTGCGGCGGCACTAGGCCGACCTTCCAGCCGACCAGTTCGTCGGGCCAAAGGTCGATGGCGATGTCTTGCACCGCATAACCGTCCGCCATGCTCGAAGGAATCACGCCGCCTGGATAGCCGGGGACGCTGACCCCCTGCTGGCGAGCCTGGACGAATTGGGGAGCGATGGCCGTAGGGGTGAAAATCTCACTGTCGGCCTTAGAAACGGTCACGCCGCAAGTCCTCCCTCGAATCCGGCACGTCCCCCGCTTTCGGGGTTTGCGATGTCTCTAGAGGAAACCGGTGTCATTGACAATCGGGGCTGAAACATCCTCGTGCATGGAAATCCGAGGCCGCTCAGGGCACGAGCATTGCGTGCGTAGGGGGTGTAACCGTCGTCGCGACTTGACACCCGTAATAGCGCGTATAGCGTCGCGCGTTGAATTACGGATGTAAGCGTTATGCACATCACCGCCGCCGAAGCTCATGTCATGGAAGCGCTCTGGCGCCGATCGCCACTGTCGGCCGACGAACTGGTGGCCGAGGTCGGTGCGGCGCAAAGCTGGGGCGAAGCCACCGTCAAGACGCTGATCAATCGTCTGCTGAAGAAGAAAGCCATCAAGTCCGAGCGCGCCGAGGGCAAGCACGGCTATCGGCCGCTGGTCGACCGCAGCGCCTATGTCCAGGCCGAAAGCCAGGGGCTGCTGGACCGCCTGTTCGACGGCCAACTGGCCCCCCTGATCAGCCACTTCGCCCAGCACCGCCCTCTGAAAGCCGACGAAGTGGCCAAGCTGAAGAAGCTGATCGACGAGATGGGCGAGTAGGGCTGGAGAGGCTTTAGCCTAGATTTTTCGCCCTTTGGGGTTCTCAAGCGGATGGATCGATGCGCCTTCTGATCGCCGTCGCTTTCGTCGTCGCTGCGCTTGCCGCCCCCCTGACGGTTTCCGCTGAGGTCGCCTTGCCCTCGACGCCTGCGGGCGACGCCGCCAAAGCCTATCTTCGCGCTTTAAACGCTGGCGATCGCGCGAAAGCCGCCGCCTTCATCAAGGATAGCTTCCCAACCTCGCCAATCGACGCCGACGGGCTCGTCGGTTTCGCGCGTCAGGTTGGCGGGTTTGATCTGGTTCGGATCGAGACTGAGACGCCGACCGCGCTCACGGCCCTGGTCCGCGAACGGTACGGCGAGACCTATGCCCGTCTGCGCGTCGAGGTCGACCCCGCCGCGCCCACACAGATCAAGGCTCTCGGCGCGCGAGTCGCCCCGCGTCCCGACGATATTGTCGCCGCGCCTCGCCTGGACGACACCGCTCTGACCAGAGCCGTGGCCGAGAAGTTGGCCGTGATGGGCCAGAACTATTCAGGTGTCGTGCTCATCGCGCGCAAGGGCAAGCCGTTCACCGTTATGGCGCAGGGCTTCGCTGATCGCGAGCATCGGGTCCCGATTACGCCCACAACGCGTTTCCGGGTCGGCTCGATGAACAAGATGCATACGGCCGTCGCGGTTCTTCAGCTGGCTCAGGCTGGGAAGCTGGACCTGCAGGCCCCCTTGATTACCTACCTGAAGGACTATCCCAGCGCCGCCTGGGCCCGGAAGGTCACCCTCCATCAGTTGCTGACCCACACCGGCGGCGCAGGCGATTTCTTTGGGCCGGAGTACGACAAGAACCGCAACGCCCTGCGAACGCTTCAGGACTATGTCGCGCTCTATGGCGCTCGCGAGCCCACCTTCGAGCCCGGCGCGAGGTGGGAGTATGCGAACTACGGCTTCATTCTGCTGGGCCGAGTTGTCGAAGTGGTCTCGGGTCAGAGCTATTACGACTATGTCCGCGACCACGTCTTCAAGCCGGCGGGCATGACCGGCAGCGGCTTTGAGCCGGAAACGACGCCCGTGCCGGATCGCGCCTTGGCCTATGAGTATGTTGGCGAGGTCTTCAAGCCCGCTGATGGTCTCCCCTGGCGCGGCACGTCAGCGGGCGGGGGCTATGCGACGGCGGAGGATTTTCTCAGGTTCGCCGTCGCGCTCTATGACGGTCGTTTGCTGGACCAAACCCACCGTAGGCTGATGACCACGGCCCAGGCCGACGACGCTCGCGGGGGGAAGTATGGCTATGGGCTCTCGATCCCGCCGTCGGAATTTCCCATGGTCGGACACGGTGGGGGCGCGCCCGGCATGAATGGCGATCTGAGAATCCTTGCTGACGGCGAAGGGGTGGTCGTCACCCTCAGCAACGTCGCCCCGCCGTTTCTCGCTGGGCGTCTCAGCCAATTCGTCGTTGATCGGTTTTCGGTCCCCTAAAGCCTTGGGGCTTCAGAACAGGCGAAATCACCGTCCGCCACCGCCACCGCCACCGCCACCGCCACCGCCACCGCCACCGCCACCGCCACCGCCGCCAGACCGGCTAGAATAGCACCTTGCGAACGCTGAACTGGATCACCCGACCGCGCGGATCCAGATAGTCCTCCTGATAGGCCAGGGGCGTCGCGCCTGTGGCGTCGCGCACCTTGGTCCTGCCGTCGAACAGGTTGTTGACCGACAGGGTCAGCCGCGCGCCGCGCAGGATGGGATAGGTCTGGACCAGCTCGCGCCGCACGCCGAGGTCGGCGAACAGGCGAAGGTTGACCGTCGCCAGGCTGGAGAAGTCGAGGTCGCTGGTCGCGCCGCCGGCGCCGGCCTCGACATGGGTCCCGCTCTTCCAGTTGGCGGTTAGGCGCGCGCCCAGCCCGTAGCGGGTGATCCCGGCCTGGGCCTCGACCTCGTGGCGCGCCTGGCCGCCGCTCGAGCCCAGGACATCGCCGTTCAGCAGGTCGAGGACGGGCAGGCCTTGGGCGATCGTGACCTGCTCCTTGAGGTGAAGCGTGTGGAACAGGGCCAGCTGTAGGCGGGTGGCGCGCGGATTGCCGCCGCCGCGACCGCCAAAGCCGCGCCCGTCGCCGCCGCCGCCTCCACCACCACCGCCGCCAAAGCGCGGGCCACTATCGCCGCGCGCGCCGCCGTCGGAGGCTGGGCGAGGCGGCTCGTCTCCCGTCGGGACGGCAGCGGGCGTCTGCGCGGTGTTGGGATCGTTTGAGGTCTCACCCGTCGACCGTCGCGTACGCTCGGTGTTCTCGGCGGCCCGCAGGATGTCCGCAGCGGCGGCTTGCTGCCGGTCGCCCCCGCCGTTTCCGGCCGGGGCCGGCGGAGTCCTGCCGATCTGGCGCGAGAAGTTGAAGCCCCAGCGAACCTGCTCGCTTTCGCGCCGCTGGAAGTTGACCGGCCGGGTGTCGATCCGTGTCAGCACGCCGTCGGCGTCGCGCGTGAAGCGGTCGCGGAAGGCGGCCTCGACCGCCGCTGTGGCGGCCGGGAAGCTGGCGACAGGATCGTCGATCCGTGTGCGGCTGTAGTTGGCGGTGAATGACAGGCCCTGGATCTTCTCGGGCTTATAGGTGGCCCCCAGGCGCAGGACGTTGCGGGTCTCGCCCTTGAGGTTGGGATTACCGCCGCTGACCCGCGTGACGTCGACGCTGGTCCCACGCACATAGTCGAAGACCTGGCTGCCGGGGGTGACGATCAGCGGATTGCCCAGCTGGGCGATGCTGGGCGCGTTCTCCTGCCGCGTCGCCGACAGGATGACGCTGACGGGCTTGACCGGCGACCAGTTGAGGCCGCCGCCCAGCGTGGTCAGGGTCCCGACGTCGGAGACCTGCCGCGCGGCGAGGTTCAGATTGGCCGACAGGTCGCCGATCTCGGCGCGGACGCCCTTGCGGCGGCTGGCCAGGGGCAGGTCGAAGCTGACCTGGGCGTTGGCCTCGCCCCGCGACAACGTGCTGTCGCTCTGGACGCCCGCTCGGATGGACGTCGCCTCAAGCCGCGATCCCGTCGCGCCTAGCTTGACGGTGGTCGACAGGTCGCCGGCCCGGAGCTTGGCCAGGGCGCGGTTGGCGACGAACTGCAGATCGGCGGTGTCGGTCGTCGACTTGGCGCGGTCGGTGTTCAGCGGCAGAACCGGCAGAGCGCCGAACGGGTTCAGGCCCGCCTCCAGCGCGGTCAGGCGGCCTTGCAGAGCGCTCAAGTCGACGCTGCGATCGGTCTCGGTCTTGGTGGTCGCGCGCCCAAAGGTCCCGGTGAGGGACAGGCGCAGGGTCTCAGTGTCGCGGTTCAGGGTGAAACCGGCGTTGCCGGCGATGTTCCGGGACATCTGGCCCAGAGCGTCCTGGTCGCCGAGATAGCGATACAGCAGCACGTCCTGACCGAACGGCGAAAACGGGCTGGCGGCGGGCAGGGTGAGGCGCGCCCTCGCCGGGCCTTGCAGCGAGTCGTTCTGCGAGGCGGTCAGGCCCAGGTTCAGCGTCGCGGAGACGTCATCGAGGATATAGCGGTTGGTGACGCTGTTGATCGTCAGCTGGCGGTTGCGGGGCAGCAGCGTGCGATCGCCGGTGATGTCGCTGGTGTTGGCCTGGTTCGCGGTCGGCAGGAAGGCGGACAGGCTGGGCGGGCCGGCGGCGGCCGAGGCCGGAACGCCGGCCACGGTCACGGGCGTTCCCGCCAGGGCGCTGAGCGCGGTGAGCGCGCCGCCGCTGGCGGGCGTGACGTTGCCGGAGAAATCGTAGAGCCCGGTGCTGGAGCGGCTGACGAGGTCACGGTCGCTTTCCAGCAACTGGTCGCTGTTCTGCAGCTTAACCGACAGATTGGTGCGGCCCTGGCGGTTCAGCTGCAGCTGGCTCCAGGACAGTTGCTCGGTCATCTGGCCGCCCTCTGTCGAACCGCCCAGCGTCGCATCGAGCGTGGTGGCGCGGAAGCGCTGGCGCAGCACGATGTTCACGACCTTCTGGTCAGCCGAATAGCCGTATTTGAGCGCCACTTCCTCGGGCAACACCTCGACGCGCTGGATGGCTTCGGTGGGAATGTCGCGAATCTCGCCGCGCCCAGAGATACGACGGCCGTTCAGCAGGATGACCGGATCACCCCCCAGGCCGCTGGTGGTCTGGGGCTGCAGTTCGGTGAGCAGGTCCTCGACCGAGCTGACGCCGATCGCGCGCACGTCGGCGGTGGTGAAGGTCTGTTCCGGCGGGATGTCGCCCAGCACTGCGCCAAAGGGCTTGCCGCTGGCGGTGATGGTGACGGCCTCGACCTCGGTGTCTGCTGGGTCCAGGGACGTAGCGGCCTGGGCGGGCGACGGCGCCGCGCCGACGGGCTGGACCTGTTGAGCTTGCGCCGCGCCGGCGGTGACAAGGCTCAGGACGCCGGCGAGGGCGAGTTTACGGCTCACGATGAGCGTCTCCGAAATCGACACGTCCCTGACCCGACTTTCCCCATCCCGTATGGCGCCTGGATTTCACAGTTTGCGAAAACCGCAACACGCATCAGCGGACCGATGATCCTAAACGGGTCGGCGCCATGGCCCGATTGACCAGGCAGGCCCAGGAGCAGCGTTCGCCACAGACGAAGCTGACCGCGATCTTTTCGACGTCTCGGCGCCGGGGTGAAACCAACGGTGTGGCTTGAGGGTTCCTGTTGTCGAAAAACGTCTTCGCGGGACGAGGGGAGGGCTCGCCTTTCACGCTACCCGCGTTGACGCGGAAGGCCCCACGCGGCCATCTGTAACCCTTAACGCGGCTTGGCCGCGCGAGTGCGGCGGACCGTTCGACAGTGATGCGATTTCCGAGAACCTCCGGCGCCTTGGCGGCGACGTTGAGCCTCCTGTCCCTCGAGGTCGCCCAGGCGCAGTCGCAGCGTCCGCCGGTGATGGGCGCGCGTCCGGTGCAGAGCGGCCCGATCGTCGCGCCCCGGCCCGCCGTAATCCCGCCGGATCTGTCGGCGGTGCAGCTCAGCGTCGAACAGGTCGAGGTGCTGCGCGCCGTGCTGGGCGATGCCTATTCGCACGGCTTCGCGATGACCGCCTTCTCGCCGGATCGGGCGATCGAGCTCTACATGGCCGGGGATCCGGCCTCGCGCGCCGCTGGACAGGCGCAACTGGTCAGCCTCACCCTGGCCTATGCCCGCGCCGTGCGGACGGGACGGCTGCCGATCAGCGCCTTCAAGACCGAATGGGGCTTGCGGCCGGCGGCCTATGATCCCGCGCCCGAGTTTGTGACGGCCGTGCAGCAGGGCCGCCTGGCCGAATGGCTCGAGACCCTGCCGCCGCCTTACACGGGATACCAGACCCTGCGGACGGGCCTGGCCACCTATCGCGACATCGCGGCCAAAGGCGGCTGGCTGCCTATCGCCGCCGGGCCGGAGCTGAAGGAGGGGGCGACCGGTGCGCGCGTCGTGGCCCTCGAGGCCCGGCTGGCGGCCGAGGACCCCACGGTGGCGGTGGATGCCGCACCGGTGTTCGACGCGGCCCTGACCCAGGCCGTGCAGCGGGCGCAAAAGCGGTTTGGTCTCAATCCGAACGGGATCGTCGACAGGGCCACCCTGGCGGCGCTGAACATTCCCGTCGAGCGGCGGATCGACCAGATCGTCGCCAATATGGAGCGCTGGCGCTGGCTGCCGCAGACCCTGCCGGCCGAGCGCATCCAGGTGAACGTGGCGGCCGCCATCCTGTCGGTGTTCCATCACGACACCCCGACCCTGACGATGCGTGCGGTCACCGGCCGCCCGGGCGATGAGACGCCGATGCTCTCGTCGATGATCCACAGCATCGTGCTGAACCCGCCGTGGAACGTGCCGCAGTCGATCGCGTCGAAGGAGATCTGGCCCAAGGAGCGGGCCAGCCCCGGCTATCTGGCGCGCAACGACTTCATCGTGATCCCGACCGAAGGCGGCGGCTCGCGTCTGCAACAGAAGGCGGGTCCGTTGGCGGCGCTGGGGAAGGTGAAGTTCGACTTCAACAATCCGTATGGCGTCTATCTGCACGATACGCCCAGCCGCTCGCGGTTCGACAGCTTCAGCCGCCTGGCCAGCCACGGCTGCGTGCGACTGCAAAAGCCGATCGAATTGGTTAACGAGGTGATGCGCGACGATCCCACCTGGACGCCCGAGAAGGTCAACGAAACCCTGGCCTCGGGCGAGACGGTGCGGGCCAAACTGCCCCAGCAGATCGCCGTCTACCTGCTGTACTGGACGGCCTATGTGACGCCGGACGGGCAGGTGAACTTCCGCCAGGATCCCTATGGCTGGGATCGGGAGCTGGTGCAGCGTATCGCCGCACTCTGATACGGCTCAGCTTGCATTCAGGCGCGTCATGAGGTGTCCTCCCGACCTTCCGTGTCGGTTAAGGCGTAATCATGCATCGACGTAAGCTGCTCCAGTGGGGGCTGGGCGCTATCGGGGTTGGACTTCTGCCATTGGCGGCGCGCGCCGACGACGACATCATCGGCGCGCTGCTGGAGGGCAAGATCCCTCAGGCCACGCCGGTTCCGCCGCCGACCACCGTCGCTGCGACGGTCGCTTCGATCGATCCGCCCGCGCTGAAGCCCGCTGTGGATCCGCGCTGGGTTCATCTCCACAACGTCCATACCGGCGAGAAGCTGGAAGCGGTCTACTGGGAGAACGGCGACTATGTTCCGGACGCCGTGAGTGCGCTGGACAAGGTGCTGCGCGACTATCGCAACGACGAGGTCCATCCCATCGATCGGGGCCTCTATGACCTGCTCGACCAGATCGCGCGCAAGACCCAGAGCAAGGGACCCTTCCAGGTGATCTCGGGCTATCGCTCTCCGGCGACCAACCGTCTGCTGTCCAAGCGCAGCGGCGAGGTGGCCAAGAAGAGCCTGCACATGGATGGCAAGGCCATGGACATCTTCCTGGAGGATGTCGAGCTCAAGCACGTCCGCGCTGCGGCTTTGGATCTGAGCGTTGGCGGTGTCGGCTACTATCCGACCAGCAACTTCGTCCATGTCGATGTCGGACCGGTCCGCAAGTGGACGGGGACCTGAGGCGCTGCTCGCCTCTTAGCCGAATTCGATAACCAAGCTCTGGTTCACCCGTTTAGACCGTGATAGCGGGCTTCAAGGCTAAGTCGGCGTGGATGGCGGACCGTTGAGATGAGCGAGCGTCGTGGCAATCCTTTTGGCTTGTTCCTGCTGGGTTTCGTCGTCGGCGTGCTGGCCACCTTCGGGACCATTCTGTTCCTGACGTCCAGCGGCGGCGGCTACGAGGATGGACCCGCCGAGACCCGCACCGCCGCCGATGATGCGGCAGCGGCCGCGATGGCCGCCAAGGCGACACAGCCTGCGCCGCCAAAGGCCGAGGCCGTGGCGCCCCCGCCGGAAGTCCCCGCCAATCCGTCGATCCGTCAGACGGGACCCGCGCCGGAGCTCGATCCTCAGGTCGCCGACGACGCGGCCGCCGCGGGCATGACCTCGCGCACGCGCTAACCCGCTCCGCCCGCCCAGGGTGCGACACGCCGCCTCAGCGGCGGCGCAAGCCTGCTGACACATCGCTGGCGACAAGGTGGGCGCAGGGTCCCTGGATGATCAGGGAGAACCAGCGTGGCCATCACGGGAAGCTGCTGCTGCGGCGGCGTTCAGTTTGAACTCTTCGAGCGTCCGGCCATGGTTGGCGTTTGCCACTGTTCGCGCTGCCGCAAGGCGGGATCGAGCGTCTACGCCTATGTGCGCGCCGAGGCGTTCTTCTGGGTTTCGGGTCGCGATCTGGTCGCTCGCTACGCGCCAGCGCCGCCGCTGCGGTTCAATCGGTGCTTCTGCGCCCGCTGCGGGACGGCGCTGGGAGACCCGTTTTCCGGGCGTGTCCTGGCGATCGCCGCAAGTTGCCTGGACGATGGTGTGCGCCTGACGCCCGACTTCCATGAGTTTGTTGCGGACGGCCAATACTGGCGCCGCCCTGAAGCCTGATCGATCCAGCGCGCACGAAAAAGGCGGCCGCGTCAGCGACCGCCTCTGTCGTTCAGGTTTTGGCCAGGACTAGTTCTTCGGCGCCGGCATCGGCGTCAGGGCGTTGGCCTTCTGCTTCATTTGAATGTGCACCGCCGGCGGCAGCGGGATCATGCCGCGATTTTGCAGATAGCCGCCGCGACCGGTCGCCGCGTCGGACACAAACTCGGACACGAACTCCTTCAGGCCCGGCGTCACGCCGACCTGGGACTTCTTCACATAGATGTAGAGCGAGCGCGACAGCGGGTACTGGCCGCTGGCGATCGTCTGGGCCGTCGGTTTCACGCCGTTGACCGCCGCGGCCTTGATGCGCGAGCCGTTCTCTTCGAGGAACGAGTAGCCGAACACGCCCAGGGCGTTGGGGGTCTTCTCGATGGTGCCGACAATGGCGTTGTCGTTTTCGCCCGCGTCGACCCAGCCGCCGTCGGTGCGCATCGGCGACACGGTGGCCTTGAACTTCTTCTCGTCGGCGGCCTTCATCTTGGCCAGGGTCGGCAGCTTCCCGGCGCCGCCCTCGATGGCCAGCTCGATCCAGGCGTCACGAGTGCCCGAGGTGGGCGGCGGGCCGTAGGCCAGGATGCGGGCTTTGGGCAGGCCGGGGCCGACTTCGCTCCACGACTTGTAGGGTTGCTTTACGATCTGGCCGCCACGCAGGGTCTGGTCAGCCAGGCCCAGATACAGCTGCTCAAGCTTGAAGTTGAAGTCCGGGCCTTTCTTGTTCGACGCGACGACGATGCCGTCGAAGCCGATCTTGATCTCGACGATGTCCTTCACGCCGGCCTTCTGGCAGGCTAGGAACTCGGACTTCTTCATCGGGCGCGACGCGTTGGCGATGTCGGGGAACTTTTCTCCGGTACCGCCGCAGAACATCTTGATGCCGCCGCCGGTGCCGAGGGCTTCAATGCGCGGCGACTTCTTGCCGGTCTTCTTGGCGAAGTTCTCAGCCACGCGCGTCGAGAACGGGAACACGGTCGAAGAGCCGACCGCCCAGATCTGGTCGCGGGCCGCATGGGCTTGGTCGGCGACGGCGAGCAGAGCGACGGTGGCGACCGCGCCGATAAGCTTGTTCATGTCGTCAAATCCTGTCTCGTCTGGACGCAACGGAAGCGTGCCAGACTGGTGACGGGCTTTTGTCACGGTTTGACGACAGTTTTAAGACGGCAAATCCGTCAATCGACGAAGCTCGACCCATTCTTCAGGGGCGCGGCTCCGGCGGCGGCGGCGCCAGCGGAGCGCCGCTATTGGTCGGCGGGGCGGGCTCGTCGGTGGGCGGGGTGAACGGCGCCAGCGGCAGACCGTCCGGGCCAAGCTCGCCTTCCAGTGGCAGACCCAGGTCCTCCAGCGGGTCCTCCTCGACGACGGGGGCGACATCGCGGCCCAGCGCCGAAAGCATGAACGCCTTCCAGATCCTGGCGGGCTCGCCGCCGCCGACCACGCCGTTCATCGAGCTGTTGTCGTCATTGCCCAGCCAGACGCCGACGACCAGGTCCTCGACGTAACCGACGAAAATGGCGTCGTGATAGTCCTGGGTGGTGCCGGTCTTGCCAAAGGCGCCGGGGATGGCGGCCTCGATGCCGGTGCCGCGATGGGTCGCCGACCGCAGCAGGTCGCGCATATTGGCCAGCACCTTGGGGTCGTAGGCCTTGGTCTTGGGCTTCTTGAAGTCGGCCAGGCCGTGCGGAACGATCGGATACTCGCCGGCCGCGACCGAGGCATAGGCGGCGGTCAGGCGGGTCAGGCTCATCGGACCCGTGCCCAGCGCCATGGTCAGGTCGGAGGGGATCTCCTCGGTGACGCCCAGGTCTCGGGCGACCTTGATCACCTTGGCGGGACCCAGATCATGCGCCAGGCGGACCGCCGCGACATTGGACGAGCCGGCGAAGGCGGTGATCAGCGGCACCTCGCGGGCGTGATACTTGCCCTCATGGTTCTTGGGCATGTAGCCGCTGACCTGGACGGGGGTGTCGAGGATCGGCGTCGTGACCGTCATGCCTTCGCGCAGGGCGGCCAGATAGACGAACAGCTTGAACGCCGAGCCTGGCTGACGCTCGGCGTCCGCGCGGTTGAACTGGGTCTGCTTGTAGTCGCGGCCGCCGACCATGGCGACGACTCGGCCATCTCTGCGCATGGCGACCAGGGCGCCTTGGGTGACGTTCAGCACCTCGCCGTCGCGTTCGATATAGTCGTTGAGAATGCGCTCGGCCTTCTCCTGCAGTTCGGGGTCCAGCGTCGTCTTGACGATGGTCTCGCCGTAGCGAGCTCCGATCAGGGCGCGAGCCTGGGGCAGGGCCCAGTCGGCGAAGTAGGAGCCGGTGGGCAGCTTTTCCTGCGCTTCGACAGGCGACACCTCGCCCACAGCGTCGGCCTCCGCCTGGGTGATGGTCTTGGTCTCGACCATGGCCCCCAGCACCACGCGCATGCGCTCAAGGGCGCCTTCGATATTGTTGGTCGGCGCCAGGCGCGAGGGCGCCTTGACCAGGCCCGCCAGCATCGCCGCCTCGCCGATGGTCAGCTGTTCGGGCGGCTTGCCGAAATAGTGCCGGGCCGCCGCGCGCAGGCCATAGGCGCCGTCGCCGAAATAGACCGACGACAGATAGCGCGACAGGATCTCGTCCTTCGAGAGGCGCGCCTCCAGATAGACTGCAATCAAGGCTTCCTGCGCCTTGCGGCGCAGATTGCGGTCGCTGGACAGGAAGGCGTTCTTGGCCAGTTGCTGGGTGATGGTCGAGCCGCCTTCGGACACCCCGCCCGCCTGGGCGTTGCGGCCCAGCGCGCGGGCGATGGCCTTCGGGTCGACGCCCATGTGGCTGTAGAACCGACGATCCTCGATGGCGATGAAGGCCCCCGGCACGTAAGGCGGCAGCTTGGCCACATCGATCGGCGCTTCCTTGTAGGAGCCCCGGCGGGCGATGGGCGAGCCGTCCTCGGCCACCAGCACGATCGCCGAGTTGTCCAGCGGCTCCAGCGCGCGGCTCAGCGGCAGCGACCAGAACAGCGAGGCGATCAGAACGATCACCAGCGCCACAGCGGCCCCGGCGCCGATCAGCCAGGCCGGTCGCTTCCAGATCGGCGGCTTGGCGACGGGCGCGGGTTGCTCGGGGACGGAGGCGGCGACCGCCTCGACCTTCGGTTTGGGCGCGTCCTCGACCGAGGGGGCGGGCTCAAGCGGAGCAGGGACCTCTGACGCGGCGTCTGACGTCGGCGCGATATCGGGCTCAATCTCGGTTTCCGGCGCGGCGTCGGCGGCCGGAGTGATCGTGGTCGTTTCGGCGGCGTCAGGCTCCGCCGTGCTCGCCTCGACCTGCGGCGCAGGTTCGAAGAGATCGGCGTCGGCGTCCTCTGGGGCCGCCGTCACGACAGGCGGCGTCTCGACCTCGGGGACCGCGACGACCTCGGGCTGGGCGCGGCGCGACTTGCGCGCCCGGCGCGGCTTGGGCGGCGTGGCCTCGGGCGCGGCGGGATCCAGGCCGGCGGCCTCGGTCATGACGGTCTGGGCGCGCGGCTTGCGCGGCCGCCGAGGCTTCGGCGCCGGCGCGGCGGGAACGTCTGCAGGGTCGGTGGGATCAGACATGGACTTGGCGCTCGCTTCGGGCGCAGGCCCTCATTCGTCGAGGGCGCTCATATCACACGACCCGGGCAAGCCAAGCGGGCCGCGCGTGAAGAATCTTTCAGGTCGGGCCTTGAAACGGTCGCAAGTGAACATAGATCACCTGCGTGAGGCTGAGAGCCTCTGCCCTTCCCGGGGCGTTTCCTCCCTACTTATTCCAGCCCGGCCATCCGCCGGGCTTTTCTTTTGGCGGTTATGGCGTTCGCGCCGATCGGAGCCGCCGACCGGCGCGAACGCTGGGTGGGGTCTAGAAGCTCACGCGCAGCCGGCCCGTGACCGTGCGCGGCGCGCCCGGCGTGATCCAGACGTTGTTGTACGAGCTTTCCAGGTAATAGGTGTCGAACAGGTTCTCGACATCCAGATGCAGCGAGACCGCCTTCGACACCTTGTAGGCGAGGTTGGCGCGCACCGTCACATAGTCCGGCAGCTTGAAGCCGGTGTTGACGTCGTCGCCCGCGCGCTCGCCGACATAGACGACGCCGCCGCCCAGGGTCACCGAGCCCGGCGCCTCGCCGTCCGAGCGCCAGTTGGCGTACACCGCGCCCGAGTGCTTTGGGACATTACTCAAGGCGCTACCGACCATGTTGGCCCGGGTGTCGCGGGTGATCTCGGTGTCGGTGTAGGCGTAGACCGCCGTGGCGGTGATGCCCTTGGGCAGGCGAAGATTGGTCTCGGCCTCCACGCCCTGGCTGCGCGCGGCGCCCACAGGGATGAAGAAGCCGCTGTTGGCCGGGTCATTGACCAGGATATTTTCCTTGTCGATGCGGAACAGCGACGCGGTGCCCGTCAGGCGGCCGGCCAGGTCCCACTTTACGCCGGCTTCCCAGGCCTCGCCCTTCTCGGGCGGGAAGGCGCCGCCCGCAGCGTCTGAGCCCTGATTGTAGCGGAACGAGCGTCCCCAGCTGACATAGGCCGAGAAGCTCTCGTTCGGCGCCCAGGTCAGGGCTGCGCGCGGTGAGGCTTGCGAGGGCGACTGCCGGGTGACGGTGTTGTTGCGGTAGTTGGTGTTGGTCTGGCGGATCCAGTCCTGGCGGACTCCGACCAGCAGGGTGAATTGGCTGTTCAGCGTCACCAGGTCCTGCAGGTAGAGGCTCTCGCCGCGCAGTTCCTCCAGCACGTTCTGGTTCAGCGGCGCGACCGGCTTGGCCTGACCGTAGACAGGGTTGAGGATGTCGATGGCGTATGGCGAGGCGGCCGTCGGGTTGAAGCGATAGAAGATCCGGCGCTGCTCGTAGGTGAAGGCGTCGGCGCCGGCGCGCAACTGGTGCTCCAGTCCGCCGAGCTTGCCGTCGAAGCTGACCTCGATCCGGCCGGAGAGGTCATCCCAGGTGTAGTCATGGATGCGCAGCTGGCGGCGCAGTTGGGTTCCGACCAGCGACCCGTTGTGCGTGGACTGACCCCGGAACGAGCCGTCGCGATACTGCACGCCGGCTTCCACCGCGACGCTCGGGCTGAAGTTGTAGGTGGTGGTCAGCTGGTGCTGGATCGTCTTCTGCGTGATGTCGCCATCGTTCGGTTCGCCGAGGAACCGCTCGCGCGGCAGCGCCTTGCCGTCGCCGGCGACCGCCACCAGGCCCCGGTCATGCACGAAGTGCACGGTGTTGGCCTCCATCTGGTAGAGCAGGCGCAGGTCGTCCGACGGCGTCCAGGCCAGCGACGGGGCCAGCAGCAGGCGGTCGCTGCCGACATGATCGCGCCAACCGTCCGTGTCCTGATAGACGGCGATCATGCGGGCCGAGACGCCGCCGCCCACGGGACCGCTGAGGTCGCCCATGATCCGCTTGGCGTCGAAGCTGCCATACGACAGCTCGCCGGCGCCTTGGGCGGTTTCGGTCGGGGCCTTGGTGACGATGTTGATCGAGCCGCCCGGCTCGCCCTTGCCTGACAGGGCCGAGGCGGGGCCTTTGAGCACCTGGAAGCGCTCGACAGTGGCGACGTCGCGCCGCGCGTTGAAGCCTCGGTTGGCCGTGAAGCGGTTCACCAGCAGGTCCGGGCCCTGATTGATGTCGCCCGAGAACCCGCGGATCGCATAGGCGTCCCACGCCCCGCCGAAGCTGTTCTGGCGGGCCATGCCGCCGGCGAAATCAAAGAGGTCCGATAGGTTGGTCACGCCGGTGTCGACGATCAGCGCCTCGTCGAGCACCCGCACGCTCTGCGGCAGTCGCATCGGGTCGATCACGACGCCGTTGATGCTGGCGCTGGCTGCGCGCGAGCCGGTGATCACGACGCTGTCGACCTCGTTGGCCTTGTCCTGCGCGAGGGCCAGGTCCGTGAAGGCGAACTGCGAGGCGCCCGCGCAAAGCGCGAACAGGAGGGCCTTGGTGGTCATATGGGATCTCGCTGGAGAACGGCGGTCTGGGTTGGCCGGTCGAATAGGCGAGGGGTTGATCCAGGGTCAAGATAATTGTTACGATATAACATCACTTGACGGCGCGAGCGGCGCCGCAGAGGCATACGAGGGTGGCGTGAAGACCGTGGATGGCGACAAAGCGATCGAGATCGCAGATCTCGTGGTGCGTTACGGCGATCGCGCTGTGATCGATCACCTGGCCCTGACGGTCAGGGCCGGAGAGGTCTACGGCCTGCTCGGCGGCAACGGCGCGGGGAAGTCGACCACGCTGCAGGCGATCCTCGGCTTTGTCCGTCCCAGCGCCGGACGCGTCCGCGTAGTTGGCCGCGATCCCGTGTCGGAGCCCGCCGAGGTGCGCCGCGCCATCGCCTACATCCCCGAGAACGTGGCGCTGTACGAGCACCTGACCGCGCGCGAGAACATCGACTATTTCCTGCGGCTGGCGGGCCTGCGCCCCGTCGCCGACGAGATCAACAAGGCGTTCGGCACGGTCGGTCTGGCGGAGGAAGCCTGGGAGCGCCGGGTGTCGGGCTTTTCCAAGGGCATGCGCCAGAAGACGGCGATCGCCCTGGCAGTGCTGCGCCGCGCGTCGGTGCTGCTGCTGGACGAGCCGACCTCGGGGCTCGATCCCGGCGCGACCGCCGACTTCAACGCTCTGGTTTCGCGCCTGCGCGGGGAGGGGGCGGCGATCCTGATCGTCACCCACGACCTGATCGGCGTCGCCGACATCGCCGACCGCATCGGATTCCTGGAGCGCGGCCGGATCAGCGACGAGATGGTCGCCGACGGACCCGAGCGTTTCGACCTTCGCGCCCTGCATAACCGCTTCTCGAGGGCGCGGGCGGCATGAGCGTGATCCTTTCGGTGACGCGCAACGAACTGCGTCACCTTGTTCGGAGCCGGGTCGCGCTGATCGGCCTGATCCTTGTGGCGTTGCTGACCTTGGCTGCGGCGCTCACCTCGCACGCCTATCAGGCCGACCAGGCGGGCCTGCGCGAGCGCCTGCAGCACGCCGCCGACCATGACTTCGCCGCCCAGCCCAACCGGCATCCGCACCGTGTCGTGCACTTTGGCCACTTCGCCATCCGGCCGGCCAGCGGCCTGGCGGCGATGGACCCCGGCGTTGAGGCCTACACGGGCAACATGATCTTCCTCGAAGGTCATCGGCAGAACAGCGCCAACTTCGGCGACGCTCGTCAGTCCTCGCTGCTGGTCCGGTTCGGCCAGCTGTCGCCCGCGCTGGTGCTGCAGGTGATCGTGCCGCTGCTGCTGGTGTTCATCGGCGCCGGGATGATCGCCGGTGAGCGCGAGCGCGGCACGCTGCGCCAGTCGCTGCTGGCCGGGGTCTCGGGCGGCGCGCTGCTGAGCGGCAAGGCCCTGGCGCTGGGCCTGGCGGCCCTGGCCATCTCGACCCCGGCCTTTGGTCTACTGCTGTGGCTCGGCGTCAGCGGCGGGGCGCGGCTCTCGGCTGTCGGCCTGACCGCGCTGGGCTATATCACCTATCTGGCCTTCTGGACCCTGCTGATCATCGCCGTATCCGCCACGGCCGCCCGCAGCCGCTCGGCCCTGATCGGCCTTGTCGGCGCCTGGGCCTTCATGGTGGTGCTGGTTCCGCGTGTCGCGCCCGAGGCCGCCGCCGCCCTGGCGCCGCTGCCGACGCGGGTCGAGACCGACATCGCCGTCCAGCGCGACCTGCGGTCCATGGGCGACAGCCACAATCCCAACGATCCCTATTTCGCGGCCTTCAAGCAAAAGACGCTGAAACAGTACGGCGTGACCCGGGTCGAGGACCTGCCGGTCAACTATCGGGGTCTGCTCGCCATCGAAGGTGAGAAGCTGACCTCCAGTCTGTTCGACCGCTACGCCGACCAGGCCTTCGGCGCGATGGAGGCGCAGGGGCGGGTGATGGACGCTCTGGCGGTGGTCAGCCCGACCGTGGCGATCCGCCGTGTGTCCATGACCTTGGCCGAGACGGACCTCTTCGCCTATCGCCGCTTCCTCGAACAGGCCGAAGCCTACCGCTATGACCTGGTGCAGCGCCTCAACCGCCTGCAGGCCACGGCGGTCACGGCTGCGGACGACGCCGCCAAGAGCAAGAACGCTGCGGCGGAGGCTCGCAGCCGCATCTCGGCCGACCACTGGCGCGCCATGCCTCAGTTCGACCCGAAACGGCCCTCGGCGGCCGACGTCGTCAGCCGCGCCCTGCCGGGGCTGGCGGCCCTGTTGCTCTGGCTCGTCGCTGGAGCGTGGTTTGCGGTCCGCGCCGGCCGTCGTCTGAACCGGAGCGCTGCATAATGAACGCCCTGCTTCGCGAAGCCCGCTTCCTGCTGGGCCTGAAATCGGCCGTCGTGGCCATTATCGGCCTCTTGGTCCTGACCAGCGTCGCCATCGGCGCCGGGCTCGTCGAGGTCGCGCGTCAGGAGGCCGCGATCGCCCGCATCGGGCCGCAGCAGGCGTCCGATGTCGCCGCGATCACCGACTGGGTCTCCCGCGAGAAGGATCCTGGCAGCGCGGCCTATTACACCTTCCATGCCACCTGGGATCCGCCGTCGGACCTGGCGTTCGCCGCCATCGGGACGCGCGATGTCTCGCCCTACGTCCTGCGCGTGAGGGCTCTTGGCCTGGAGGCGCAGCTCTACGAGGGCGAGATCGGCAATCCGGAAGCCGCGCTGCCGGGGCGTTTCGACTTCGCCTTCGTGCTGGTCTATCTGGCCCCGCTGTTCGTGATCCTGCTGTTCCATGACCTGCGGTCGGGCGAGCGCGAGGCGGGGCGACTGCGCGCTCTGGAGGCCTCGGTGGGCGCGTCCTCGGCGCTTTGGGGGCCGCGTCTGGCCGTTCGCGCGCTGGGCCTCTTCCTGGCGCTGGCGCTGCCGTTCCTGGTCGGCGCCGCCGTCGCGGGCGCGGCGTTGTGGAAGGTCGGAGCGGTGCTGGCGGTGGTGCTGGCCTATCTGGCCTTCTGGATCGTGCTGTGCCTGGTGGTGGCCCGCGCGGCGCGCAGCTCGCTGTCTAACGCCATGACCCTGGCGGCGGCCTGGATGACCCTGACCCTGATCGTTCCGGCGATCGGTCATGTGGCGATCAACAGCGCCATCCCGCTGCGCCAGGGCATGGAGCTTGGCCAGACCCAGCGCACGGCCGTGCATCGCGCCTGGGACATTCCCAAGTCTGAAACCATGGACGCGTTCTTCCGCACCCATCCGCAGTGGCGCAACACCGCGCCGCTCACCGAGGCGTTCCATTGGAAATGGTACTTCGCCTTCCACCAGGTGGGCGACGAACGGGCGGGCGACCTGTCGCGCCAGTATCGGCAGGGCGTCCTGGAGCGGGCGGCCTGGAGTGAGCGGCTGGGCTTGGTGACGCCGGGCGTGGCGACGCAGCTGGCGCTGCACCGGCTGGCCGCGACCGATCCTGCGGCGCAGATCGCCTACCAGGACCGCATTCGTGCGTTCCACGGCGCGCTTCGGCGGTTCTACTATCCGTATCTGTTCGAAGACCGGCCGTTTGGCCGCGCCGACTTCGCGCGCGCGCCGGAATATCGGGCGGCGGCGGCCGCCGGAAGCTGGCCCGTCGCGCTGCTTGGCGGTGTTGTCCTGTTGACGGCGCTGGTCGGCGGAATTGGCTTTATGCGGGGACGCGGGAAGGCGTCCTAGAAGCTTAGGCCGAGGCCTCGCGCATCTTGGTGATGTGCGGGGCCGCCACCCCACGAGACCGCGACTTGATCCAGGTCTGCAGCGGCGCATCCACGAGGCGCTCGAACAGCCACGCGGCGATGATCGTCGCCGGGATGGCCAGCGCCCACAACGCCCACTGGGCGGCGACCGGCAGGCCGAGCTTGGCGTCGAGCATCCGCACGAGGCCGAACCAGACGACGGCGGTCAGGGTGTTGGTCAGGAACAGCGGGAACGACAGGCGCCCCGCCGCGCCGGCCCAGCGCCAGGCGCGCGGCTTGGAGGCCCCAGCCGCGTAGATCAGGAACGCCAGCAGGGCGAGGCTGAAGTAGTCGAAGTTCCCCAGGGCCTGGACGCCGATGACAATCGCCAGGCTGGTCGCCGCCAGGGGCAGGGCTTGCTGCTCAGCCAGGCGCGTGACCGGCAGGCGCGCGACCAGCACGCCGATCAGGAACAGCGGCACGCCGCGGATCAGACCAAAGCGCAGCGGCAACTGATAGCCGGGCACGCCAAACGCCAGCAGCGCGGCCTGGTCGATGATGATCCAGGCGCAGACGCCCATGGCCAGCAGCCGCAGCGGCCGCGACGTGGCGGCGACCTTGCGCCAGACCATCGGGAACAGCGCATAGGCCACGATCAGGGCCGACAGGGTCCAGGTCGGCATGTTCCAACCCGAGGTCCCCGGTACGAACCAGGCCTGCACCAGGAAGATCTGGGGCAGCAGCTGGTCCCACTGGAACCATTGCGGGTTCTGCGGCGCCAGGCCAATCGCCGTGGTGGCCAGGAAGAAAGCGACGAACAGGGCCAGCATGACGAGGTGCGGCGGCCAGATCCGTTGCACGCGTCGCTTCAGGAAGGTCCAGGTGTCGACCTCGCTGTTTGCGATGCGCGATCCGTAGGTCCGGGCCAGCACATAGCCCGAGAGCATCAGGAAGAAGTCGGTCGCCAGATAGCCGCGCCCGAACGCCGGCGACAGGCTGAACAGCGACACCGGCGCGCGCTCTGCCACGTGATAGAGCACGATGAACAGGGCGGCCAGGAAGCGCAGGGCGTCCAGCGGACCGTCCCGAGACAGGACGGGCGTGGCGCTCGCTTTGGCGAAACCTGTGCCGGCATTGAACATCGGAAACTCCTTCGCTCCCGACGCCGCAAGGGGTGGGCCAAGTTTCGCCTGACGGGCGAGCGCATCGGCGACTCCCCCCGACGGAGCCGCGTTGCTAACCTGCCTGCGTTCCCCGCCGCCCGGATTCGCCCCGTGTCCCAGATCGCCGTCGCCGACCTCACCGAAGCCCAGGCCGTCGAGGAACTGGAGCGTCTGGCCGACCTCTTGGCGACGCATGACATCGCTTACCACCAGCAGGACAATCCGACGGTCAGCGACGCCGAGTACGACGCGCTGAAGCGCCGGAACCTCGATATCGAGACCCGCTTCCCGCATCTGGTGCGCGACAATTCCCCGTCGATGCGGGTCGGCGCGGCGCGGGCCGAACAGTTCGCGCCGGTGAAGCATGGCGTCCGAATGCTCAGCCTCGACAACGCCTTCTCGAACGACGAGGCGATCGAGTTCGATGCGCGCGTCCGCCGCTTCTTCAATCTCTCGGCAGATGAGATCATTGGCTATACTGCAGAACCGAAGATCGATGGGCTGTCCGCGTCGCTCGTCTACGTGAAAGGTGAACTTGTCCAGGGGGCTACGCGCGGCGATGGTGAGACCGGTGAGGATGTCACCGCCAATCTGTTAACGCTGACTGAGCCACGAAATCTGGCAGATGGAACTGTTGTGCCGGCCGATATTCCCCGGCGGCTAAAAGGATCTGACTGGCCAGACCTCATTGAGATACGTGGCGAAGTTTACGTTGAGCTGCAGGCCTTTTCGAACTTCAACGCTGCTGCTGAGACTGCGGGCCTGCGCACCTATGCCAACCCTCGAAACTTTGCGGCGGGCTCGCTGCGCCAGATCGATCCTGCTGTGAGCGCCCAGCGGCCCTTGCGATTTTTTGGCTATGCATGGGGCGTTAGTTCTCAAGCGTTCGCCGAGACCCAATGGGGTGCGTTGCAGAAACTATCCGAATGGGGATTTGTCACTACGGTCCCACCGGCGCGCCGAGTGGAGGGCGCTCAGGGGCTGCTTCATGCCTATGCAGAGTTTGAGCAGTTACGTCCAACGCTAGCCTTCGACATCGACGGGGTTGTTTATAAGCTCGACAGCCTGGACCTTCAGAGGCGCATGGGCTTTGTCGCTCGCTCGCCTCGGTGGGCGATAGCCCGCAAGTTCCCGGCCGAGCGGGCGCGCACAGTGCTTGAGGCCATTGACCTTCAGGTCGGGCGAACTGGTGCAATCACGCCCGTCGCCCGCTTACGCCCGGTGACGGTCGGCGGGGTGGTGGTCCGTAACGCCACCCTTCACAACGAGGACGAGATCGTTCGCAAAGACATACGCATCGGCGACACTGTGGTGCTGCAACGGGCTGGCGATGTCATCCCGCAGATCGTCGAGGTTGTGGTGTCGGAACGGCCGGTGGACGCGCGCGCGTTCGTCTTCCCGGATACTTGCCCAGTGTGCGGCAGCCACGCCATGCGAGATGTCGACGAAGCCGTTCGACGCTGCACCGGAGGGCTTATATGTTCGGCCCAGGTCACGGAGCGCATCAAGTTGTTTATCTCGCGTAAGGCCTTCGATATCGAGGGCTTTGGCGAAACCTATGTTGAGCTGTTCCATGAGAAGGGGCTGCTGAAGGACCCTGCGGATATCTTTCAGTTGCGTGCCCGTGCGAATGAGGTTCGAGCAGCTATAGCTGAGAGGCGGCGTGAGCAGGCGGCTCAACGACAGCTAGCTAAGGGGACCGCCGAGACTAGCAAGGGTATCGAGGAGGACAAGCGCGCCTTCGATGGTCTGGAGACTCTGTTCGACAATATCGATGCCCGCCGCAGAATTTCACTGGCCCGGTTCATCTTCGCTCTTGGCGTCCGTCACGTCGGCGAGGAGACAGCGCGTCTTTTGGCCGAACATTTCGGCTCGCTACAGAAGATGCGGGACGAGGTCACATTCGCGGCGGCTCACATGCAGCCGCGTCAGAGGTTGCTGAGCGTCGACAAACTGGGACCAATAGTTGCCGAGCGCCTGATCGAGGCTGCGCCGAAGTTAGCTGATTGGCTACCGTCCCTAGGACCAGATGGGAGCATCGTTCAACTCCTTGCCGCGCACAAGGTGAAGGGGCTCAGCAGTAGCGTTGCCAACGGTTTGGCCGAGGTTTATCCCACGCCCCGGGCGTTGCTGGATGACCTAGGCCTCATGGCTGAACCGCAGGCCAAGGGGGCTTACGAATACCTAATCAGCCTGAACGGATTGGGCGAGGTTGGCGCTGAGTCTCTCGTCGAGTTTTTCCGTGAGCCTCACAATCTGGACCTGTTGTCGCGCCTCACGTCCGCCGTCACCGTTGAAGACGCGGTCAAGGCCGCTGGTCAGTCGCTGGTCACTGGAAAGACTGTCGTTTTCACGGGGAGCCTGGAGCGTTTCTCGCGCCATGAGGCCAAAGCTAAAGCGCAGAGTCTTGGAGCCAAGGTTGCTGGCTCAGTGTCCTCCAAAACCGATTATCTCGTCGCCGGACCGGGGGCCGGCTCAAAGCTAGACGAAGCACGCAAATTGGGGATCACGGTCTTGACCGAGGACGAATGGATAAAACTTATAGAGGAGAAATGGTAGAAACTGTCGGGTAGCGAGCGTGAAAGTCGTCGCGATTGATTTTGAAACCGCCAACGAGACACGCGCCAGTCCATGTTCAATGGGTCTTGCCTGGGTCGAGGATGGTCGGGTCACGCGAGTTGAGCATCACTATATTCGGCCACCCGGCATGCGGTTCACGCCTTTTCATATCGCTTTCCATGGAATTGGGCCCGAGCATGTCGCGGATGCCGACGAGTGGCCGGACATGCTTGAGCGCCTTCGGCCAGAGCTGGAGGGCGCGCTAGTCCTAGCGCACAATGCGTCGTTCGACATCAGCGTGATCCGCCGAACATGTGAGTACTACGATATCTCACCTCCAGGGTTCGACTACATGTGCACGGTTCAGGTCGCGCGGAGCGTTTGGCCTGAGCTTGCTTCACACCGACTAAATGTGGTCTGCGGCCATCTCGGCGTTGATTTCGACCACCATGACGCCAGCGGCGATGCCTACGCATGCGGACAAGTCGCTCTTGCGGCTGCGGCTCTGAATGGCGTGACTAGTCTGCGTGATCTCCCTGGGCGACTAGGTATGGTCTTGGGTCGCTTGGATCACCGAAGTTACGCGCCGCCCCAGATCACGTACCCTTCCAGATCACGATCATCATCCTCATCGCTTCCAGTCGCGATATTCCCCGCTGGCCAAGGACCATTGCTCGGTCGCTTGATCGTATTCACCGGACAACTTGCGTCGATGACCCGCGACGAGGCCAAGGCCCAGGCGGAGGGCCTTGGCGCCAAGGTCGCGTCTTCGGTGTCGAAGAAGACCGATCTGGTGGTTGCGGGACCCGGCGCCGGCTCCAAGCTGAAGACGGCCACGGAGCTAGGCATTCAGGTGATGACCGAGGACGAGTGGCTGACGCTGGTGAGCGCATGAAGGTCATCGCCATCGACTTCGAGACGGCCAACGAGCAGCGCGCCAGCCCTTGCTCGATCGGTCTGGCCTGGATCGAGGACGGCGAGGTCGCGCGTATCGAGCACCACTATATCCGTCCGCCGGGCAACCGTTTCGCGGCGTTCAACATGGCCTTCCACGGCATCCGGCCTGAACATGTCGCGGACGCCGACGAGTGGCCGGAAGTGCTGGAACGCCTTCGGCCTGAGCTGGAGGGGGCGCTGATCCTGGCGCACAACGCCTCGTTCGACATCAGCGTGATCCGGCGCACCTGCGAGCACTACGGCGTGCAAGCCCCGGGCTTCGATTATCTGTGTACGGTGCAAGTGGCGCGCAGCGTCTGGCCCGAGCTTCCATCGCACAAGCTGAACGTGGTCTGCGGCCATCTGGGCGTGGATTTCGCCCACCACGACGCGGCCGCCGACGCCTATGCCTGCGGTCGCGTGGCCTTGGCCGCGACGGGCCTGAACGCGCTGTCCGATATCCGGGCGTTGCCGCAGCGCCTGGGCATGACCCCGGGCCGTCTCGACCCCGACAGCTATCGACCCTCGCGCATTGCGGCGGCGCCACGTCGGCGTTGGGGCTGAGCTGACCGCTTTCCGAATTCTCGCCGCGATTTCGTGCGAACGCTTGTTTTGGGAAACAGGATCGCGCAACCAAGCGGTCAAGACGCGCGCCGAAAGCGCGAACAGGGAGATTTCGATGATCCGCACCGCCATGATCGCCGCCACCGCGCTCGCCGCCAGCCTCGCAGCTTCAGCGCCCGCCTTCGCCGCCGAGGTGGTGGGCCTGTGGGCCACGCCGAGCAATGGCGGTCAGGTCGAGATCTCGCGCTGCGGCAACAGCCTGTGCGGCAAGCTGGTGACCTCCAACCACATCAAGGAAAATCCGGGCCTCAAGGACATTAAGAACAAGGACGAGAGCCAGCGCAGCCGCACCCTGAAGAACCTGCAGATGCTCTATGACTTCGGCGGCGGTCCCACCAAGTGGACGGGCGGCAAGGTCTACAACCCCGAGGACGGCGGGACCTATGCCGGCACGATCGAGCTGGTCAGCAACACCGAACTGAAGCTCAAGGGCTGCGTCGTCGCGCCCATGTGCAAGACCCAGAAGTGGACGCGGATCCGGTAGGGCTTTCGGGGATGCTCCCCCGCGTTGCGGGGAGCTGTCGCGGAGCGACTGAGGGGGCGAACGCAGCGTCGGCCAGCTAGCCCCCTCCGGCCCTCTGGGCCACCTCCCCCGCAACGCGGGGGAGGAACCTCCGCCTAAAGCGGCGCGCAGGCCTCTTCCATCCACGCCCGGATTTCCGGCTCCACACGAGGCCCGATCTCGCGCAGCACGCGGGCGTGGTAGGCGTCGAACTGGGCGATCTCCTCGGCCGTCAGCAGCGCCTTGTCGATCAGGCGACGGTCGATCGGCGCCAGGGTCAGGGCCTCGAAGCGGTGCATCGGCCGCTCGCCGCCGGGCACGTCCTCGGCCGGCATGACGACTTCCAGGTTCTCGATCCGGATGCCGTACTCGCCGTCCTTGTAGTAGCCGGGCTCGTTCGAGACGATCATCCCGGGCTGCAGGGCGATGGTGTTCGGCGCCTTCGAAATCCGCTGCGGACCTTCGTGGACGCCCAGATAGACGCCGACGCCGTGGCCGGTGCCGTGGTCGTAGTCGAGGCCGTGCGCCCACAGCGCCATCCGGGCCAGGGCGTCGATGGCCGAGCCGGTGGTGCCGGCCGGGAAGCGCAGGCGGGCGATGGCCAGGTGGCCCTTCAAGACGAGCGTATTGCGCTGGACCATCTCGGCGCTCGGTTCGCCGATGGCGACCGTGCGGGTGACGTCGGTGGTGCCGTCCAGATACTGGCCGCCGCTGTCGACCAGCAGCAGCGAGCCCAGCTTGGCGCGCTCGTTGGAGCGTTCGGTCGGGCGGTAGTGGGGCAGGGCGCCGTGGCCGTTGGCCGCGCCGATGGTGTCGAAGGAAAGATCCTTCAGCACGCCGGTGGCTTCACGGAAGGCCTCCAGCTTGGCGACGGCTTCCTTCTCGTCGGGCGGATTGACCTGACCTTCGGTGGCCAGCCAGTACAGGAAGCGGGTCAGGGCTGCGCCGTCGCGGCGGTGGGCCTCGCGCGTGCCCTCCAGCTCGACGGCGTTCTTGCAGGCGCGCGGCATCGTGCAGGGATCCATCGCCCGCACCACCTTGGCGCCGGCGGCGGTCAGGGTGTCGAAGTACCAGGCCGAGGACTGGGCCGGGTCGACCACGACGCTCTTGCCCGACAGGTCGGCGAGCGCCGTCTCCAGCTTGTCCGGCGTCTCCAGCGAGACCTGGTTGCCCAGCCAGGCCGGCAGGTCGGTCGTCACCTTGGCCGGTTCCAGGAACAGTCGCGCCGTGCCGTCGGCGTTCAGGATGGCTTGCGACAGCGGCAGCGGGGTGCGGATCACATCGCCGCCGCGCACGTTGAACAGCCAGGCGATCGAGGCCGGGGCGGTGATCACGGCGGCGTCGGCGCCCAGCGCCGCGACCGAGGCGCCGACGCGGGCGCGCTTGGCGGTGGACTCGTCGCCGGCGTGTTCGAGGGGCTGCGGGACCACGGGGGCCATGGGCTGCGGCGGGCGAGCCTCGCCCCAGGCCTGGTCGACGGGATTGGCCTCGACGGGCTTCAGCACCGCGCCGGCGCGGGTGGCGGCGGCCTTCAGGCCGTCCAGGGCGGCAGGGCTATGCAGGCGGGCGTCATAGCCGATGACGGCCCCCTTCGAGACGGTCTCCAGATAGGCTGGCACGCCGCCCTCGACGAGGTCGCGGATCTCGAACACGCCCTGATCGACCTGCTCGCGAACCTGCAGCGTATAGCGGCCGTCGACGAAGACGGCGGCGCGGTCCTTCAGGATCACGCCCGCGCCGGCCGAGCCGGTGAAGCCGCTGGCCCAGGCCAGCCGGTCATTGGCGGCGGGCAGATACTCGTTCTGGTGCTCGTCCTCGTGCGGCACCAGGAAGCCGTCCAGCCCCTGCGCCGCCATGGCCTGGCGGATCAGCGGGACGTGCTTTGGGCCGAAGGAGGGATCGGTGGATTCGTCGAAGGTCTGGCGCATGGGGAGGATTTAGGCCTCTCCGAGCGCGCAGGGAAGATGTTCAATCCTCCCCCGCGAGGGGGAGGTGTCGGCTCGAAGAGACGACGGAGGGGGAAGAGGCAAGGTTTGCAGACCTTCCCCCACCGGCCCTTCGGGCCACCTCCCCCGCGAGGGGGAGGATTGTGTTTCAACGCGTTACGGCCGCTGCAGCACCAGCGTCGCCCAGGCGTCGCGGTGGATGCGGGTCACCACCTTGAAGCCGCGTGACAGGTAGGCGGCCTTGACCATCCGTTCCTGGGTGCGCAGCAGGCCCGACAGGATGACCGTGCCGCCGGGAACCAGGGCGCGCTTGATGTCCTGCGCCAGGCTGATCAGCGGACGGGCCAGGATGTTGGCGAAGACCAGATCATAGGGCGCGTTCTCGGCGACCAGGCGGTGGCCCAGGCCCGAGGCGTGGACGAAGCGGGCGTTGGCCTTGTTGACCTGGGCGTTCTCCTTGGAGATCCGCACGCTGGGCTTGTCGATGTCGGTGCCGACCGCCAGCTTGGCGCCGGTGCGGGCCGCTGCGATGGCCAAGAGGCCCGTGCCGGCCCCGACGTCGAGCACCTTATTGAACTTACGCGCCTTGATCAGGCGGTCATAGGCCTGCAGGCAGCCGACAGTGGTGCCGTGGTGACCTGTGCCGAACGCCGCGCCGGCCTCGATCCGCAGGTTGACGGTGCTGGCCGGCAGGCGGCCGCGATCGTGCATGCCGTAGACGAAGAAGCGGCCGGCGCGCACCGGCGGCAGGCCCGACAGCGCCATGGCCAGCCAGTCGGCGTCGGCCAGGGTGTCGCGCGAGACCTTCAGGTCGTACTCGCCCAGCAGCGCCATAAGGCTCTCGTCCTCTTCCTCCGTGGTGGGGAAGGCGTCGATGCGCCAGACGCCCTTGTCCTCGTCCTCTTCCAGGATCGAGTAGGTGGCGCCTTCCAGGCCGGGATGGTTGTCGATGGCGTCGGCGGCGGTCTCGGCCTCGAGGCGCGCGCCACGGGCGACGATCTGCTGGGGCGTATAGTCGGTCATGGGCGCCTGTTAGCTCCAACGGGCGCGAAAAGCGAGCCCATTGGCCGACGATGTCAGCGTCACGCCTTCTCGACGAAGCTGTCGATGACCTTCTTCTCGCCGGCCTTGTCGAAGGCGACGGTTAGCTTGTTACCTTCGATCCCCGTGACCTTGCCGTAGCCGAACTTGACGTGGAACACCCGGTCGCCGCGGGAATAGGCGCTGTTGGTCGGGGCCGAGACGGCGACCAGCCGGCCTTCGCCCTCGATCGGCGCTGAACGAGCGGAAGAGCCCGACCGGACGCCCTGGGCGCCGCGCCAGGATCCGCCGCGCTCGGCGAAGCCCGAGGTGCGTTCCTGCGCCCGCTTCCAGCCGGGGCTGTCGTAGCTGCCCGCCTGGAAGGCCGAGGTGCCCGGATCGTCCCATCGCGACGCCGCCGTCGACTGCATGCCTGGGCCGCCGCCATAGTAGCCGGTCTCGGAGGCCGCATCGACGTGAGCGATCGGCAGTTCGTCGACGAAGCGGCTGGGCAGCTGGCTGGTCCAGCGGCCATAGACCTGCCGGTTGGCCACGAAGCTGATCCGGGCCTCCTCGCGGGCGCGGGTGATGCCGACATAGGCCAGGCGCCGTTCTTCCTCGAGGCCCTTCTCGCCCTTGTCGTCCATGCTGCGCTGACTGGGGAACACGCCTTCTTCCCAGCCGGGCAGGAAGACCAGCGGGAACTCCAGGCCCTTGGCCGAGTGCAGGGTCATGATCCAGACCGCGTCGCCGGTGGCCTCGCGATCCAGGTCCATGACCAGCGACACGTGCTCCAGATAGGCTTCGAGGGTGTCGAACGACCCCATCGACTGGACCAGTTCCTTCAGGTTCTCGAGCCGCGTCTGGCTGGTGGGGCCCTTATCCAGCCGCAGGGCGTCGGTGTAGCCGCTTTCCTCGAGTACGGTCTCGAGCAGGCGCTGGTGATGCAGCGTTCCGACCAGCGAGCGCCAGCGGTCGAGGTCGCGGATGAAGTTGCTGAGCGCCGTGCGCGTGCGGGCCGGAAGCTCATCGCTGGCGATGATCGCCCGGGCGGCGTCGACGGTGGAAATCCCTTCCAGCCGCGCGATTTGCAGCAGCTTCTGCACGCTGGTGTCGCCGATGCCGCGCTTGGGCGTGTTGACGATCCGCTCAAAGGCCAGATCATCGTCCGGCGACTGGATCAGCCGCAGATAGGCGTGGGCGTCGCGGATCTCGGCCCGTTCGAAGAAGCGCGGGCCGCCGACCACCTTGTAGGGGATCTGCAACAACACGAAGCGCTCTTCGAACGCGCGCATCTGGAAGCTGGCGCGGACCAGGATGGCCATCTGGCTGTACTTGCGGCCGGCCTTCTTGGCGCGCTCGATCTCGTCGGCGATCAGGCGGCTCTCGGCCTCGCCGTCCCAGACGCCGCTGACCTTGACCTTCTCGCCGCCCTTCGACGGGGTCCACAACGTCTTGCCGAGGCGTCCCCTATTGGCGGTGATCAGGCCCGAGGCGGCGGCCAGGATGTGCTCGGTCGAGCGGTAGTTGCACTCCAGGCGCACGACCTTCGCGCCCGGGAAGTCGCGCTCGAACCGCAGGATGTTGTCCACTTCGGCCCCGCGCCAGCCATAGATCGACTGGTCGTCGTCGCCGACGCAGCAGACGTTCTGGCGGCCCTGGGCCAACAGGCGCAGCCACAGATACTGGGCGACGTTGGTGTCCTGGTACTCGTCGACCATCACGTATTTGAAGCGCTGCTGGAACTCGTCCAGCACGTCAGGATGGCCGGTGAACAGGCTGATATTATGCAGCAAAAGGTCGCCGAAGTCGCAGGCGTTCAGGATGCGCAGACGTTCCTGATACTGGCGATAGAGGCTGATGCCCTTGCCGTTGGCGAACTCGCCAGCCTCGGACGTCGGGACGCGGTCGGGCGTCCAGCCGCGGTTCTTCCAGCCGTCGATGATCTGCGACAGGATGCGGGGCGTCCACCGCTTGGCGTCGATGTTCTCGGCCTCGATCAGCTGCTTGAGCAGCCGCTCGTTGTCGTCGGTGTCGATGATCGTGTAGTTGGACTTCAGCCCGATCAGTTCGGCGTGACGGCGCAGGATCTGGGCGGCCACCGAGTGGAAGGTGCCCAGCCACCGCAGACCCTCGGCTTCGGGGCCGATGATGTGGGTGATCCGCTCGCGCATCTCGCGCGCGGCCTTGTTGGTGAAGGTGACGGCCAGCAGCTCCCAGGGACGGGCGCGGCCGGTGGCCAGGATGTGGGCCAGGCGCGTGGTCAGCACCCGGGTCTTGCCCGTGCCGGCGCCGGCCAAAACGAGCAGCGGACCCTCGGTGGTCTCGACCGCCTCGCGCTGCTCGGGGTTCAGGCCGTCCAGATAGCCGGGCTGGGCCGCGCCCGGGGGCTGGGCGCGAGCCAAATCTGAGATGCGGGGAGAAGGAACGGGCGAGTCGGACATCCAGAACATATGGAGCACATCCGCTCGCCCGCCAACCGTTCGACGGTTGCGATACTCGGCTAGCGCGCCTTCTGGACGGCTGGAAGCAGTAGTCCTTCTTGGGGCCTGGGGGGCGGCGCCTTGACGGACTTCTGCGCCGAAGCTTCCGTACCTTGCTTGCGGGGTGTCAGCTTGGCGTTCTTGAGGTGCTTGCCATTGGCGCGACCATCGCCATTCACATCACCGACTGCAACGTTCGGGCGCGCGCCATGGGCCCCAGGCTTGCCGGCTTTGGCTTCACCTTTGACGCCATCATACTTCATGTAGCTCGGCTTCGCGAAAGCCGGAGCGCCAACGGCGACCAGTAGAATGCAGGTCGCCGAGAGCGCGGTTAGCATGGAAGGGGTCTTCATCGCTTGTCCTCTTGCGTCGGCGTCGAAACGCCAAATCGTCCCGTCTCCAAAGAGCCGGAACGGGCGCGCCGCGCGCAGTTGCAAGGACGGGCGAGGAACGGCGGCGAGATGCACCCCCGTTGCAGGGCGGCGGTGACTGATCCAAGCTGCGTCCATGGATGCTCTTGGGCCGAAGCTTGAACTGGCGTTGAAGGCCCTCTCGACGAGCCGGGCGCGCATGGCGGCTGATCTTGCGGTCGACAAGTCGTTGGTCGGGCGGTGGGTTAGTGGCAAGGTCGTGCCCTCGGCGCACAATCTGGCTCGACTGACGGAGCTGATCGCGCGCCGGCGCCCCGGCTTCACCATGCTTGACTGGGACCGCGACCTTGAGGGACTGGCGGCTGCCCTTGGGGTGGAGACGACCTTCAATGGCGGGCAGGCGACCTTGATCGACTGGATTCCGCCGGCGATCCTGAGCGAGGCCTTGCAGGGCACGGCGGCGCGCGGCGGGGTCTATGAGGGCATCTGGCGATCGACGCGTCCCTCCAGCGACCTGCCGGGGCGTTTCCTGCATGATCATCTGCTGATCCAGCGGTCGGCCAGCGGGCTCCTGTCGTTCCGGACCGGCGTCGAGGGCGTCAGCTACGAAGGCGGCGCGCTCCTGCTGCAGCACCAGCTATTCAGCATCGCCGCCGACCGCGCGCACGGCACCTTGCTGTTCAGCATCTTCAATGGCGTGGCCCGGCAGAAGGCCGAGGTTCTGGATGGCGTGACCCTGGCTTGCTTGCGGGATGCCGGAGGCTCCCCGGCGGCCTCGACCTGTTTGCTCGAACGGGTCGCCGATCTCAGCGGGGATCCTGAAGCGGACATTCAGGCCTATGAAGCGATGATCGCCGCCCAAGGCTCGCCCTTGGCCCCCGAGGGCAGCGTGCCCGAGGCGGTGCGCGCGCATCTGATCCGCGAGGCCGATCCGATGCGCATGGGTCTGGGGGGGCTTCTGCGCATGTACTTCGGTCAGTCGATGGCGCGCGGATCCAGCTTGAACGGCGCGGCCTGACCGGTGTTCGCCAGAGCGAAGACCCGGCACGCGGACGCCAGCGGCCGCTCGCCGCGGTCCTGATCGATCCGCTGGATCAGGCCCGCCAGGCTGAGGCCGCGTTGACCCGACGCGACCTCCAGAGCCGCCCAGAACTCAGGCTCCAAGGCCAGGGAGGTGGCGTGGCCCGCTAGATTCACCGAGCGTTTGCGAAGGCCTGTCATGGGGCGATCTCCTGAGCGCCGGACATCGCGCACTTGCGTCAGAGGCGCAAGCGGCTGGCGCAAGGCGCTCGGATCGTCGACAAAGCGTCTCAAAGCTCGGGGAGGGCGGACAGAGATTCATGGGCGAGGCGATTCAGTCGATCGTTATCCTGGGTGGCGGCTCGGCCGGCTGGATGGCTGCGGCGCTGCTCAACGCCGCGTTGGGCAAGAGATGCGCTGTCACCGTCGTCGAGTCCGCCGAGATCGGCGTGGTCGGAGTGGGCGAGGCGACCATCCCCGCGATCCGGCAGTTCAACGCCATGGTCGGCCTCAAGGAACCCGCCTTCATGCGCGCGACCCGCGCCACGCTGAAGTTGGGCATCGAGTTCGTCGACTGGGGCTGTTCGGGCGAGCGCTACCTGCATCCCTTCGGCGTTCTGGGCGGCCAGCCGACGCTGGGGGTGTTCCCGCAGCATTTTCTGCGCCTGATGGCGGCTGATCCCGACGCGAGCCTGGAAGACTATTCGGTCTGCGCCCTGGCCGCCCGACTCGGAAGGGCTGGTCCGACCGCCACGGATCCAGCGACGCCGCTGTCACAGCTGATGTCGGCCTATCATTTCGACGCGGTGCTCTATGGTCGCTTTCTGCGGCGACTGGCCGAGGGGCGCGGCGTTCGGCGGATCGAGGGCGAGGTCGTCGCCGTCGATCAACGGCCCGAGGACGGCTTTGTCGAACGCTTGCGGCTGAAGGACGGTCGGGAGGTCGAGGGCGAGCTTTTCATCGACTGCTCCGGGTTTCGGGGGCTCTTGATCGAGGGCGCGCTGGCCGCCGGTTATGACGACTGGAGCCGCTGGCTGCCGGTCGATCGCGCCATCGCCGCGCCGTGCGCCAAGGTCGGTCCCGCCGCTCCGTACACCCAGTCGACCGCCCAGGAGGCGGGTTGGCGCTGGCGGATCCCGCTGCAACACCGCACCGGCAACGGCTATGTCTATTCCAGCGCCTTCACCGATGATGACCGCGCCGAGACGGTTCTGCGGGAGGGTCTGGACGGCGCCCTGGAGGCCGAACCGCGCAAGCTACGGTTCGTGACGGGCCGCCGTCGCGCCGCCTGGAAGGCCAATGTCGTCGCCCTGGGTCTGGCCAGCGGGTTCATCGAGCCCCTGGAGTCGACCAGCCTGCACATGGTTCACTCCGGCCTGCAGGCCTTGCTGAAGTTCTTCCCGGATCGGTCGTTCAGTCCCGTCCTGCGGGCGGGCTACAACGCCGCCGTCAAAGCCGAGGGCGAGCTGATCCGTGACTTCATCATCCTGCACTATCACGCCACGCGGCTGTCCGGAGACCCCTTCTGGGACTATGTCCGGACCATGCCGATCCCAGACAGCCTGGCCGAGCGGGTGGCTCTCTACGCCGAGCGCGGCGTCCTGGTCAGCGGCAGTGATGAGCTGTTTTCGCCGTCATCCTGGATGGCCGTGATGCACGGGCAGGGCCTTAGACCGCGGCGCGCCAGTCCTTTGTACGACGGGGTGAATTCCGCAACCTTGGCCACGGAGTACGCTGCGACGGCGCGGCGGTTGCGGCGATCGGTCGAAGCCCTGCCGCTCCACGAAGCCTATCTGCAAGACGCAGGCGCATGGGCGGAGCCCGAAGCCTAGAGCGTGAGGCCGAAAGTGGGAACCGGTTTCGGCTATTCTCACGCTCTAAGTATCTGATTTAGAGCCTTTTTAACGTCTGAAATCGATTCCGATTTCAGGCCAAAGGTTCTAGAGGCCGCTCGCTTTAGCCGGCGGCGCCGAAAACACTGAGCCGGGCTGCAGATATTGGAAACTACGCCCTAGTCCTCGCGCTTGGCCCCGTCGACGTCGCGCTTGAGCTTTTCCGCGCGCGCGGCTTCCAGCGATTTCTCCGCCTTGCTGCGGCCGAAGCGGACGCGGTTCTCGGCCGCCCGGGCCTTGTCGACCGCCTTGGCCTTGGCCTTCCGGGCTTGGTTCAGATTGACGACGTCGGCCATGGCGGGATCTGAATCTCTGAGCTTTTCGCGGCTCCGACGGTCATCCGACGAACCCGCGCGCGATGCAAGCCTGAGACGGTTGTCAGCCGCCGTCCTTGGCCAGGGCCCCGGCAAGGGCGGGGCGCGCATTGGCCCGCGCCAACCAGTCGTCATAGACCTGGTGCGGCGGGAGCATCTGGCGCGCGAACTGCAACAGGCTGACAAACAGGATGTCGGCGGCCGAGAAGCGGTCTCCTAGCAGCCAGGGGGAGGCCTCCAGCGTGGTGCGCAACCGGTCGTCCATCGCCTGATACTGCGCCTTGTCCTGGTCATCCTGCCTCTGCTTCCAGAGGTTGTTCACGGCGGGCTCCAGGACCCCGGCGTAGTAGGCCAGCCAGGAAAGGTAAGGGCCGCGCAAAGGATCGCCGACCGTCGGACCCAGGCCCGCGGCGGGGAACTTGTCCGTCAGATAGAGCGCGATCGCGGTCGACTCGGTGATCAGCACGCCGTCGTCCGTCAGCGCCGGAACCTGGCCGTGCGGATGCGGATTGGCCGGATCACGCGCGCCCGTGTTGCTGACGGCGCGATAGATGTCGACCGTGCGGATCTCATAAGGCGCGCCAAGCTCCTCCAACAGCCAGATGAACCGGGTCGAGCGGGAGCGGGGCGCGTGGAAGAGGGTCAGCATGGCGGCTTTTCCGTCTAAATGAGTACAAGGCCCAGCCTAGGGCCCGAGCAGGCTAGCCGTCACGGATCCCGGATTTGGCAGCATGGCGCCCGGCCTTATTGACCGTCGGCCAGAAGCAGCCGCCTATCCGCCGCGACAGCGCGGAGGTTTGAAATGTACACACTCTACGGCTCGCCCAGCACGGCCGGTACGGCGGTTCACTGGATGCTGCTGGAGCTTGGGGTTCCGTTCGAGCTCAAGCTGCTCGACTTCGACAAGGGCGAGCACAAGGCACCGGAGTATCTGGCGCTGAACCCGGACGGCGTGGTGCCGAGCCTGATCGTCGATGGCAAGGCTTTGACCCAGATGGCCGCTCTGGCGACCCTGCTCGCTGAACGGCATCCGGAGGCAGGGTTCGCGCCGCCCGTCGGTTCCCCCGCGCGGGGTGAGTATCTGAGCTGGAGCTTCTGGCTGGCCAACAGCTTCCAGCCGCACTTCCGCGCCTGGTTCTATGCGCACGAACCGGCGGGCGGCGAGGCTCAGGACGCCGTGCAGGCCGCGGCCCGGGCCAAGATCGAGGCGGGATTGGCGCGGCTGGACGCGCATCTGGCCGATCGCGACTACATGGTCGGGGAGGGCTTCACGACCGTGGACCTCTTGGTCACGATCCTGTGCCGCTGGAGCCGGAACATGCCCAAGCCCGCGACCGAGTGGCCGAACCTGAAGCGCTATCTGGACCGCATCCGCCAGCGCCCGGCGCTGCGCGAGGCGCATGCCCGCGAGGGGCTGACCGACTGGATTGATGGGTAAGCGCTAAATCCTCCCCCAAAAGGGGGAGGCGGCCGAAGGCCGGAGGGGGAAGTATCGCCAGCGCGACCTCTTCCCCCTCCGTCGTCTCTTCGAGCCGACACCTCCCCCGCGAGGGGGAGGGTTTGAAGCTTACTTCACGCTGGCGCAGAAGCGCTGGATGCGCGAGCAGGCGTCTTCCAGCACGTCGCTGCTGGTGGCGTAGCTGATGCGGAAGAACGGCGAGAGGCCGAACGCCGCGCCGTGCACGACGGCGACGCCTTCGCTTTCCAGCAGTTCGGTGGCGAAATCCTCGTCGCTCTCGATGACCTTGCCCGACGGCGCGGTCTTGCCGATCAGGCCGGCGCACGAGGGATAGACGTAGAACGCGCCTTCCGGGGTCGGGCAGTGCAGGCCGGTGGCCTGGTTCAGCATCGACACGACGAGGTCGCGGCGCTCCTGGAACAGCTTGGCGTTCGGCTTGATGAAGTCCTGGGTGCCGTTCAGCGCCTCCAGCGCGGCCCACTGCGAGATCGAGCAGGGGTTCGAGGTCGTCTGGCTGATCATCTTGCCCATGGCCTTGATCAGCGGCTCGGGGCCCGCAGCGTAGCCGATACGCCAGCCGGTCATCGAATAGCCCTTGGAGACGCCGTTCATCGTCAGGGTGCGGTCATAGAGCTTGGGCTCGACCTGGGCGATGGTGGTGAACTCGAAGTCGTCGAACACCAGGTGCTCGTACATATCGTCGGTCAGAACCCAGACCTGCGGGTGGCGCAACAGCACGTCGGCGATCGCCTGCAGTTCGGCGCGCGTGTAGGCGCCGCCCGAGGGGTTGGAGGGGCTGTTGATGATCAGCCACTTGGTCTTCGGCGTGATCGCCGCTTCCAGGGCTTCCGGGGTGATCTTGAAGCCGCTCTCGGCGGTGGTCTCGACCGACACGGGCGTGCCGCCGGCCAGCAGGGTCATGTCGGGGTACGACACCCAGTACGGCGCGGGGATGATCACCTCGTCGCCCGGGTTCAGGGTGGCGACCAGGGCGTTGTAGATCACCGGCTTGCCGCCCGGAGCGACGTGGATCTGGCTCGGCTTGTACTCCAGGCCGTTCTCGCGCTTGAACTTGGCGCAGATCGCGGCCTTCAGTTCGGGCATGCCGTCGGGGTCGGTGTACTTGGTCTTGCCGGCCTTGATCGCCTCGATCGCGGCGTTCTTGATATTGTCCGGCGTGTCGAAGTCCGGTTCGCCCGCTGAAAGGGCGATCACGTCACGGCCGGCGGCTTTCAACGCGCGCGCCTTGGCGCTGATGGCGATGGTGGCCGACGGTGCGATACGCCGCAGGGCGGCGGACTCGAGCGACATCTTGCAGAACTCCCCTGGGTTGCCTGGTCCGAACAACAGGACCGTTTTCAGGATTGCGGCGGTGTTTACGCCCCCGGTGGCCGTGGTGCAACGCGGCAAGGCCGGGGTTCATGACATTTTGACCAAGTTCCCGCCTCAGGGTTCTTGCCTAAGGCGACCACTGAAGATACCGCTACCATTTGCGGGATCGATCCTGGGAAACACGGACGATCCTCGGGGGGAACGCACGGCCGCAGGACGGCCAGACAGGGGGAACGCCGCCTATGAAATGGAAGATTCTGTACATCGCGCTGGCTGCGCTGGCGCTGGCGATCGGGGCCGCTTCGCCTGGACTGGCGCGCCAGTCCAGCGACGGCGACATCCTGCAGAAGGCCATCAACAAGCCTTCGGCCACCTGGACGGTCTACGGCTCGGGCCAGAAGAGCGCGCCGGTAAAGGACAAGACGGTTCAAGGCGGCGGGGCGACGAAGGTCGAGGTGCTGGTCGGCGGCGACAAGCCGTGGAGCGTGGGGGCTTTGCAGTCCCTGACCGGCAAGATCAGCAAGGGCGACGTGGTGCTGGTGGCCTTTTGGGCCAAGGCCGAGGCCGTCGACGGCGGTCCGGCCGTCGCCGACGTTCCGGCTGTCCGCATTCAGCAGTCCGCCGCGCCCTATGACGCCGCCCTGCAGGGCGGGATCAAGGTCGGCGGCGAGTGGAAGATGTACACTGTACCCGGCCGCGCCTTGATTGACATTCCGGCGGGCGAGGGGGCGGTCGGCCTGCACCTGGGTTCGGCCAAGCAAACGGTGTTGCTCGGCGCGCTGTTCGTGCTGAACTTCGGGCCGGACTACGATCTGCGCAAGCTGACGGGCGGTTAAGCCCGCGCGCGGACGATCTCGACGAAACTCGCCAGGTGGCGCGCGATCGCCTGACGGGTGCGCTCGTCGGTCAGCACGCCATCTTCGATCTTGGTGTGGGCCTGGCCGACCAGGATGTCCGACAGCGGGGCGAGGTCACAGCCGACCCGGCGCAGGTTCAGGCGAAGCGCATCCTGAGCGCGGACGGTTCCGGTGACGCCGGGGCTGGCCCCCATGGCGCAGGCGATCTTGCCGTCGAGAGGCGCGGGCTTGCCGCGTGAGGCCCAGTCGATGGCGTTCTTCAGAGCGGCGGTGAGACCACCGTTGTACTCCGGACAAGCGATCAGCAGCGCCGGCGCGGCCCGCACCGCGTCCTTCCAGGCCAAGACCGGCGGCGGATCGCCCTCTGCCTCTACGTCCTCATTGAAGAACGGCAGGTCGTGCAGGCGGAAGATCTCGATATCGACGCCCTCAGGCGCGAGATCGCGCGCGGCGCGCAGTAGGGCGGTGTTGTACGACGCGGCCCTGAGGCTGCCGGAGATGGCCAGGATCTTCATCAGGCGCAGGCTATCCCGCCCGGACCCGGATGTCCCCTTGGCCCAGCAGAATCGGCGCGAGCAGCGCCCAAAGTCGGGAGATTTCCTCGGCGGCGGGCGATCCGGGGTCCCACTCGCAGACGGATCGACCATGGGCGATCGATTGCTGGAAGGCGGCGCGGGCGCGCAGGCCCACGGCCGCCAGCGGCATACCGGTGAAGCGCAGGGCCTCGGCTGCCTTCAGCACCGCCGGCGGCTCGACGCCGTTGCGACGTGGAGGGGCCTGGCTGAGCACGATCAAGCCCTTCTTGCCCAGACGGCGGACAGCTTCGGCCGAACGGACCACCGAGGCGATGTCCAGGAAGGTGGGGCGGCAGACCAGCACGCACAGATCGGCGCAGTTGATGGCCTGAAGGACGTCCGACTCCGGTGAGGCGGGGGTGTCGATGACCAGGGCGTCGAAGTCCGTGTTCTGGGCCTGAACCTGGGTCGAGAAGAGCTTGCCCGCGTTGATTTCAGCGAGCGTCGGGCCCTCGCCGAAACGGGCTCGCAGGGCGTCCGACGCCGAGCGTTGCGGGTCGATGTCGGCCAGCATGGTGCGAAGACCGGCCAGATGCGCCGTGATCGCCAGATTGACTGAGAGCGTCGTCTTGCCCGCGCCGCCCTTGCGGGAGATGACAGCCAGGGTTTTCACGTCCGCGACTCCTTAACAGGCCAAGGTTTGCGGGCCTTGCAGCCTGTGGATAAGTAACGCTGTCATGTGAAGGGCGCGCAACACAAATGTCGCCACGGGCGAATCAGGGCGTCCCCGGATCGCGGTTTAGCGGTATCGGCCGGAAAAACGCCCGTTTCCTTTGCAGGTCTCGAGGCCGCGCCGCTTGACCCCCGACGGCGCTTGGGCGAGGAGGGCCCGTGATCCGCCGTTTCATCGACTTCATAACCAATATGGACGCCCGCGCCTGGCGCATGGTGGCGGTATCGTTCGTGCTGTTCGGCGGCGTGGGCTTGGTCTTCCTGTTCGGCGCGCAACTGCTGGGCCTGAACGGCGAGGCGACCGTCGAGCACTGGCTGCTGGCCGCAAGCGGGCCCTGGGCGCTGCCGGTGGCGGTGGCCGTCTTCGCGATCATGGCGTTCCTGGGCGTGCCGCAGTTCGTGCTGATCGCGGCGGCGGTCGTGGCCTTCGGGCCCTGGACGGGCTTCGCCTACAGCTGGATCGGCACCCTGGTGTCGTCGCTGGTCGGTTTCTGGCTGGGAAGAGCCTATGGCGCGCGGATCCTGCGCGATTTCGCAGGCGAGAGCGTCAACAAGTTCATGCGGATGATCGGCAAGAACGGCTTCATGGCCAGCCTGATCGTGCGCCTGGTGCCCAGCGCGCCGTTCATCGTCGTCAACATGGCCGCGGGCGTCACGCCCATGCGGTTGCGCGACTTCGCCGCCGGCACCGCCATCGGCATCGTGCCGAAGATCGCCCTGACCGCCTTCGCCGGCAACTCGATCGTTCAGGCGATGCGGGGCGGCGGCAAGCAGCATATCGCCATGATCGCCCTGGCGATCGTGATCTGGCTGGGCATGGGCCTCTTGAGCCGCGCCTGGCTTACCCGCCGTGAGGCGGGGGAAGCGGGAGAGGGCTGAGCCCCGCCGCCGCATAGGTGGCCTCCCGCCACGCCCGGACGATCTCGCCAAACCATCGCGTGCGGGTCTCGTCGTCCATGCCGTCGCTATCCTCGATCCCGGCGGCCCAGGCTTCGATCACGAACGGCATGAAGGTCCGCGCGGCGTGGCGGCAGGTGGCGCGCGCCTTGTCCGAAGCCTGCGCCGGTGCGGCCACGAAGGGTTCGATCAGCCGGGTCAGCAGGTCTTCCAGCGCGGCGCGCCAGACGGCGGCCTCCGGCGCGCCGCGCGCGTCACGCAGCAGCAACAGGGCGAGCTTGGGATTGGCGCGCGACATCGTGACCAACCGGGCGATGCTCGACCCGTAGCCGCCCCAGGGGCGACCAGAGTCGGCCTCGATACGCGCCAGCATGTCGCCGAACAGGGCGTCGATCAGGGCCTGGCGCGACGGATAGAGCCGGTAGATCAGGATCTTGGCCACGCCCATCCGGTCGGCGACATCCTGCATCGTGGCCGACTGCAGGCCTTTTTCCGCGAAGACCTCGACCGCGGCTTCCAGCACCGCCAGGCCGCGCGCGGCCTTGTCGACGCGCGGCTTGGGCTGGCCGGGGCGGCCTCTTGGAGTGCTGGCGCTGGGGGCTTTCGCGATGGGGCTCATCGGTGATATGTAGAATGAAACTATAAAGTTTCAAATATCGGGGAGCGAGATGCGCAAAGGAATGTTCGCGGTCAGCGTGTTGGCCTTGATCCTGGCGGCGGGCGCGGCCCGGGCGGGCGAGCCGGCCTCGCCGACCACCGCCGAGCGTCAGAAAGCCTTCGCCCAGACCCTTCCGCTGAACGACCGGCAGGACTTCGAGTTTGCCGACAAGGGGTTCCTCGGCACGCGGGCGGATCCGATCATCCGGCGCGCCGACGGGCAGGCGGCCTGGAACCTCGCCGCCTACGACTTCTTGAAGGCCGAGCGGCCGGCGACGGTGAACCCCAGCCTCTGGCGTCAGGCGCAGCTGCTGTCCAAGCACGGGCTGTATCAGGTGTCGGACCGCGTCTATCAGGTGCGCGGCTTCGACATTTCCAACATCACCTTCGTGCGCGGCGACACGGGCTGGATCGTGATCGATCCCCTGACCATGCAGGAGACCGCCCGGGCCGCGCTCGAGCTGGTCAATGAGAAGCTGGGCAAGCTGCCGGTCACGGCGGTGGTCTATACCCACAGCCACAGCGACCACTTCGGCGGGGTTCGCGGCGTGGTCGACGAGGCCGACGTCAAGAGCGGCAAGGTCCCGATCGTCGCCCCCAAGGGCTTCATGGAGGAGGTCGCCGCCGAGAACATCCTGGCCGGCAACGCCATGAGCCGTCGCGCCCAGTACCAGTTCGGCGTCATGCTGCCGCCGGGCGTCGAGGGGCAGATCACCGCCGGCATCGGCCAGAACATCGCCCGCGGCTCGATCACCCTGATCCCGCCGACGGTGATCATCGACCATACCGGCCAGGAACTGACCCTGGATGGCGTCAAGGTGCGGTTCCAGTACACGCCCTCGACCGAGGCCCCGGCCGAGATGAATCTCTATTTCCCGGACCTGCGCATCCTGGACATGGCCGAGAACGCCAATGTCTCGATGCACAACATCCTGACCCCGCGTGGAGCCCTGGTGCGAGACGCCAAGGCCTGGGCTGATGGGCTTACCGAGGCGCTGCGCCTGTTTGGGGACAACTCCGACATCATGATCACCAGCCATGGCTGGCCGCGCTTTGGCGGGGCGGTGGTCAAGGATTTCCTGGCCGACCACCGAGACGCCTACAAGTATCTGCATGATCAGACGGTGCGGATGATGAACCGCGGCATGACCGGCGACGAGATCGCCGCGAAGATCCAGCTGCCCCCGGCCCTGGCCAGGAACTGGTTCAATCGCGGCTACTATGGCTCGATGAGCTTCAACAGCCGGGCCGTCTATCAGCGCTATATGGGCTGGTACGACGCCAATCCCGCACATCTGATCCCGGCGCCGCCGGCTGACGCAGGCAAGCGCTATGTGGCGGCCATGGGCGGCGCGGCCAAGGTCAAGGCGCTGGCCGGTGAGGCCGCCGCCAAGGGCGACTATGGCTGGGCGGCCAGCTTGCTGAACCATGCGGTCATGGCCGACGACGGCGACAAGGAGGCCAAGCGTCTGCTGGCCGGTGTCTACGACCAGCTCGGCTACCAGACCGAGAACGCGCTGTGGCGGAACATGTACCTGACGGCCGCAGACGAACTGCGCGGCGGGGTTCGCAAGTTGCCACCGTCCATGACGCCGCTGGACATGATCGCCGCGCTGGAAAGCCAGATGATCTTCGACGTCCTGGCCATCCGCCTCAATGCCGAGAAGGCCGGCGACGCGCGGCTGCGGATGGTGTTCGCCTTCCCCGATCGCAACGAGCGGTTCCTGGTCGAGGTTCGCAACGGCGTGCTGGTGGCTCAGCCCTCGAAGGGCGGGGAAGGGGCGGACGCCACCCTGACTGTCGATCGGGCCGTGTTCCTGGAGTCGTTGTTCGGCGGAACCTCGCTATTGCCCAAGATCCTGAAGGGCGAGGTCAAGCTGGAGGGTGATCGCGCGGCGATGAGCCGGCTGGCGGGGTGGTTTGACACCTTCCCCTCCGACTTCCCGATTGTAACGCGCCCGAACTAACTGGCTTTGGGGAAGAAATTTGCGCTGCCAGTGACCGATTGTTCTGGCTGGCGCAAATTGCTTGCTCGATTCAGGCCCCCTGTGTAGAAAGTCAGGCATGACTGTCACGCGCGACCTGCTTTCGCTTCGGCTTATCAGCCCCTGGGCGCTCTAGGGGCCGCGCATCGTCGTGGCCGGGCGCACAGGGGATGATTGAACCCGCAGCCCGCACGCAGACACACCCCTTTCGACGAGTACTTCCATGACCTCCGTACCCGCTGGCGCTATCAGCAAGCGCGACAACGTCGTCGTATTTGACACCACCATGCGCGACGGCGAGCAGTCGCCCGGCGCCTCCATGTCGCTGGAAGAGAAGCTGGAACTGGCCAAGATCCTCGAGGAGATGGGGGTCGACGTCATCGAGGCCGGCTTCCCGATCGCCTCGAACGGCGACTTCGAGGCCGTCCGCCAGATCGCCGAACTGATCACCGAGAGCACCGTCTGCGGCCTGGCCCGCGCCGCCGCCGGCGATATCGACCGCTGCGCCGAGGCCGTTCGTCGCGCCAAGCGCGGTCGTATCCACACCTTCATCTCCACCAGCCCCGTACACATGAAGTACAAGCTGCAGATGGAGCCGGACGCGGTTCTGGAGGCGATCACCCGCTCGGTCAGCCACGCCCGCAACCTGGTCGGTGACGTCGAGTGGTCGGCCGAGGACGCCACCCGCACCGAGCGCGACTTCCTGAAGCGCTGCGTCGAGGCGGCGATCAAGGCCGGCGCCACCACGATCAACCTGCCCGACACCGTCGGCTACTCGTATCCGTCGGAGTACGGCGAGCTGTTCCGTGACGTGATCACCAGCGTTCCGGGCGCCGACAAGGCGATCTTCTCGGCCCACTGCCACAACGATCTGGGCCTGGCCGTCGCCAACTCGATCGCCGCCATCGAAGGCGGCGCCCGTCAGGTCGAGGTCGCCATCAACGGCATCGGTGAGCGCGCCGGCAACGCCGCGCTGGAAGAGATCGTCATGGCCCTGCGCGTGCGCGGCGACCATCTGCCCTACGGCACCAACGTCGATCCGGTGCACATCACCCGCGCCAGCCGCTATGTCTCGGCCATCACCGGCTTCCCGGTGCAGTTCAACAAGGCGATCGTCGGCAAGAACGCCTTCGCCCATGAGAGCGGCATCCACCAGGACGGCATGCTGAAGAACGCCGAGACCTACGAGATCATGAAGCCGGAAGACGTGGGGCAGGGCGCCACGAACCTGGTTATGGGCAAGCACTCGGGCCGCCACGCGTTCCGCGAAAAGCTGAAGGCCCTGGGTTACGAGCTGGGCCAGAACGCGCTGAACGACGCCTTCGGCCGCTTCAAGGAGCTGGCCGACAAGAAGAAGCACGTCTTCGACGACGACATTGTCGCCCTGGTCGACGACGCCCTGGCCCGTGGTTCGGAGAAGATCCGCGTCTCGCGCCTGCGCGTCGTGGCCGGCACCGACGGCCAGTCGGCCGAGCTGACCCTGGACATCGACGGCGTCCCCAGCACGGCCGAGGCCACCGGCGATGGTCCCGTCGATGCGGTGTTCAACGCCATCCACAAGATCGTGCCGCACAGCGCCGCCCTGCGCCTCTTCCAGGTGCACGCGGTGACCGAGGGCACCGACGCCCAGGCCCAGGTCTCGGTGCGCCTGGAGGAGGACGGCCGCATCGCCACCGGCGCGGCCGCCGACACCGACACCCTGACCGCCTCGGCCAAGGCCTATGTCAACGCGCTGAACAACCTCTTCGCCCGCAAGGAAAAGAGCCGCCCCGAGGCGGCGATCGCCAGCGGGTTCTAGCCCCCAAGCGCTATTGCGACGGACAGGTTGATCCTGTCCGTCAATCTTGCCGGCCCGCCAGGACCGTGACACCCCACGCGCGCCTTTGAGCGTGGGGTCTGTTCACGTTGACAAGGGGGAGGGGCGTTTGATCTGGATTCCCATCACCGTCGCGGCGGCCGCCTTTCAGGTCGCGCGCAACGCCGCCCAGCGCTCGATCATGGGCGAGGCGGGCCCATGGGGCGCGACCCTGGTGCGGTTTCTGTTCGGTTTGCCGTTCGCCAGCGTCTTCGCGGCGATAGCCTGGCTGCTGACGCCGGGTGCGACCGCGCACGCCACCTTGCCGTTCTGGATCGCCTGCGCGGCGGGGGCGGGGTTGCAGATCGCCGCGACGGCGGCGCTGCTCACGGCCATGCAGCGCTCGAGCTTCGCCCTGGGCACGGCCATGCAGCAGAGCGGGCTGCCGTTCGCCCTGATCTGGGGCGTGCTGTTCTTCGGCGACCATGTCGGCCCAGTGGCCTGGGCCGGGGGGCTGATCGCGACCCTGGGCCTTGCGATCCTGACCTGGCCGCGCGGTGAGGTGGTGATGCGCAAGAGCGCGGTCTGGGCCGGACTGGGATCGGGCGCGATCTTCGCGCTCAGCGCGAACTGTTTTCGGCAAGCCAGTCTGGCCTTTGAGCCGGCCCATCCCGCCGCCTCGGCCTTCGTGACGGTTATGGTGGTGCAGGCCATCCAGACGCTCGCGCTGACGAGCTACCTGGCCTGGCGCGATCGCACAGCCCTCAAGGCCGTCATCGCCGCCTGGCGGCAGTCCCTGGGCGCGGGCTTTTGCGGCGCGGCGGCGTCTGGCCTCTGGTTCACCGCCATGACGCTCTCGCCGGTGGGGCCGGTCAGGGCGGTCGGCGTGGTCGAAATGCCGATCGCCGCCATCGCCGGACGACGCCTGTTCAAGGAACGCCTGACCCCTTTGCAGGTGGTCGCCGGTCTCGTGACGGCGGTCGGCGTGGTCATGGCCGCGCTCGGCTAGATTTGGCCACTTTCGGATGCTTGGCGGGTCCCATCGCGAAACCCGTGAAGAGCTCGCCGAATAGACCTTGAAATCAACGCTTTCGCAGGGCAAACGGGCGGCGTCGGCGCGTTTATCGTCGCTCGGACGACGGCGCGGCCAGGGGGCGGCGCTCCCGTCGGGCGGCTGGATGCGCGGACCGGGTCGAAATCCCCCAAATGCGGGAATCATGTTGTCCTCGCATTGAATTGAAGTAGGAGCCTTTTCTTCTCCGCCGACCCCGTCTTCAGAGATGGATTTGGCCCTTCTTCTACGATCTGCCCCTCGATCCGACCGCTCGTTACGCCCCTCCTACCCCTCAGTCAGGGCTTTCAATGTTCTCTTCCCTTTTCGGCGTGATCTCGAACGACATCGCCATCGACCTCGGAACGGCCAACACCCTGATCTATCAAAAGGGTAAGGGCATCGTGCTGAACGAGCCGTCGGTGGTGGCGCTACGCAATGTGGGCGGGCGCAAGGTCGTCCACGCCGTGGGCATCGAGGCCAAGCAGATGCTGGGTCGTACGCCGGGTCACATGGAAGCCATCCGCCCGATGCGCGACGGCGTGATCGCCGACTTCGAAGTCGCCGAAGAGATGATCAAGTACTTCATCCGCAAGGTTCACAACCGCAAGGGCTTCGTGAATCCGAAGGTGATCGTGTGCGTGCCGTCGGGCGCCACCGCCGTGGAACGCCGCGCCATCAACGACAGCTGCCTGAACGCCGGCGCGCGCCGCGTGGGCCTGATCGACGAGCCGATGGCCGCCGCGATCGGCGCTGGCCTGCCGATCCACGAGCCGACCGGCTCGATGGTCGTCGACATCGGCGGCGGCACCACCGAGGTGGCCGTGCTGTCGCTGTCGGGCATCGTCTATTCGCGCAGCGTCCGCGTCGGCGGCGACAAGATGGACGAGGCGATCATCAGCTACATGCGTCGCCACCATAACCTGCTGATCGGCGAGACGACCGCCGAGCGCATCAAGAAGGAAATCGGCACCGCCCGCGCGCCGGCCGACGGCGAAGGTCTGTCGATCGACGTCAAGGGCCGCGACCTGATGCAGGGCGTGCCGCGCGAAGTCCGCATCAGCGAAAAGCAGGCCGCCGACGCCCTGGCCGAGCCGGTCGGGCAGATCGTTGAGGCGGTGAAGGTCGCCCTGGAGGCCACGCCGCCGGAACTGGCCAGCGACATCGCCGACAAGGGCATCATGCTGACGGGCGGCGGCGCGCTGCTGCGCGGCCTGGACGCCGAGATCCGCGACCATACCGGCCTTCCGGTCACGGTGGCCGACGATCCGCTCTCGTGCGTGGCCCTGGGCTGCGGCAAGGTGCTGGAACATCCCAAGTGGATGAAGGGCGTCCTGGAATCCACGCTGGCCTAGGCCGGTATTCCTTATAGAAGCGCCGCGGGGGGCGTCGGGAGAAACTTAAGTGCGCTTTCGTGAAGGTCCGCTGGGCGACCTGAAGGTGCCATTGACGTGGACGGCGGCGGTCGCGCTGATCGTGGCCGCAGTCATCGGCGTCGCCTTTCTCCTGGCCGACCGTCGCGAGACGCTTCAGGAGCAGGCCTATGGCGTTACGCGGCAGACCGTCGACACCGTGGCCCGCCCTGTCAGCGGCGCGATCGCCGCGCCGGGGCGCTGGACGGGCCTGGGCCTTGACTATGTCCGCAGCTACTTCTTCACCGCGCATGAGAACCGGCGCCTGAAGGCCGAACTGGCCGAGATGCGCCAGTGGCGCGACCGGGCCCTGGCGCTGCAGGACCAGAACGATCGCTTCAAGAGCCTCCTGGGCCTGCGGACCGATCCGCCGATCCCGATGGCGGCGGCCCGGGTGGTCAGCGACAGCCGCGGTCCGTTCGCCAACACCCGTCTGGCGGACGCGGGCTCCGAGCGCGGCATCGTGGTCGGCAATCCGGTCCTGAACGAGCGCGGCCTGGTGGGCCGGGTGGTCGGCGTTTCGCGCGGCGTGAGCCGGGTGCTGCTGCTGACCGATATCGCCTCGCGCACCCCGGTCATGATCGACCGCACCAATGCGCGGGCCATCCTGACCGGCGATGGCGGGCCCAATCCCAAGCTTGAGTACCTGCGCGGCGTCGATCCGATCCAGCAGGGCGACCGGGTGGTCACCTCGGGCGACGGCGGTGTGGTGCCGCGCGGCCTGCCGGTGGGCGCGGCGGTGAAGGGTCTCGATGGCCGCTGGCGCGTCGTGCTGTTCGCCGACCAGGCTTCGATCGACTATGTGCGGATCCTGTTGTTCAAGGACTTCGCCCAACTGGCTGACGAAAAACAGCTTCAGGCCCGCTCCCTGCCGCCGGTGACGACCGAGGATCCGCAGACCTCGATCCTGTCGAATCCCGTCTCGCGCCCGCTCGCGCCGACGCCTTCGCCGGCCACGGCCACGCCGTCGGCGGCGCCCGCCGCACGACCGGCTACCACCGTCACGCCGCCTCAGACGGGAGCGCCCCGATGAGCATGAGCGGCGCCCGGCCTCTCAATCCGGCGCGATGGCTGGGCGTGCCCATGCTGATGTGCATCGGCGCCACCATGGCTTTCGCCGCGCCGATCCGGATCTGGGGTCTGCAACTGCCCGAGCCCGTCTTCGCCATGGTGCCGGCCTTCGCCTGGGCCATGATCCGGCCCTCTATCCTGGCGCCGTTCGCCCTGCTGGTGCTTGGCCTGTTCCTCGACATCTTCTGGGGCGGTCCCAGCGGCCTTTGGGGCCTGTCGCTGCTGGTCGCCTATGCGATGGTTCTGATCCTGCGCAACGCGATGACGGGGCAGAGCCGTCCGATGATGTGGGCCTGGTTCGCCGGTGTGACCGCGATCGCCATGATCGCCAGCTTCCTGATCACCATGCTCGACAGCCTGGCCATGCCCAGCCTGCTGGCGGTGTTCTGGCAGTTCCTGGTGACGGCGCTGCTGTTCCCGTTCGCTCACCGGCTGGTCGATCGTTTCGAGGACGCCGACGTGCGGTTCCGGTGAGGCGATGAGCGAACCGTCCATCTTCTTTTTCGAGGTCAACGAGCGTCAGGGTGTCTTCCACCGGCGCGCGTTCCTGCTGGGCGGTCTTACAGGCCTGGGCCTACTGACCCTGGGCGGGCGGCTGGCGCAATTGCAGCTGGTCGAGGCTCAGCGCTACCAGAAGCTCTCCGCCGGCAACCAGTTCAACTACCGCCTGGTGCCGCCGCCGCGCGGTCTGATCATGGATCGCAACGGCGTTTCGCTGGCGTCCAACCGCCCGAACTTCCGGCTGATGATCAACAAGGAAAAGGGCCTGGAGGCCGAGGCGGTCCTCGACGATCTCTCCAAGCTGGTTCCGATCGACGGAACCCGCCGGGCGCGGATCCTCAAGGAGCTGGACCGGGCGCCGCGCAAGGCGCCGGTCGTGGTGATGGAGGACCTCTCTTGGGAGGAGTTCTCGCGCGTCAACATCCGCGCGCCGGAACTGCCCAACGTCACCGCCGACATGGGCGAGGTCCGAGTCTATCCGTTCGGCGGCGCTTTCGCCCACGTGATCGGCTATGTCGCCAAGGTCTCGGACCGTGACCTCAAGGCGGCCGAGGGCGACACCACCCAGGACCAGGAACTGCTGCACCATCCGGGCTTCCGGATCGGCAAACAGGGCGTCGAAAAGGCGTTCGACAAGGATCTGCGCGGTCGCGCGGGCGCCACCAAGACTGAGGTCGACTCCGTGGGACGCGTCGTGCGCCTGGATCCGGCCGGCGACATTCCGCCCGTGGCCGGCAAGGCGATCCGCCTGACCCTGGACGCCGACATCCAGAACCGCGCGCTCGAGGTGATGGGCGAGGAGAGCGGCGCCATCGTCGTGATGGACTGCCGCAACGGCGACCTGCTGTGCATGGCCTCCGCGCCCAGCTTCGACGCCAACCGCTTTGTGCGGGGCCTGTCCGGGCCCGAGTACAAGGCCCTGGCCGAGTATGAGCGCAAGCCGCTGCTCGACAAGTCGATGACGGGCCTGTTTCCGCCCGGCTCGACCTTTAAGCCCACGGTGGGTCTGGCCGCCCTGGCCGCCGGTATCGATCCCGAGGTCCGGGTCAACTGCCCGGGCAGCTGGTACTATGGCGGTCGGGTGTGGCGTTGCTGGGAGAAGGGCGGCCACGGCCCCCAGAACATGCACGACGCCATCAAGAACTCTTGTGACGTCTATTTCTACCAGATCTCGCTGAAGATCGGCCCCGACGCCATCGCCCGCGCCGCGCGCGCCGTCGGCTTTGGCCAGACCTTCGACATCGGCATTCCCGGTCAGAAGAAGGGCATCGTTCCGGACCGCGAGTGGAAGAAGCGCGCCTTCAAGCGCAATCCGGCCAACCAGATCTGGTTCCCGGGCGAAACCCCCAGCTACGCCATCGGGCAGGGCGCCTTGACGGTGAATGCGCTGCAGCTGGCGGTGATGACGGCCCGGCTGGCCAACGCCAAGAAGGCGCTGGTTCCCCGGCTCATCAAGTCGATCGGCGACATGGAGCGTCCCGCCGGCTCGGACGTGCCGGACCTGCCGTTCTCGCCCGAGCACCTGGCCTATGTGCGTAATGGCATGGCCGCCGTGGCCAATGACGTGCGCGGCACCGCCTATCGCAACAGCCAGCTGGGCCTGGGCGACGTACAGATGGCCGGCAAGACCGGCACGGCCCAGGTGCGCAGCTACGACAAGGGCGTCTCGCGAGACAGCAAGGACGTGCGCTGGCGGCTGAAGGACCACAACCTGTTCGTCGCCTTCGCGCCCTATGACGACCCCCGCTATGCTGTGTCGGTCATCATCGAGCACGGCGGCCTGGGCGGGGCTACGGCCGGCGCGCCGCGCGCCCGCGAGGTGATGCGCGTGGCGCTGCTGAAGGATCCGGAGATCCGCGCCCGCATCGAGCGGCCGGCGCCCTTGCCGGAGGCGGTTCCCGAGGCCGATATCGAAGGCGCCGCGCCGGAAGATCCGATCGAAGCGCCGCCGCCCGCGCCCGAAGCGCCCACAACTCCGCAGGGAGGCCAGACATGACCCTGAGCGGCGGCCTTTCCCGGCCCGGCGAGCGTGACCGGCCGACCATCAAGTTCATGGAGATCGACTGGACCTTCTGTCTGTTCCTGTGCCTGATCGCCGGCGCGGGCGCGCTGATGCTGTTCTCGATCGCCGGTGCGTCCTGGGAGCCTTGGGCGGCCAAGCATCTGATCCGCTTTGGCCTCTACTTCATCATGATGGTCATTCTGGCCATGTGTGATCTGCGCTGGTGGTTCATGGCCGCCTATCCGATCTATGTCGTGGGCCTGTTGCTGCTCATCGCCGTCGAGGTCGCCGGCGATGTATCGCTGGGCGCCCAGCGCTGGCTGTCGATTGGCGGGTTCCGCTTCCAGCCTTCAGAAATCATGAAGATCGGCCTCGTCCTGGCCCTGGCGCGCTACTATCACGGCCTGTCGGCCGACAGCGCCCGGATGTCCTGGCGGTTGCTGATCCCGGCGGGCATGATCGCTGCGCCTGTCCTCCTGGTCGCCCACCAGCCCGACCTCGGCACCGCCATGCTGATCGCGGCGACCGGGCTGTCGATCGTAGTCCTGGCGGGGCTGTCCTGGCGGATCATCTTCGCGGGCGTCGCCGCGTTCCTGGCCGCGATCCCGCCCTTTGTGATGTTCGTGCTGCACGACTATCAGCGCAATCGGGTCATGACGTTCCTGAACCCCGAGGCCGATCCGTCGGGCAAAGGCTATCAGATCGTGCAGTCCAAGATCGCGCTCGGTTCGGGCGGCCTGCTGGGCAAGGGCTTTGGCCTGGGCTCGCAAAGCCAGCTGAACTTCCTGCCCGAAAAGCAGACCGACTTCATCTTCGCCACCTTGGCCGAGGAGTTCGGCTTCGTCGGCTGTTTCGCCGTGCTGTTCCTCTACGGCGCGGTGATCTTCATGGCCCTGCGCATCGCCTCGATCAGCCACAGCCATTTCGGACGCCTGGCCGCGGGCGGCACGATCTCGACCTTCGCGGTCTACGTGCTGATCAACGGCGCGATGGTGATGGGCATGGCGCCGGTCGTGGGTGTGCCCATGCCGATGCTGTCGTACGGCGGCACCGTCATGCTGACGGTGATGATCGGCTTTGGCCTGATCCAGGCCGTCCGCGTGCACCGCTACACCGAAGTGACCAGCGGCAAGGGCTCGCTGGTCTGATGGGCGACGAAGCGGGCTGTTCTCAGCCCGCTTCGTCCAGATAGGCCTTCACTCGCGCGAACAGGTCCTCGAACATCGGCGTCGTCAGGCGGCCGGTGTTCGTGTTGAGCCGCGAGCAATGGTAGCTGTTGAAGATCCGGTAGGGTCCGGCCTGGAACTCCGAGCCGTGGCCCGGAACGCCGGCTGAGGCCTTCAGGCCCAGGGTCTTGAGCACATTTCGGCGCGAGACGTCACCCAGGGTGACGATGACCTTCAGGTTCGGGAACATATCCAGCCGCGCCTTCAGGAACGGTCGGCAGGCGTTCTCTTCGGAAGTTTCAGGCTTGTTGCCGGGCGGGGCGCAGCGGACGGCGTTGGTGACCGCCGCGTCGATCAGCTTGAGGGAGTCGTCGGGCCGCGCCTCGAACTGACCGGTGGCGAAGCCGAACTTGATCAGGGTCTCGTAGAGCAGGGTTCCCGCATAGTCGCCGGTGAACGGCCGGCCCGTACGGTTGGCGCCCTTGCGGCCAGGGGCCAAGCCCACGACCAGCAGGCGAGCGTTCCTGTCGCCGAACGAGGGGGCGGGGCCGTTGAACCAGTCCGGATAGAGGTCCTGGTTCTCGCGACGATAGGCCACGAGGCGCGGGCAAAGCGGGCAGTCGCGCGGCGGCTCGGCGGGATTGGGGACGACTTCACCGACGATATTGGAAGTCTGGCTCATCTCAGTACTCGTCGTCGGCGTCGCGTTCGGCCGGGGTGCGGTTGTCCATCATCTGGCGCGGCGGCGTGCGTTGTGGGCGGCCGATGATGTTTCCGAGGTCGGCGAGATCGACGAAGTTGTCGGCCTGACGGCGCAGATCGTCGCTGGTCATCGGCGGCTGGCTCTTCATGGTCGAGACGACCGTCACCCGGCGGCCCTTGCGCTGCACTGCCTCGACCAGGGCGCGGAAGTCGCCGTCGCCCGAGAACAGCACCAGGTGGTCAGCAGTCTCGGCCATCTGCAGCATGTCGACGGCGATCTCGATGTCCATGTCGCCGCGCCAGCGCTTGCGGCCCTGGCTGTCGGTGAATTCGCGCGCCGGCTTCGTCACCAGGGTGAAGCCGTTATAGTCCAGCCAGTCGACCAGGGGCCGGATCGGCGAATAGTCGTCGTTCTCGGCGATCGCGGTGTAGTAATAGGCGCGGATAAGAATCCCGCGCTTTTTGAACTCGTCGAGCAGCTTGCGGTAGTCGATGTCGAAGCCCAGAGCCTTGGCGGCGGAATAGAGATTGGCCCCGTCGATAAACAGGGCGATGCGGTCGGTCGGATAGAAGGTCACGGTAATTCCTTGAAAAATCAGGTCGTTCGAAATGACTTGGATGAGGCCGTGATCGTGGCGCTCGGCTGCAATCTGCCCGGAGCCTATACGAGTCGCGAGGCCTTGTTGGAAGCCGCCGTGGCGGCGCTGCCGGAGGCTGGGCTGGAGGTCGTGACGCGGTCGGGCTGGTGGACATCCGCCGCTTGGCCTGACCCGGCTGGGCCCGCGTATCTGAACGGCGTGGCGGTCGTGCGGACGACGCTCTCGCCGCGCCAGGTTCTGGACGCGCTGCATTCACTGGAGGCGCGGTTCGGGCGGGCGAGGGGAGAGGCCAATGCGCCGCGCACTCTGGACCTGGATCTCATCGCCCATGGCCGCACGGTGTTGGACGACGGCCTGGTGGTGCCGCATCCGCGCGCCCACCAGCGGCTGTTTGTGATGGGGCCGCTTTCAGAGCTCTATTCGGGCTGGATTCACCCCGTCACCGGCGAACCGGCCTTTCGCCTGGCGGCGACCGCGACGGTCGGCCGCGATGCGCGACCAATGGCGGCGCCGACGGCCTAGAGGGTGGACATCGCACCCCGAAGCGGGCATAAGCGCCCGCTCGCGAAAGCAGGATGCTCGTGCGCGGCGTTGCGTGTCGCCGCACAGAAGCCTATTTTGCAATTGCTTACCGGCAGCCCGAGGAACTCATGGCCCGCGTCACCGTCGAAGATTGCGTCGAGAAGGTTCCGAACCGCTTCGCGCTCGTTCTGCTCTCGGCCCACCGCGCTCGCGGCATTTCCGCCGGCGCCGCGCTGATGGTCGACCGCGACAACGACAAGAACCCGGTCGTCGCCCTGCGTGAGATCGCCGACGACGTGATCGACCACGAAGGCCTGAAGGAACACCTCATCAGCACGCTGCAGCGTGTTGACGAGCACACCGAGGCCGAGGAAGAGGCCGAAACCCTGGCCCTGCTGGCCGATCCCAGCCACATGCAGATGAGCGAGCTGGAACTGGTCCGCGCGCTGCAAAGCGACCGGGACGGTGGTCAGGAGGAGCGGTACTGAGCCCCGACGGCGCAGACCCTCTGACCCTTGAAGCGGTCGGCCAGACCGCTCCATCCGAACGCGCGCCCGCCTCGCTCCCCTCGGGGACCGAATCGGGCGCGTCGTCGTCTCTGGCTTCCGCCGCGACGACCGACGCGCCGGCCAAGCCGCGCCCCAAGTTTCTTCGCCAGTACGAACTGATCGAGCGGGTCCACGCCTATGACCCGACCGCCGACGAGGCGCTGTTGAACCGCGCCTATGTCTACGCCATGCGCATGCATGGTTCGCAGACCCGGGCCAGCGGCGATCCCTACTACGCCCACCCGATCGAGGTGGCGGGCATCCTCACCGAGTATCGGCTGGACACCGCGACCATCGTCACGGCGCTGCTGCATGATGTGATCGAGGACACCCCGGTCACCAAGGAAGAGATCGCCAAGCTGTTTGGCGACGAGATCGGCGAACTGGTCGAGGGCGTCACCAAGCTGTCCAAGCTCGAGCTGCAGGCCGAGCACATGCGGCAGGCCGAGAACCTGCGCAAATTCATCCTGGCCATCTCCAAGGACGTGCGCGTCCTGCTGGTCAAGCTGGCCGACCGTCTGCACAACATGCGGACGCTGCACTTCATCAAGAACCAGGCCAAGCGCGAGCGGATCGCCCGCGAGACGCGCGACATCTACGCGCCCCTGGCCCGCAATATCGGCTGTCACCGCATCTGCACCGAGCTGGAGGAGCTCAGCTTCCAGCACACCAACCCGGTGGCGCGCGACGCCATCATCCGGCGCCTGGACGTGCTGCGCGAGGAGCAGGGCGGGGCGGTGGCGCTGGTCAGCCAGGAAATCGCGGCGCGTCTGGAGTCGGCCAGTTTGCCGGCGCGGGTCTTCGGCCGCGAAAAATCGCCCTATTCGATCTGGCGCAAGCTGCAGCGCAAGTCGATCGGCTTCTCGCAGATGTCCGACATCTACGCCTTCCGCGTGATCGTCGACAGCGAGGAAGACTGCTACCGCGCCCTGGGCGTCGTGCACCGGGCCTGGTCCAGCGTGCCCGACCGCTTCAAGGACTACATCTCGACGCCCAAGCGGAACAACTACCGCTCGCTGCACACCACCGTGGTGGGACCGCGCGGCATGCGCATCGAGATGCAGATCCGCACCGAGAGCATGGACCGCGTCAACGAAGAGGGCGTCGCCGCCCACTTCCGCTACAAGGACGCCTCGTACGGGCTCGACCTGGAGGGCATGGAAGCCGCCGGCGGCCGCGACCCGCTGGCCAACCTGCGCCAGCTGGTTCAGGTGCTGGAGCATGGCGGCGACAGCGAGGAGCTGGTCGAACACGCCAAGCTCGAGATGTTCCTCGACCAGGTGTTCGTGTTCACGCCCAAGGGCAAGCTGGTCAGCCTGCCGCGCGGGGCCATGCCGCTGGACTTCGCCTATGCCGTCCACACCAGCGTCGGCGACACCTGCATCGGCGTGAAGATCAATGGCGAGCTGAAGCCGCTGCGCACGCCGCTGGTCAATGGCGACGTGGTCGAGGTGGTGCGGGGCTCCAAGCCCGTGGTGCCGCCCGACTGGCGCTCGCTTACGGTGACCGGCCGCGCTCGCTCGGCCATCCGGCGTCACATCCGCCAGACCGAGAAGGAAGAGTTCCTGCGCCTGGGCCGTGCGTCGCTGGAGCAGGTGTTCGAGCGGGCCGGCAAGAAGCTCAAGGACGTGTCACTGCGACCGATCCTGGAGCGCTTCGTGCTGGAGAGCGACGAGGCGCTGTTCGACGCCGTCGGCCGTGGTCGCGTGTCGCCCAGCCAGGTGCTGGAGACCGCCTATCCGGGCATGAAGGACTCCGAGCGCGAAGCCGCGACGGCCCGGCGCAAGATCGAAGGCGGCCAGGAGGCGGCGCGGCTCTATGTGCGTGGCGGTGGCCTGACGCCGGGCGTCTCGCTGCACTTCGCCCACTGCTGCAGCGCCGTGCCGGGCGATCGCATCGTCGGCATCCTGCGCGAGGACGGCGAGGGCCTGGACGTCCACACCATCGACTGCCCGCGTCTGGCCGAATACGAAGACCGCGAGGAGCTCTGGCGCGACCTGAACTGGACGCCGGAAGCCGAACGCTCGACCATCTCGCTGACCCGCCTGCACGCCACCATCCAGAACGCGCCCGGCGTGCTGGGTCTGGTCTGCACCATCATCGGCGAGGCCGGCGGCAACATCGTCAACCTGCGCATGCATCACCGGCAGAGCGACTTCTTCGACACCGACATCGATGTCGAGGTCCGAGACGCCAAGCACCTGACCAATATCCAGGCGGCGCTGCGGGCTTGTCCGTCGGTGGAGACGGTCGACCGGACCCGGGGGTAGGCGGCGGCCGTCGGATTGTGGACTGATTGCGGGGGGGGCGGGTTTCGACCCATTGCGGACTTTGATCGTGTCCCTCAGGTTGTGTGCTGAGGGAAATATGTTGACCAAATTTTTCAAGCCGAAACTAGCCGTAGCTTCCCAAAGGACGCCACTCGACCAGGAGCGGTTTGCGGCGCGCGTCGACTCGCTTTCTGAAGCTTTGAAGCCGATTAAAGAGGCAGTGACCACTGTAGGCGCGTCGGGCGCGTGGGTTGAGGGAGGCGAGGATGGTCCACTCTTATGTGGACATCGCCCGGACATAGGCACTCAAGCCTACGACGTTGTCCTTTTCCCTCCGCTGCCATCCACTGCGCTTTTGAAATATCAGGCGCTTCACGGCTTCGAGCTATCTGTCCATTTGTTGAATCTGTTCAGTCAATTGAACGGTTGCTCTTTATTCGGCTTGAAAATCTACGGCGTGCCCAGATCGATGGCCGATAATCCGCCTTTGCTGGATAGGTTAAATCGTTCCCCTCTAGATATTGCGAGCGGTCGTCACTGGCGCCTTGGGTACGCAGAAGCCGAAATCGAGGACGTCCTATTCGCGTCGCGAAATGTCGGCGGTAGCGGACAGATCGGCTACTTTATGAGCCCGCACGGCGCCATCTCCGGTCGAGGCAATGAAAGCTCGGAGGCGCCCGAACGGTGTGGGCCGTGGGCTGACTTGACGGAGTGGCTGTCAATGGAATTGGCGAACGTCCGCTAACCACCCATTGCAGAGCTTCGCCTCGACCGCTCCCGGCGCAAGCCGCCTAACCCGCCCTCAACGCCGCCACCGCATCGCGCGTCGCCGCCGTCAGCGGGGCGGGCAGGGCGTTGAGCGCGAACCAGCCCCATTCGTGCAGGGCGTGGGCTTCCTGGATGACGGGCTCGCCCTCGAAGCGCTCGACGGCGTAGGTGATCGCCACCCAGTGGTAGTCGTCGGCGACCATGTCGGTGACCGACAGGACGCGGCCGGCGGTGATCCGGACGCCTAGCTCCTCATGGATCTCGCGCTCGGCGCACGTGCGGGCGGCCTCGCCCCAGTCGAGCTTGCCGCCGGGCACGCCCCAGTGGTCGGCCTCGGGGTTCTTGACGCGCTTGACCAGCAGCAGCCGGCCCTGGCCGTCGAGGATGGCCGCGCCGCAACCGACGCGAGGGCGTTGAGGGTCTTGGGTCATGCCGGGCGGTAGAGCGTGAAACGGCCCGCAAACGCAAGGCGACGTTTGAAGACTCGGAGGCTTGGGCTATAGGCAGCGCTCATGACCAACGATGACGTCCTCGACGAATTCCGCGCCGCAGGGGCCCTGCGCGAAGGCCACTTCGTGCTGTCCAGCGGCCTGCACAGCCCCGTCTTCCTGCAGAAGAACCTGGTGTTCATGCGCCCTGAGCGCTGCGCGCGCCTCTGCAAAGCCCTGGCGGAGAAGATCATCGCCACGGTGGGCCAGGTCGACGTGGCGGTGTCGCCGGCCGTCGGCGGCATCATTCCGGGCTATGAAACCGCGCGCCACCTGAACGTGCCGTCGATCTATGTCGAGCGCGAAGGCGGCGGCTTCAAGTTCCGTCGCGGCTTCCACCTGGAGCCCGGCCAGAAGGTCGTGATGGTCGAGGACATCGTCACCACCGGCCTGTCATCGCGCGAGTGCATCCAGGCGATCAAGGACGCCGGCGGCGACGTCGTGGCGGCGGCCTGCATCGTCGACCGCTCGGGCGGCAAGGCCGATGTCGGCGTGCCGCTGATCGCCCTGGCCAGCTTGGAAGTCCCGGCCTATCCGGCCGACGCCCTGCCGCCGGAGCTGGCCGCGATCCCGATCGAGGATCCGGGCAGCCGCCGCCTGAAGGGCTGAGCGAGCGCGTCACACTATAAAGGGTGTCATCCCGGCTCTACGCTGCGCTTCGGCCGGGATGACACGCGTTCTCGGGGCTGGGTTGCCCCCGCCTACTTCGCCCCCGCCGGCGGCGTCAGCGTCTTGACCGGCCAGGCGATCCCTAGCTGTTCCAGATACGTCCCGTACTTGTCGGGGTCATAGTAGTACTTCGTCATCTCGGGCCGGTAGGTCGCCATGATGTTGGCGTTCATCTGGGTCTGCGGCTTGTCGGCGGCCGACAGCATCGGCACGTACTTCTGCTCCTTGGTCTGGACGTTGGTGAAGTAGGCCTTCGACTCGGCGAGCAGCTTTGGCTGGGTCAGCAGGTCCAGCGTCGTCATCGCCACCACCTTTGAGCCGGCGACCACGCCCTTATGAGCGATCGGCGTCGCCATCGAGATGGCGTTGGCCCAGTGGTGGCCGGGCAGGTCGGGGATGTTCGACGGATAGTTGATCGTGATGGTCGGCATGATCCAAGAGATGTCGCCGATATCGTCCGACCCGCCGCTTTCGGGCTTCTCCTCCGGCGGCTTGAGGCCCTTGAGCTTGACGTCCAGACCCTGTTGCTTGGTCGAGCCGACGTTCTTCTGAACCGCCTTGGCGAAGGCCTGTTCGTCGTCCGTCCATTTGGGCAGGCCGACCTGCTCGATGTTCTTCTGCGCGGCCTCGGCCATCGGACGATTGAAGTGGCGCGGCGCGGCCGTGCCGACGATGGCGGAACTGACCTTGGTGTCGGTCATGTCGGCGGCGGCCTTGGCGATCTTGTCGCCAATGGCCCAGTTCTTCTTGATCGCGTCGAAGGTCTGCTCGCGGAAATAGTACCAGACGGTCGCCTCGGACGGCACGACATTGGGCTGGTCGCCGCCGTCGCTGATTACGTGGTGCGAGCGCTGTTCGGGCCGCAGATGCTCCCGGCGCATGTTCCAACCGATGTTCATCAGCTCGACCGCGTCCAAGGCGCTGCGCCCCCGCCACGGCGCGCCGGCCGAGTGGGCGGATTCGCCGTGGAAGCTGTATTTCACGGAAACCAGTCCCGTGCCCGACGGCTGCCCCCAGGTGGTCTGCAGGTTCGCGCCCACATGGGTGAAGATCGTGGCGTCGACGCCTTTGAACACGCCGTCGCGGACCATATAGGCCTTGCTCGCCACCAACTCCTCGGCGACGCCCGGCCACAGAACCATGGTCCCGGGGATGTTCTGCTTGAGCATGAGGTCCTTCACCGCTAGGGCGGCGACGACGTTCACGGCCTGACCGGAGTTGTGGCCCTCGCCGTGTCCCGGCGCGCCGGGGATGATCGGATCATGCCAGGGCACGCCGGGCTTCTGCGAAGCCTTGGGGATGCAGTCGATGTCGCTGCCCAGGGCGATGGTCGGACCGCCCTGGCCGTGGGTCCAGGTCGCCGTCCAGGCGGTCGGGATGCCCGACACGCCACGCTGGATGGTGAAGCCGTTCTCTTCCAGCACCTTGGTGATGTAGGCGGAGGTCTCGACCTCCTGGAAGCCCAGCTCGCCGAACGAGAAGATCTTGTCGTTCATCACCTGGGCCAGCTTGGCCCGGTTCTCGACGCCGGCGACAGCCTCGGCCTTCAGGCTCTTGAGCTTGCCCGCAGAGATCTCGGCGGCGGTCGCGCCCTGCGCGATGACGAGCGTCAGCAGGCTCGCGCTGATCGCGAGACCGGTCTTCTTGAGCATGGCTTGATGTCTCCCCCACTTGCCCCGGCGACACGATCCGGCGCCTTCCCGGCTTTGTCCATCCGGCCAGCGCCCGTTGTCCGTGCGATTCCTCACCTGCCCAAGTGGGGCGCGGCGCCCTAGGATTCGGGCGGCGGGGGGAGTAACCCTGCCGTCGAAGGCAGGAGGACCTGAGCGCATGAGCTTGCGACTGGGCGTCAATATCGATCACGTGGCCACGATCCGGAATGCGCGCGGCGCATCCTATCCCGAGCCCGTGCGCGCGGCCGAACTGGCGCTGATCGCCGGCGCCGACGGCATCACCGCCCATCTGCGCGAAGATCGCCGTCACATCAGCGACGCCGACATCGCGGTGCTCACCGACCTCTGCCACAAGCGTGGCAAGCCGTTGAACTTCGAGATGGCGGTCACCGACGAGATGGTCGGCATCGCCCTCAGCGCCCGGCCCCACGCCGCCTGCCTGGTGCCCGAGCGCCGCGAGGAGGTCACCACCGAAGGCGGCCTCGACGTCATCAAGGGCCAGAACCGCATCGCCGACGCCACGGCGCGGCTGCGCACGGTCGGCGCGCGGGTCTCGCTGTTCATCGAGCCCGATCCCGACCAGATCCGCGCCTCGGTCGCGGCCGGCGCCCAGGTCGTCGAACTGCACACCGGCGCCTATTGCGATGCGGCGCGGGCGGGCGAAGAGGCGCGGGCCGAGGCGATCCTGCGGCGCCTGAAAGCCGGCGCCGCGCTCGCGCACGACCTGGGTCTCGAGGTCCACGCCGGGCACGGCATCGACTACGCCACCGTCAAGCCGATCGCCGCGATCCCGCAGATCGCCGAGCTCAATATCGGCCACTTCCTGATCGGCGAGGCGATCTTCGTGGGCCTGCCCGAAGCGATCCACCGCATGCGGTCGTTGATGGACGCCGCGCGCGTCGAGCTTGAGGTCCTGGCGTGATCATCGGCATCGGCTCGGATCTCTGCGACATCCGGCGAATCGAGAAGTCGCTGGAGCGGTTCGGCGACCGGTTCACGAACAAGGTCTTCACCGAGATCGAGCGGACGCGGTCGGAGCGCAAGCCTGATCGCGCCTCCAGCTACGCCAAACGGTTTGCCGCCAAGGAAGCCTGCTCCAAGGCGCTCGGCACGGGCCTGAAGCGCGGTGTGCATCTGGCGGGCATGGGTGTTGTCAACCTGCCGTCGGGCCAGCCGACCATGGCCCTGACCGGCGGGGCGCTTGAACGCCTGAACGCCATGGTTCCCGAAGGGATGGAGCCTGTGATCCATCTGTCGCTGACCGACGATCACCCTTACGCCCAGGCTTTCGTGATCATCGAGGCCTTGCCGAAGCGCTAGGGACACCCGCGTGGCCGACTACATCCTGCTGATGCACGACGACGGCGGCGAGGAGCGGGCGGCCGACTGGGAGGCCTATCTGGACGGTCTGGCCAGCGCGGGGCGCTTGCGCGGCGGCAGCGCCGTGGGCGAGGGCGCCTGCTACCGAAAGGTCGGCGCGCCAGGACCGGTGTCCAAGCACATCACGGGTTTCGTGTGCATCGCCGCCGACAGCCTCGCCGACGCGGAGACCTGCCTGGCCGGCAACCCCATCTACGAGGCCGGCGGCACGGTCGAGATTCGCCTGCTGCCCGAGGACGTTTGACGCGGCGGCCCAAACCTCGCCATGAAGCTTGGCTACGCGCCGCTCTTGCCCGTCCGGCCAAGCCCGTCTAGCAAAGCCGTACCGGTTCGCCGGCCATCCCATTTCGTAGAGCTCCGCGCCCGCATGACTGACGCCGCCGACGACTTCACGCCGCCCGAAGAGAAGGGCGTCGTCGCCGAGCTTATCGAGATCGTCAAAACCGTCGCCTATGCGCTGGGTATCGCCCTGGTGCTGCGCGTCCTGCTGTTCCAGCCCTTCACGATCCCGTCGGCCTCGATGGAGCCCAACCTCTATCAGGGCGACTACATCATCGTGTCGAAGTTCAGCTACGGCTGGAGCAAGCACTCGATCCCGTTCAGCCCGCCGATCATCAAGGGCCGAATCTTCGATCGCGCGCCCAAGCGCGGCGACATCGTCGTCTTCAAGCTGCCGCGCGACAATCGCACCGACTACATCAAGCGCCTGATCGGCATGCCCGGCGACAAGGTCCAGATCCGCGGCGGCGAAGTCTACATCAACGGCAAGGCCTTGCCGCGCAAGGCGCAGGCGCCGGCCCTGGTCGACACCGGCTATGGCTTCACCCAGCAGGTGCAGCGCTTCCAGGAAACCAGCCCCGAGGGTCGTCCGTACAACATCCAGGACTTCGGCCCTGACAGCCGTGGCGACAACACCGGCGTCTATACGGTTCCGGCCGGCTGCTACTTCTTCATGGGCGACAACCGCGACAATTCGGCCGACAGCCGCTTTGATCCGGGCGTCTCGCCCTACAAGGAAAGCGCCTGCAAGTGGGACTATGAGTTGGATCAGTACATCGGCGACGAGATCGGCGTCGGCTTCGTGCCGGCCGAGAACCTCGTTGGCCGCGCCCAGATCATCCTGCTGTCGTGGAACGCCGAGGCCAGCCTCTTCAAGCCGTGGACCTGGTTCCTGAACGCGCGTCCCAGCCGCTTCTTCCATGTGCTGAAGTGATCGCCGCCAATGGATAGACGGGTCGCCGCCGTCGGCGACCTGGAGCGCCGGATCGGCCACAAGTTCGAAGACCGCGAACTGCTCGAACGCGCCCTGACGCACGCCAGCGTCGGGGACGGGGCCAAGAAGGTCCGCGACAACGAGGTGCTGGAGTTCATCGGCGACCGCGTCCTAGGCCTTCTGGCCGCCGAGGCGCTGGCCGAGCGCTTCCCCAAGGCCAAGGAGGGCGAGCTCGCGCCGCGCCTCAACGCGTTGGTCAGCCGAGAGACCTGCGCCCGCGTGGCCCGCAAGGCCGAGCTGGGTCCGGCGCTGCGCCTGTCGGCCTCGTCCAGCAAGATCGGCGGCCGCGAGACCGACTCGATCCTGGCCGGCGCCACCGAGGCCCTGATGGCCGCCCTCTATCAGGACAGCGGGCTGGAGGCGGCGCGCAAGGTGTTCCTCGAGCTGTGGGCCGACGAGTTCGACCGCGCCGGCGAGGGGCGTCCGCGCGATCCCAAGACCGCGCTGCAGGAATGGGCGCAGGGCCAGGGCCGTCCGCTGCCGACCTACCGCGTGATGGACCGCACCGGCCCTGACCACGCGCCGGTGTTCACCGTGGAGGTCGCGGTCAAGGGCGTGGACCCCGCCATCGCCAAGGGTAAGTCCCGGCAGGAGGCCGAGAAGGCAGCGGCGAAAGCGCTGCTGGAGCGTGAAGGGGCGGAGTAGGGCGGCTACCGCCGCGTGCCACCACCTGACCACGCGTTGCGTGGTCCTTCCGCCCCCAAAGTAGGCGGAAGTAAATGCGCCCCTTCTACATTCTATTGGGGGAGGCGTGAGCATGGGGGCGGCAAGTAGGAACGTTCGCAGCGCTGTGCGCTCGGAATTCGCAAGGTCGAAGCGCGTACGATCAATCACTCGCCGTCAGGGGCGCTACCCCTCTCTCTACATCCCTTGAGCGAGCGATCGCGTGGTGTGGCGTACACACGCCTCGACGTCACCGGCCGGCAAAGCGTAGCTTTCCGTCATGACGCTCGAACTCTCAACGAACCGCCTGAGGATGCGACCGCCGGTTCAGGCCGACCTTGATGCCTGGGCGGCCTTTGACGCCGATCCTGTGGCGACCCGATTCTTCGGTGGACCCAAGGCGCGGGACGTTGCCTGGGACGGCCTCGCCCTTGCGGCGGGCATGTGGGCGCTGCGCGGCTGCGGGCTGTTTTCGGTGTTCGAGGCTGATACTGGCCACTGGGTCGGTCGTGTCGGTCCGTGGGTTCCGGAAGCGCCCGACCGCGCAGAGGTCGGCTGGGCGATTTTGCCAGCCTTCTGGGGGCGCGGCTACGCGACTGAGGCGGCGGCCGCCGCCGTCGGCTGGGCCTTCATGCACCTTGGCTGGAGCGAAGCCCGCCACCGGATCGACCCCGGCAACACCCCTTCGGTCGCGGTGGCTGAGCGTATCGGCTCACGCTGGCTGCGCACCGACATCAACCCCGACGGCCAGACCGTCGAAATCTACGGACAGTCGCGGAAGGCCTAGGGGGAGGAATTCCGGTCCCGCTGTGCTACACGCACGCGCAATGACTGACACCACCTCCCAAACTCGTGCGGGTTTCGCCGCCATCATCGGCGCGCCCAACGCCGGCAAGTCCACCCTGGTCAACCGCATGGTCGGGGCCAAGGTCTCGATCGTCACCCAGAAGGTCCAGACCACCCGCTTCCCCGTGCGTGGCGTCGCTATCGAGGGCGACACCCAGATCGTCCTCGTCGACACGCCCGGGATCTTCAGCCCGCGCCGGCGCCTGGACCGCGCCATGGTCCGCGCCGCGTGGGCGGGCTCCGAAGAGGCCGAGGCCACCGTCCACCTCGTCGACGTGCAGGCCGAGCTGGCCAGTCGCGCCGACAAGGCCACGCCCGGCGAGTACCGCTCGGCCCAGGACGTCCAGACCATCATCGAGGGCCTGAAGGCCGCCGACCGCAAGGTGATCCTGGCGCTGAACAAGATCGACGGGATCAAGCGCGACACCCTGCTGGCCGTGGCCAAGGACTTCTTCGACACCGGCGTCTACAGCGACGTCTTCATGATCAGCGCCTCGACGGGGGCGGGCGTCGAGGACCTGACCGCCAAGCTGGTTTCACTGATGCCCGAGGGCCCCTGGCTCTATCCGGAAGACCAGACCGCCGACCTGCCGGCCCGTCTGCTGGCCGCCGAGATCACCCGCGAGAAGGTCTATCTGCGCGTCCACGAGGAGCTGCCCTATGCGGCCACCGTGGAAACGACCGCCTTCGAGGAACGCAAGGACGGCTCGGTGCGGATCGAGCAGACCATCCTGGTCGAGCGCGAAGGCCAGCGGGTCATCGTCATCGGCAAGGGCGGCCAGACCCTGAAGTGGATCGGCCAGGCCTCGCGCGAAGAACTTTGCGACATCCTCGACCGCAAGGTTCACTTGTTCCTGCACGTGAAGGTCAAGGAGAACTGGGCCGAGGAGCGCGGCCTGTTCAGCGACATTGGCCTCGACTTCGATGTTTGACGCGCCGGCCCCAGCTGTCGACCTGGACGCCTATTTCGCGCGCATCGGCTATGACGGCCCGCGCGAGGCGACCCTGGACGTGCTGCGGGCCATCGCCTTCCGCCATCCGGACGCCATCCCGTTCGAGAACCTCGATGTGCTCCTGGGACGCGGGATCAGCATCGTTCCGGCCGATGTCGACGCCAAGCTGATCGGCGCCGGGCGGGGCGGCTACTGTTACGAGCAGAACGGCCTCTTGAAGCGCGTGCTGCAGGCGCTGGGCTTCCGGGTCGAGGGCTTGATGGCCCGCGTGCTGTGGATGGCGCCGGAAGGCGCGCCGCCGCGTCCGCGCTCGCACCAGGTGCTGGGCGTCACGATTGACGGCGAGACCTGGCTGGCCGACGCCGGCTTTGGCGGCTGCGTGCTGACCGCGCCGCTGCGCCTGTTCTCGGATGAGGTTCAGGACAGCCCGCACGGCAAGTTCCGCATCGTCGACACGCAGACCAATGGCGTCGCCGAGCGTCAGGTCCAGGCCGATCTGTCGGGCCGGTGGGCGCCGCTGTATCAGGTGTCGCAAGGCGCCTGGGCCGAGGTCGATTACGAGCAGGCCAATTTCTACACCTACACCCACCCCAGCTCGCACTTCACCTGGAGCATGACGGTGGGACGCACGACGCCGACCGCGCGCTACGCCTTGAAGAACAACCGCTTTACGCACCGCGATGTCACCGGCGCGGTCGTCGAGCAGCGCGACCTGAGCGTCGATGAGCTGGAGGCGACTCTGCGCCAGGTGATCGGCCTGCCGGTTGAGGCCGACTGGCGGCCGGTGCTGGAAAAGGTCGTGGCGTGGGGAACGCCGTCCTGACCCCCGCAACCTTCTCCCAGAGGGAGAAGGAGGGGCCCGCGTCCGCAGGGCGTGGGAGGATGAGGGGTTACACCCCTGGCCGTCGAAACCCCTCACCCTCCCAGGCTTCGCCCGGGCCCCTCCCTCTCCCCTTGGGAGAGGGTGCATGAGTCTGGAGTGGGAAGACGAGGCGTTCGTGCTCAGCGTCCGCTCGCACGGCGAGACGGGGGCCATTGTCGAACTCCTGACTGAGGCGCGGGGCAAGGTCGCCGCGCATGTGGCCGGCGCGGCGTCGCGGCGGATGAAGCCCTTCCTGCAGCCCGGCGCGCGGGTGATCGCCCGCTACCGGGCCAAGGTCGAGGGGCAACTGGGCTCGGCCGCTTTGGAGCCGATGGGCGAGGGGCCCTCAAGCTTGTTCGATGATCGCCTGGCCCTGGCCGGCCTGTCGGCGGCGGCGGCGGTCGCCGCAGCCGCCCTACCGGAGCGCGAGGCCCATCCCGGAGCGTTCCACGCGCTGGAGGCGCTGATCCGCGTGCTGGAAATCCCCGACATCTGGCCCGCCGTCTATGTCCGCTACGAGGCCGGATTGCTGCAGGAGCTGGGCTTTGGCCTGGATCTTTCCAAATGCGCGGCCACCGGGTCGTTCGACGATCTCGTCTATGTCAGTCCCCGCACGGGCCGCGCGGTCAGTCGCGAGGCGGGCAAGCCCTATCATGACAAGCTGCTGCCGTTGCCGCCGTTCATGCTGTCCTCGCAGGGCGGGCTGGCGGAAGGCGACGTGAAGGCGGGCCTGGACATCACCGGCCATTTTCTGGAGCAGTTCGTCTTCGGGCCCTTGAACAGGCCGCTGCCGCCAGCCAGGCTTTGGCTGCTGGATCGCCTGGCCGAGGCCGATAAGCTCTAAGAACCGTCACACAGCGGCGCTATCGCGAATTCTCAGTCTATTGGAGTACCGCCATGTCCGTCCTCGATCGCTACGCCCTGAGCCGTCGTCGCATGCTGGCGGTGTTTGGCGGGGCCGCCGTTTCCGCTATGTCCATCCCGCTGGAGAGCGGCAAGGCCCTGGCTCAGGCGGTGTTTCAGACCTATCCGTTCCAGTTGGGCGTGGCCTCCGGCGACCCGTCGCCGGACGGGTTCGTGATCTGGACGCGTCTGGCGCCCGAGCCGCTGGAGATCGGCTATGGCATGCCCAGCGCGCCCGTCGCTGTCGAATGGGAAGTCGCCGACGCGCCGAACATGCGCAACATCGTGGCCAAGGGGACGGCGATCGCGCCGCCGGAGCTGGGCCATGCCGTGCACGTCGAAGTCGGCGGGCTGCAGCCGAACCGGGACTATTGGTACCGCTTCATTGCGGGCCGCGAGCGCAGCCTGACGGGCCGCGCCCGGACGACGCCCGCGATGGGCGCCGCGCTGGATCGCGTGCGCTTCGCGGTCGCTGGTTGCCAACACTACGAGCAGGGCTACTACACGGCCTATCGCCGTTTGGCTGAGGACAATCCCGACTTCGTGTTCTGCTACGGCGACTACATCTACGAGTATCGTGGCAACCGGGTCTGGAACAGCGCCAGCGGTCCGGTGGAGAACGTACGCCAGCATTTCGGCGGCGAGATCTACAGCCTCGACGACTACCGCCGCCGCTACGCCCAGTACAAGATGGACCCCGACCTGCAGGCCGCCCACGCGGCCGCGCCGTGGTTCACGGTCTGGGACGACCACGAGATCGACAACAACTGGGTCACCGACCTCGACCAGGACGGCGTCGATCCCAAGATCTTCAACCTGCGCCGCCAGGCCGCCGTCCAGGCCTACTACGAGAACATGCCGCTGCGGGCGTCGAGCTTCCCGACCGGCACGTCGCTGCAGATCTATCGCCGGGCGACCTATGGTCAGCTCTTGAACCTGAACCTGTTGGATACGCGCCAGTATCGCACCGACCAGCCCTGCGGCGATCGCTTCGGCTATTGCGACGCCGTGGAGGCTTCGCGCGCCGAGGTGATCGGCCAGGTTCAGGAAAAGTGGCTGACCAACGGCCTGATCGAGTCCAAGTCGACCTGGAACGTGCTGGCCCAGCAGATCATGATGATGGACCTCGACCGCGAGCCGGGCGAGGGCAAGGCGGTCAATCCGGACTCGTGGGCGGGCTATCGCATGCCGCGTAACCGCCTGCTGCAGACCATCCGCGACCGCAAGGTCGGCAATGTGGTGGTGCTCACCGGCGACGAGCACCAGAACTACGCCGGTGATCTCTATCTCGACGGCGCCAAGGCTGAAGGGGCTCCGATCGCGTCGGAGTTTGTCGTCACCTCGATCAGCTCCGGCGGCGACGGGACCGACCAGCGCGCCGACATGGCCAGGATCCAGGCCGCCAATCCGATCCTCAAGTTCAACAACGCCCAGCGCGGCTATGCGCTCTGCGACGTGACACCCAAGGCTTTCGTCACCGAGTTCAAGGTGCTGGACGCGATCACCCGCCGGGACGGCAAGCTGTCGACCCGCGCCAAATGGGCGCTGGAGGCCGGAAAGACGGGGATCGTTCAGGCGTAAGAGGGCCTGACCGCTCGAATCGTCGAGGGGATTTCTGCTAGACTCCTTCCCCGGAGTAACGAATCCCCTCGATGAACAAGCCTGTCCTTCCTCCCCCCGGCGGCCCTGACGACGGCGACCGCATTCTCGACGAGCCGCTGACCGAAGCGCTGTCGCGGCGCTATCTGGCCTATGCGCTCTCGACGATCGGCTCGCGGGCGCTCCCCGACGTGCGCGACGGCTTGAAGCCCGTGCACCGTCGCGTGCTCTACGCGATGAGCAACATGCGGCTGAACCCCGACGCCGCGGCGCGCAAGTGCGCCAAGGTGGTCGGCGAGGTGATGGGTAACTTCCACCCGCACGGCGACGCCTCGATCTATGACGCCCTGGTGCGTCTGGCCCAGGAGTTCAGCCAGCGCATCCCGCTGGTCGAGGGGCAGGGCAACTTCGGCAATATCGACGGCGATAGCGCCGCGGCCATGCGCTACACCGAGTGCAAGATGACGGAAGCGGCGATGCTTCTGTTGGACGGCATCGACGAAGACGCGGTCGACTTCCGCCCCACCTACGACGGCCAGGACGAAGAGCCGGTCGTGCTGCCGTCGGGCTTCCCGAACCTGTTGGCCAACGGCTCGTCGGGCATCGCGGTGGGCATGGCCACCTCGATCCCGCCACACAACGCCGCCGAGCTGATCGACGCCTGCCAGCTGCTGCTGGCCAATCCCGACGCGACGACGGCGGACCTGCTGGAAAAGGTCCCGGGGCCGGACTTCCCGACCGGCGGCGTGATCGTCGAGTCCCGCGCGTCCTTGCTGGAAACCTACGAGACCGGTCGCGGCGGCGTGCGCATGCGCGCCAAGTGGGAGAAGGAAGACACCGGGCGCGGGACGTACCAGATCGTCGTCACCGAGATCCCGTACCAGGTGAAGAAGTCGGATCTGGTCGAGCAGCTGGCCGACCTGATCGACAGCAAGAAGGCCGCCCTCTTGGGTGACGTCCGCGACGAGAGCGCCGAGGACATCCGGCTTGTGCTGGAGCCTAAGTCCAAGAACGTCGAGCCCGAAGTGCTGATGGAGAGCCTGTTCAAGCTCTCGGCGCTGGAGAGCCGCTTCCCGGTCAATATCAACGTGCTGGACGCACGCGGCACGCCGGGCGTGATGGGTCTCAAGCAGGCCCTGATGGCCTTCCTGGCTCACCGCCGCGAGGTGCTGACCCGCAGGGCGCGTCACCGTCTGGCCAAGATCGAAGCCCGTCTGCATATCCTGGACGGCTTGCTGATCGCCTATCTGAACCTCGACGAGGTCATTCGGATCGTCCGCTACGAGGACAAGCCGAAGGAAAAGCTGATCGAGACCTTTGGCCTGTCCGACATCCAGGCCGACGCCATCCTCAACACCCGCCTGCGCCAACTGGCCAAGCTGGAGGAGATGGAAATCCGTCGCGAACACGCCGAACTGGTGGAAGAGCGCGACGGCATTCTGGCCATGCTGGCCAGTGAGGCCAAGCAGTGGAAGCTGGTCGGCGTGGGTCTCTCCGAGGTCCGCGCGGCGCTGCTCAAGATCAAGCATCCGCTGGACAAGCCGCGCCCCACGGGCGTTACCGGTCGTTCGGTGTTCGGCGAGGCTCCGCAGGTCGACGCCGACGCCGCCATCGAGGCGATGATCGTGCGCGAGCCGATCACGATCATCCTGTCCGAGCGCGGCTGGATCCGCGCCGCCAAGGGCAAGATCGATGATCCCTCGGAGCTGAAGTTCAAGGAAGGCGACAAGCTGGGCTTCCTGGTCCCGGCCGAGACCACCGACAAGCTGCTGATCTTCTCCAGCGACGGCCGCTTCTTCACGCTGGGCTGTGACAAGCTGCCCAGCGCGCGCGGTCACGGCGAGCCGGTGCGGATGATGATCGAGCTGGACGACAAGGTGAAGATCATCGAGGTCTTCCCGTTCAAGGCTGGCCGCAAACGCATTCTGGCCTCGAAGGGCGGCTATGGCTTCCTGATGCCCGAGGAAGAAGCCCTGGCCAACCGCAAGGCCGGCAAGCAGGTCCTGAACGTCGGCAATGAAGGCGCGGCCTTCTGCCTGGAAGCCGTCGGCGACCAGCTGGCGGTGATCGGCGACAACGGCAAGATCCTGATCTTCCCGCTGGAGGAGCTGCCCGAAATGCCGCGCGGCAAGGGCGTCAAGCTGCAGGCCTATCGCGAAGGCGGTCTGCGCGATGGCCTGTCGTTCAACGCCGAAACGGGCGCCTACTGGATCGACACCGCCGGCCGTCGCCGTGACTGGGCCGAGTGGAAGGAATGGGTGGGCCGCCGCGCCGGCGCCGGGAAGCTGGTTCCCAAGGGCTTCGCCACCAACAAGCGGTTCCGGCCCAAATGAGGATCGGACGGCTGCGTCGCCGCGCGTTGAGCCTTATGGCCGGCGTCTTCGGCTGCGCGGCCGTCGCCGCGACCCCGGCCTTGGCCCTGCCGAAGGGCAAGCCGCAGGAGGGGGGCTTCAACGCCGAACGCCTCAAGCGCCTCGACGATCATATGCAGGCTATGGTCGACCGGGGGCAGGTCGCCGGCGCGGTGACCGTTCTGGCGCGGCATGGCCGTGTGGTGCACGCCCGCGCCTTCGGGCGCCGTGTGCTGGGCGGCGATCCGATGCCGATGGACGCGATCTTCCGCATCCGCTCCGAGACCAAGCCGGTCACCGGCGTCGCCATGATGATCCTCTATGAGCAGGGTCTGTGGCGGCTGGACGATCCTGTCAGCCTGCACGTGCCGGAGTTCGCCAATCTCAGGATCGCCAGTGGCGTGGATGAGACTGGACAGCCGATCCTGACGCCGGTCTCGCGGTCGCCGACCATGCGCGAGCTGATGACCCATACGGCGGGCTTTGCCTATGGACTGGCCAACGATCCCAGCAGCCCGGCCGACCAGGCCTATTACCGGGCCGAAGTCCTGCAGTCGGCGTCGCTGAGCGACCTGGTTCAGAAGGTCTCGGGCCTGCCGATGTTCGCCGAACCCGGACAGCTGTGGCGCTACAGCGTCGCGGCCGACATCCAGGGCTATATCGTCGAAAAGCTGTCGGGTCAGAGCCTGCCGGTGTTCATGCAGGAGCGCATCTTCACGCCGCTGGGCATGAAGGACACCGCCTTCTATGTGCCCGAGGAGAAGCAAGGCCGGCTGGCGGCGCTGTACGACGGCGATCCGGCCACCGGGCAGCTGGTCCCTGCGGTCGAGGGGGCCTGGCGCGACGTCAGCAAGCCGCCGGCCGCGCCGCTGGGGGGCGGTGGTTTGCTGTCGACGGCCGGAGATTTCGCGCGCTTCGCCCAGATGATCCTCAACAAGGGTGAGCTCGACGGCGTCCGGATTCTGAAGCCGGAAACCGTGGGCCTGATGACCCAGAACCATCTGCCCGAGGGTTTCGTTGTCACCACCAATGGCACCGCAGGGGTTCTGGCGCCGGCGGCTCGGCCTTTCCCGTTCGCGGCGGGCATGGGCTACGGGATCGACATGGCGGTCGCCGTTGACCCGGCGGCGTCTGGCGCGCCGGTCGGCCCCGGCACTGTCAGCTGGGGCGGCAGCGCGGGCACCTGGTTCTGGATTGATCCGGCCAACAACCTGTTTTTCGTCGGCATGATCCAGCGACTGGGTGGGGTGGGCCCCGGCCTTGATGCTCAGTCACGGACCCTGGTCTACCAAGCGCTGGAGCGGCCGCCGATGCCGCCGGTCCAGGTCTCTGCGAAGGCCCCTGTGCGGCCGACGGTCTCGCGCTGACCCAGGCAACACGCCGGCTTCGGCTGAGTTTTCGAAGCGGCCGAAAATACCGGGTTCCAACCGCCAAGGCGTCGCTCTAAGGTCTCTCAAACAATTGTTTGGGAGGTAGGGTTGGCGTTCCGGAAATGGGTGGCGGCCAGTGCGGTCGCGATGCTGCTGGCGAGTGGAGCGCCGGCGGCCTGGGCGGAGACCAAGGCGCCCGCCATTGTCGCCGCTTCGCCGGAAAGCGTGGGTTTCTCGGCCGAGGGCCTGAAGAAGCTCGACGCCCACATGCAGGGCCTCGTCGACAAGGGGCACCTGCCTGGCGTGACCACCATGCTGGTGCGCCACGGCAAGGTCGTGAACTTCCAGGTTCACGGCAAGAAGGGCTTTGATGGCCCGCCGATGACCAAGGACACGGTCTTCCGCATCTATTCTCAGACCAAGCCCGTCACCGGCGTGGCCATGATGATCCTCTTCGAAGAGGGCAAGTGGACGCTGGACGATCCGGTCAGCAAGTTCATCCCCGAGTTCGCCAATCTTCGCGTCCTCAAGGGCGTCAACGCCGATGGGTCGTTCGACACAGTCCCGGCCGAGCGCCCGCCGACGATGCGCGAGCTGATGAGCCATTCGGCGGGCTTCGCCTACGGCCTCACGCCGGACAACCCCCTCGACAAGGCCTATGCCGACAAGGTGCTGGGCGCGCGCTCACGCGAGGATTTCGTCAAGGCGATCGCCGAGATCCCGCTGGTGGACCAGCCGGGCAAGCGCTGGAAGTACAGCATCGCCGTCGATATCCAGGGCCTGATCGTCGAGAAGCTGACCGGCCAGTCGCTGGGCGACTTCATGAAGGCCCGGATCTTCGATCCGCTGAAGATGAAGGACACCGGCTTCTGGCTGCCGGCCGAGAAGGCCGACCGTCTGGCGTCGCTCTACGTCTGGAGCCCGAAGGTCAACAAGCTGGTCCCGGCGGACGGCTACATGGTGCTCGACATCACCAAGCCGCCGGCCATGGCCTCGGGCGGCGGCGGTCTGGTCTCGACCAACGCCGACTACGCCCGCTTCGCCCAGATGCTGCTGAACGGCGGCGCGCTGGACGGCGCCCGCATCCTGAAGCCCGAGACCGTGACGCTGATGCGCACCAACGCGCTGAGCGATGCGATCATGAGTTCCAGCGAGCCGCCCTTCAACACCGCGCGCGGTCGCGGTTTTGGTCTCGACTTCGCCGTCGTGCTCGACAGCGCCAAGGCCGGGCCGCAGGGCGAGGGGACCTACAGCTGGGGCGGCGCGGCCGGCACCTGGTTCTGGATCGACCCGAGGAACGACCTGTTCTTCCTGGGCATGATCCACATCCTCAACAAGGGCGGCGATCCGGCGATCAAGGACATCGACGACGACAGCGCCAAGCTTGTCTACGACGCGCTGATCGATCCGAAGAAGTAACCGCCAAGCTGGTCAACCAATCTAGGGAGGATCGCCCATGAAGGCGGCCGTCTATTACGAAACCGGCGCTCCGGACGTCCTGCGCTATGAGGATGTTCCTGATCCCGTGTGCCACGCCCAGGGCGTGGTCATCCGCGTCGAGGCCGTCAGCATCGAGGGCGGCGATACGCTGAATCGCGGGGGCGGCCAGATGGCGGGCGTTCCGCACATCGTCGGCTACCAGGCGGCCGGCGAGATCGTCGAGGTCGGCGCCGAGGTCTCGCACCTGAAGATCGGCCAGAAGGTCGTCACCGTGAACGCCTTCGGCTCGCACGCCGAACTGCGCTCGGTGCCGGCGCGTAACGCTTGGCCGATCCCCGAGGGCTTTGATCTCCACAAGGCCGCGGCCATCCCGGTGCCGTTCGGTACGGCGCATGAGTGCCTGTTCGGCGCGGGGCGCCTGAAGGCCGGCGAGACGGTGCTGGTGCAGGCCGGCGCCGGCGCCGTGGGCCTCGCCGCCATCCAGTTGGCCAAGCAGGCCGGTGCGACGGTTCTGGCCTCGGCGTCCAGCGACGAACGTCTGGAGCGCCTGAAGCCTTTCGGCATGGACCACGGGATCAACTATCAGCGCGATGATCTCGTCGAGCAGGTCATGAAGCTGACCGGCGGCAAGGGCGTCGATCTGGTCGTCGATCCCGTCGGCGGCGCGACGCTGGCGGGCAGCCTCGCGGCTTTGGGCTATCGCGGCCGCGTCTCGCTGGTCGGCAACGCCGGTCGCGAGCCGATGAAGGTCGATGTCGGCTCGCTGATGGGCGGCAACCGCAGCCTCACCGGCGTGTTCCTGGGCGCCGAGATCATGACCGATCGCGTCCACGACATGATCCAGGACCTGATCGAGAAGGCCGCGCGCGGGGAGCTTGAGGTGGTCATCGACCGCACCTTCCCGCTGTCCGAAGCCGCCGCCGCCCACGCCTATATCGAAAGCCGTCAGGCCGTCGGTCGCGTGCTGCTCATTCCCTGAGGCCGATCATGACCAACCGTGTGCTTGCCCATACCGGGGCGAAATATCCGATCATCCAGGCCCCCATGGGCTGGATCGCTCGCTACCAACTGGCCAGCGCAGTCTCCCGCGCCGGCGGCCTGGGCATTATCGAGACCTCGTCCGGCGAGACCGAGAACTGCAAGGCCGAGATCACCAAGATGGCCCAGAGCGGCCTGCCGTTCGGGGTGAACCTGCCGATCATGTTCCTGCGTGACGACGCCATGCTGCGGTTCGTCTGCGAGAGCGGGGTCAAGTTCGTGACGACCTCGGCCGGCAGTCCCGCAAAGTTCATCGGCCCGCTGAAGGACGCCGGCATCGTCGTCTACCACGCCGTGCCGACCGTCGACGCGGCGGTGAAGTGCGTGGAGGCCGGCGTCGATGGTCTCGTGGTGGAGGGCGCCGAGGGCGGCGGCTTCAAGAACCCCGAGGAGGTCTCGACGCTGGTCCTGCTGCAGGCCATCCGCGAGAAGGTGGACGTGCCGCTGGTCGCCGCCGGCGGCATCTGCGACGGGCGCGGCATGGCCGCCGCCTTCGCCCTGGGCGCCGAGGCCGTGCAGATGGGCACGCGCTTCGTCAGCTCGGCCGAGAGTCCCGTGCACGCCAACTACAAGGCCGCTATCACCGGGGCCAAGGAGACCGGCACCTGGGTTCTGAACAAGAAGGCCAGCCCTTGCATCCGGGCGATCAAGTCTGACCTGACCAAGGAAATCCACGACGCGGGCGTCATGCCGCCCGACGTTCTGAAGAACATTCTCGGCGTCTATTTCGGCGGCGACATGGAGGCGGCGCCGGCCCTGGCCGGCCAGACCGTCGGCCTCATCAACGAGGTGAAGTCCGCCCAGGACATCATCGACGAGACCGTCGCCCAGTTTCACCAGATCACCGGGCGTCTCGGCGCCCTGGCCGCGGCTCGCGGCTTCTAGAGGGTACGACCATGCAAAATCTCTTCTCGCTCGAGGGCCGCGTGGCCCTGGTCACCGGCGGCTCGCGCGGCATCGGCGCGATGATCGTCAAGGGCTTCCTGACCCACGGCGCCAAGCGCGTCTACATCACCGCCCGCAAGGCCGCCGCCTGTGACGCCGCCGCCGAGGAGCTGAGCCAATACGGCGAATGCGTTTCGCTGCCGGGCGATGTCTCCACCCTGGAAGGCATCCAGGGCCTGGCGGCCCGCATCAAGGAGCGCGAGCCCAAGCTCGACATCCTGGTCAACAACGCCGGCGCCGCCTGGGGCGCGGGCTTTGACGAGTTCCCCGAGAGCGGCTGGGACAAGACCGTCGACCTGAACATGAAGACGCCGTTCTTCCTGACCCAGGCCCTGATCGGCGAACTGCGGGCGGCGGCCAAGGACCGTGTGGCCAAGGTGATCAACATCGCCTCGATCGACGGCCAGTCGGTCACCAAGGACGAGACCTATCCCTATGGCGCCTCCAAGGCCGGCCTGCTGCACATGACCAAGCGCATGGCGCTGCGTCTGGCGCCCGAGAACATCGCCGTCAGCTGCATCGCGCCGGGCGCCTTCGCCTCGGACATGAACAAGGTCGCCCGCGACCACGCCGACGCCGTGGCCAAGATGATCCCCGCGGGCCGCATCGGCGAGGCCGAGGACATGGCGGGCGCGGCCATCTATCTGGCCTCGCGCGCAGGCGACTATGTGATGGGCGGCGCGGTGACCGTCGACGGCGGCGTCAGCTTCGCGCGGTGATCGGTCAGACGCTCCTCGTTCTTGCTGAGCGGGGAGCGTCTAATCCAGGTCTTCTATGTCCGCCGGCTGGGCGTCGCTGAGCGGCAGGTCGCAGGCGTCCTTGAGAGCGCCTGGCCCGCGCGGCGGCCGCGCGCCGCGCTCGCGGGCTGACATCAGCGACCAGCCGCCGGGCTTGAGGATCTCCAGCGGCGAGAAGCGCGCCTTGTAGGCCATCTTCTCGCTGCCGGGCACCCAATAGCCGAGATAGACGTAGGGCAGGGCGTTCTGCTGCGCCTGTACGATGTGATCCAGAATGATGAATGAGCCCAGGCTGCGACGCGGCTGGTCCGGCTCATAGAAGCTGTAGACCAGCGACAGGCCGTCAGCGAGCACGTCGACCAGGACGCAGGCCACGAGATCGCCGGGGCCTCGGTCGAGTGACTTGCGGCGATACTCGATCAGGTGCGTACGGACCGCCGTGTCCTCGACCATCGCCACATAGTCGGGCCAGGTCATCTCCGCCATGCCGCCATCGGCGTGGCGGGCCAGCAGATAGCGGCGCAGCAGCTCGAACTGCTCCAGCGTCGCTTCGGCCTCGACCAGGTGACGTTCCAGATCATCGTTGCGGCCGAGGATCTTTCGCTCGGAGCGCGACAGGATGTACTCTGCCGCCGGGGCCCGGGCGGACTGACATGCGCGGCATGTCTCGCAGGCGGGTCGATAAGCGATGTTCTGGGAGCGGCGAAAGCCGACCTGGGTCAGGCTGTCATTGACGATGGGGCCGTCGGACAGCGGCAGGTGGGCGAAGACCTTCCGCTCCTCGCGACCGGGCAGGTAAGGGCAAGGCGTGGGCGCCGTCAGAAAGAACCGAAGCTGTCGCGTCGGAAAATGCTGCGTCACGTCTGGCCAGTCCCTTTCAGCGCTCTGATACCCTGAACGAGATTAGGCGGCATACCGTTTCGTTGCGCAAGCTCCACAAGAAGCCACGCGCAGAGAACGGTCACAGGCCGTCAGGCAGTACGGGCTTTTCTCGAAGCAGGACGATGGAAATCCGCCGGTTGCCCGCCAGGGTCGGGTCGTCGGCGTAGAGTGGTTCGGAGTTGGCCTTGCCCGACACCTGATAGACGCGGTCATCGTCGACGCCGGCGCTGCGGAGCACCTGCCGCGACGCGTCGGCGCGCTGGGCCGAGAGCGCCCAATCGCCGTCCTGCTTCTTGCCGAAGGCGTTGGCGCTGGTGTGGCCGGAAATGGTCACGCGGTTCGGAAGCTGGTTGATCACCTTGGCGACCGCGCGAAGCAGCACCCGGGCCCGGTCATTGGGCTCGCGCGAGTTCTCCTTGAACATCGAGCGACCTTCCTGGTCGACGAGCTGGATGCGCAGGCCTTCGGGCGTCTGGTCGATCAGGATCTGCTTGGAGAGTTCAGCCAGTTCCGGCATGTCTTGCAGCGACTGGCGCAAGGACTGTGCTGCAGAGGCGAAGCTGTCCTGCTCCTTCTTGGCGAGAGCGTCGCGAAGGGCCTGCTCGCTTGCCGAGTCCAGGCTGGCCGTTTCGCTGCTCTGGGCTTCCTTGGTGACGTCCTGGGCCTCGGGGGCCATCTGCTGGACGACCGACAGCTTGCCGTCGGCCTTGGCGCCGTCATCGCCCAGCGACGTGCCGCCCAGGATGCCGCCCGAGCCGCTTGTGGTGGACGCGATCGAGGCCGGCGCGAAGTAGTCGGCGATGCCCTGCTTTTGCTCGGGGCTGGTCGTGTTCAGCAGCCACATCAACAGGAAGAACGCCATCATCGCCGTCACGAAGTCGGCATAGGCCACCTTCCAGGCGCCGCCATGGTGACCATGACCGCCGCCCTTCTTGACCTTCTTGATGATGATCGGCTGTTCGCTGTTGACCGCCATCGTGCTTAAGCCTGCTTAACCTTAAGTCCGCAACCTGCCCAAAGGTCGTTAAGATGGGGTTGCCGGAATAGTCATGGCGCGCGTAATCCCAGCCTTCTTTTTTGGAGCAGCGGCATGAAGACGGCGTTTATCGGCATGGGCGTGATGGGCTTCCCGATGGCCGGTCACCTGAAGGCCGCAGGCCATGAGGTCGCTGTTTACAATCGCTCCCCCGAAAAGGCCCGTCGCTGGGCTGAAAAGCATGGCGGAGCGGCGTTCGAGACCATCGCGCAGGCCGTAGCGGGCGCCGAGGTGGTGCTGCTGTGCGTCGGCAACGACGACGATGTCCGCGACGTCGTGGCGCAGGTCCTGCCGGCCATGGGGGAGGGCGGCGTGATCGTCGACCATACGACCACATCGGCCAAGGTGGCTCGGGAGATGGCGGCGCTCGCGGCCCAGGGCGGGAGAGCCTTCGTCGACGCGCCCGTCTCCGGCGGTCAAGCCGGCGCCGAGAGCGGCCAACTGACCATCATGGCCGGCGGCGACCAGACGGCCTATGACCGGGTGCTGCCTGTGATCGAGGTCTACGCCAAGGCCGTGCGGCGCATGGGCGAGGTCGGCGCCGGCCAGTTGACCAAGATGTGCAATCAGATCGCCATCGCCGGCGTGGTGCAGGGCGTGGCCGAAGCGCTGCATTTCGCCAAGCGCGCCGGTTTGCCGACCGATGATGTTCTGGCGGCGATCTCCAAGGGGGCGGCTCAGTCGTGGCAGATGGAGAACCGTTGGCCGACCATGGCGCAGGGCAAGTTCGACTTCGGCTTCGCGGTCGACTGGATGCGCAAGGACCTCGGGATCGCTCTGGACGAGGCCCGAGCGAACGGCGCCACGCTGCCCGCCACAGCCCTGATCGACCAGTTCTACGCCGAGGTGCAGGCGATGGGCGGTAACCGCTGGGATACCTCCAGCCTGGTGGCTCGCCTCGAGAAGGACGGCTAGAGCCTGTCTGGTTTAGATGGAGTCATCTAAACCCGATAAATAAGCTCTAATTCATATACTTGGAGCGCGTTCGAGCGGTTTAACCGCTCACACTTAAACCTAACGCGCTTCAGGCTACAAGCAGATCGACCAGCGACCCCGCGTCCCAGGTTCCGGCGCGGGGCGCGCTCAGGATCGGCGCCTGGTGCTCGAACGCGCTCAGCAGGCCCAGGGTCTGATCCAGGTCCGGCGCGTCCAGGCTTTCGCTGACCACGATCGCCGCGATGGACAGGCCACGCGCGCGCAAGACCTCCAGCGCCGTGAGCAGATGGCTGGCTGTGCCCAGATAGCTGCCCGCCACCAGCAGGACCGGCAGTCCAAGCGCGACCATCAGGTCCAGATTGGTCGCCTCGTCGGTCATCGGCGACATCACCCCGCCTGCGCCTTCGATCAGGGCCAGGTCGACGTTTCGCGACGAAAGCCAGCCCCGGCAGTCGGTGATCAGGTCGTCCATCTGCAGCGTATCGCCCTCGAGCCGGGCGGCGAGGTTCGGCGCCAAAGGCGCGCGGTAGCGGCGCGGGGAAACCTCTGCCCAGGCGTCAGGACGGCCCAGGGCGCGGGCCAGCCGGGCGGGGTCGCTGTCGCCCGCCGCGTCCGGATCAAAGCCGCTGACCACGGGCTTGAAGGCGTCAACGCTCAGGCCCCGCGCGCGCGCAGCCTCCAGAAGCGCGCAAGCGACATGGGTCTTGCCAAGGTCGGTTCCCGTGCCGGCGACAAAGAGCGAATTCATGAGCCGGTCTCCCGCAGCTTGGCGATGGCGTCGGCCAGTCGGATGATATCGGCGTCGTCATGGGCGGCGCTGAAGGCGATCCGCAGGCGCGCCGTGCCGTCTGGAACCGTCGGCGGGCGGATCGCGACGACGAGGAAGCCCTGGTTCTGCAATTCCGTAGAGGCGGCGAGGGCGCTTTCCGCCGATCCCAGCACCACAGGAACGATGGGGCTGCAGGCCTCGGGCAGGCCCAGACGGCGCGTGAACAGCCGCGCCTTGGCCAGCGGGAGGTCGGTCATCGTCGGGTTGGCCGCAATCAGGTCCAGCGAAGCCAGCGCCGCCGCAGCGGAGGCGGGGGGCAGGCCGGTCGCATAGACCAGGGTTCGGGCGCGGGTCTTCAGAAGGTCGACCACCGCCTGAGAGCCGCACAGATAGCCGCCATACGATCCCAGCGCCTTTGACAATGTGCCCATCTGCAGCGGGATCTTGGCGGTCGGGAAGAGCGCGCCCGAGCCGCGTCCCTCGGCGAGGACGCCGACGCCGTGGGCGTCGTCACTGAGCAGCCAGGCGTCATGGCGCTGGCAAAGATCCGACAAAGCGTCCAGCGGCGCGATGTCGCCGTCCATCGAGAAGACACCGTCCGTGGCCACCAGGGCGTGGCGGGCCGCGCCACGCTCGGCGAGCAGAAGCCGCTCAAGATCGGCCGGATCGTTGTGGGCGAACTTGACGACCTTGGCGCCCGACAACTGCGCGCCCGCCCAGATGCAGGCGTGGGCCAAAGCGTCGATTAGGATGACGTCGCCGGGGCCGACCAGGGTCGGGATCACCCCGGTGTTGGCCAGGTAGCCGGAGCCGAAGACACAGGCCGCTTCGGTTCCCTTCAAGCGCGCCAGGCGCTTTTCGAGATCGGAGAGCAGCGGATGATCGCCGGTGACGAGACGCGAGGCCGCCGCGCCGGCGCCGTAGTTCAACGCCGCCTCAGCCGCCGCAGCCCGCACCAGATGGTGCTGTGACAGGTTCAGATAGTCGTTGCAGGAGAACGAGATCATCCGCGTGCCGTTGCGTTCGACCACCGCGCCGTCGTGGCGACGGGTCGGGGACAGGCGCCGCCTGAGGCTCTGGGCGTCGAGAGCCGCCAGCTTTTGGCCGGCGAAGGCGTCGAGGCTGCGCATGTCATTTCCCTTTCCGACGATGGAGCCGGGGGATAGGCAAGGCGCCCCGAGTCCGCAAACGGAAAGCGACATGTCCGATCCCCGATGGCTGACCGAAGGCGCGCCGCATGTCTGGCGACCCTATTGCCAGATGAAGACCGCCCGGCCTCCGTTGCCTGTGGTCGCGACGCGCGGTTCGCGGCTGGTCCTGGACGATGGTCGAGAGCTGGTCGACGGTCTGGCGTCCTGGTGGACGGCCTGTCACGGCTACAACCATCCTCACATTGCCGATGCGCTGCGGGCCCAGATCGGCGCCATGCCGCATGTCATGTTCGGTGGCCTGGCGCACGAGCCGGCCTATCGCCTCGCCAGGCGGCTGGCCAGCCTGCTGCCGGGTGATCTCGATCACGTGTTTTTCGCCGAAAGCGGCTCGGTCGCGGTCGAGATCGCGATGAAGATGGCGCTGCAGCACCAGATCAATCGCGGTGTGAGCGGCCGCACACGGTTCCTGGCTTTCCGGGGCGGCTACCACGGCGACACCCTGGCGACGATGACGGTCTGCGATCCGGAGGAGGGGATGCACAGCCTGTTTGCGGGCGTCATGCCGGCCCAGGTGATCGCCGACCTGCCCCGGGACCCTGCGTCCGAGGCGGCGCTCGACGCTCTGCTCGCCGTGCGCGGACACGAGATCGCCGCCATGCTGGTGGAGCCCCTGATCCAGGGCGCAGGCGGGATGCTTCCGCACCCGCCTGAGGTGCTGCGGACCCTTCGCCGCCTGGCCGACAAGCACGGCGTGCTGCTGATCTTCGACGAGATCTTCACCGGCTTTGGCCGCACCGGGACGCTGTTCGCCATGCAGGCGGCGGGCGTCGAGCCGGATATCGTCACCCTGTCCAAGGCCCTGACCGGCGGGACGTTGCCGCTGTCGGCGGCGGTCGCCCGCCGTCATGTGTTCGAGGCCTTCTGGTCGGATGATCCGGGCGCGGCCCTCATGCATGGCCCCACCTACATGGCCAACCCGCTGGCCTGCGCCGCCGCCAACGCCTCGCTGGATCTGTTCGAGGATGGCGCCTGGGCGCGCGACGTCGCGCGCGTGTCGGCGGCGCTGGCGGAAGGGCTTGAGCCGTGTCGGGCCGGAGAGGGCGTGGTCGATGTCCGCACCTTGGGCGCGATCGGCGTCGTCGAGTTCGAGGCCCCCGTGCCCGTATCGGATTTCTGCGCGCGGTTCGCCGCCCTGGGCGTCTGGATCCGGCCGATGGGCAAGGTGGTCTATCTGACACCGGCCTTTACGACGCCAAACGAGGATCTTTCGCGGCTCACCTCGGCGGTGCGACAGGTTGTCGGCGTCGATTGACCGGGCTCGCCGGGTCTGGTCCAAGCGGGGCCATGTCCGGCAAGTCATCCCCGCTCTCGGTCCTGGAGTATCTGGCGATCTTCGCGATCATCATGACCTGGGGGATCAACAACGCCGCCGCGAAGGTCGCGACCGCCTATTTGCCGCCCATGACCGTCGGCGGTTTGCGTTTCCTGGCCGCGCTGGTCTTTCTGTTTCCGTTCATTCGTCCGCCGTTCCCCGAGCCCAAGAAACTGGCGGCGATCGTGCTGCTGACCGGCCCGATCCACTTCGGTCTCGTCTATGTCGGATTCGGCATGGGTCAGTCGCTGAGCCCCCTCGTGGTGGCCAGCCAACTCTGGATCCCGTTCACGGCTCTGGTGGCCTGGAAACTGCTCGGCGAGACTATGCGGCTGCCGGCGGTGCTGGGCCTGATCGTCGCGTTCGTCGGGGTCACCTGGATGACCCTGGATCCCCACACCTCCGGTGATCTGCCTGCGATTGTCCTGATCGTGCTGGCCAGCGCCTGCTGGGCGGTTGCGACGATTCTGGTCCGCATGACGCCGGGCGCGAAACCCCTGAAGGTGCAGGCGGTCACGGCGCTGTTCGCCGCGCCGAGCCTTCTGGCGATGTCGTTCGCGTTCGAGACCCAGGTCGTGGAACGGGTCATGACCGCGCCGCCGATCGCCTGGGCGTGCGTGATCTTCGCAGGGGTGGTCTCAACGATCGGCGCCAGCGCGCTGCTCTTCTGGCTGGTCCAGCGGCGCGAGGCGGGCCGGGTGACGCCGTATTTTCTGCTGACGCCCCTGGTCTCCTGCACGCTCGGCGTCGCTTTCCTGGGCGACAAGCTTACGCCGCAACTGCTGATCGGCGGGGCGGCGACGATGGTCGGCGTGGCGCTGGTGGCCCTGACGGAAAAGCGAGCGCGGGCCGAAGAGGCGTTGGCGGAAACGGCCTAGAGCCCATTCCCATGGCGGGCGGACCGCCATGGGAGGAGGCTCATGATGGCTACTTGATCACGCCGCAGGCCACACGTGCGCCGGCGCCGCCGATGGGCTGGGTCTTGTGGTCGTCGGGGTTGGCGTGGACGACGATCGACGAACCGTCGGCGTCCAGCAGGGCGGGGCGGTCCCCGGCGCCCTTCAGCGAAACGAGCGTCGAGTAGATTTCCGCCGTCGCCGAGCCGTCCGGTCCCGCGAAGATGTTCGGGAGGTCGCCGTTGTCGTTCGCGTCGGGGTTCAGCAGCCCGTGCACCGTGGTCGCGGCGGAATGGACATGCGCGCCCGCCGACTTGAAGTCCGGCGTCCCGCAGTCGCCCTTTTCGTGGAAATGCACCGCGTGCCAGCCCGGCGTCAGCCCCTTGAGTTCGAGCTTGAGAAGGACTCCGCGCGGGGCTTCGGTGACCGTCACGACCCCGGCGTCCTTGCCGTCGCCCGCCTTGACGACGGCGGTCGCGATGCTTTGCGCCAGGGCCGGGGAGGCGGCGATCAGGGCGGCGAGGCCGAGCCCGGCGGCGACGGTAAGTCGGGTCATGCGTTTTTCCTTCGAATTCAAGCGAAACCATGGGGAGAAGCCCCCCGAAAGGTGGCGTCATCCCTATCCGAATGCTAACAGTTTTAGACAGTTCCGTGTTCGATTCTGACGGCGAAAAATCCCCTTGAACGACGATCACAACACCATCCCCGCTGACGGTTCGCGCGGGGATATCGCCCCGATCAATATCGAGGACGAACTCCGCCGCTCGTATCTGGATTACGCGATGAGCGTGATCGTCAGTCGCGCCCTGCCGGACGCGCGCGACGGTCTCAAACCCGTTCACCGCCGGGTGCTGTTCTCGATGCACGAGCAGGGCCAGACGCCGGAGCGTCCCTACGTCAAATCCGCCCGCGTGGTCGGTGACGTCATGGGTAAGTATCACCCGCACGGCGACGCCTCGATCTATTTCACCCTGGTTCGGATGACCCAATCGTTCTCGATGGGTCTGGTTCTGATCGACGGCCAGGGCAATTTCGGCTCGGTCGACGGCGATATGCCCGCGGCCATGCGCTACACTGAGTGCCGGATGGCCCCGCCGGCCATGGCCCTGCTGGCTGATCTTGACAAGGACACGGTCGATTTCGCCGACAACTACGACGGCAAGGAGCAGGAACCCACCGTCCTGCCGTCGCGGATCCCGAACCTGCTGGTCAACGGCGCGGGCGGCATCGCCGTCGGCATGGCGACCAACATTCCGCCGCACAATCTGGGCGAGGTCATCGACGCCTGTCTGCTGCTGATCGATCAGCCGGACGTCACCACCGACCAACTTCTTGATCTCGTGCCCGGCCCCGATTTCCCGACGGGCGGCGAGATCATCGGCCGTGCGGGTCCGCGCCAGGCGCTGCTGACCGGCCGTGGCTCGGTGATCATGCGCGGCGTGGCCAGCGTGGAAGAGCTGCGCGCGGGGCGCGAAGCGATCATCGTCACCGAGATCCCGTATCAGGTGAACAAGGCCAATCTGGTCGAGCACATCGCCGAACTGGTGCGCGACAAGAAGATCGAGGGTGTCGCCGACATCCGCGACGAGAGCAACCGCGACGGCATGCGCATCGTGGTCGAGCTGAAGCGCGACGCCTCGGGCGAGGTGATCCTGAACCAGCTCTATCGCTTCACCGCCCTGCAGAGCTCGTTCGGCGTCAACATGCTGGCCCTGAACCGGGGGCGCCCCGAACAGATGGGCCTGCACCAGCTGATCCAGCTGTTCGTCGACTTCCGCGAGGAAGTCGTCGTCCGCCGGACCAAGTTCGAGCTGGGCAAGGCCCGTGATCGCGGCCACGTGCTGGTCGGTTTGACGATCGCCGTCGCCAATATCGACGAGTTCATCCACATCATCCGCTCGTCCAAGGATCCGACCGAGGCGCGTGAGCGCTTGGTGGCCAAGTCCTGGCCGGCCGGTGACATGCTGCCGCTGGTCGAGCTGATCGCCGACCCGCGCACGGTGCAGGAAGAGGGCGGGCTGATCCGCCTGACCGACGAGCAGGCCCGCGCCATCCTGGCCCTAACCCTCTCGCGCCTGACCGGCCTTGGCCGTGACGAGATCGGCAACGAGGCCGCAGCCCTGGCCGACGCCATCCGCGGCTATCTGGAGCTCCTGTCGGACCGCGCCAACATCATGGCCGTGGTCCGCGAGGAGCTGGTCGAGGTTCGCGAGAAGTTCGCCATTCCGCGCCGCTGCCAGATCGTCGACGGCGACGCCGACATGGAAGACGAAGACCTGATCGTCCGCGAGGACATGGTCATCACCGTGACCATGGGCGGCTATGTGAAGCGTACGCCGCTGGCCAACTACCGCACCCAGCACCGGGGCGGCAAAGGCAAGTCGGGCATGGCGACCAAGAACGAGGACGCCGTCACCCGCGTGTTCTCGGCCTCGACCCATGCGCCGCTGCTGTTCTTCACCTCGGGCGGCAAGGTCTACAAGATGAAGGTGTGGCGCCTGCCGCTGGGCGTCGCCAATTCGCGCGGCAAGGCGTTCGTCAACCTGCTGCCGATCGAACCGGGCGAGACGATCACCTCGATCCTGGCCCTGCCGGAGGACGAGGCCACCTGGGGCGGCCTGGACGTGATGTTCGCCACCCGCTCGGGCAGTGTTCGCCGCAACAAGCTGAGCGACTTCGTGGATGTGCGTCGCAATGGCAAGATCGCGATGAAGCTGGACGAGGGCGACGGTATTGTCGGCGTGGCGGTCTGCAACGCCGACCAGGACGTGCTGCTGACCACGGCAGCCGGCCGCTGCATCCGCTTCTCGGTTGATGAAGTGCGTGTGTTCGCCAGCCGCGACTCGACCGGCGTGCGTGGCGTGAAGCTTCTGGATGGTGACCAGGTCATCTCGATGGCCGTCCTGCGTAGCGTGGACGCCACCCCGGCCGAGCGCGCCGCCTATCTCAAGCACCAGCGCGCCATGCTGCGCGCCGCCGAGGGCGAGGAGGGCGAGGACGCCACGACCATCGGGGATGATAGCGAAGAAGAGGTTGGCGAAGCGTCCCTGACGCCGGAGCGCATCGCCGAACTGGGCGCGGCCGAGGAAATCCTTCTGACCGTCTCGTCGGAAGGCTTCGGCAAGCGGACCAGCGCCTATGATTTCCGCCGCACGGGCCGTGGCGGTCAGGGCCTGGCGGCTCAGGATCTGAGCAAGCGCGGCGGCCGTCTGGTGGGCTCGTTCCCGGTCGACGAGAGCGATCAGATCCTGCTGGTCACCGACCAGGGACAACTGATCCGGGTGCCAGTCTCGCAAATTCGTGTTGCGGCGCGGAATACTCAGGGCGTAACCATCTTCCGCACCGCGCAGGACGAGCACGTCGTCAGCGTCGAGCGCCTCGCCGATTCCGGCGGGGACGACAACCAGGGCGAGGACAGCGGGGCGGAAGAGACCCCGTAACCCTCGGAACCAGAATAGGGGGTTGCATGCGGGTCGGGCTTTATCCGGGTACGTTCGACCCGGTCACCAACGGTCACCTCGACATCATCGGGCGGGCCGTGAAGCTGGTCGACAAGCTGGTGATCGGCGTCGCGATCAACATCGGCAAGGGCCCGCTGTTCTCTCTGGAGGAGCGGGTCGAGATCCTCGAGCGCGAGACCGCGCATCTCAAGAAGATCGCCGAGATCGAGGTGCGGCCCTTCGACAGCCTGCTGATGCACTTCGCCCGCGACGTGAACGCCCAGATGATCGTGCGCGGCCTGCGGGCCGTGGCCGACTTCGAGTACGAATTCCAGATGACGGCCATGAACCAGCAGCTGGATCGCGAAATCGAAACGGTGTTCCTGATGGCCGATCCGCGCCACCAGGCGATTGCTTCACGGCTGGTGAAAGAAATCGCGACCCTCGGCGGTGACATCGGCAAGTTCGTGCCGCCCGGCGTGGCGCAGCAGTTGTTGGCCAAGGTCGGAAAGGGCTAGAGCCCTTTCCTATCCGATAACTGGCTCACACTTATCGGAAAATGCTCCAGGCTCCGCCGTTATCCGGCCGAATTCCTGCGCTTCAACGACCGTCGCACTTGTCGGGGAGGCCGTGGCGTTCTACGCCCGGCCGCGACTGTTCTGTTCGGGGTACTTCATGAAGCTCGCCACGACCGCCGCCGCGCTGGCGCTGGCCGCCACCACGGTTTCCTTTGGCGCGGCCTCCGCCCAGGCCGTGTCTGACTGGCGCACGCCTGACCCCAACAACGTTCTGGTGGTCGAGACCAACAAGGGCCGCATCATCGCCGAACTCTATCCCGAGGTCGCGCCGAACCACGTCGAGCGCGTGCGCGGCCTGGCCAAGAGCGGCTTCTATGACGGCCTGAGCTTCTTCCGCGTGATCTCGGATTTCATGGCCCAGACAGGCGACCCGAAGAACACCGGGGAAGGCGGATCGGACCTCCCGGACCTGACCGCGGAGTTCAACTTCCGTCGCGGCGCCGACATGCCGCTAGGCGCCGGTTTCAAGGTGGGCAGCAACGAGTCGGGCTGGGTCTACGCGCTGCCCGTCACCAGCCAGCCCTCCGCCCTGGCCGTCATGACCGCCGACCGCAAGGTGTCGACCTGGGGCAACTTCTGCCCCGGCGTGGTGGGCATGGCGCGGGCGGGTGACCCCAATAGCGCCAACAGCCAATTCTACTTCATGCGCGCGGCGAACGCGGGCCTCGACAAGACCTACACGGCCTTCGGCCGCGTGCTGCAGGGCGTGGATGTGGTCAAGGCCATCAAGACCGGCGAGCCGGTTCCGGACCCGCAGGACAAGATGCTGAGCGTGAAGGTCCTGGCCGATATCCCGGCGGACAAGCGCCCGACGATCCAGGTCATGGACACGCGCGGCCCCGCGTTCAAGGCTCTGGTGACCAAGCGCCAGGGCGAGCTGGGCTCCAGCTTCACCAATTGTGACGTCGACGTCCCCGCCCAGGTGAAATGATGATGCTCTCGCGCGCGCTTCTGACTGGCCTTTGTCTTGCCGCCTGCGCCAGTGTCGCAGCGGCGGCGCCGAAGACGGCGAAGCCGGGCGAGCTTGACTGGCGTACGCCTGCGCCAGAGTCGATCATGGTGATCGACACCAACAAGGGCCGCGTGCTGGTCGAGCTGGTTCCAGAGGTCGCCCCCAATCATGTGGCGCGCCTGCAGGACCTGACCCGCGCGGGTGTCTATGACGGCCGTACGTTCTTCCGCGTCATTGACCGTTTCATGGCTCAGACCGGTGACCCTACGAACACGGGCGAGGGCGGTTCGGATCGCCCGAACCTGAAGGCCGAGTTCACGTTCCGGCGCGCCGCCGACACGGGCTTTGTACCGATGGCCGCGCCGGCCGGGCTTGAGGTCGGCTACATCAAGTCGCTGCCCGTCGTAAGCCAGAACTGGAGCTGGAGCGACGTCACCAGCGACAAGAAGGTCGCCGCCTGGGCCACCTATTGCCCTGGCGTGATCGGCATGGCGCGGAGTGAGGATAACAACTCCGCCAACAGCCAGTTCTTTCTGATGCGCCAGCCTTATCCGTCGCTCGACAAGCGCTATACGGCGTTTGGTCGTGTGATCAGCGGCCTGGAGGCCGTTCGCGCCATCAAGACCGGCGAACCGGTTCCCGCGCCGCAGGACATGATGCAGAAGGTCCGTCTGCTCTCGGACATCCCCGAGAGCGAGCGGCCCAAGGTGCGCGTGATCGACCCCAAGGGTCCCTGGTTCGCAGCCGAGACCAAACGCCTGCGCGCTGAGAAGGGCGCGGACTTCTCGGTCTGCGATATCGCGCTCCCGGTCGAGGTCCGCTGAGGCTAAACCGATTTCCGGCCGCAACTTGGTTCACAGGCGGGCGTGAACCGCGCTAGAAGCGCGGATAACACTCGCCATCCAAGGGAAGACCATGTCGGCCGACCTCGAAAACACCCTGATCCTGACGCTCGAGAGCGGTCCGGTCACCATCAAGCTGCGCCCCGACCTGGCGCCGGGTCACGTGGCCCGCATCAAGGAACTGGTGCGCGAAGGCTTCTACGACGGCGTCGTCTTCCACCGCGTGATCCCGGGCTTCATGGCCCAGGGCGGCGATCCGAGCGGCACCGGCCGTGGCGGTTCGGACAAGCCGGATCTGAAGGCCGAGTTCAACGACGAACCGCACGTTCGCGGCGTCTGCTCGATGGCCCGCACACCGAACCCGGACTCGGCCAACAGCCAGTTCTTCATCGTCTTCGACGACGCCACATTCCTCGACAAGCAATACACTGTCTGGGGTCAGGTGACCGAAGGCATGGAACATGTCGACGCCCTGCCGAAGGGCGAGCCGCCGCGCGCGCCGGGCAAGATCGTCAGCGCCAAGATCGCCGCTGACGCCTAGAGCCCTTTAGCTTTGGATGGAATCATCCAAAGCGGTTGAGAGGGCTCTAAGTATTTGATTTTAAATCGTGTTTATCTGGTTTAGAGGGTTCCATCTAAACCAGACAGGCTCTAGGATCTCACGCAGAGATCGGCAGACGGCCTCGGACTTCGTCCGGGGCCGTTTTCTATTGGCGGCGGAACGTCACCACGATCGGGCGATGGTCCGAACCCAGAGCCGGACCACGTTCAACCCTGACCGCGCGCCATTGCTCGCCTGCGTAGACGTGATCGATCGGCAACAATGGAGCGGGCGCGGCCATGATCCGCGAGAACTTGCCCGCCGGCCAGGAAGCCATCGCCCGCGTCCAGCGGTACAGTCCCACGGCCTCGTCCTGTCGCTTCAAGCTGAAGGACCATGGGGTCGAGTTGAAGTCGCCGGCCAGGATCAGGCTCTTGCGATCGAATTTGGACGTGAGGCCAATCAGCTTGCGGGCTTGCGCCTGCTGCGGTCCCGCCGGAACCGGCCACGTGTAGTGCACGCCCATGACCGTGAACGGACCTTTCGGGTCGGCCAGGGTGGCCCAGGCGACCGAGAGATAGGGGCCTTCGCGGGAATCGCCGCCCCTGGCGATCATTTTCTTGCGGGAGAAGATCCAGGTGTCGCAGCGCGCGCCCTTTGCGCATGAGGCGAAGGGGTAGTTCGCGCGGAGCGCTTTGACGATCAAGCGCGAGTCGCCGCCGCCTTCCTCGAGAACCACCACGTCGGCCTCCTGGGCGAGGATCCAGGCGAGGCTTTTTTCCGGCGTTTGATTGCTGTGCCAGACATTGAACTGGACGACCTTGAGATCACTTTGGGCGACCGTCGCCGGCTTGAAGCGCGCGGCGGCCCAGAGTTCCGGCGCCATCAGGATGGCGCATGCCAGCAGGCCGATCCCTCCGAGGGAGACCATAACCCACCGCTCCGCGCCACGGGCGCAGACGCCGCCCAGGACCACCGCCCCAACAGCCATCGCCAGCCATAGCGGCGCGGCGTGGGTGAAGGCGTCCAGCCGATCGCTGAACGCGCCGCCGAGACAGACGAGGGCCATGCCAGCGCCCACCAGACCGAGCATCAGCGCGGTGCCGCGGAAAAGCAGGCTGAGAAGTTGGGCGAGCAAGCGCATGGATGGCCCTTAGCACGCCTTTGCGACGGTGAAAGAGCGATCTAGTCGCCGGCGAAATAGCTGAGGGCGATGTTGCGCAGCCGCAGGGCGCCCACGGTGAGATCGCCGCGTAGAACAGGTCGATCTGCGCCCTGCGCCTCGCCGCTCTTGGCCGCCGCGAGCGCCTCCAGGTCAAAGGCGCCGGTAAAGACGATCTCGCCAAGCTTCGGATCCTTGGCGCGATAGACCACCTCGCGCGTGTTCACGCGATAGGCTTCCGGCAGAAGGCGTATGCTGACGGTATAGTAGGTCTGCCCCAGTTCGCTGACGGCGGTGGGGCTGGTGACATTGTCGAACTCCAGGAAGATCGGGGCGTAGGTGCTGGTACGTTTGCCGCCCTCCCAAGCCGCGAAGTCGTCCAAGGCCCCGATATGCAGGGAGGAAAGTTCCCAGTCGCCCGATCGGATCGGAGTTTCGCTGAAGTAGTAGCCGAAGGCGTCCAGTTTGGGGTCATGCTGAAAGCCTGCGACGGCCGACGGAGCGGGGCCTTCCTGCGCTGGCTTGGCCGCTGATTGCGTCGCGGGCGGGGGCTTGGTCGGTTGGCTTGCCGGGTCTTCGCAGGCGGCCAGGAGCGCGAGCGGCGCCACGAACGGAACAAGCAGGCGTTTCATCACGATGGGGCCCTCAATCGTCTTCGCTGCGAGCATGCGATCTGGCGAGCGGCGTTGTCTAGCGAGCCGCGAAGACAGGCGCGTCTTGACCTTGGGCGGCCATCATGTGCTTGAAGCCGCCCATGCGACTTTCCGATTTTGATTTCGACCTTCCTGAGGACCGCATCGCGTTGCGACCCGCAGAGCCTCGCGACACAGCGCGCTTTCTGGTCGTGCGCCCTGGTCAGCCTCTTGCCGATCACGTCGTCAGCGACCTGCCGGACTTCCTTCAGTCGGGGGATGCTCTGGTGTTCAACGATACGCGGGTGATCCCCGCCCGCCTTTCCGGTCTTCGTGAAGGTCGCACGACGGGCGGCGCCGACGGCACGCCCGTGGCCGTCGAGGCCACCTTGCACCGCCGCCTGGCGCCCGATCGTTGGAGCGCTTTCATGCGCCCCGGCAAGCGTCTGAAGGTCGGCGACCGGGTCGCGTTCGGCGGACGCGAAGACCGCGCCGGCGAACTTGGCCGCCTGGACGCTGTGATCGCCGAGAAGCATGACGGCGGTGAAGTCGTCCTGGCGTTCGACCTTTCCGGTCCGGACCTGGATGTCGGCATCGCCCAGCATGGCGACATGCCGCTGCCGCCCTATATCGCCGCCAAGCGGGGCGAGGATGAGCGGGATCGCGCCGATTACCAGACGGTCTACGCCCGCGAGGATGGTTCTGTCGCCGCCCCGACGGCGGGGCTACACTTCACGCCCCAGCTGCTTGATCGCCTGAAGGCCAAGGGCGTTTCGCTCCACTTCGTCACGCTGCACGTCGGGGCGGGCACCTTCCTGCCCGTCAAGACCGACGACGTGTCCGAACACAGGATGCACGCCGAGTACGGTCAGGTGACGCAAGAGATCGCCGACGCCCTGAACGCCGCGCGCGCGGCCGGCGGACGCATCGTCTGCGTCGGCACCACCTCGTTGCGGCTGCTGGAGAGCGCGACGGGCGAAGACGGGATTGTGCGGCCGTTCGCCGACGAGACCGCGATCTTCATCACGCCGGGCTACCGGTTCCGGGCGGCTGATGTGCTGATGACAAACTTTCACCTGCCGAAGTCGACCCTGTTCATGCTGGTCAGCGCCTTCGCCGGGACCGAGGCCATGCGCGCGGCCTATGAGCATGCGATCGCCACGGGCTACCGCTTCTATTCCTACGGCGACAGCAGCCTGCTGTTCAAAGACGAGACCCGCTGATGGCCGCGTTCCCCTTCGAGATCAAAGCCACGGACGGCAAGGCGCGGACCGGCGTGCTCAAGACGCCGCGCGGCGATATCCGCACGCCGGCCTTCATGCCGGTCGGCACCGCCGCGACGGTCAAGGCCATGACGGTCGACCAGGTCAAGGACACCGGCGCCGACATCATCCTGGGCAACACCTATCACCTTATGCTCCGGCCTTCGGCCGAGCGGGTGAAGCGCCTGGGCGGGCTTCACAAGTTCATGCGCTGGGACAAGCCGATCCTGACCGACAGCGGCGGTTTCCAGGTGATGAGCCTGTCAGGCATCAGCAAGCTGACCGAGGAGGCGGTGACCTTCTCCAGCCACGTCGACGGCTCAAAGCATGTGCTGACGCCTGAGCGTTCGATCGAAATCCAGGCCGACCTTCTGGGCAGCGACATCGTCATGCAACTGGACGAGTGCGTCGCCTGGCCGGCGGAAGAGGCGAGGGCGCGCAAGGGCATGGAGCTTTCGGCGCGCTGGGCCAAGCGTTCGAAGGACGCCTTCGGAACCCGCGACACCCAGGCCCTGTTCGGCATCCAGCAGGGCTCGACCTTCGAGGCCCTGCGCCGCGAGTCGTCCGAGCGCCTGCGCGAGATCGGCTTCGACGGCTACGCCATCGGCGGCCTGGCGGTCGGTGAGGGGCACCAGGCGATGTGCGAGGTGTTGGACTATGCGCCGGGTTTCCTACCTGAAGACCGCCCGCGCTATCTGATGGGCGTGGGCAAGCCGATCGATCTGGTCGAGGCGGTGGCCCGAGGCGTCGACATGTTCGACTGCGTGCTGCCCACGCGCTCCGGCCGTCACGGTCAGGCCTGGACCTGGGATGGTCCCATCAACCTGAAGAACGCCAAGTACGCCGAGGACGAGACGCCGCTGGATTCCGCCAGCGACTGCCCCGCCAGCCGCGACTATTCGAAGGCCTATCTGCGCCACCTCTTCAAGGCCGAGGAAATCCTCGGCCAGGTGCTGCTGTCCTGGCACAATATCGCGTTCTTCCAGGCGCTGACCGCCGCGATGCGCGCGGCCATCGCGGAGGGGCGCTTCGAGCAGTTCCGGCGCGATTTCGCCGCGCGACACCTCGGCGGTTAGTCTTCAGGGCCGTTGGGAACCCGAGGAGCTTCTTCCTTGACGATCGGGAATCGCGGACGCCGGGGACCATAGGGGTCAGGCGGCGGCGGCATGCCGGGATCGACCACCGGCGGCGCAGTGGGAGGCTTGTGCTGAGGCGTGGCCGGCGGGGGACAGCCGCGCGCTTCGCCGAGGCCCTTCAGATAGGCCCGGCGCACAGCGCCCGAGGCTATAGCGCTTTGCACGAGCTTGTCGTGCCGTTCGGCCCCGGTCAGCTTGCGCACCCAGCCTCGCAGGGGAATCAGATCCTGGGCGGTGCTGGCGATCGCGCCCAGCGCGGCGTCACCGGCGGCCTTGCGCCCCCGATCCATCAGATCCTCGTTTTCCTGGGGCGGGTTGCGATCGATATCCTCGCCCAGGGCGGCGTCGAGCGGCTGAACCAGGGCGATCAGCGTCCGGCAGTCCGCGCGGGCAGGGCGCTGGTAGGGATCATCCATCGCCTCCAGCAGAATGCGCGGGATCTTGGTGCGGACGATGTTCACGTCGCGCAGCGGGGCGCTGACCGCGCCGGTGATTCCTTCCTTGTTGGCCTCGGAGGTTGACTTGATCCGCTCGTCGCTTCCGGCGGCGGGGGCTTGTTGAGCGCGCGCGGAAGCGCTCGCGGCGAGCGTCGCGCCGCAAAAGGCCGCCAAAAGCAAGGTTCGACGCATGAGTCACCCTAACGCGTACACAGCTTTACCGTCATCCCACGCAAAAACGGCGAAACCGTGCTTGCGACGCAGGCGACCCCCGACTATGTTCCGCGCCGCTTCCACCGGTCCCCGCCGGATCGTGAGCGGGCCGGTAGCTCAGTGGTAGAGCATTCGACTTTTAATCGAATGGTCCTGGGTTCGAGTCCCAGCCGGCCTACCAACTCCCCGAATACCCAAGCAGAAACAATGCGATGGGTTGGGTTAGACACTGCGATTGCTGAAGCGCCGCCCCTTGTGCGCCGCGCTGCCCCGGCGCTGGGCGCCACGTTCTTGATGCGCGCTGAACAACGCGGAGCGCACTTGGTCTAGCGTTGTCTTCGATCAGCGACAGGTCGGGATTGACCCGACCAGCATCGCCCTCGCTCATCCCCCCAGCCGTCATCACAGGGACGGGCGGCGTCTTGGGTTGGCGCTAGTCTATCCCCATGCCGCCTCTACGCCCGGCGACGTCTTCCGCACGGAGCCCTTCCGCGCCTCCGTGGTCCCAGGCCTAAGGCGGCGGCCATGGCTTGATCTTATCTGTGGGGCGCGCCCTCGGGCCTGTCCGCCCTGTTCGGCGCGTTCACCGACGCGCTGAGGCGCAAGGGCCGCCCCTTGATCATGGCGATCCGGGAGCGTCATTGTGTCGCTGATCTCGGGCGTAGTTTTTCTGTGATCGTGATGTGGCTTTTCTCGTTTGCCCGATCGACATGGTAGAGATTTAAGCGGCTCTCGCTCGATGTCGGTGATCCCCCTCGGGGATCGTGACGTCGCCCCCATCGCGCCGCGCTGCTGGCGGTTCTGGACCCTGGACGACGATCAGACGATGACCGCCGACACCGCCGATCAGCGGCCGCCAGTTCAGACAGCGCGAAAGCCGTTTTTCCGCAAGCGGTCAGCCATACCGGGCTTCGGCCTGACCATGGGCGTGACGCTGACGATTGTCTCCCTGCTGATCCTGATCCCTCTGAGCGCCGTGGTTCTCAAGGCCGCGCAACACTCGCCGGCCGAGTTCTGGGCAGTGGCGACGTCGGAGCGCGCCATGGCCGCCTATCGGCTGAGCTTTGGGGCGGCGTTCGTGGCGGCGGCGATCAATGGGGTGTTCGGCGTCCTCACAGCCTGGGTGCTTGTGCGTTACGAGTTCCCGTTCAAGACTCTGGTGAACGCTCTGGTCGACCTGCCTTTCGCGCTCCCGACCGCGGTTGCCGGTATCGCCCTGGCGACGCTGTATGCGCCGACGGGGTGGGTCGGACAGTTTCTCACGCCGCTGGGCGTCAAGGCGGCCTACAACCCCGTGGGGGTGGTGATCGCGCTGGTCTTCATCGGCTTGCCCTTTGTCGTGCGCACCGTCGAGCCTGTGATGCGTGACGCCGCCGCCGATGTCGAGGAGGCCGCGGCCAGCCTGGGCGCCAGCCGAATCCAGACGATCGCCCGGATCATTCTGCCGGCGCTGGCGCCGGCTTGGCTGACGGGCTTCGCCATGGCCTTCGCGCGCGGTGTGGGCGAGTACGGCTCGGTGATCTTCATCGCCGGCAACATGCCCTACCGGTCGGAGATCGCCCCGCTGCTGATCATCATCCAGCTGGAGCAGTTCGAGTACGCGCGCGCGGCGACGATCGCAGTCGTGATGCTGGCGGTCTCGTTCCTGATGCTGCTGATCATCAACGCCATCCAGGCCTGGGCGCGGAGGTTCGACTGATGGGAGCCGCAAGTTCCAAGGCGCGGGGCGCCACCGATGATCCGGCGTGGGCCAAGATCCTGCTGATCGGCGCCGTTTTTGCCTTTCTGGCCTTGGTGCTGTTCCTGCCGCTGGTCGCGGTGTTCGCGGAGGCGCTTCGAAAGGGCCTGGACGCGGCGATCTTTGCGGCCAGTCAACCCGACGCTCTGGCGGCGGTGAAGCTGACCTTGCTGACAGCGGCCATCGCGGTTCCGTTCAACGCGGTGTTCGGACTTTGCGCAGCCTGGGCGATCGCCAAGCACGATTTCCGCGGCAAGGCCCTGCTGATCACCCTGATTGACTTGCCATTTTCGGTCTCGCCGGTAGTCGCGGGCCTGATCTATGTGCTGATCTTTGGCCTGCAGGGCTGGTTTGGCGAGTGGCTGCTCGACAACGACATCAGGATCATCTTCGCCGTGCCGGGTATCGTGCTGGCGACGGTGTTCGTGACCTTCCCCTTTGTGGCGCGCGAACTGATCCCGCTGATGCAGGAGCAGGGGACCAGCGAGGAGGAGGCGGCCATCTCGATGGGCGCCAGCGGGCTCTACACCTTCTGGCGGGTCACCGCGCCCAACGTGCGCTGGGGGCTGCTCTATGGCGTGCTGCTGTGCAACGCCCGCGCCATGGGCGAGTTCGGCGCGGTCTCGGTGGTCAGCGGCCACATCCGGGGCTTGACCAACACCATGCCGCTGCACGTCGAGATCCTCTACAACGAGTACGACTTTGTCGGCGCCTTCGCCGTGGCGGCGCTGCTCTGCCTTCTGGCGGTGGTGACTCTGGTGCTGAAGACGGCGCTTGAGATCGCTCAGCCGGACGTGCGTGGCCGTCGCGGACACTGAACGGACTACGGAACCCATGACCATTGCCATCCGCTCCGTCGAAAAGCAGTTCGGGCGCTATCCGGCCTTGAACAAGGTCGATCTGGAGATCGCCGACGGCGAGCTCCTGGCCCTTCTTGGCCCTTCGGGGTCGGGGAAGACGACGCTGTTGCGCACCATCGCCGGCCTGGAGTTTCCTGACGCGGGGCAGGTGCTGTTCGATGGGCAGGATGTGACCTACGCCTCGGCTGCGGCGCGCCGGGTGGGTTTCGTCTTCCAGCAGTATGCGCTGTTCAAGCACATGACCGTGGCCAAGAACATCGCGTTCGGCCTCGACGTGCGGAAGGGCAAGGACAAGCCGTCGAAGGCCGAGATCGCCCGCCGGGTCGAGGAGCTTTTGAAGCTGGTCGAACTCGAAGGGCTGGGCGGTCGGTACCCGTCGCAGTTGTCGGGTGGACAGCGCCAGCGTGTGGCTCTGTCGCGCGCCCTGGCGGTGCAGCCGAGCGTGCTGCTCCTGGACGAACCGTTTGGCGCTCTGGACGCCACGGTGCGCAAGTCGCTTCGCCGTGAGCTTCGCCGCGTTCATGACGCCACCGGGGTCACCACCATCTTCGTGACGCACGACCAGGAAGAGGCGCTGGAACTGGCTGATCGCGTCGCCATCCTGAACAATGGCCGCATCGAGCAGATCGGCACGCCCGATCAGGTTCATGACGCGCCCGAAACCGCCTTCGTCTGCGGCTTTGTCGGCGAGGCGAACCGGTTTGACGGTCAAGTCAGCGGTGGGCGCTTCAACGCGGGCGCCCTGACCGTGCCGGCCTCCGCCTTGAAGGACGGTGCTGCGACGGCCTATGTCCGGCCCCATGACTTCGCGCTGGACGAAGCTGGCTTCGAGGTTCTGATCGAACGCGCGCAGGTCCAGGGCGCCCTGACCGCCGTGACCGCGTTGACTTCGGATGGCCGGCGGCTCGAGATCAGCGCTTCCCGCGCTGACGCCGACCGTTTCACCGGCGCCGTGAAGATCGTCGCGCGCAAGGCTCACGTTTACGCGACTTAAGCATAATTCCGCTAAGTGGACCCAATGTCTGGCGCAACGTTCGCGGGAAGCCCCGAGAAGGTTACGCTATTTCCGAGAATGACTCGGCGGGGTTTGAGAAGCGGATGGTCATGGTCGAGACCTCGGGCGCTGAGCGGCGCGCGCATCCCCGGATGCCGGCGGCGCGGAAAATCTACATCGTAGACGACCCGCGGTCGTGGAAGGCTTCTCTGCTGGATGTCGCCGAGAAGGGCGGGCGGATTTCCATCGCGGGCATCGCTTCACCGCCGGACACCTTCGTGTTCGTGGACGCCGGCGGTCGGCGTGTTCATCTCGCCAACGTCGTCTGGCGCTCCGGGACCGAGGTCGGGGTCCAGTTCACCGCCACCCAACGGATCGGCCCTCGCGCCGGCGGCGCCGCCGGAGCGCTTGAGATCGCGCGTCGGTTTCTCGCCACTCTGCCGGCCGAAGACGACGCCTAGAGCGTCTTTCGATCAGAATGACGCTCTAAACTGCTGAATCAACGTCTTTTTGTTGATCTGATTAAGCTGGCTGGATCCGCCAGGACTCCGGAGGCGGCTACTGCTGTTGTTGCTGTTGTTGATGCAGCTCTTCGCGGAGCGCCGTGTCGTGACGGCGACGACCGCCCGCAAAGCTGGGGCGGGCCATTCTCAGGAATTCCGGTTCGGCCAGCGCGGCGCGGGCGCGGCGCACCGATACGCCGACGGCCAACTGGCTTTCCGCGTCGCCCTTGTAGACCCCGCGCGAGGGCGTGACGTCCGCATAGTCTCGACCCACGGCGACGGCGACATGGCGTTCGCCCGCCATCATGTTGTTGGTGGGATCAAAGCCGACCCAGCGCAGGCTGGGCAGGAACACCTCGACCCAGGCGTGGGTCGCGTCAGGGTCGGAGCGATCGCCCGCGTCACGGTCGGTGAACAGGTAGCCGGAGACATACCGGGCCGGAACGCCCCAGCCGCGGCAGACGGCCAGCATGATGTGCGCGAAGTCCTGGCAGACCCCGCGTCCGGCGCTGAGCGTCAGGTCGATCGGGCTGTCGGCGTCGGTGACGCCGGGCTGGTACTCAAAGGCGCTGTAGATCGTTTCCGACAGGGTCCGGACGGCGCTCAGCGGATCCCGGCGCTTGAGGGCGTCAAGGTCGTGTTCGTTGATGAAGGTCTGCAGGGCTTCAGTCGTCCTGACGAACCCGTGGGGCCGCAGGAAGTCGAAGCATTCGCCCCGAACGAATTCGCTGCGCAGACGATCCCACTCGCCCATGTCGAGCTGGTCGGGACGCTCGCCGGGCGACTCGGTCTCGACCGCCGAGCGCGCGATGATCGTCAGGTTGTCGTGCGGTTGCGGCACGTCGAAATGATAGACCGCGTTGCCGAAGCTGTCGGCGTACGAGAACACCTGCGCCGCAGGGTTAAGGTCCAGCTCGAAGCTGACCAGGCGTTGCCGGGCGGTCTTCTGGGGCTGCATCCACAGCTCCATCAGGCTTTCGCGGACGGGACGCTCATAGTGGTACTGGGTGACGTGTCGGATTTCGAGCAGCACGGTCCTGGATCCTAAGCGGGCAGACGCGTTTCAAGAGGGTAGGCCACGAAGGTCTCGTAGATGGCTTCGTGGATTCTGGCGCATTCGTTGACGACGGTGGTCAGCAGGGGGCCCGCGCCGACGGCTTCCAATTCGTCGACATCGGCAAACTGCAGTCGCGCCTTCAGGCGGCCGGCTAGGCGCTCTGGGCCCGCGCGCTCGTTGGCCGAGACGCTGCGGGCCATGGCGCTGAGATGCTGTTCGATCTGCGCCGTCGCGAACCGGATCGACCGCGGGAAGTCCTCGTCGAAGACCAGGAACTCCAGGATGTGGCGCGGCTCGATCTCGGCGGTGTAGACGCGAAGATAGGGTTCCAGCGCGCAGGCCATGCGCAGCACGCTGACCAGGGCCACGTGGTCGCCGAGGCGGCCGTGGGTGGGCGACTCCGCGAAACAGACTTCCAGCAGGCGCGAGACCAGCTGGGCGCGTTCCATATAGATGCCCAGCATCATGAACCGCCAGCTTTCGCCATGGCTCATAGTGGTGTCGGCCGCGCCCTTGAACAGGTGCAGGTCGGCGATCACGTCATGCAGGAAGATGTCCGATCCGGCGGCGAAATCCTTGGTCGCGTTCGGGTCGGTGACCTTGAGATACAGCAGGTTCAGGCGTTCCCAGGTCTCGGTCGTGATCTGATCGCGGACCTGACGGGCGTTCTCGCGCGCGCGCGCCAGCGAGGACACGACGGAGTTGGGGTCGCTGCGATCCAGAACCAGCGCGTGGGCGGCCTCGAACGACCCCACGCCGGCGCCGTCGCAAGGCTCGCCGACGGCGGCCAAGGCGATCCATACGGCCTGGGCGCCGGCGTCGGTCTGGTCGAGCGTGGCGTTCAGCATCACCGAGGACAGGCGCGAGAGGTGCTCGGCCCGTTCGATATAGCGGCCCAGCCAATAGAGGCTGTCGGCGACACGGGCGAGCATCATGGGCGGGCGCTCCCGTGACCGTTTCCGTTGGAGGGCGCGTCATCGGCGAGCACCCAGGTGTCCTTGGAGCCGCCGCCCTGGCTGGAATTGACCACGAGCGAGCCGCGCTTGAGCGCGACACGGGTCAACGCGCCGGGGGTGACGATGGTCTTCTCGCCCGACAGGATGAAGGGACGCAGGTCGACGTGGCGCGGCTCGATGCGGCCATCCACCAGGCACGGCGCGGTCGAGAGCTGGATGGTCGGCTGGGCGATGTAGTTTTCGGGATCAGCCTTGATCGCCAGGGCGAAATCGTCGCGCTCCTTCTGGCTGGCGTGCGGCCCGACCAGCATGCCGTAGCCGCCCGAAGCGCCGACAGCCTTGACCACCAGCTTGTCGAGATTGGCCAGCACGTGGCTGAGCTGACGCGGCTCCCGGCAGAGATAGGTCTCGATGTTGGGCAGGATCGCGTCCTCGCCCAGATAGTAGCGGATGATGTCGGGAACGTAGGCATAGACCGCCTTGTCGTCGGCCACGCCGGTGCCGGGCGCGTTGCAGATCACCACATTGCCGGCGCGATAGGCGTTGAACAGACCCGCCGCGCCCAGCGAGCTGTCGCGCCGGAAGGTGAGCGGGTCGATGAAGTCATCGTCCACCCGGCGGTAGATCACGTCGATGCGCCGCAGGCCGGTGGTGGTGCGCATGTAGACCATGTTCTCGTGCACCACGAGGTCGCGTCCCTCGACGAGGGGCACGCCCATCAGTCGCGCGAGATAGGCGTGCTCGTAGTAGGCGCTGTTGTAGACGCCCGGCGTCAGCACCACGACCTGGGGATCGGCGCGCCAGTCGGCGGCCATGCTCTTCAGGGTCGAGAGCAGCAGGTCGGGATAGCGCTCGACCGGACGGACGCCCGCCGCGCGATAGGTGCCGGGGAAGGTGCGCTTGGCCGCATCGCGATTGGCCAGCATGTACGACACGCCGGACGGGACGCGGAGGTTATCCTCCAGCACGGCGAACTGGCCGTCCTGGCAGCGGATCAGGTCGCTGCCGCAGACATTGGCGTAGGCCTTGTGCGGCACATAGAGGTGCTGCATTTCGCGGCGATAGGAGGGCGCGCCCAGCACGAGCTCTCGCGGAACCACGCCATCCATCAGGATCTGCTGATCGCCGTAGATATCGGCCAGAAAGAGGTTCAGCGCCCGCAGTCTCTGGGTCAGGCCAGCTTCGATCCGCGCCCATTCCGACGCCGGGATGATCCGGGGAAACAGGTCGGTGGGAATGATCCGTTCGGTGGTGTTCTCGGCGCCGTAGACCGTGAAGGTGATCCCCTGGAGCAAGAAAGAGCGCTCGAGCGTCCTTTGCCGAGCAGCCAGTTCCTCGGCGCCCAGCGTCGACATCCGGCCGTGCAGCGGATCGTAGTGCTGGCGAACGTCGCCCTCGGGTGTGAACATCTCGTCGTAGGCGACGCCCGGCAGGTAGGCCGCCTCCGTCATCGGCAGGGTCGGGGTGTCCGCTAGGGTCTGGGTCTTCGCCGCCACGCTTCTATCCGCTTGTCTTCGATCTTGGGCGCGCCCCGGAGGCATGCGCCGTCCCGAACTCTAGGGCCTCCACGCGGTCCCGCTTCCCGGATTCGACATCCGCTAAGCGATTGCGCACGACTGCCTATCATTTGGGCGCCATTCGGCTGCTTTGAGAAGCGCTCGTGACGGAGGCGGTCGCCATTCCGAACGTGACACGAGCCCAGCCCGCGACTACAGCAGGGGCGGGGGCGCTTCGCGCGGGGAACGTGATTTGGTGCTTGGGCGGACTTCCCTGGCTTTGGCGGCGGTGACCTGGCTCTCGGCCTCGGCCGCATGGGCCGACGAGCCGATGGCCCAGATCCAGGGTGTCGAGGACCGAGCCCTTCGCGACGCCATCCAGCGCGCCCTGTCCGATTCCAAACAGCCGCCGCGCAGCCGCTCCGAGGCCCGCCGTCGGGCCCGTCAGGCCGGTGAGGATGCGATCGCCGTTCTGCGCGCGGAAGGGTACTACGCCTACACCGTCGAGCCTGATGTGACCGAAGGCGATCCGCCGCGCGCCATTGTGAAGATCACGCCGGGACCGGCCTTCCTGCTGGCCGATCCCCACATCGACTGGTCGGGTTCGCCGCCGGATGAGGGCGTTCGTCAGCGCGCCGCTGCGGCGATGCGGCTGACCGAAGGCGAGCCTGGGCGCGCCGCCGACGTGGTCGGCGCCGAGGGCAGGATCGTCGCCCAGGTGGCCAAGCTCGGCTACGCCGACGTCGCGGCCGAGCCGCGCGAAGTTGTGGTCGACCATGCTGATCGCACGGTTCGGCCGACCTTCAGGATCATGGCGGGCGAGCTGGTGCGTCTGAACGGCGTCGACGTCGTCACCAAGGGGCGCACCAATCCCGAATGGGTCGGCCGTCTCGCGCCCTGGGTGGCCGGTGACGTCTATGATCCAGAAGATGTCGCCGAGCTGGAGCGCCGGCTGCGCGACACCGCCGTCTATGACTCGATCTCGGTTTCGCTCGCGGGGACCGACAGGGCTTCGGCCGAGGGCTATCGGCCGGTGGTCGTCACCCTGTCCGACAGGCGGGCGCGCACGATCGAACTTGGCGCGGGCTATTCGACCAGCGAAGGCGCCGGCGTCGATGCGCGCTGGATCCGCTATAACCGCCAGAAGCGCGCCGACACGACGACATATGCGCTGCGGTTCGCCAAGCTGGAACAACGGCTTGGCGCAGAAATCTCATTGCCGCACTGGCGGCGACCACAGCAGACCTTGAAGCTGAACAGCTCGGTCTTCCGCAACGACACCGACGCCTACAACGAAACCGGGGCCACGGTCGGCGTCGATCTGACCCGCCGACGCCAAACGACAGCGTATCGCACCCTCGGGGTCTCATTCGACCTCTCGCAGACCAAAGAGCAGGTCAATCGCAACGGTTTGATCGCCGGGCGTAAGCTGAATCTCGCGACCCTGGCGGGTCTGGCCGCCTATGCCTGGGATTTCTCGGACGATATCCTCGATCCCAAACGAGGCTGGCGCTTGGAGACCCGCGCCGAACCGACCTATGTGGCCGGCGACACCTCGGTCCCGTACTTGAAGCTGGCTGGCCAAGGCTCGGCCTATCTGCCGTTTGGCAAGCAGGACAGCACTGTGCTGGCGGCGCGCGTCAAGCTGGGCGCGATCTTGGGCGCCGGGCTTCTCGATGTTCCGGCGTCCCGACGCTTCTTCTCCGGCGGCGGCGGCTCGGTGCGAGGCTACGCCTATCAGGCGATCGGCCCCCGCTTGTCGGACAACACGCCGCAAGGAGGGATTTCGCTGGTCGAGACCTCGTTTGAGGTGCGCCAGAAGATCACCGATCGCTGGAGCGGCGTCGCCTTCGTCGATGCGGGCGCCATCGGGACCCATGAACCCCCCCAGCGCGAGGACTTCCGCGCTGGCGCCGGCCTTGGCGTCCGTTACGATCTAGGCTTTGGACCGATCCGGGCCGACATCGCCGCGCCGCTGGGACGGCGCAAGGGCGACCCGAAGTTCCAGATCTATCTCAGCATCGGGCAAAGCTTTTGAGTCGCGACCACGACAAGCCTGATCTGACCGATACGGTCTCGCAAGCCGCCGAGGCGGCGGGCGAAACGGCGGGGAAGGTCGTCCGGAAGATCGGCTGGGGCGGCGTCGCGCTGGTCGTGGTTGGTTTTCTGGCCGCGCTTTTGCTGGTCATCGCGGGGGGGGTGCGGCTGGCGCCCATCACGCCGCAAGGCCGCATGTTCCTGGAAGCGCGCGCTTCGGGGCTGAAGCTTGGCCGGATTGGCAAGCTGCACATTGAAGGGCTGTCCGGTGACATCTGGCAAGACTTTGGCGTTCGTCGCCTGACGATCTCTGACGAGAAGGGGATCTGGCTCGAGGCTCGCGACCTGCGCGTCGCCTGGCGCGCGACCGCGCTGTTCGGCCGACGCTTTCATGCCGAGCAGATCACCGCACGCTATGTCACCGTCCTTCGTCGGCCGACCATGGGGCCGAAGGGCAAGTCTGGCGCCGCGCCTGTTTCGGTGGACCTGGACGCCTTCAAGTTTCGTCTTCTGACGCGCCCCGCCTTCAGCGGCGCCGAGGGCGACTTCGACGTCGACGGCGCCTACGAAATGGCGCGGCGCGGGGGGCAGAAGGGGCGGATCGCCGTGGCGTCGCGGCTCCATATCGGCGACCATCTGGATGTCGATTTTGATCTTGGGCGGTCGAAATCGCTTCGCCTTGTCGCCGACGCGACGGAGGCGAACGGCGGCGCCATCGCGGGCGCGCTCGGACTTCCCGCCGACAGGACCTTCGATCTGAAGGCCAAGGCGGAGGGCACCACCAGCCGCGCGGCGTTCGATGTGTTTGCGCGCTCGGGACGTGAAATCCCGCTCGAGGCGCGCGGCGCCTGGACCGAACAGGGCGGCTCGGCGCGCGGCCGTATCGACCTCGAAGCCTCCAGATTGACCCAGCGCCTGGCCCGCATGTTCGGTCCCGGCGCGGACTTCGCCATCGAGGGGCGCAAGGCCACCGCCGATGGTCTGTCGGCGCTGAAGATCAGCCTGAATTCCGAGAATCTGGTTCTGCGTGGCCAGGGGCTGGCGGACCTGGGCAAGCGGCGCACCGGCGCGGACGGCATCGCCTTCACCGCGCAGGTCGGCGCTCTGAGCCGGATCGTGACGATCCCGAAGATGGGCCGCGGCGAGGTGCAGGGCGCTTTCCGGCTGATCGATGGCGGTTTCGTCGTCGAAGGGCGCACGGATGTCAGCGATCTGGAACTGCTCGGCTATCGGCTCAAGCGGGCCACGGGGCCGGCGAAGGTCAGTTGGTCCAAGGGCGATCTCGCGATCGAGGGCGCGGCGACGACAGCGGGCGGCGGCGGGACCGGCCTGTTGGCGGTTCTGGGCTCCAGCCCGAAGGCGACCTTCGAAGGCGGACGGGTAAAGGGCGGCCGGTTCCTGATCACGGCCGCGCGGATCGAGGCGCCGAACCTGATCGTGACCGGGAAAGGCGGCCGGGGGCTGCTCGGGGGCCTGTCGTTCGATGGGGAGATGAAGGTCGCCAGCCTGGCGCCGGTGCGTCAGGGCGCCAAGGGCGCTGTGAGCGCCAAATGGTCGGCTTCCAGCTTCGCGGGCAGGCCGTGGAGCTTCACCGTCGATGGAAGAGCCGCCAATTTCGGCACGGGTTACGCCGAGGTGGATCGACTTCTGGGCCTGGCGCCGCGCCTGGCCGGTAAGGCGAACTGGAACGCCGGCGTGCTGACGGTCGACGAGGCCAGGCTGGACGGCGCCAACGCGGCGCTGAAGACGTCTGGCAAGCTTGGACAAGGCTTGGCGCTGGATTTCGGAGTGGATTGGACCGCGACCGGTCCGTTCCGTGCCGGCCCGGTCGAGGTCGCGGGCCAGGCGGCCGGCGATGGACGGGTCGGTGGAACCCTCTCTGCGCCGCGAGCGGATCTCCAGGCCGCATTCGACACGATCGAGCTGCCCCGGTTGCCGCTGTCCAAGGCGCGATTGACGCTGACCTTCGCGCGCGGCCCCAACGGGACGGATGGCGCGGCTGCGTTGCAGGCCGATAGCCAGCACGGGCCGGCCCGTGGGCGCGCGTCGTTCCGGTTCTCGCCGGGCGGGATCGAGCTGACCGATGTCGATGTCGACGCCGGCGGCGCCAAGGCGCAGGGGGCGGTCTCATTACGCGACGGGGCGCCGGCGACGGCGGACCTCCAGGTCGCTGTGGGTCCAGGCGCGTTCCTGCCGCAGGGAACGGTCAAGGGATCGGCGCGCCTGGTCGACGCACCGGGGGCGGCGCGCCGAGCGCCACGCTGGATCTGATCGCCGAAGGCGTCGCCACCGGCTCATGGAAGGTGCGGTCCGCACGGATCAAGGCGGACGGGCCGCTCTCGCGCCTGCCGCTCTCGATCGACGCGCGCGGCGAGGCGCCCGGCGGGCTTTGGCGGCTCAGCGGCGCGGGTGACCTGGCGCAGACGGGAAAGATCTATGACCTGACGCTGAATGCGTCGGGACGCGTTGGTCGGACAGAGCTCAAGACGCGCGACGCCGCGCGGATCCGGTTTGGCGACGGGCCCACGCAAGCGCGCCTGCGATTGGCCGTCGACAAGGGGCGAGCCGACATTGACGCCGATCTGGGCGGCGCGACCGCGATGCTGAAGGCCGAGTTGGCCGGCGTGACCCTCACCGCCTTCGACCCTGACCTCGATGGGGACATCGACGGCGCCTTCAACCTGCAGGGCCAGGGCGATGTGCTCACGGGCGACTTCGCGATGCGGCTGTCCCATGCGCGCGAGCGCGGCGCCAAGATCGAGCAATCGCTGGACGCCAAGATCGAGGGCACGCTGAGCGATAGCCAACTGACGATCATCGCCGACGGCGACAACCGCCAGGGTCTGAAGGCCGAGGCCAATCTGGTGCTTCCGGTCGAGGCGTCAGCCATGCCGCTTCGTCTGGCGGTGAACAGGCGTCGCGGCGTCCAGGGACGCTTCTCCGCACAAGGCGAGATCAAGCCGCTGTGGGACTTGTTGCTGGGGCCCGAGCGCTCTCTGTCGGGACGCATCAACCTGCAGGCCAGCCTTGGTGGCACGCTGGCGGATCCGCGCCTGATCGGCCAAGCCACGCTTGACGGCGGCGGCTTCGACGATGGTCAGTCGGGCCTGAGATTGCGCAATGTGACGCTGCGGTCGGCGCTGGCCGACAACGCCATCGATGTCAGCCAGGCCATCGGTGAGGACGGGCAGGGCGGTTCGATCTCGGGCGCGGGGCGGATCAGCCTGTCGCGGGGCGGCGAGGGCAATTTCAAGCTCGACATGAAGAGCTTCCGGCTGATCGACAACGATCTGGCCTCGGCGGTGGCGACCGGTCAGGCCAGCGTCAATCGCTCGGCCGACGGCAAGATCAAGCTGACCGGCGCGGTGACCCTCGATCGCGCCGACGTTTCGGCGCAGACCAAGACGCCTGCCGGCGTGGTGGCGATGGATGTGGTCGAACGCAATCGTCCCGTCGATCTGGATCAGGGCCTGCAGCGGCGTCCGACAACGGGCGGCATGATCCTCGATCTCGACCTCAAGGCGCCGCGACGCATCTTCGTGCGGGGTCGGGGTCTGGACGTCGAGCTTTCGCTGGACGCTCACGTCGGGGGCACCTCGCTGGCTCCGCAACTGAGCGGCGTCGCGCGGATGGTGCGCGGCGAGTACGACTTCGCTGGCAAACGGTTCGAGTTCGACGACGACGGTGTGGTCTATCTCTCGACCCAGCTCGACCAGGTGCGGCTCGATCTATCGGCGACCCGTGAGGACACGGCGCTGACGGCGGTCGTTCGTATCCTGGGGACGGCGGCCAAGCCGGAGATCACCCTGACGTCCAAGCCGGAACTGCCCAGCGACGAAGTGCTCAGCCAGGTGCTGTTCGGCGCGTCGGCCGCACAGTTGTCGCCGATCGAGGCGGCGCAACTGGCCTCGGCGTTGGCGGCGCTGGCGGGCGGTGGCGGCTTTGACGTTATCGGCAACCTTCGCAGCTTCGCTCGCCTGGATCGTCTGGCCTTTGCTGAGGGCGCGACCGGCATGACGGTCGCCGGCGGCAAGTACGTCACCGACGATGTCTATGTTGAAATCATCGGCGGCGGCCGTGAAGGTCCTGCTGCGCAGGTCGAGTGGCGGATTCGTCGGACTCTGTCGCTGGTGTCCCGCATCGGCGGTCAGAACGACGCAAAGCTTTCCGTTCGCTGGCGAAAGGACTATTAAGCAAGCAAGGCTGTTGCGTGGGTCCCCGGTTACCTCGCTTGAGGTGAGCACGATTTGCCCGCGGCCCTTGGTTATCTTGACTGAGGGAGGAACGGCCTTTCATGCATCTCACGTCAGAAGATCGCGGCGTTCTGGATCGGATCGCGCAGGATGGTGGCCGGATCGTCGACCGGGCGGTCGATTGGTGCGCCATAAACTCGGGAAGTCGAAACCTTGAGGGGCTAGAGCGCCAGAGGCAGATTCTGCTGGACGCCGTCGCCAGCCTGCCGGCCGCGCCGCTCGAGATTCCGCTGACCCCATCGCGCGAGATCGACGCCAATGGCAGGGAGGTCGCGTTCCCGCATCCGCCGTCGGTCGCGGTGATTGTCCGGCCGGATGCGCCCGTTCAGGTGATCCTCACGGGTCACTACGACACCGTCTATCCCGAGAATAGCCCGTTCCAGGCCGTGCGCACTCGCTCGGATGGCGCGCTGCACGGTCCGGGCATCGCCGACATGAAGGGCGGCATCTCGGTGATGCTGGCGGCTCTGGCGGCGTTCGAGACGCATCCGCAGGCCGGCAATGTCGGCTACCGGGTCCTGCTGTCGCCGGACGAGGAGATCGGCTCAATCGCATCAGGTCCGATCCTGTCTGAGTTCGCGCGTCAGGGACATGTCGGTCTGACCTATGAACCCGCGCTGGCGGACGGCGCCCTGGCGGCCGCGCGCAAGGGGTCGGGCAATTTCCACATCGTCGTCCACGGGCGCGCGGCCCATGCCGGACGCGATTTCGCGGCGGGAAGAAACGCGATCGTCGGCGCGGCGCGTATCGCCGAGAAACTCCATGCTTTGAATGGTTTGCGCGACAGTCTTACGGTGAATGTCGCGCGGATCGATGGCGGCGCGCCGCTGAACATGGTTCCCGACGTCGCCGTCGTCCGTTTCAACGTTCGGTTTCCGGAGGCCTCTGCCGCCGCATGGTTCGAGGCCGAGGTCGCGCGGATTGTGAGCGAGGTCGACCCCGACCTCCACGCCCACCTGCACGGCCTGATCACGCGCGGCGCCAAGCCCTTCAACGCCGCGCAGCAGCAGCTGTTCGGCGCGGTGAAGGCTGTCGGAGCGCTGCTGGGCCAGGACATCACCTGGAAGCCGTCGGGGGGGGTCTGCGAAGGCAACAACCTGTTCGCCTCCGGGCTTCCCAATGTCGATACGCTGGGCGTGCGTGGCGGCGAGATCCATAGCGAGGCCGAGCATGCGTGGCCCGAAAGCTTCGTCGAGCGCGCTCAGCTCTCGGCAAGCATCCTGATGAAGCTGGCCAGCGGGGAGATCGACGCCAGAGCGATCCGCGCGGCCATGGAGAATGCGTGAATGCTAGTCGTCCGTCCCGCCGGTTCCGCCGATTTTGAGGCCCTGATGGAGCTGGCCGTTCTGTCCGGGCGCGGCTTCACCAGTCTTCCCGAAGACGAACCCACGCTGCGCTCGCGCCTCGCCCTGTCTGAAGCCAGCTTCCAGGCGGGCGTTGCGCCGCCCGAGGCCTGGTACACCCTGATGCTGGAGGATCTGGAAACCGGCACGGTCGAGGGCGTCGCGGGCGTCAAGGCGGGTGTGGGCCTCAAGCGCCCGTTCTTCTCCTTCCGGGTCGTGACCCTGGCTCAGTCATCGCCGACCCTGGAAATGCGCTTCGACCACAAGGCGCTGGTGCTGGTGAACGAGTGCGCGGGTTGGTCCGAAGTCGGCTCGCTGTTCCTGCGCCCCGAGAAGCGCAAGGGCGGAGCCGGGCGGCTGCTGGCGCAATCGCGCTACATGCTGATCGGTATCGAGCCGCAGCGCTTCGCCGAGATGGTGCTGGCCGAGCTGCGGGGCTGGTTCAACGAGGACGGTGGTTGCCCGTTCTGGGAGCACGTGGCCAGCAAGTTCTTCCGGCTGGAGTTCGACCAGGCCGACCTGATGAGCGCCTCGACCGATGGGCAGTTCATTCTCGACCTGGCGCCCCGTCACCCGATCTACACCGAGCTTCTGCCCGAAGAGGCCCGCGATGTGATCGGCCGTGTCCACCGCGACGGTGAGGCCGCGCGGGCGATGCTGGAGCGCGAGGGCTTCCGCTATCAGGGCCTTGTCGATCTGTTCGACGCCGGCCCGACCGTGGCCTGTCCGCGCGACGATATCCGCACGGTGCGCGATGCTCGTCGACTGCGGGTCAAGCCGGGCGAAGACGCCTACGGCGAAGAGGTTCTGATCTCCACAAGCGAAGTGGCGCGGTTCCGCGCGGTGCGGGCGCCGGTGTTGATCGATGGTGACGCGGCCATTCTCGGTCGGGATGCGATGGAGGCCTTGGGTGTCTGCGAAGGCGAAGTTGTGCGGGTGAAAGCATGAGCGGCGGACTGTTCATCGACGGCAAATGGCTTGCGGGCCATGGCGCGGGTCTGGTGTCTGTCGACCCGGCCACGGGCGAGGCGGTCTGGAGCGGGGCGACCGCCAGCGAGGCCGACGTCGCCGAAGCGGTCGCTGCAGCACGCAAGGCGTTTCCGGCCTGGGCCGACCGCCCGCGTGAGGAGCGGATCGCGATCCTGCGGCGCTACAAGGACATCCTGGTCGAGCGCGCTGCGCCCTACGCTGAGGCCCTGAGCCGCGAGACCGGTAAGGCCCTCTGGGAGACCAGGGCTGAGCTCGCCTCGATGGCGGGCAAGGTCGATCTGTCGATCCGGGCCTATGACGAGCGCACCGGTGTCACCGAGAACGCCATGCCGTTCGGACGCGCCGTCCTGCGCCATCGCGCGCATGGCGTCATGGCCGTGCTAGGACCGTTCAACTTCCCGGGACACCTGCCCAACGGCCACATCGTCCCGGCGCTGTTGGCCGGCGATACGGTGGTGTTCAAGCCGTCGGAAGAGACGCCGCTGGCGGGCCAGCTGATGGTCGAGGCCCTCGAGGCCGCCGGCGTGCCGGCCGGCGTGGTCAATCTCGTCCAGGGCGGGCGCGAGACCGGACAGGCGCTGATCGCCCAGGAGATCGACGGCCTGTTGTTCACGGGCTCGGCGGCGGCTGGGACCTATTTCCGTCGCTACTTCGCCGATCGCCCGGACGTGATCCTGGCCTTGGAACTGGGCGGCAACAACCCGCTGGTGGTCTGGAACGCCGACGATGCGCCAGAGGCTGTGGCGGCTCTGGTCGTGCAGTCGGCCTTCATCACCACCGGCCAGCGGTGCTCGTGCGCGCGTCGGCTGATCGTGCCGGATGACGCCTCGGGCAAGGCGGTGATTGAGGCGACGGCGGCTCTGGTCGAGCGCCTGACGATCGGCGCCTGGAACAGCCCCAGCGAGCCGTTCATGGGCCCGCTGATCTCGGCTCGCGCCGCCCGCGCCGCGCGGGATGTCGCCGCGGCGACAAGCGGCGATACGATCCTGCCCCTTGATGGCGTGGCGGGGCTGGGTGAGGCGTTCCTGAAACCGGGCATGATCGACGTGACGGGCGTTGAGACGCCCGACGAGGAGCTGTTCGCGCCACTGCTGCAAGTTCGCCGGGTCGCCAGTTTCGACGAGGCGATGACGGCCGCGAACGCCACGCGCTATGGCCTTTCGGCCGGGCTTATCTCCAATGATTCAATGCTCTGGGACAAGTTCCTCAATAAAATTCGCGCCGGCGTGGTCAACTGGAACCGGCCGACCACCGGGGCGGCCGGCTCGATGCCGTTCGGCGGTCTGGGCGCTTCGGGCAACCATCGGCCCAGCGCCTATTACGCGGCCGACTACTGCGCCTATCCTGTCGCTAGTTTCGAGGCTTCGGAAGTGGCCGACACCTTCAAGGATATCAAAGGCCTGAAGGCATGACCTTAGCCTTTGAAGCCAACTGTGACGGCCTTGTGGGGCCGACCCACTCGTATGTCGGTCTCTCGCCCGGCAACCTAGCCAGCACGCGCAGCGCCGGCGAGGTGTCCAATCCACGCGGCGCGGCGCTGGAAGGGCTCGCCAAGATGCGCCGGCTGGCCGATCTGGGGCTGCCCCAGTTCGTACTGCCGCCGCACGAGAGACCAGCCATAAGCCTCTTGAGGCAGCTGGGTTTTTCCGGCCCGGATGAGAACGTTCTGACGTCGGCTTGGCGCGATGCGCCGGCCTTGGCCGCCGCCGCCTGTTCAGCCTCACCGATGTGGGCCGCGAACGCCGCGACGGTCACGCCCAGCGCCGACGCCGCCGATGGTCGCGTACATTTCACGCCCGCCAACCTCGTGACCAACCTGCATCGCAGCCTGGAGGGCCGTCAGACGGCGCGGTCGCTTCGACGGCTGTTCGCCGACGAGACCCGGTTCGCCGTCCACGATCCCTTGCCCGCCCAGCCGCATTTCGCCGACGAGGGCGCGGCCAACCATGTGCGTCTCTGCGCCGAGCATGGCGCGCCGGGGGTGAACCTGTTCGTCTGGGGACGTGAGGCCTGGAGCCACTGGGACGGCCGGTTCCCCGCCCGCCAGACCAAGGAAGCGTTCGAGGCGATCCAACGTCGCCACGGTGCGGCGCGCGCGGTGTTTCCGCAGCAGGGCAAGACGGCGATCGAGGGCGGGGCCTTCCACAATGACGTCGTCTGCGTTGGGACGCGTGAGTGTCTGTTCTTCCACGAACGAGCCTTCGAGGACCGCGCCACGATGGAGCGCGAGGTCCGGGCGGCGGCGAGCGGCCTGTTCGAGCCGGCCTTCGTCGGAGTGACGGAGGCTGACCTGCCGATGGCTGATCTGGTGGCCAGCTATCTGTTCAATTCGCAGCTGCTGGTCGTGCCCGGCGAGGACCGGCTGGTGTTGCTGGCGCCCGTCGAGACGCGGGACAACCCGCGCGCCTACGCCGTGGCCGAGAGCCTCGCGACCTCGAACGGCCCCATCGGCCGGGTCGAGTACGTCGACGTCCGCCAGAGCATGCGCAATGGCGGCGGGCCCGCCTGCCTGCGCCTTCGCGTCGTGCTGACGCAGGCTGAGCTGGCGACGACAAACCCAGCCCAACGGTTCACAGCCGACCTTCAGGAGACCCTGGCCGACTGGATCACTCGTCGGTATCGCGACCGCCTGTCGCCGGCGGATCTGGCCGATCCGAGGCTCTTGACCGAGAGCCGCGAGGCGCTTGACGAGCTGACCCGGATTCTGGGATTGGGCGATGACTTCTACCCCTTCCAGAGAACGGCATGAGCATCACGGTTCGTCGCGCCAGAGTCGCCGATCGCGACGCGATCGTTGCTGTGCATCGCTCCGCAGCTGTGACGCCCGGCGCCTTGGCCCGCACGCCTGAGGAGGTGACGACGGCCTTTGCCGAGGCCGCGATCGCCGCTGACATCTGTCTTGTCGCGGTCGACGCGGACGGAACCGTCTGCGGCGAGATCCATGCCAAGCGCGAGACGATTGCGTTGTTCGCCCATGTGCTCGGCGGTCTCACCGTGGCGGTCCATCCTGACCATCAGGGACGCGGCGTCGGCTCGAAGCTGTTCGAGGCGCTGATCAACTGGGCGCGGTCGGCGGAGCCGGAGATCGTGCGGATCGAGCTGGCGGCCGGCGCGGGCAATCCCGGCGCGGTTCGCCTCTACGAGCGGCTGGGCTTTCGCCATGAGGGGCGCCAGGTCGCGCGCGGTCGGTTGCCCGATGGCCGCTTCGAGGACGACATCCTGATGGGCCTATTGCTTCGTCCGGTCGGTTAGGCGGGATCGCGCAGCGCCGCCAAGGCCTCGGGGAAGCGCCGCGACAAGGGCGCTTCCAGTGCGCCGAGCTCGATCGTGTAGTCGCCCGAGCCTTCGGGCCTCAGCCCTGTGACCAACGCTCTGTTCACGAGCCAGGACCTGTGCGTGCGGACAAAGCCCTGGGGCGCGAGCGCGTCCTGCATCGCCGTCAACGAAGATCGCATCAACGGGCGTCGCTCGTCGGCGAGGATGAACTCGACGTAGTTGCCCGCCGAGCGGACGGCGATGATCTTGTCCACCGCAACGCGGGTCAGCCGCGCGCCGTCCTGAATGTCGAAGGTCGCAGGGCGCGCTGGTCCCATAGCGTCGGGCGCCTGGCCGCCGCGTTGCAGCGCCAGCCAGAAAATTCCCGAGGCGATCAGATAGGCCAGGAAATCCTTGCGGAACTCATAGGGAAACTCGGTCGAAAGCGGACCGTAGTTGTAGGCCTCGTTCAGAAAGGCGGCGTGCGCCCATTCGCGAAGGACCAGGAACCCCGCGACGTGGAGCGCTGAGTAGGCGACAAGCGCTGCGAGGTGCGCGGGCGCGGCGATCCACCAACGGGGGCGCGAGCGGCTGGTCCAGAACGCCATCGCCGCCGGTATGGTGAAGATCACCGTGGTGATCAGCGCGCTGCTGACTTCCCAGATGATGGGGCGGATAGGACCAAGGTCCGGCGAGTCATGGTGGATCGTCAGGATGTTGACGATGCAGATGCAGCCGATCAGGCACACGCCCAGGAGCCAGGCGCGCAGCAACCACTGACGCTCCTCGCCGGTGATCCCGAAGAAGGCGCCGTTGGTCCCCATACCCATGCCGGACGTCCCGGCCACTATCCGCTGATCCCCTTGGGCTTGGCCTGAAGCGGGGACGCGCGGCAGGTCCTTGGCATCGCTTCTCAAGTCGGACGCCCCCATGACCAGTGTGACAAGCCTCGACCGGCGCCATGACCTCGATTGGATTCGGGTCGGCGCGTTCTTCCTGCTGATCCTCTACCACACCGGAATGTTCTATGTGCCGTGGGACTGGCACGTGAAGACGCCGCATCCGGTCGAGGCCCTCGAGCCGCTCATGCAACTGACCAACCCTTGGCGCCTCACCCTGCTGTTCCTGGTCTCGGGCGCGGCGACACGCTTCATGGCTGACAGGAGCACAGTCGGGCGGCTGACGACGTCGCGGATCGCACGGCTGCTTCCGCCGCTGCTGTTCGCGATGTTCGTGATCGTGCCGCCGCAAAGCTACTACGAGATCGTCGAGCACGTCGCCGCTAACCCCGGCGGGCCGGTCGCGGTCGACAGCTATGGCGTGTTCTGGCGGAAATACGCGACCGCATCAGGCAACTGGTGCGATCAGGGAGAGTGCCTGATCACCCCGACCTGGAACCACATGTGGTTCGTCGCCTACCTGCTGGTCTATTCTCTAGTCTTGGCCCTGATGCTGCTGGTCCTGCCCAAGCTGGGCGACCGGCTGCAGGGCGGCCTGGAGCGCATGCTCAAGGGCGCGGGACTGCTGATTTGGCCCGTCGTCTTCCTGGCTGTGACGCGGATCTTCCTTCTGCCGCGCTTCGAGATCACGCACGACCTGATCGAGGACTGGTACAATCACGCCGTCTCCTTCGCAGCGTTCCTGCTCGGCTTTGGGCTGGCCAAGTCCGAGGTGCTGAAGGCGAGGCTGATTAAGGTTCGGTGGACCGCGCTGGCGCTCGCCTTCGTCTGTTGGGCCGGCTGGGCGAGCTACGCCTGGATCTACCGCGCCGATGACGCCAATCCGCCGGAGGCGCTGCGGATCGTCATGCGATGCGTCTATTCGACCGACCAGTGGTGCGCCATCGTCGCGATCCTGGGCTTTGGGGCCAAGCATCTGTCGGACAAGGGCGGGCCCGTGCTGCGTTATCTGACGCTGGGCGTCTTCCCGTTCTACATCGTGCACCAGACCCTGATCGTCGTGATGGCGCACAACCTCGCCAAGCTGGGCCTGCCCCAAGCCCTGGAGGGCGCGATCCTGGTGGCGGCGACCTTCGCCGGGTGCTTTGCGACCTACGAGATCGTCCGGCGCATCCCGGGCGTCAGGGCCTTATTCGGACTGAAGGGTCAGCCCGCCGCGGCGCCGGCCAACCGACCGCCGGCCGTGGCGTAGGCCTGGGTGCCGCGCGTCAGCACGGCGTCGCCGGGAACGATCTCGGCGACGCCGATATCGGTGGCGCTGGCCAGCCGCTCGTAGATCGCGCCGAAGTCGCGAAGGGTCACCTCTTGCAGGGTCTGGATCGAGTCGATCACGAAATAGACCTGCTGGAAGTCGTCGATCCGATAGAGCGTACGCATCACCCGCTCCAGGTCGAAACCGATCCGGTTGGGGGAGGGGTCATCGAGGCCGAAGATCGACTCGGTGCGCGAAGACACGATGCCCGCGCCATAGATCCGAAGGCCTGAGGGGGTGTTCATGAGGCCGAACTCCACCGTGTACCAGTAGAGCCGTGCGAGATTGGCCAGGCGACCCAGGCCCAGGGCGCGGCGGCCGCCTTCGCCATAAGCTTGCATATAGTCTGCGAAGACCGGGTCGGTCAGCATCGGTACATGGCCGAATACATCGTGGAAGATGTCGGGTTCCTGCAGGTAGTCCAGCTCATGCGGCTTGCGGATGAACTGGCCGGCGGGAAAGCGTCGATTGGCGAGGTGATCGAAGAAGACGTCGTCGGGCACCAGGCCCGGCACGGCCACCACCGTCCACCCAGTCAGGCGCTTCAGCTCCTCGTTGATGCGGGCGAAGTCCGGAATGCCCGAGCGGTGCAGGTCCAGCGCGTCCAGTCCCCGCAGGAACTCATCGCACGCACGGCCGTGCAGCATGTCGGTCTGCCGTTCGTACAGGGTGATCCAGACGTCATGCTCGGCCTGGGTGTAGGTTTCCCAGCCCTGATCGATCGTCCAGTCGGGACGCGCGCCGGGGGGCGGTCCGTTGCTCAGGCCATCTCCGCTCATAGGCCGACGCTACGCCCCGGATTTGGCAATTGCTGTTCGGATTTTGCTGCAAAAGCGCAAGTCGGCGGAGAAACGTTGTTCCTAACGCGAAAAGCCTGCAACGCGATGCCGAGCCGGGCTGCGGCGGGCCCGTCGAGGCCCCGACAGCGCTTGGCCGCCTTGTGTCAGTGCGAGATTCGCGGACGCAGCTTGTAGAGCCCGTGATCGAACGACTCGAAGATCACCGCCGTCTGCGGATGCCCGATGGGCTCGCCGCTGTCGTCGGGCAGCAGGTTCTGTTCCGAGACATAGGCCACGTAGCTGTTGTCCTCGTTCTCGGCCAACAGATGATAGAACGGCTGGTCCTTGGTCGGCCGGATATCCTCCGGGATGGACTGCCACCATTCCTCGGTGTTGGCGAAAACCGGATCGACGTCGAACACCACCCCTCTGAAGGGGAAGATCCGGTGCCTGACGACCTGTCCGATCGCGAATTTGGCGAGACGAGAATTCATGGCGCTCAGAATAACAGCCGCACCTGACTGATTCCTGAACGTAAATGTCGGGACACGGATATCAAGGCGGCGCCTTCCGACGGGCGAGTCACATGCTATGGTCGACTCGAAATGAGGCGTCGCAGCTGTTCGCGACGCCTGCGAGACAGGTGGTTAGGACCATGTCGGAGGCGCCGCGCGCGCCCGGCGCGCCGAGTGGGCGGCGCCGGCGGTCGCCGGAGGAGACGTCGTGCTATGCGGCGCTCGATCTGGGGACCAACAACTGCCGCCTTTTGGTGGCCACGCCGAGCCCGCGCGGATTCCGCGTGGTCGAGGCGTATTCCCGCATCGTGCGTCTGGGCGAGGGGCTGTCGCAGAGCGGCCAGCTGTCGGACGCCGCCATGGAGCGCTCGCTGGCGGCGCTGAAGGTCTGCGCCGAGAAGATCCGTCGCCGTAAGGCGATCCGCGTCAAGGCGGTGGCGACCCAGGCCTGTCGCGGCGCGACCAACGGCCCTGACTTCGTGCGACGGGTTCACGAGGAAACTGGGCTTAAGCTGCAGATCATCAGCCCGCGCGAGGAGGCCCAGCTATCCGTCGCCGGGTGTATGAGCCTGTTTGATCGCCAGCAGGACGCGGCGTTGGTCGTCGATGTCGGCGGCGGCTCGACGGAGCTGTCCTGGGTGGACCTGAAGGGCGGTGGCCTCGACGCCAAGCCCCGTCAGTTCGCGGCCTGGAAGCTGCCGATCAAGGCCTGGCTGTCGATCCCCGTCGGTGTGGTGACCCTGGCCGAGCGCTTTCCGGAGGGCGAGCAGGCCAACCCCGTCTGGTTCCGCGCCATGGTCGATGACGTGAAGGCCCGGATCGAGACCTTCCCGCACGCTGAGCCGATGCGGAAGGTCTTCGCGGAGGGCAGGGCGCATCTGGTCGGGACGTCCGGCGCCATCACCAGCCTCGCGGGCCTGCACCTGGGCTTGGCGCGCTATGACCGTAACGTGGTCGACGGACTCTGGATGAACCGGACGGACTGTGACGCGGCGGCGGATCGCTTGCTGGCCCTGACCTCGTCGGAGCGCGCGGCGGAGCCCTGCATCGGGGCCGACCGCGCGGACCTCGTATTGGCCGGCGCGGCGATCCTTCAGGCCGTGCAGGAGCTCTGGCCATGTTCGCGCGTGCGTGTGGCCGATCGAGGGCTTAGAGAGGGGCTGTTGTTGTCCCTGATGTCCGATCAGCAGCGGCGCCCTCGTCGGCGTCGTCGCGGCGGCGCCTCCAAGAAGTCTGAAGCCGCATGAGTGACGAAGAGCCGCCCCGCAAGCGCATGGTCAAGCCGCCGGCCGGCGGCAATGAAGGCGGACGCGGCAAGCCCGCGCGCCTGAAGACCGCCTACGGCCGCACCCCCAGCCAGCAGGCCTGGCTGGAGCGCCAGATCAATGACCCGTTCTCGGCCAAGGCCCGGGCGCTGGGCTATCGCAGCCGAGCGGCGTTCAAGATCAGCGAGATCGACGACAAGTTTCACTTCTTCCGCAAGGGCGCGAAGGTCATCGACCTGGGTTGCGCGCCGGGCGGCTGGCTGCAGATCGCCGTCGAACGCGGCGTGACGACCCTGGCGGGGATCGACCTCCTGCCGGTCGACCCCGTGGCGCCCGCTCACCTGCTGGAGATGGACTTCACCGCCGACGGCGCGCCCGCGAAGCTTCTGGAGTTGCTGGGCGGCGAACCTGATCTCGTCATGTCCGACATGGCGCCCAACACCGTGGGCCACCGCGAGACCGACCACCTGCGGATCGTCGGCCTGATCGAGATCGCCGCCGAGTTCGCCATCGATGTCTTGAAGCCCGGCGGCGCGTTCGTCGCCAAGGCGTTCCAGGGCGGCGAGACGGCCGAGATCATCGGCAAGCTCAAGCGCCATTTCGACAAGGTCCAGCACTTCAAGCCCAAGGCCAGCCGGCAGGACAGCTCGGAGGTCTTCCTGGTCGCGACGGGATTTAAAGGGCGGTGAGGCAAGGGGAGCGCGTGATCGGCGGGCTGATCGCGCGGCCCTTCCGCAACCTGGCCTTCGCCGTGGCGTTCGTTCTCGCCGTCGCGGGCACGGCGGTTCTGGCCTATATGCGCGCCGGCTGGTCGTTCGGCGACGCGCTCTACATGGTCACCCTGACCATCTTCACGGTGGGCTATGGCGAAGTTCGCCCCGTCGACACCGACGACTTGCGCGCCGTCACGATGGCCACGATGGTGTTCGGGTGCACCGGCGTCATCATCGTCACCGGCGCGCTGGTGCAGGCGCTGACCCAGTCTCAGTTGGAACACTTCTTCGGAAAACGCGTGGAACGGGACATCGAGAAACTCGACGGGCACATCGTGATCTGCGGTTTCGGCCGTATCGGGCTGATGCTCGCCAGCGAGCTTGCCGCCGCCGGAGAGCGCTTCGTCGTGGTCGAGCGTGATGAGGCGCGATGCGACGAGGCGCGGGAGCTTGGCTACCTCTGCCGGCACGCCGACGCCACCGACGAGGACGTGCTGCGGGCCATGCATGTCGAGCGGGCCAAGGTGCTGGCCACCGTGCTGCCGGATGACGCGGCCAACGTCTTCATCACCCTGTCGGCGCGCAGCCTCAATCCGACGATCGAGATCATCGCGCGGGGCGAGCGACCCACGACCGAGCGAAAGCTGGTTCAGGCCGGCGCCGACAAGGTGGTGATGCCGGCCCATATCGGCGCCGAGCGCATCGCCGAGATGATCCTTTATCCGCGCCTCGCCGGCTTCCTGAAGGAAGCCCGCGCGCCGGCCGCCCAGCAGAGCGAGGCCTTGGCGCAGTTGGGATTGGACCTTGGATTGGTCACCGCGCCGGCCTCCTTCGCCGCGCGACGGGTCACGGTCGGCGACTTTGAACGGCGAGGCGGCGTATTGGTCGTGCGCATCGAACGCGCCAACGGGACCTTGATCGAAAAGCCCAAGGCGGATGAGCTCATCAGCGCCGGAGACGGTCTGGCGGTCCTTTCCAAGTTGGGGCGGCTGGGCCTGGACGCCATCACCGACTGACGCCGGGGAAGATTCATCTCCAAATCGGCGACGTGGCGGGTCGACAACGGTCGGCCTCGCGGCTATATCCGCGCCGCAAAATGGAGACTCCGATGGAGATTCGCGAAGGGCTCACCTTCGACGACGTTTTGCTCGAACCCGCAGCGTCCGACGTCATGCCCACCCAGGTGACGACCGAGACCCGGTTCACGCGTGAAATCAGTCTGAACATTCCGCTCGTGTCCGCCGCCATGGACACGGTGACGGAAAGCCGCCTGGCCATCGCCATGGCCCAGGCCGGCGGCATGGGCGTCCTGCACCGTAACCTCACCAATGAGGAGCAGGCCGACCAGGTGCGCGAGGTCAAGCGCTACGAAAGCGGCATGGTCATCAATCCGCTGACCATCCACCCCGACACGACCCTGGCCGAGATCCGCGAGATCAAGGCCCGCCGCAAGATCTCGGGCTTCCCGGTGGTCGAGCGCGGTTCGGGCAAGCTGGTCGGCATTCTCACGAACCGCGACATGCGCTTCGAAGGCGACGCCAACGTCCCGGCCTCGCAGCTGATGACCCGCGAGAACCTGATCACCGTCTCGGAAGGCGTGGATCACCGCGAAGCGCGCGAACTGCTGCGCAAGCACAAGATCGAGCGCCTGATCGTCGTCGACGACGCCTACCGCGCCGTCGGCCTGATCACCGTCAAGGACATCGAGAAGGCCCAGGCCCATCCGCTGGCCGCCAAGGACGACAAGGGCCGCCTGCTGGTCGGCGCGGCCTCGACCGTCGGCGACGCGGGCTTCGAACGCTCGATGGCGCTGGTGGACGCCGGCGTCGACGTCGTCGTCATCGACACGGCGCACGGCCACTCCAGCCAGGTCGCCGCCGCCGTGACCCGCCTGAAGCGTGAAGCCAATCGCGTCCAGATCGTCGCCGGCAACATCGCCACCTACGACGCCGCGCGCGCCCTGATCGACGCCGGCGCCGATGCGGTGAAGGTTGGTATCGGTCCTGGCTCGATCTGCACCACCCGCATCGTCGCGGGCGTGGGCGTGCCGCAGCTGACCGCGATCATGGAGGCCGTCCGCGCCGCCAAGGACAGCAACACGCCGGTCATCGCCGACGGCGGCATCAAGTACTCGGGCGACCTGGCCAAGGCCATCGCCGCCGGCGCCTCGACCGCCATGATGGGTTCCATGTTCGCCGGCACCGAAGAGGCGCCGGGCGAGGTGTTCCTGTACCAAGGGCGCTCGTACAAGAGCTATCGCGGCATGGGCTCGGTGGGCGCTATGGCGCGTGGCTCGGCCGATCGCTACTTCCAGAAGGAAGTCACCGACAACTTCAAGCTCGTGCCGGAAGGCATCGAGGGCCAGACGCCCTTCAAGGGGCCGATCTCGCCGGTGCTGCACCAGCTGGTCGGCGGCCTGCGGGCGGCCATGGGCTATCTCGGCGCGCCGACCATCCCCGAGCTGCAGAAGCGCGCCAGGTTCGTGCGCATCACGGGCGCGGGCCTGCGGGAAAGCCACGTCCACGACGTGATGATCACACGCGAGGCGCCTAACTATCCGAGCGCGGTCTAACCGATGCGGATGGCCTTCGAGCTGCAGATGATCGCCGTGGCGGTCGCCATCGGGATCCTTAACCTGCTCTGGGCGTCGGCCGCCGCCCAGCCGCAGCGCGGCTTGAAGTGGAATGTCGGTCCCCGCGACGAGACGATCGAGCTGACCGGCATGGCCGGTCGGCTCACGCGGGCCTTCGCCAATTTCCGCGAGACCTTCCCGTTCTTCGTGGCCTTGGTGATCATCGACTACCTCGGCGGTCGCCTGGGTGATCTGACGGTCTATGGCGCGGCGCTGTATGTCGCCGCCCGCGCGGCCTATCTGCCCCTCTATGCATTCGGCGTGCCCTATGTCCGCAGCCTGGTCTGGCTGGCGTCGATGGTCGGGATTCTGATGCTGCTCGCGGCCCTGGTGGTCTGATGCGAGACGGAGGACGGGTTTCAGCGGCGATCGAGGTTCTCACCGAGATCGAGGCGCGGCATTTTCCAGTGAAGATGGCGCTGAAGCGCTGGGGCGAGACCGCGCGCTACGCCGGGTCCAAGGACCGGGCGTTCGTCTCGGGGCTGGTCCTGGACGGCCTGCGCCGCAAGCGCTCGCTCGGCTGGATGATGGCCGACAGTACGGCGCGCGGCGTCATGCTAGGCGTGCTGGCCTTTGTCTGGAAGTGGCCGCTCGAGCGCATCGCCGAGGCCGCTGCGGAGGAGCACGGCTTCGGCGCCCTGACGGATGTCGAGCGCGAGCGTCTGACCGCTCCGATTTCCACCGAGGGCGCGCCGGCGCCCGTGGCGGGTGACTATCCGGACTGGCTGGAGCCGCATCTGGCGCGCGCCCTGGGTCCTGACCAGGCCGCCGAGATGCGGGCGCTTTCGGAGCGCGCGCCGGTCGATCTGCGGGTCAATACGCTGAAGACCGATGTCGAGCGCTGCGCCAAGGCTCTGGCCCTGATCGACGCCGCGCCGGCCGGCGTCTTGCCGACCGCCTTCCGCATTCCCGCGCCCGCCGCCGCCGATCGCACGCCGTCGGTGGAGGCCGTGCCCGCCTTCTCGAAGGGCTGGTTCGAGGTGCAGGACCTGGGCTCCCAGATCGCCGCCGCCGTGGCAGGCGATGTGAAGGGCAAGCAGGTTCTCGACTTTTGCGCCGGCGGGGGCGGCAAGACCCTGGCCCTGGCGGCCGCCATGGGCAACAGCGGCCAGATCTTCGCCCACGACAGCGACGCCCGACGCTTGGCCGACACCATCCGTCGCGGCCAACGGGCGGGGGTTCGCAACCTGCAGATCCGCTCGCCGATCGAGGCCACGCCTCTGAAGGGCCTGGAAGGCAAGATCGACGTCGTCTTCGTCGACGCCCCCTGCACCGGCGCGGGCACCTGGCGTCGCCACCCCGACGCCAAGTGGCGTTTGTCGCCCGACCAGCTGGCCAAGCGCCAGATCGAGCAGGACAGCGTGCTGGAGGACGCCGCGACCTTCGTGAAGGCCGGCGGTCGCATGATCTATGTGACCTGTTCGCTGCTGACCGAGGAGAACGAGGACCGCGTCGCGGCCTTCCTCGAGCGCCACCCCGAATTCACCGTCAAGCCGATCACCCTGGCCGGGGTCACCCATGTGACTCCGGAAGGCTATCTGCGCCTGACGCCCCATCGCGCGGGCACGGACGGCTTCTTCGCCGCCGTGCTGCAACGCGCTTCCTATACGCCCTGACCGATAGATCAGCCCTCTTGGGCCCGACCGCTGGAGACCTCGCCCATGACTCAGAAAACCGACCACCAGCGCGTCCTGATCGTCGACTTCGGCAGCCAGGTCACTCAGCTGATCGCCCGCCGCGTGCGTGAGGCCGGCGTCTATTGCGAGATCCATCCGTTCGACAAGGCCGAGGCCATCGTCGACGAGTACGCCCCCTCGGCGATCATCCTGTCGGGTGGTCCGGCCAGCGTGCTGGAGGCCGACAGCCCTCGCATCGGTCGCAAGCTGTTCGATCTGGGCCTGCCGCTGCTGGCCATCTGCTACGGCCAGCAACTGCTGTGCGACGTGCTGGGCGGCAAGGTCGAGGGCGGTCACGCGGGCGAGTTCGGCCGCGCCGAACTGACCATCGGCAAGGATAGCCCGATGTTCCAAGACCTGGCCGGCGTCGGCGGCGTCGAGACGGTCTGGATGAGCCACGGCGATCGCGTCACGGCGATCCCGGAAGGCTTCGAGGTGATCGGCACGTCGACCGGCGCGCCGTTCGCGGCGATCGCCAATGACGCCAAGAAGATCTACGCTCTGCAGTTCCACCCCGAGGTCTATCACACGGTCAACGGACCGGCGATGTACCGCAACTTCCTGTTCAACATCGCGGGCTTGAAGGGCGACTGGACCATGGCGGCGTTCCGCCAGGAAATGGTTCAGAAGATCCGTGACCAGGTTGGCGACGGCAAGGTGATCTGCGGCCTGTCGGGCGGCGTCGACAGCTCTGTGGCCGCTGTGCTGATCCACGAGGCGATCGGCGACCAGCTGACCTGCGTGTTCGTCGACACCGGCCTCTTGCGCAAGAACGAGGCCGACCAGGTCGTGACCCTGTTCCGCGACCACTACAACATCCCGCTGGTCCACGTGGACGCCGGCGACCTGTTCCTGGGCGAGCTGGCCGGCGTCAGCGATCCGGAGACCAAGCGCAAGACCATCGGCCGCCTGTTCATCGACGTGTTCGACAAGGAAGCCGCCAAGATCGACGGCGCAGAATTCCTTGCCCAGGGCACGCTCTATCCGGATGTCGTAGAGAGCGTCTCGGCGCGCGGCGGCCCCTCGGCGGTGATCAAGAGCCACCACAATGTCGGCGGCCTGCCCGACTACATGAAGCTGAAGCTGGTCGAGCCGCTGCGCGAGCTGTTCAAGGACGAGGTCCGCGCCCTGGGCGTCGAGCTGGGTCTGGCCCCGGCCTTCGTAGGTCGCCATCCGTTCCCCGGCCCGGGTCTGGCCATCCGCATCCCGGGCGAGATCACGCCCGAGAAGGTCAAGGTCCTGCAGGACGCCGACGCCATCTATCTGGAAGAGATCCGTAACGCCGGTCTGTACGACCAGATCTGGCAGGCCTTCGCCGTGCTGCTGCCCGTGAAGACGGTGGGCGTGATGGGCGATGCGCGCACCTACGAGAACGTCCTGGCCCTGCGTGCGGTCACCTCGACCGACGGCATGACCGCCGACTTCTTTGAGTTCCCATGGGCTGTGCTCGGCAAGACCGCCACGCGGATCATTAACGAGGTCCGGGGCGTGAACCGCGTCGTCTATGACGTCACCAGCAAGCCGCCCGGCACGATCGAGTGGGAGTGACGAGGGCGCGCGACTAGCGCGCTTGTGCGCCGAAGAAGCTCTGGGCCTCTTCCAGGAAGGCCGCCGCCAGTCGGTTCATCGGCGCCAGCGCCGACGTCATGAACGCGTACTCGTGGAGGATCTGGGGGCGGAAAACGCGGATCGCGACGCCTGGGCGTGCGAAGTTGTCGGCCAACAGAGCGTTGACGACCGCGACGCCCAAGCCGCCCGCCGCCAGCGCGCAGGCTGAGCCGACGGTGTGGGTCTCGACCCGGACGTCCGGCCGTACCCCGCGTTCACGGAAGGCGTCGTCGATCTGGCGCCGGGTCCAGGTGCCAGCGCCCAGCAGCACCAAGGGTTCGCCGCGCAACAATTCGGGCGTCAGCACCGCGTGCGACGCCAGCGGGTGGTTGTCAGGCAGCACACACACCGTCTCGCTGGTCGACAGCGTGACCGTGGAGATGTCGCTGCGATCGAGCGGCAACTTCACAAACCCGCAGTCGACGGTGCGGTTGGCGACCATGGCGCGGGCGGTCTCGGTGCTGCGCGACTCGATGGCGATCCGCACCTTGGGAAACCGGGCCATGAAGCGCGGCAGGATGGTCGACAGCACGCTTTCGGACAGGCTGGGCGGCGCCACGATTTTTAGCAGGCCGGTATTGAATGCGGCGATGTCGCGCGCCAGAGCGTCGACCCGCTCCAAGCCGCCGAACGCCAGATCGATCTCGTCATAGATGATCAGCGCCTCAGGCGTCGGGCTAAGGCGCCCGCGCTCGCGATAGAAGAGTTCGAAACCGACCTCCTGTTCCAGCTGGGCGATCAGCCGGCTCACCGCAGGCTGGGTCAGCCTCATGCGGCCGGCGGCGGCCGTGGCCGAACCGCTCAGCATGGTCTCCCGAAAGGCCTCCAGGCTCCGCAGGTTCAGCTTCATCCAGGCCCTCGGATCAGCGCGTAACGATCGGCAGCAGCAGGCGCGAGGGCCGCTGGGCGTCCATATAGACCCGATTTTTCGCGCGACGGGGAGTGAAGCCGTAACCTTCGGGCTCGTTTGTGTTCGGGTTGACGTCGAAGTGGGGGAAGTTGCTCGACGAGATGTCCAGTCGGATGCGGTGGCCTTTCAGGAAACGATTGGCCGTGGGGAACGCTTCGATCTCGACGAAACAGACCTCCCCCGGGGTCATCCAGGCCTCCCAATCGAAGCGCTCCCGATAGCGGGCGCGGAGGATCCCATGCGTGAGGTTCATCGCGAACCCGTCGGGATAGTCCTCGGAGGGCGGATGGACGTCGATCAGCTTGACGGTGAAGTCCGTGTCGACCCCATCCGAGCTGACGAAGAGGCGCGCCCGGATCGGGCCAATAACCTCAACATCGGTCTCCAGCGGCGGTGTTTCGAACACAAGGACGTCCTCGCGATCCCGAAGCGCGCGATAGGGCGGCAGGCAGCCGAAGATGTGGGGCCCTTCACGCTGGTCGAAGGCTCCGGGCTCCATCACCGGGGCGCCGGAGGCTATGGCGCCGCCGATGGTGGGGACGGGGTTCAGCGGATCGTGCACGTATTCGAGGAAGGCTTCGTCGACGACCTCTCGTGCGGTCGAGAGGCCGCCGGCGGCGGACAGGAAAAAGTCGGTGACGCGGGCGTCGCGAGGCGGCCATGCCGTTTCGTCGCGCCAGTGGCCGCCATGATCCAGCCGGCCCTCCGGCGTCTTGCGGCCAGAGCCGCCGCCCATGACGAACAGCTTGACCGGGGGCAGGGGGTCTTTGGCGTGTTGGTCAGGCTTGAGCCAGGCGTCGAACCAGGCGAGGCGGAGGGCCACATAGTCTTTCGCCAAGGCCCCATCCAACGTCGCCTCGGGGCCGAAGTCGACGTCCCCCGCGTGGGTTACGGAACGCTGACCGTGTGTCCAGGGGCCCAGGATCAGCTTCACCGGCGAACGCTTGCGACCCGAAAGGCCCAGAAAGTTCTCGGTCGCCGTGACGGAATAGGGGTCATACCAGCTGCTCATGTGCACCATCGGCACGTCGGCATAGGTGTCATAAGCCCCGCGCGCATAGACGCCGGTCTGGGTCCAGTAGGGGCCAAAGAGGCCGGTGCGCCATTGGTCCAGCAGGTACTTTTCGTACTCCGGCGCCGCGCTCAGCGGGGAGTGGCCTTCCGTCCAAGGCATACGCTTGAACCAGGCCTTGAGGTCCTGCGCCTCCAGGGCGGCGAGACGGGCAGGATCGCGCTGGGTTTCGGGGCTGAGCAGTGCGTGCTTGTAGGCCCACGTCGCCTGCTTCAGTTCGAAGGCTCCGCCCTGGCGGATCCCGGAGTGATAGGCGCTGGAGAAGCCGCCGGAATCGAGGAACATCGCCGCCAGCGCGGGCGGGGCCAGGCAGGCAGCCGCGCTCTGGACGTGCGCGCCATAGGACAGCCCGTAGGTGGCCACCCGGCCGTCGCACCAGGGCTGGGCGGCGAGCCACGCGATGGTGTCATAGCCATCCGCGCCTTCGCCCAGGTACTTCTCGAACACGCCTTCCGAAGCGTAGCGCCCGCGGGAGTCCTGAATGGCGACGACATAGCCGCCCCGGACGAACTCGACCGCCAGTTCGGGCTTCGACTTGGGAATTGGGTCCTTGCGGGTTCGATCGCCGTGATTGGTCCCGCGCTTGTCATAGGGTGTGCGCTCCAGGAGCACGGGCAGCGGCGTCGACAACGGCTGGCCGTCGACAGCCGGCCGATAGATGTCGATGGCCAGGCGTACGCCGTCACGCATGGTCACCATGACGTCGCGCGTGACATGCACGTCGTCGGGCGGCTGGAAGGCGCTGTGGCCTTCATGGCGATCGATGGAAAGGGCGGGGTTCAAGACCGGTCCTCCGGATCGGACGGCGGCCCGCAAGCCGCCGTCCTGTCCAGACTAGAACTTCGCCGAGACGCGGACGTATCCGTACCGACCGCGGGCGTCGTAGGTGTAGATGTCGTAGTTGATCGGGGCGTTGGCGTAGGACGCGGGCGGTGCCTTGTCGAAGATGTTGCTGATCCCGACGCTGATGGCGGTGTCATAGCGTTCGAACTGATAGCCGCCTTCCAGGTCGTTGTAGAAGATCGCCTTGGTCTTGGCGTCCTTCACCGTGTTCACGACATCGGTGGTCGAGCCGATATAGCGGCCGCGCCACAGCGCGTTCCACGACCCGCCGGTCCAGCTGAACGAGGCCTGGCCCTTCCAGTGCGGATAGGTCGAGCGAGGCTGATCGCCCTTGCCCGCGCGTTCGTCGACGATGGGCGCGCCACCGGCCGGGTTGGGGCTCGTGGTCCTGAAGCTCTCCAGGTGCGAGGCGTCGACGACCGCGGCGAACTTGCCCGCGTCGTTGCTGAAGTCGTAGCGCAGCGTGGTGTCCACGCCCGAGGTCTTGATCTCGGCGAGGTTCAGCACCCCTTGCAGCAGGTTGGTGATCGCGCCGGTCGAGGCGTCACGGCTGACCAGGTCGCAGAACACCCCGGCGCGCTGGGCGCAGAGGTTGAGAATCTGCGTTGCCGATTGGCTGGAGATCGCGTCGCGCACGGTGATTTCGTACCAGTCGACCGTCAGGCTCAGGCCTGGCGCAAAACGCGGCTTGATGGCGACGCCCGCGCTGTAGGTGTCGGCGGTCTCGGCCTTGAGCTTGGTGTTGCCCGAGATGGTGCCCGGGATCAGGCCATTGAGGTTGAAGTTGACCTGATTGTAGCCCGTCGGCACGCCCGCGCAGCCCGGCAGGCTGGGGTTGGCGCTCGCGCCGCCGTTGCAGGGGTCGGTCCCCTGGAAGCTCGTCTGGCGTCCGCCCTGGAACAGCTCCAGGATCGACGGGGCGCGGAAACCTTGCGCATAGGTGCCGCGCACCAGGATGTCCTCGATCGGACGCCAGCCGACGCCGACCTTGACCGTGCTGTCGCCGCCGACCGTGTCGTAGTCCGAGTAGCGGGCCGCCAGGCTGATATCCAGCGTCTTGGCCAGGGCCACGTCCTTCAGCAGCGGGATCGCCGCCTCGGCGTAGATTTCGTTCAGGCTGTACTGACCGACGGTCGCGATCCGGGTCTGGGCCGTGGTCGTCGTATTGCTGGCGAACGCTGAGCCCGACGCCGGGGTCGGGATGTTGGTCGGCAGGGCGTTGACGAACGGATCGGGGCTGTCGGAGGCCTTGTTCTTGCGGTGCTCGACGCCGGCCGCGATCGCCAGCGGCCCCGCCGGCAGCTGGAACAGCTCGCCGGTGATGTTGGCCGTGAAGTCGTAGATCTCGGTCTGGTTCGACTCGCGCGCCGTGAAGCGGATGTAGTCGGCCTGGCTGGCGGTCATCGGTGAGAAGAGGTTGATCGGCACGCAGCCTGCGGTCGTTGCGCAGTTCGGACCCAGACCCAGCGCAAGTCGGTCGTAGTTCACGCCGTTCAGCGCCTGGGTGTCGATCTTGTTCTTTGAGTAGAGACCATAGACGTCCCAGCTCCATGCCCGGCCGAACAGGTTCAACTCGCCGTCGAAGCCGCCGGCGATGCGCCAGGTCTTGACGTCCTGAACGTTGTCGCGATTGCCGACCTCGGTCATCACCTTGCGGATGCGCCAGGCCGAGTTGGCGGCGAAGGCCAGGGCGTTGGCGGTGGGCACGCCGTTGGCCGTGCCGAACGGATTGAACGGCTGATTGTTCGCAATCGAGAAACCGCGGATCGTCCCGGCCGAGCCGCCGACATCCAGCAGCACCGGCGAGAACAGCTGATCAGACTTGCGCTGATTGAACAGGCCCTCGGCCTTGAAGCGGACGCTGTCGCTCAGGTCCGTGGTCCAGCGGGCATAGACGCCCCAGCGCTCGCTGGGACCGGTCGAGTAGATGCCTTGCGCCTGGGTGTTGTAGTAGTCCGCCGGCAGCGACGCCGTGCGATAGACGTTGTCGGCCAGAGCGCCCGAGCCGATCGTCGCGCCGGCGGTGAACGCCACCGGGCTGGCCGAGGTGGCAAAGCCCGTGGGCGTGCCGAAGTAGGCGTTGTTGGACAGGCCGGGCAGGATGTAGAGGCCGTTCGGGCTAGTGCCCGGGGCTGTAACAGGAACCAGGGTCACGCGAGTCAGATCGCGCGAGGTCGTCAGGATCGGCTTGTCCTTGACGTAGCTGGCCGAGACCAGGATGGCGCTCTTGTCGAAGCGCTTCCCGAAGTTGGCCATCGTCGAATAGGACTGGCCGTCGCCATGGGTGGTCGCGCCGTACTTGGCGGTCAGCTTCACGCCGTCGAAATCGCGGGCCGTCTTGATGTTGACCACGCCGGCGATGGCGTCCGAGCCATAGATGGCCGAGGCGCCGTCCTTGAGAACCTCAATGCCTTCGATCATGCCCAGCGGCATGGTGTTGAGATCCACGAAATCGCGGAAGCCGCGCTGACCCACGCCGTCGACCCAGCGATGGCCGTCGACCAGGACGAGCACCCGATTGCCGCTGCCTTCGGCGCCGCCGAGGTAGCGCAGATTGATCGAGCTGGCGCCGTACGAGGTGCCTTGCGTGCCGTTGGTGCTGAGGCTGACCCCGGCGGACGGCAGTTTTTGCAGCAGTTCGCCGACCGATCCGGCGCCGGAGTTCTTCAGATCCTGTTCGGTGATCGTGGTCACCACGCCGACGCCGTCCGCATCCCTGCGCTGGATGCGCGAGCCGACGACGATGATCTCCTCAACCGCGTCGGAGGCCTGGGCGGCGGGGGCGGTGGCCGTCTGCGCCAGGGCCGGCGTGGCCAAGGCTCCGGCCAGCAGGGCGGCATAGGCGGTTCCGGCGCGAAGCGCGCGCAGGTTCAGTACGGGCATACGATGAAGTCCCCTGGTCATGGTGTGCTCGGCGCGGCTCTGTCGGCCCGCTCCCCTTGGATGATGAAGCCTAGGGGCGGGGTGTTTTGGCGCGCAACGCTATTGGTCCGGCGCATCACCCTATGCCTGGACGGCATGGTCGCGGACCGTTGGTCGCCGAAAGGCGCATCGCCGCCGCCCAAGAGGCGGGCGGCGGCGAACATCGCGTGATGATGATGCTTGATGGCGCTAGGGAATGGTCTGGGCGGCGGCGGGCGTAACATAGCCGCTCGGCGCGCCTGGCCCGACCGGAAGTCCCAGCCCAACCCAGGTGAGGACCAGCACCATGCCGGCGATGGCGAAGCCGATGGTGTAGGGCAACATCAACGCCACCATGGATCCCACGCCAAAGCGCGGTCGCCACTTCTGGGCCAGGATCAGGACCAGCGGAAAGTTCGAGGCCAGGGGTGTGACGATGTTGAAGATCGAATCGCCCATCCGATAGGCGGCCGTCGTCATCTCGGGCGAGACGCCCAGCAGCATCAGCATGGGCACAACGATCGGCGCCATGGCGCTCCACTTGGCCGAGGCCGAGCCGATCAGCAGGTCCAGGAACGACGACATGATCAACAGCGAGAGCAGCAGGAGCGGCTTGGGCAGGCCGAGCTCCCGCAACGCCTCGGCGCCTTGTACCGCCATGACCGGGCCCATCTTGGACCAGGCGAACATCGCCACGAAATGGGCGGCGAAGAAGGCCAGCACCAGATAGGGGGCCATGGCCCGCATGCCCTCGGCCATCATCGTCACGATGTCGCGGTGGGACTTCACTGTTCCGGTCGCCGAGCCGTAGGCCCAGCCCGTGGTCAGGAACAGCAGCATGAAGGCGGCGATCAGCGACTGGTAGAAGGGCGTCATGCGCTTGGGGCCGACCGCCTCGTGATCGACGAGCGGCGCGCCGGGCCAGAGCGTCAGGGCCGCGAACAACCCGATCACCACCAAGGCGGCCACGCCCGCGCGGCGAAGGCCCTTCTTCTGCGCCTCGCCGATCTCGTCCAGGGCGAGGTCTGGCGCTGCGGCGGCGGTGTCCTCGCGGGTCCACGGGCCCAGCCGCGGTTCGACCACCCGATCGGTGACCCACCACGCGATCGGCGTGAACAGGGTTCCGATGGCCAGGGTGAACCACCAGTTTCCGAGCGGGTTCATCACGAAGTTCGGATCGATCAACTGGGCCGCCGGCGCTGTAATGCCCAGGATCAAGACGTCGAACTGGCCGGGCAGCATGTTGCCGGCGAAGGCGCCGGATATGCCGGCATAGGCGATGGCGATGCCCGCGAGAGGATGGCGTCCGGCCTCGGCGTAGATCAGCGCCGCCATCGGGATGAGAACCACATAGGCCGCGTCGGCCGCATGGTGCGACATGACCCCGATCACGAAGATCGCCGGACTCAGGATCGTCTTAGGCAGCTTGCGGATGGCGTCGCCCAGCAGCGCGCCGAACAGGCCGGATCGTTCGGCGACCGCCGCGCCCAGCATGACCACCAGAACCAGCCCGAGCGGCGGAAACTTGGTCATGGTCTCGGGCATGTCGACGAACAGCTTCGCCAGGTTCTCGCGGGAGAGCAGGCTTTCGGCCTGCAGGTGCTGGCCCGTGACAGGGTTCACCGCGCTCCAGCCCAGCGCGGAGGCGATGACGGAGCCGACCATCAACACGGCGATGCAACCGATGAAGATGAAGACGGGATCGGGCAGGGCGTCGCCGACGCGCTCGATGCGGTCCAGCAGTCGCCGCCAGCCGCGCTGGCCCGCGCGCTGCGGCTCGATGCTCTCGTTCATGCAAGGCCCCCATTGCGTTCGGCGACCCTGGCAGCGCCCCTGAAAGCCGACAATGGTATAGGCGGCGATCATCACGCCATACCGCGCGCGCATGCTGTGGCTGGCCTTTCGCGGTTCGGCCTAAGGTCTCAGACGAAAAGCTTGGGGGCTGAGATGGATCGACGCAGTCTGTTGCTTGGGGCGCTGGGCTTGGCCGCGACGCCGACGATCGCCAAGCCCCGTCGCGTGCGGCTGGCGCTCGTGGGGCAGGCCCTCATCGAGCACGCCCCGACCGACGCCCAGTGGCCCGGACGGAGAGCGGTGGCGCGCGCGCTGGCCAGGGCCGATCTTGGCTTCACCAACCTCGAGACCGTCATCAAGGGGCCCCGCGCCGGCGCACCGACGCGCGAAGCCCTGACCTTGCACGCTGGCGAGCCGGCGGTGCTGGATGCGCTCAAGGCGATGGACCTTCGTCTGTTGGCCACCGCCAACAACCATGCCTTTGACCTGGGGAGCGGCGGGATCCTCGATACGGTCGACGCCATTGAGCGCGCCGGCTTGGTGTCGGCGGGGTCGGGGCGTGATCTCGCCCGGGCCGCCGCGCCCGCCTATGCGCCGACGCCAGCAGGGCCGGTGGCGCTGGTCGCCTTCGCCACGGGCAAGGTGCGCGAGGGCGGCGCTGCGACGATGGCGCGTCCCGGAGTGAATGAACTGCGCCGCGACGCCTCAGGTCTCCCGCGCGAGGACGACGCCGAGCGGGTGTTGGCCGCCATCGCCGACGCCAAGCGCCGCGCCGAGGTCGTCATTGCCTATCAGCACAATCACGACTGGGAGCCGAACCAGGCCGACGTGCCGGCCTGGCAGAGGGCGTTCGCGCACCGATGCGTCGCGGCGGGCGCCTCGGTGTTCGTCGGGCATGGCGCCCCCCTGTTGCAGGGGATCGAGATCCATGACGGCGCGCCGCTGTTTTTTGGACTGGGCAACTTCATTTTCCAGACCGAGAAGCCGCCGGGCGCCTACGCCGCCGAATGCTGGGAGAGCGTCATCGTGCAGGCCTCGTTCGAGCGCGGGCGTTGCCAGGCTTTCGAAATGACGCCGATCGTGATGAACGAGATCGGACTGGGCGGCCCCGAGGACATGGCCACGCGCGGCATGCCGACCTTGGCGTCGCCCTCGCAGGCGCGGATCATTCTGGATCGTATGAATGCACGGTCCCTGGCTTTGGGCTCGGCGGCCTTTGACGTGCGAGGGTCTCGCGCGGTCTGGACCGCTCCCCTCAAGGGTTGAGCCTCCCTGGCTTGCGGCGCGGCGCGGGCTGGTCAATCTTGCCCGCCTTGCCGGCCAAAGAACGCCGGCTCTAGGGAGCAGGGCGGATGACGATCAAGCCGATCATGGGTCTGGCGAGCTTTGCGGTCGGCATGGCGCTCCTGAGCGCCGCAGCCTCGGCTCAGACTCGTCCCGAAGACACCGAAGTCTGGAAGCCCGTCCCTGCGGTGGTGACGCCGGCGTCCGCGCCGGGCGGGGCCCCGTCGGATGCGATCATCCTGTTCGACGGCCGCAACCTGGATCAGTGGGTCACAGTGGCGGACAAGTCTCCAGCGGGCTGGACGGTCGCGGACGGGGCCATCACCGTCGACAAGGCGCGGGGCAATATCGAGACCAAGCGCACGTTCCGCGACTATCAGCTACACTTGGAATGGCGCATTCCCGCCGACATCGCCGGTTCCGGCCAGGGGCGTGGCAACAGCGGCGTCTTTCTGGCCTCCACCGGCTCGCGCGACCAGGGCTATGAGGTGCAGATTCTCGACAACTATCAGAGCGCGACCTACGTCAATGGCCAGGCCGGCGCCGTCTACAAGCAGCATCCGCCCTTGGCCAACGCCAATCGCAAGCCCGGCGAGTGGCAGACCTACGACATCATCTGGCGCGCGCCGGTGTTCGGGGCCGATGGTGCGCTGACCAAACCCGCTTCAGCAACAGTGCTGCACAACGGCGTGCTGGTGCAGGACAACGCGATCCTGGCGGGCGAGACCGTCTATATCGGCAAGCCTGCCTACAAGGCGCACGGCCCGTCGCCGATCAAGCTGCAGGCGCACGGCGACCCCAGCATTCCAATCAGCTTCCGCAACATCTGGGTCCGAGAGCTGACGCCCCGCTAAGCGGGCGGCGCGGCGGTGCTGTCCCTCACCACCAACTGGTGGGGCAGGGTTATGTTCTGCAGGGCGGTGGATCGTCCGGCGAGGATGTCGAGCAACAGTCGCACGACCTCATGGCCGATCTGTTCCTTGGGCTGACGCACCGTGGTCAGCTTGGGATGCAGGTACTGCGCGAAACGGATATCGTCGAATCCGACCAGCGAGATGTCGCGAGGGCAATCCAGGCCGCGCTGGCGGATCGCCTCCATGGCGCCCATGGCCATTTCGTCGCTGAAGCAGAAGATCGCCGTCGGTCGTCCGGGTTCGTCCAGTATTTCGCCCGCTTGTCGGACGCCGGACTCGATTGAGAAGTCGCCGATGGCTATCCGCAGCGCGCTGGCGCGTCCGTGGCGCTGGGCGGCCGAGAGCACGCCCGCCAGCCGGTCGCTGCTGATCGGGCTGGCCAGCGGGCCCGTCACCACGCCGACCCGGACGTGACCCAGGCCATAAAGGTGATCCATGACTTCGGCGGCGGCGCGCTCATTATCGATATGGGCGCTCGAGACGGCCAGCCCCGGCCGGAACTCGCAGCCGTTGACAATCGGCGTGCGCGGCCCCTTGGCGGCGAGCAGCTCGGCCAGGACGTCCGGAAGCCGATGCCCCAGGAAGATCAAGCCGTCGGCCTCCTTGCGCCGGAACATCAGCGCATATTGCTCCTCGCGCGCCTCCTCGTGGCGCGTGTCGCCCAAGAGCACTGAATAGCCTGCGGCCAGCGCGGCCTCCTCGACGCCGCGGATCACCTGCGAGAAGAAGGGATTGGAGATGTCCGGCACCGTGACCAGAATCTTCTCGGTCCGCAGGGTGCGCAGGCTCTTGGCCGCGAAGTTCGGCTCGTAGCCCAGGCGATGGACCGCCTCCATCACCTTCTGGCGCGTAGGCTCAAGCACTAGGTCGGGCGCGCTGAAGACCCGCGACACGGTCGCGGTCGAGACCCCCGCTTCCCGGGCGACGTCTTGAATGGTGGCCATTGGGCGGACACTGGCGGGTCGCCGAAGGCTTGGCAAGGGCGGCCAAGCGCCGGAAGCGGCGTTCAGGCGGTTGCCGGTATGGCGGACCCCTGTTATCCATGAATTCGATTACATTGGAGCGGCGCACGTCCTTATGGATAGAACCTCGCCGCCCAGGGGTCGGGGAGGACGAGGGCATGGCGACGAGTTTGCGTCTGTTCGTGATGATGGTGCTGCAGCTGGCGATCTGGGGCGCCTGGGCGCCCAAGATCTTCCCCTACATGGGCATGTTGGGCTTTGCGCCCTGGCAGCAATCACTTGTGGGCAGCGCCTGGGGCGTGGCGGCCCTGGTGGGTATCTTCTTCTCGAACCAGTTCGCCGACCGGAACTTCTCGGCCGAGCGCTTTTTGGCGGTCAGCCATCTGATCGGCGGGTTGGCGCTGCTGGGCACGGCCTTCTCGACGAGCTTCTGGCCGTTCTTTACCTGCTACCTCATCTTCAGCCTCGTCTATGTCCCGACACTGTCGGTCACCAATTCGATCGCCTTCGCCAATCTGCGCGACCCGGCCGCCGGGTTTGGCGGGGTTCGCATGGGCGGCACGGTGGGCTGGGTGCTGGTCAGCTGGCCCTTCGTGTTCTTGCTGGGCGCTCAGGCGACGGTGGAGCAGGTCCGCTGGATCTTCCTGGTGGCGGCGATCGTCTCGTTCGTCTTCGCCGGCTACGCCCTGACCCTGCCGCACACCCCGCCGCGCAAGGCTGATGACGGGGTCGACAAGCTGGCCTGGCGTCGCGCGGTCAAGCTGCTGGGCGTCCCGTTCGTGCTTGTGCTGTTCATCGTCACCTTCATCGATTCCGTCATTCACAACGGCTACTTCGTGATGGCCGACGCCTTCCTGACAAACCGGGTCGGGATCGCCGGCAACCTCAGCATGGTCGTGCTCAGCCTGGGCCAGGTGGCCGAGATCATCACCATGCTGCTGCTGGGCCGGGTGCTGGCCAAGCTGGGCTGGAAGGTCACCATGATCGTCGGGGTCCTGGGCCACGCCGCGCGCTTTGCGGTCTTCGCCTACTTCGCCGACAGCGTGCCGGTGATCGTGGCGGTGCAGCTGCTGCACGGCGTCTGCTACGCCTTCTTCTTCGCCACGGTGTACATCTTCGTCGACGCCGTCTTCCCGAAGGACGTGCGGTCCAGCGCGCAGGGTCTGTTCAACCTGCTGATCCTGGGTGTGGGCAATGTGGCCGCCAGCTTCATCTTCCCGGCGTTGATCGGCCACCTGACCATCGACGGGACGGTGGACTACACGACCCTGTTCCTGGTGCCGACCGCCATGGCGTTGGCGGCGGTCTGCCTGCTGGGGCTGTTCTTCCGCCCGCCCACGCGGGGACCTGTTTCGGAGGCGGATTCCGCTTCACCCGCCGCCGGTTCGGCCCAAGCCTAGATGTCAGGAAAGGTGATCCCCATGCGCATGACCGCCTTCGATAATCAGAGCCAGGGCCTGTCGCGTCGCGGCCTGCTGGCCGCCGGCGCCGCCGCGATGGGCGCGGGTTTAGCCGGGGCGGCGGGCGCCAGCGCCTTGCCGTTCTTCCAGCGTCGCAAGCAGCCCGTGGGCATCCAGCTCTACAGCCTGGGCCCAGATCTGGCCAAAGAGCTCGACGCGCAACTGGCGACGGTGGCCAAGATCGGCTTCAAGACGGTCGAACTGGCCGGGTATCTGGGGCGTACGCCCGCCGAACTGCGCGCGGCCTTCGACCGGCACGGCCTTGTTTGCCCCAGCGCCCACGTCTCGCCCAAGGGACCCAACGGCTTCGCCGGTGACCTCGCCAAGCTGGCGGACGAGTTGCACGTGATCGGCGCCAAGTCGGCCATCATGCCGATCTTCTACATCCCCGAGCGTATGGGCGCGGCCGACCTGCGCCAGGCGGGCGTGCAGATGACCGCCGATGAGTGGAAGTGGAACGCCGACTTCCTCAACGAGAAGGCCGCGATCCTGAAGAAGGCGGGCATTCTGGCCGGCTATCACAACCACAATTTCGAGTTCGCGCCGCTGAAGGACGCCAAGGGCGGCGAAACCACCGGCATGGACATCCTGCTGAAGGGGACCGATCCGTCGCTGGTGACCTTCGAGCTCGACGCCGGCTGGGTGACGGCGGCGGGCCAGGACCCGTTCGCACTGCTGAAGGCCTATCCGGGGCGCTTCACCCAGATGCACGTCAAGGACGTCAAGCCGAGCACCAAGCCCAACTTCGAGCTGCGGCAGGATCCGACCGAGGTGGGCTCGGGCATGATCGACTGGAAGCGGCTGCTGCCGGCGGCCTATGACGCCGGGATCCGCGGGTTCTACTACGAGCAGGAGCCCCCGTTCGCCTTCACGCGCCTGGAGGCGGCCAAGATCAGCTTCGACTACCTCGCCAAGGTGGTCGCCTGATGACGCTCCCGATGGCCATGGTCGGCGGCGGTCCGGGCTCGTTCATCGGGCCGGTGCACCGGATGGCCGCAGAGCTGGACGGCCGCATCCGGTTGGTGGCGGGCGTGTTCAGCCGGGACCCCGCCAAGAGCGCCCAGGCGGCGGCCGCCTGGGGCGTGGCGCCCGACCGGGTCTATCCGGACCACCACACGATGTTCGCGGCCGAGCGGGCGCGCCCCGACGGCGTTCAACTCGTCTCGGTGGTGACGCCGAACCACCTGCATTTCGACGTCTCCGCGTCGGCGCTGAAGGCCGGGCTGCATGTGATCAGCGACAAGCCCGCAACGCTGAACCTCGCCGAGGCGCAAAGCCTGGCCGAGATCGTCGCCGCCTCGGGCAAGCAGTACGGCCTGACCTACACCTATACCGGCTATCCGATGGTGCGCGAGGCGCGCGAGATCGTGGCGCGCGGCGATCTGGGCGCGGTGCGCAAGGTCGTTGTCGAGTACTCGCAAGGCTGGCTGTCGACACCGCTGGAGCGCGACGCCGGCAACAAGCAGGCCAGCTGGCGGGCCGATCCAAAACAATCGGGCGTCGGCGGCTGTATCGGCGACATCGGCGTCCATGCCTTCAACATCGCCGAGTTCATCACGGGGCGGCGGGTCGAGAGACTGTGCGCGGATGTCGCGACGGTCGTGCCGGGTCGCGATCTCGACGACGACTGCAACGTCTTGCTTCGGTTCGAGGGCGGGGCGCGCGGCGTGCTGATCGCCTCGCAGATCTCGGCCGGCGCCCGCAACGGCCTGACGATCAGCGTCTATGGCGAGACGGGCGGCCTGACCTGGTCGCACGAGGACCCCAACGTCTTGACGCTGGATTGGCTGGAGGGCCCGAGCCATGTGCTGCACGCGGGCTCGGGCTATCTTGGCCCAGCGGCGCGGGCGGTGACGCGCCTGCCGACCGGGCATCCCGAGGGTTTCATCGAGGCTTTCGCGACGATCTACCGTGATTTCGCTGACGCCATCGAAGGTCGTGACGGCGGCCTCGTGCCTGACATCAGCGAGGGCGTGCGCGGCATGGCCTTTGTCGAGCGCGCCGTTGCGGCCAGCCGCGACGATGCGGGCTGGGTGTCGCTCCAGGGAGAAAGCTGATGAAGACGCTCAAGGGGCCTGCCATCTTCCTGGCCCAGTTCATCGGCGACACGCCCCCGTTCGACAAGCTCGAGACCATGGCCGCCTGGGTGTCGAGCCTCGGCTATGTTGGGGTGCAGATGCCGACGGGGGGCGCGGACTCGTTCTTCGATCTGGCCCTGGCCGCCGAGAGCCAGACCTATTGCGATGACATCGCCGGGCTGCTGGCCGAGTACGGCCTGGAGATCACCGAGCTGTCGACGCACCTGCAGGGACAGCTGGTCGCTGTTCACCCGGCCTATGACGAGCTGTTCGACGGCTTTGCGCCGCCGGAACTGCGGGGCAAGCCAAAAGAGCGGCAAGCCTGGGCGGTCGAGCAGGTGAAGGCCGCAGCGGTCGCCAGTCGGCGCCTGGGGCTGAAGGCGCACGCGACCTTCTCGGGCTCCCTGGCCTGGCCCTATCTCTATCCGTGGCCCCAGCGGCCGGCAGGCCTGATCGAGGAGGCGTTCGCCGAACTGGGGCGTCGCTGGAAGCCGATCCTGGACGTCTTCGACGAGAACGGCGTCGACGCGGCCTACGAGATCCATCCGGGCGAAGACCTGCACGACGGCGCGACGTTCGAGCGCTTCCTCGATGAGGTGGGCGGCCACCCTCGGGCCAATATCCTCTACGATCCCAGTCACTTCGTGCTGCAGCAGCTGGACTATCTGGCCTACATCGACCGCTACCACGAGCGGATCAAGGCGTTCCACGTCAAGGACGCCGAGTTCCGGCCGTCCGCGCGCTCAGGCGTCTATGGCGGCTATCAGGGCTGGGTCGACCGGCCAGGGCGCTTCCGCTCGCTGGGCGACGGCCAGGTCGACTTCAAGGCGATCTTTTCAAAGCTGGCGCAGTACGACTATGACGGCTGGGCGGTGCTGGAATGGGAGTGCGCCCTCAAGCATCCCGAGCAGGGCGCCGCCGAGGGCGCGCCGTTCATCCGGGACCATATCATTCGGGTGACGGACAAGGCGTTCGACGATTTCGCGAGCGCGGGTTCGGACGCCGGACGTAACCGAAGGCTTCTTGGCCTATAGTCGAAGCTGAGTTCTGACGGAGTTGGTTGATGAAGGTTCGGCTTACCCTCGCAGCGGTGTTCGTAGGTTTGGCGTCCAGCGCGGTCGCTGCGCCGTCGGGACAGCAGCTGTTCGAGCAGCGCTGCGGGATGTGCCATGCGGTGCAGGCCGCGCCGGGCAAGATGGGACCGCCCTTGGCGGGCGTGGTTGGTCGCAAGGCTGCGAGTGTCCCGGGCTACGCCTACAGCGCGGCCCTCAAGAACTCGGGCATCACCTGGACCGCTGACAAGCTCGACGCCTACTCGAAGGCTCCGACCAAGGTCGTGCCGGGCACCAAGATGCTGCTGGGCGCGCCCAATGACGCCGAGCGCGCGGCGGTGATCGCCTATCTGTCCAGCGTCAAGAAGTAGGCCTCAGCGCGGGGTCAGTTCCTGGATCTCGATGTCCTTGAACTCGATCGGAGCGCCCTCGCTCTGCAGGGCGATGTAGCCGCCAGTGACGGGCTGTGCGCCGCGCACCAGGATGTAGGGCTTGGCCCCGCCCGCGACGGTGTCGTCCGGGTCCAGCGCCGCGCCCGCATAGCGGTGGACGATCACCCCGTTGATCTTCTGGGTGATTTCGCCGCTGGGCAGCACCTCGAGCTCGGCCCGCACCCAGGTTCCGTTGGGAATGGTCGGGCCGTTGGCCGGCGGCGTGCAGTGCTCTTTGACCTTGGCGCCGTCGATCGTGATGGTGATCCCGGGCGTACAGACCGCGCCGGTCGGGCGGGGCTTGTCGCCATCCTTGCCCAGAAGCTGGAACTCGATCGAGACCGGGAAGGGCTGATCGACCGTCATGCTGTCGGCGGTCTGGCTGTGGAACATGATCCCGCTGTTGCCGCGCGCCCAGCCGGGGGTGTCGAGCGGCAAGCCCTCGGTTAGGAAGCGGTAGGTGAGCCGCAGGCGGTAGGCGTTGAACGAGGTATTGTAGAACAGATGGCCGAACTGGTTGTCGAATTTGTCGTAGCCGGCATAGGAGACCCGGATCACGCCCTGATCGGCGACGAAGGTCTGACGGTAGTTATCGCCGACCGGATGCCTGGCGACCTTCGCGGTCCAGCCGTTCAAAGTCTCGCCGTCGAAAAGCGAGCGCCACGGTCCAGCCCGGACCTCTTCGGCGTGAGATGCGCCGGCCAAGCCGAGCGCGAGCCCTGTTACGAGCCCAAAGCTGGCCCAGTCCCGTGACGGCTTCATCCAGACCACGGCGCGTCTCCCCCGCATCGTATCACCTCGGTCGAACCGCCGAGCTTTGTTGCAATGTAACCCATTTCATGGAAGCCTCCAGGCAAGAATGACGAGGTCGCCGGGGTTGGTGTCGTGTTGCGTGAAGCATCTCGATGCGGTCCGTTGAGCGACTGCGAAGGGAGCGAACATGGCCAACCTGAATGGCCGCGCGCGTCGTAAGAACACCTACGACGCCATCGTGGTGGGCAGTGGCATTACCGGTGGCATCGCGGCCAAGGAATTGACCGAGAAGGGGTTGAAGGTCCTTGTGCTCGAGCGGGGACCCATGGTGCGTCACCTTGACGACTATCCCACGGCGATGCTGGACCCGTGGCAATCAAAGTATCCGCAGGGCAAGCTCCCAGAGGCCGAGCTGAGCGCGCACTACAAGGTGCAGCGGCGCACCGGCTACACGATGACGGAGCACACCCAGCACTTCTTTGTGCGGGATGACGAGCACCCCTACACCGAGGAGAACCGCTTCGACTGGATCCGGGGCTATCATGTCGGCGGCCGCTCGCTGACCTGGGGGCGGCAGAGCTATCGCCACAGCCCGATCGATTTCGAGGCCAACGCTCGCGAAGGGATCGCGGTCGACTGGCCGATCCGCTACGAGGATCTCGCGCCCTGGTACGAGCATGTCGAGCGCTTCATCGGCGTCTCCGGGCAGGCCGAGGGCCTGCCGCATTTTCCGGACGGCCACTACCAGCCGCCGATGGAACTGAACTGCGTTGAGAAGGCCTTCAAGGCGCGGTCCGAGGCGCGTTTCCCCGAGCGGCGCGTCACGATCGGGCGCACGGCGCACCTGACCGATCCTACCGAGGAGCAGCTCGCGCTGGGGCGCACCAAGTGCCAGTACCGCAACCTTTGTATTCGAGGCTGTCCGTTCGGCGCCTATTACAGCTCCAATTCCGGCGGGCTGATCGCGGCCGAGCGGACGGGCAATCTGGTGATCCGTCCCAACTCTATCGTCACCGAGCTGATCCATGACGAGCGCAAGGGGCGGGCCAGCGGCGTGCGCATCCTCGACGCGCAGACGCTCAAGGACGAGGAATTCCACGCCGATGTGATCTTCCTCTGCGCCTCGGCGCTGAGCTCGGCCTGGATCATGATGAACTCGACCAGTTCGCGATTCCCGAACGGCTTCGGCAACGCCAGCGACCAGCTGGGTCGCAACATCATGGACCACCATCTGGGCGTGGGCGCCTCGGGCCAGGCGCCGGAATTCGCGGACATGTACTTCTCGGGGCGCCGGCCGAACGGTATCTACGTGCCGCGCTTCCGCAATCTGGGCGACGACGCCACCAAGCGCTCGGACTATCTGCGGGGCTTCGGCTATCAGGGCGGCGCCGGGCGCGCGACCTGGGAGCGTGATCAGGGCCAGGGCGGGCGCGGTTTCGGCGCGGCGCGCAAGGCTGCGCTCAGCCAGCCCGGGCCCTGGACCATGGGCCTGAGCGGCTTTGGCGAAATGCTGCCGTACGCCGATAATCGAGCCACGCTGAACCACGATGTGAAGGACAAGTTCGGCCTGCCGACGCTGACGCTGAACGTCACCATGCGCGATAACGAAATGGCGATGCGCCGCGACATGCAGGCCGCCGCCGCCGAGATGCTCGAGGCCGCAGGCTTCAAGAACGTGCGCGGCCACGACAGAGGCTTCGCCCCCGGCCTTGGCATCCACGAGATGGGCACGGCGCGTATGGGGCGCGATCCCAAGACCTCGGTGCTGAACGCGCATAATCAGGTCCACGAGTGCAAGAACGTCTACGTCACCGACGGGGCGGCGATGACCTCGGCGTCATGCGTGAACCCGTCCTTGACCTATATGGCCTTGACGGCCCGCGCCGCTGACCACGCGGTGCGCGCCCGTAAGCGGGGAGAGCTGTGATGCTGAACCGACGTGACGCCCTTCGCGGCTTGGCCCTGACGGTCGGGGCCGCCGCCACCGGGTGGGCAGGTAGCGCCGCAGCGACAACGGCGCTGAGCTGGACGCCGACCGCGCTCACTCCCCATCAGGCCCGGATTCTCGACGTCGTGGCCGAGCTGATCATCCCCGCCACCGACACGCCGGGCGCTCGGGAGGCGGGCGTGCCGCAGTTCATCGACCGCGCGATGGCCAACTACTGTGAAAAGTGGGAGATCGATCAACTGACGGCCGGGTTCGCCCGCATGGACGCCGACGCCGAGGCCGCCCACGGCAAGCTGTTCGTGGCGCTGTCGCCTGAACAGCAGGTCGCGCTTCTCAATGTCTATGACCGCGAGACCGCCACCTCGACTCGCGGACACTTCTTCCCTTTGCTCGAAGACTACGTCACCGTCGGCTACTTCACATCGGAGCCGGGCGCGACCCTGGCGCTGAAATACGATCCCGTGCCCGGAGCGTATAACGGTTGTGTGCCGCTGGCGGAGATCGGCAGGGGGTGGGCTACGCGCTAGTCTGGGCTCGGGCTGGGTCTATCGCGTCGCCGCGCCGTAATTCTGGCGGCTTCTCCTTGATCCTGTCAGCGTCTAGCCTAGAGCCCCACCCGTCAAAACGGAGTCGTTTTGACGGGCTAACGAGGCTCTAGGTCAAACTCTTAGAGCGTGACTGGCGCCTAAACCGGTTCCCACTTTTGGCGTCAAGCTCTAGTGGCGAGTAGTCTAGGTGACCCTGGAAAGGACCGCGATGATCCGGAAGTTGTGCTCGGCGTCCATCGTCGCCGTCTTGGTGAGCGCCGCGGCGCCGGCTCTGGCGGCGGACACCGCGACGCCGCAGTCCAGTGACGTCTTTGGTGTTTGGCGCAATCCCAAGGGCAGCGTCCATATCGAGATCAAGCCCTGCGGGCCGGAGACCTGCGGCTATGTGGTCTGGGCGAACGCCGAGGCCCAGGCCGACGCCAAGAAGGGCAGCAATCGAGGTCTCGTCGGCATGCAATTGCTGCGCGATTTCTCGTCCTCGGGCGCCAACGAGTGGAAGGGCAAGGTCTTCGTGCCGGACCTGAACATGACGTTCTCAGGTCAGGTGCGCCTGCTTAGTCGCGCCTCTTTGCGCGCCAAGGGCTGCCTCTTGCCGAACTTCCTGTGCAAGTCGCAGGTCTGGACTCGGGTCGAGACGGCCGCCTTCACCGGGCGCGCGCTGTAGAGCGTGACGCCGAAAGTGGGAACCGGTTTCGGCGCGAGCCACGCTCTAAGCGTTTGATTGAGAGCCCCGCGCGCCCGGAGACCGCGATCAGGCCTCGAGGGAGATCAGGGCGAACAGGGCGCCTTCGGTGTTCGAAAGCCGCCAACCGCGATGGTCGAAAACCGCGCCCGAGCGGAAGTCCGCCGTAGTGGCGGCGCGTAGTCGGGCTAGGGCGTCTGGGCTGCGTCCGCGTGGGAACAGCTTGGCCGCAAGGGCCTTGGCCGTCGCGCCGGGATTGTTCTTGAGCCAAGCCGCGCCGATGCGGCGCACTGCCTGTGGGTCAAGATCAGGCGGAAGCGCGGCGGGTGTGGCGCTGGCGAGAGAGGGGGCTGCGGCCAGGGTGACCAGCGCAGCCAGGAGATCGCGACGGGTGCTCATGATCAGGCGGCCTTCTTTGCAGATTTTAGGTGATCGGCCAGCCTGATCGTCAAGGCCAGGATGGTCAGGGTGGGATTGACGATCCCCGAGGTCGGGAACACCGAGCTCCCGGCGACATAGAGGTTGTCGGCCTCGTGCAGGCGGCCATTGGCGTCGACGACGCCCTTCTTGGGATCGTCGTGCATCCGCGTGGTCCCCATGTGGTGGCGCGAGGCGTTCGATGACGCCAACAGTTCGTCTGGCCGCAGCGACCAGCACAGCCGCCCCTCACCGGAAGCGCCCAAGGCGTTGGCGAGCCCGCCGATCGTCTTCTCAAGGTCCGCATAGTCCTTGCGCCCATGCACCCAGTTGAGCCGAATACGCGGCATGCCCAGCGCGTCCTTGTGGTCGGGATCCAGGGTGATACGGCTGTCGGGATTGGGAAAATGCTCGGTCATGGCGAAGAAGCCGAGCAGGTTGGATCGGGCCTGACCCTTGTCCAGTTGCGCGCTGGCCTTGCTGATGGTCTGGGTCTCGGCAGCGACGGCGGGGTCGGCGTTCGAGAAGTTCGCCCGGAAGAGCGTGGCGGTGAAGTTGCCGGTCTTCATCCGCTTCTGGGCTGCAATACCGGCGCCGATCACGCAATGGTCCCCGTAGCGCGCCGCCGGTGCGTAGAGATCGAGCGGCCCGGCGCGGGACGCGGCGAAGGCCGACCCCTCGCGCTGGGTGTCGCTATCGTTGGAGTAGGTGAGGTGGCCCTGGAAGAAGCGGCCGACAAGGTCGTGCCGATTGCCCAGATTGTCGGACGCCAGCAGCAGGCGAACGTTCTCGATCCCACCCGTGGCCAGGACGTAGCGCTTGGCCTTGGCGGTGTGACGCTTACCGTCCAGGCAGGCGATGTCCAGGCCGCTGATCGTGTTCCGCTCGCGACGAATGCGGACGACGTTGGCGTAGAGGTAGACGTCGATGTTGGGCGCTTCGGCGAACGTCGTACGAAAGCGATCGAACGCCAGGCGATTAGCGCGACCCGAAATGCGAGAGAACACCCGGGGCGCAGGAAAGAAGCCGTCCTTGGCGTCCAGCGCCAAGGGTTGAAGGTTCGGATCCGCTGCATTCGGGCGCTCCAGGGGGAAGCGGTCGATCTCCAGCAGGTCGCAGGCGCGGTCATAATAGGGCTGCATCGTCTCGCGGCTGACCGGCCAGCCACTGTAGGGGATCCAGGCGCGCTCGGCGAAGTCGGCCGGGTCCAGCGGGCCGCACTTGCCGCCCCAAACATGGCCGGAGCCGCCCAGCGCGCGCACCCGCGACTGGATCGGATAGGCGTCGAGGGGACGGTCCTTGTTACCGTCGGCCTTTTGCACACAGGCGCCGGCGTAGAGCGCCTGGGTTTCAGGCTCCATCTCGCGGCCGCCGCTTTCCAGAACGACCACTTTCAAGGCGCCCCCGGCCAGTTCCTTGGCCAGGGTGATGCCGGCCAGACCGCCGCCGATGATCACGAGATCGGCTTCCAGGAGACTGGCGTCAGGCAAGGCGCGGGCGTCGATGATCGCCATCGTTGAAAACTCGCTGATTGTCGGGAGGGTAAGAAGGGGCGCGCGCGGCGTTGGCCGCGCGCCTCGCGATCTAGTCGCGAGCGCCCCGGCTCTTCAGATAGCTGACCACAGCGCCGTGGCCGTTCTTGCGGGCCATGCCCAGGGGAGAGCGCATCTCGCCCGGATTGGCCACGACCGCGCGGTTCACGTCCGCGCCACGCTCGACGAGGTACTTGACCACCGCGAGGTCGCCCCGGCGGGCGGCGCCGATCAGCGGCGTCTCGTCGCCGGGAACGAAGGACTCGACGTCGGCGCCACGCTCGACCAGGGCCTGCACGATATCGAGGCGACCGGCCAGGGAGGCCTGGATCAGCGGGTTGCCGTCGCCGCGCACGGCGAGGTTGGGATCGGCGCCGGCGGCCAGCAGGGCGCGGACCACGTCCGCCTGTCCGCTGCGCGCGGCCTCGATCAGCGGCGAGCCGTCACCGCGCACGATATGGTTGGGGTTGGCGCCCAGCGCGATCAGCTCGCGCACGGACCGCAGGTCCTTGCGGTCGACCGCGTCATAGAGCGGCCGCCCCAGATGCCGGGCCACGGCGCGACGCGCCTCCTCCGGCGATTGCTGCACGGTGCGGGGCGGTTGCGTGGCCCAGGCCGCTGCGGCGGTCGAGAGGCCAAGAACGGCCACGGCGACGGCTCCGGCGAGGTGACGACGGCGGTCGGCGGTGTGGTGTGTGAGCATGGTGAAGCGCTCCTTCAATTGCTTGTTGGCCGAGGCTGGCCAGTGGCAGCCCAGCGGAGGCGCGCAGGCGGCCAGCTGGGTCTTCAGCATGGCTTCGCCATAGGCGCGGCGGGTCTTGGGGTGGCGGGCCAGCACCGCCGCGTCGCAGGCGATCTCCTGATCGATGCGCAGGGCGGCCGCGCCCAGATGGACGAAGGGGTTGAACCAGAACAGGCACTGCAGGGCGGTGACGACCGCGTTGATCTGGGCGTCCCCGACGGCGAGGTGATTGCGCTCGTGCGCCAGGATCAAAGCCTGCTCCTCGGCTGTGTACTGCTGGTCGAAATCCGCCGGCAGGACGACACAGGGCGCCAGGGCGCCGATGACGGCGGGGCCGACGCCGGGCCGGTCGGAGCGCACCAGGCGAGCGTCTCCCGTAAAGGTCAGCACGCCGAGCGAACGCACGAAGCGACGCTGCCGCTCGACCTGCAGGATCACGCCGCCGAACGCGACGATGAACCAAAGCCCCAGCGCGATCTCGGCGATCGGGATCGCGACCGCCGACGCGGCTTGCGGCGACGTCGCGGAGGCGACCGACTGCGCCTGCGGCGCCGGCGAGGCCGCGATCGCTGGCGCAGAGACCGCGGGGGAGGGCGGCGGCAGGACGATGGTTCTCGCCGGGACCACCAGGGCCAGGATCGACAGCGGCGCAATCAGCCACAGCGCATAGGCGTTGCGCGCGCCGAAGGCCTTTCGGACCGGCCGACGCAGGACCAGCACCAGCAGCACGGCGGCCGCGAGCGCAAGGTTGGCTTTGGCCAGGAACAGAAGGATGTCACTGACCATCGTCGATCTTCTCCAGCAGGCGACGCAGTTCGGCGACGTCTTCGGGATTAAGCTTTTCGCGCTTGGAGAAATGGCTCACCAGCGGGGCGAGGCGGCCGTCGAACAGGCGGTCCAGCAGGCCCTGGCTCTCGGAGTCCACATAGTCCTCGCGGCCGATCAGGGGGCGATAGAGGAAGCGGCGCCCGTCCTTGTCGGCGGCGATGGCGCCCTTCTTGAGCAGGCGGTTCAGCAAGGTCTTCACCGTGCCTTCGGCCCAACCGTGGTCCTTGGCCAGGATGGCCAGAACCTCTTCGGCCGGCTTGGGACTGTCGGCCCAAAGCACCTTCATGACTTCGCTTTCGGCGCCGCTGATGCGTTGTGATGTCGTTTCCATGAGCAGACGATTACGCACGTAAACGCTTTCGTCAAGCGATCGATTACGCGCGTAAACGAAATGTAATGCAGCGTTGGACGCGCAAGCGAAGCGGCTTAACGCTCGAGTGCGGAGGAGTCGTACATGCCAGACACGCTTCAGCTCGGCTTGCCGGGACTTGAGTCGCCCACGCCGACGGATCGGCTGATGTTCCTGCTGTATCCTGACCGGCAGACGGCCGAACGCATCGCGCTGGAGGCTGCGCGACTGAAACGGGCGTCCGGACTGGCCGGCCCGCTTCTCCAGACCGACCGCCTCCACATCACCCTGCATCATCTGGGCGACTATGCGGGCCTGCCCAACGACATTGTCAGCAAAGGTCGCTTCGCTGGCGACGCCGTCGAGGCCGGGGCGTTCGAGGTGGTGCTCGATCGGGCCGCCAGTTTCGCCAATCGCTCCGGCAACAACCCCTTCACGTTGCAGGGCGGGGAGGGGCTTCAGTCGCTTATCGCCTTCCAGAAGGCTCTGGGAGAGAAGATGGCGGGCGCCGCGCTTCGACCCGATCGGAGTTTCACGCCGCACATCACCCTGCTCTACGACCGGCAGGTGCTGCCGGAGCAGGCGATCACGCCCATCAGCTGGACGGTGAGCCGCTTTGCCCTGGTGCAAAGCAAGCTTGGGCGGACCCAGCACGTCATCCTGCGCGAGTGGGACCTGGGCTGATCCTGGCCGGCGCGGGGCGGATCAGTCTGTTGCTCTGAGCCGGTTCGATGGCAGGAAGGAGCGAAGCCTCGATTCGACCCGGCACGGACCTCGTCATGACTCCCACCCTGTACGGCATCAAGAATTGCGACACGGTCTCCAAGGCCCGCAAATGGCTCGACGATCACGGTCGGGCGTATGCTTTCCATGACTACAAGGCCGCGGGAATCGATCGACCGCGTCTTGAGGCCTGGGTTGCGGAGCTGGGCTGGGAGGTTGTGCTCAATCGCGCGGGCACGACGTTCCGAAAGCTCCCGGACGCGGACCGCCAGGATCTCGACGCCGCCAAGGCGGTTGGCCTGATGCTGGCCCAACCTTCGATGATCAAGCGCCCCATTCTAGACCTTGGCGGTCGGCGCGTGGTCGGCTTCAAGCCGGATTGGTACGCCGCCGCGTTCGGCTGACGGGCGCCGACGAATATCGTTCGTCGCCTCCCGGGCGAAGTTTAAGACGACATGCCCGGGCGGTTCGGTCTATCAGTGGGGGCTAAGCTCGCGAAGCGCGGGCTCATGGAGGGCATTTCGCGCGTGGGGAAAAACGCCGTCTCGCGATACGAGCTGGTCATCTTCGACTTTGACGGCACGCTGGCCGACAGCGCCGCGTGGATGATGCGCGCCGTCAATCCGATGGCGCGTCGCTACGGCTTCAAGACCGTCACGGAAGACGAGATCGAGATGCTGCGGGGCCGCAGCACGCGCGAGGTTATCCGGTATCTCGGCGTGTCGCCGTGGAAGCTTCCGCTGATCGCGCGGGCCGGCAAGAAGCTTATGGCCGCCGACGCCCACACCATTCCGCTGTTCCCCGAGACCGAAAAGATGCTTCGGGCGCTGCACGCGGCGGGCGTGAAGATCGCCGTTGTCAGCTCCAACAGCGAGACGGTGATCCGCCGTGTTCTGGGTGAGGAGCTGGGCAATCTGATCAGCCTCTACGCCTGCGGCGCGTCGCTGTTTGGCAAGGCGCGCAAGTTCAGGCAGGTCACGCGCCAGGGCGTCGCCCGCGAGAAGATCATCTGCATCGGCGATGAGACCCGCGACATCGAAGCCGCGCGGGCTGTCGGCCTCGATTGCGGCGCCGTCGGCTGGGGCTACGCCAAGCCTTCGATCCTGGCGCAACATGGCCCCACCGTGTCCTTCAACTCGATGTCGGAAATTATTTCGTACGTCGGCGCATCCAAGGCGGCCGTCGGCGGCGACTAACCTTCGAAAGCGCGAGAGATCGCGCTCCAACGAGGGGTGACATCCATGGCCGACCTGTTCCGTGATTTCTGGTGGCTTCTGTTTCCGATGGCGTTCACCGCGATCGGCATCTTCCGCCAATGGCTGAACTGGCGCGCGCGTCTTGAGCTGACCCAGACGCTGCGGGCGTTCGCGGAAAAGGGGCTCGAGCCGCCGGCCGCGCTCCTGAACCAATTGAAATGATAGGGGGCGACGATGTTTGATTTCTTCAACCGCTATTGGTGGCTGCTGTTTCCGATCGGCTTCTTCGTCTATGGCGCATTCCAGAGCTGGCTGTCGTATCGCTCGAACCGCGAGACCCTGGACCTGATCAAGACCTATGCAGCAGCGGGACGCGAGCCGCCGTCCGAGCTTCTGAACCGTCTGGGCAAGCGCCACAACTTCGACGCCGATGATGCGGCCGAGCGCAGCCGCCAAAACAGCAGTTACGACGGCTGGTACCAGGTGGTGCTGTTCGGCATGCTCTGCGTCGGCTTCTCCTACGCAGCTTTTGCGGACATCTACGGGATGGGCGAGGCGTTCACGATCGTGGCCTTCGTGATGGCCGCCTTGAGCGCGGCCTCCCTGGCCCAGGTGCTGTTTAGCCACAAGCGTCGACGCGACTGATGGACGCCGCGCTCGTCAGACAGGCGCGCGCGGGCTCCCAGGTCGCTTTCGCCAGACTGGTGGCGATCCATGAAAAGCCGCTTCGGGGCTTTCTCCGCAAGAGCGGCTGGATCGACGCCGACGACATCGCTCAGGAAGCCTTCGTGGCGGCCTGGAGCCATCTGCCCAAGCTTCGCGATGACACAGGCTTTCGGGCCTGGCTTTATGGCGTCGCCTGGAAGAAGGCCCTGTCCCAGCGACGCGGCGCTCAACGCGCCGCCGCCCGGGACGAGGCCTGGCGGGGCGAGCAGGACCTGGAGGCCGCCGCTGCGGTCGCCGCTGAAGACAGATTGGCGTTGGAGACGGCGCTGGCGACTCTGCCGGAAGACCAGCGGGCGTGCGTCGCCCTGTGTCTGGGGCAGGCCTGGTCGCACGCGGAGGTTTCGGACGCTTTGGGCATTCCCTTGGGCACTGTGAAATCGCATGTTACCCGCGGCCGCGAACGGTTGCTGGCGGTTCTGGGAGGATCTCGATGACCCCTGATGATCAGCTCTCGGCCTTTTTGGGGGAGCAGCCGGCGACAAGCCGCGCGGATCTGTTCACCGCCGTGGTGATGCAGAAGATCGAACGCCGCGCGTTTCTCGGGCGGATCGCCGCGGCCGGCGGGTGGGCGGGCGTGGTCGGCCTGATCGCCTGGGCCTGCGCGCCGGTGCTGAACGTGCTGATCGGCGCGCTGGCGCCGGGTCTGGCCCCCGCCGCGGCGGCGCTGGCCCTGGTGGCGGTCACGCTGCTGGTCAGCAGCCCCTCTGTCCGGCGACGACTGGGTTTGGCCGCGATTTAGCGCCTTACGAAAGTTTCATGGCGACCGGCGCCTCCAAACGGGAGCCTCGACGCCTCTTAACAGTGAAGGCGGCGCGGGAGCGTCGTCCACCGAACTGGAGGATTTGAGAATGGGTCCCGAAATTGTCGTCCCGGTTGCGCTCTTCGCGATGATCTGCGCCGTCGTCTGCGTGCCGCTGTACCTCAAGAGCAAGGAGCGCATGGAAATGCAGGCGACGCTTCGTCTCGCCATCGAGAAGGGACAACCGGTCCCACCTGAGGTGATCGAGGCCATGACCCGTAATGTGAAGACGCCGCCGACCCGACTGCGCGATCTGCGGACCGGCGTCATCTGGCTGGCGATCGGCGTCGGTGTGGCGTTGGCGACCTATTTCGGCGACTTCATCCATGGCGACGGCGATTTCGACGGTTTCGGCATCGCCTGCATCCCCGCCGTTATCGGCGTCGCGTTCATTGTTCTGAGCTTCTTCAATCCGAACAAGGAACAGCGGGTCTAGCACCCGAGGCCTTGGGAGGGGCTTGATTTCAATGGGCATGGAACGCCCGCCAACAGGACACGACGTCGAGCTCGCCGCGCAGGCGGCCGCTGGGGATCGGCTGGCCTATGGGGAACTGGTACGGCGGCATGGCTCCACCGTCCGGGGGCTGCTGCGACGCCTTGGCGCCGACGCCGCGACCGCCGACGACCTGGCGCAGGACGCCTTCATGACGGGCTTCGAGCAGGTGGCGGAGTTTCGCGGCGAGGGGACCTTCGGGGCCTGGATCAAGAAGATCGCCGCGCGGCTCTATCTGAAGCGCGTCAAGCGTGAGGCGCGGCTGATCTTCTCGGACAATGTCGAGCCGCTCGAAGAGATATCCGTCCGGGATGCGTCCGGCGACGCCGCCAGCCGTATCGATCTCGACGAGGCGCTCAAGAGCCTGTCACGGGGCGAGCGCCTGTGCGTTTCGCTTTGTTACGGCGCCGACTGGTCCCACGGCGAAGCGGCGGAGGCCTTGAATATCCCGATCGGCACGGTGAAATCCCATGTCAAACGTGGTTTGGACAAACTTCGGGCGAAGCTCGCCCGACCGGATGAGGGCGCGAGGAGGGAAGCTCATGGCTGAACCCGATTTCGAAGCGCAATTGACCCGCATGTTCGCTCAGGCGCCGTCGTTTCCGGACGCGGCGCTGTTCAACGCGGAAGTCATGGCCAAGTTGGACCGAGGGTGGGCGATGCGACGGATGTTCATCGCCGTCGCCGGAACGGGCGCAGGCCTGATCGGCGCCTTCCAGATCTTCGGCAGCCGGTTCTCCAACGAACTGGCGCAGCTCTCCCGCGAGGGCAGCCATGGTCTGGAGACCGAGATCAATGGCGGATGGGCCAGGCTGACAGCTCTGCTGAGCACGCCGTCCAGCGCCGAAGCCGTCTGGCTGGCGGCCGGGTTGGCGGTCGTCGCCCTGGCGTTCGCAGTGACCCGGCTGGTCGAAGATTTTTGAGCGGCTGCCGGCGGCTTATCACTGTTCATGTTGCGGTGCGGCGCGATCTCGCCCACAAACGGCGCCCAAAAGCGTCTTAGGGAGGGTTCGCCCTGTCCGCCCATCGTGAAGAGACGGTCCGCCGTCTGGCCGCCCCTGATATCGCCTCTCGCAAGGGCGGGGTGCCGATTGTCTGTCTGACCGCCTACACCGCGCCCGTCGCGGCGGCGCTCGACGACGCCTGTGACGTGCTGCTTGTCGGGGACTCGGTGGGCATGGTCGTTCATGGCCTGCCCAACACCGTCGGCGTGACCATGGACATGATGATCCTGCACGGTCAGGCCGTGATGCGGGGCTCCAAGAAGGCCATGGTCGTCGTCGACATGCCGTTCGGCTCCTACGAGGCCTCGCACGAGGAGGCCTACGCCAACGCCGTGCGGATCATGAAGGAGACGGGCGCCCAGGCGGTGAAGGTCGAGAGCGGACCGACCGTGCCCGACACCATCGCCTACCTGACCCAGCGTGGCGTGCCGGTCATGGGTCATGTGGGCCTGCGCCCTCAGGCGGTGCTGCTGGAAGGCGGCTTCAAGGCCAAGGGCAAGGACGACGCAGGGCGCGCCAAGGTGCTGGAGGAGGCCCGGTTGACGGCTGAAGCCGGCGCCTTCGCCATCGTCGTCGAGGGCGTCGCCGAAAGCCTGGCGCGCGAAGTGACCGAGTCAGTCTCCGTGCCGACCATCGGCATCGGGGCCTCAGCCGGTTGCGATGGTCAGGTGCTGGTCGTCGACGACATGCTGGGCCTGTTCGACTGGACGCCGAAGTTCGTGCGTCGCTACGCCGATCTGAAGACCCAGATCGAGCGCGCCGCCGCCCAGTACGCCAGCGATGTCCGTGATCGCAGCTTCCCAGGACCGGCTGAGACCTATTACGCCAAGAAGCCTTGAAACGGCGCGTTGCGACCGCGCGCGGCACGCTATAGGTTCGCCGCCTCAGCGGACGGCCCTTCGTCCGCCACAATCTGTCCTAAACCCGACGGTGTTCCTCGTGTGAGTGAGGAGCGCCCAAGGGCCAGCGCCTGTTTTCGGAGCCTCGTTTCGTGGTCGATGTTTTTGACGAAGTCGAAGAACAGCTTCGGGCGGAGCGTTACCGCACGCTAGCCAAGAAGTCGCTGCCCTGGGTAGCGGCGGTGACGGCGGCGGCGGTGATCGGCGTGGGCGGCTACTGGGGTTGGACCAGCTATCAGACCGGCCTGACCGACAAGGCCTCGCAGGCCTATCAAGCCGCGTTGCAGACCGCGCAGACCCAAGGGCCGGCCAAGGCTTTCTCCGGCTTCAAGGCTGTCGCTGACACCAACGCCAAGGGCTACAAGTCCCTGGCCCTGATGCAGATGGGCGCCATCCGCCTTGAGGAGAAAAAGACCCAGGAGGCCGTCGGCTATTTCGACGAGGCCGCCAAGGTCGCTCCCAGCCCGATGATCGGTGATCTGGCCCGCCTCAAATCCGCCTTCGCCTTGATGGACACCGCTTCCTACAAGGACATCGAGACGAGGTTGACGCCTTTGGCGGGGGAAAAGAGCCCATATCGCGTGTACGCCAAGGAAGCCCTGGCCTTCGCCAAGCTGCAGGCCGGTGATCTGGCCGGCGCGCGCTCGGAGTTCGTGATCCTGGCCAACTCGCTGGACGCCAACACGTCCGAAGCCATTCGCCAGCGCGCCCAGGCGGCGATGCAGCTGATCGACTCCGGCTCGGCCAAGGATTTGGCCGCTGCGGTCAAGGCCGCGGCGACGCTGCCGTCCGCGCCGCCGATGATGCAAATGCCGCCCGCCGTCGCCCCGAACGCCGCCCAATGAGCCTCAAGATGAACTCCAAGCGTTCCGTCGCGCTGGTCGCGCTGATGACGGCGGCCGTGACGGTCAGCGGTTGCTCGACCGTTTCCAAGCTCAACCCCTTCGACAAGAGCGACGAGAACAAGAGCACGGCCAGCCAAGGTCAGCGGATCTCGATCATCGCCTTTGACCAGAAGGTCGAGGCCAGCGAGTCGCTGAAGGGCGCCGACTTTTTCCTGCCCGATCCTGTCGTGCAGACCGAATGGCGTCTGCCCGGCGCCAACCCGGAACAGTCGATCGAGCATGTTGATGCGGGCAAGGCCTTCCAGATCGCCTGGAAGAAGGGCTTCGGCAAGAAGGGCGGGGCCAAGTTCCACGTCACCGCGCCGCCGGTCGCTTCGGGTGACCGCATCTTCGTGATGGACGGTGAAGCCGACGTGGTCGCGATGGACGCGCGCACCGGCGACACGATCTGGCGCAAAGACCTGCGTCCGGCCGCCGGCCCGACGACGAAGGGCGGCTTCCTGGGGCTGATCCCCAAGAAGAATGACCGCCTGGGCTTCGGCGGGGGCGTCGCTCTGGGCCCCGACAACAAGCTCTACGTGGCTTCGGGCTTCCGCTTCGTCGCCCAGATCGACGCGGCGACCGGCGCCATGGGCTGGACCCAGCCGACCTCCACACCCATCCATGCTGCGCCGACGGTTGTCGATGGCCGGGTTTTCGTCGTCTCGACCGACAACGAACTTCTGACGTTCGCGTCGGAGAACGGGGTGCCAGGCTGGACCTATCAGGCGCTCAGCGAACCTGCGCGGATCCTCGCCGCCTCGACGCCGGCCGTCAGCGGCGACACGGTGGTTTCCGGCTTCGCGTCGGGTGAACTGGTCGCCCTGCGCGCCGCCAACGGCAACGACCTGTGGAACGAAGCGCTGAGCCGCGCCAGCCGCACCAACGCGCTGTCGGAGATCCGCGACATCCCGGGCCGCCCGGTGATCTACAAGGGCGACGTTTTCGCCGTCAGCCACTCGGGCGTCTTCGCCGCCACCGACCTGCGCTCGGGCCAGGCGCGCTGGAGCCTGCCCGTCACCGCGATCACCACGCCGTGGGCGGCTGGCGACGTCGTCTATGTCGTGGACAAGTCCGGCCAAGTGATCTGCGTGTCGCGCGAAAGCGGCTCGGTCTACTGGATCCAGGATCTGAACGACTCGGCCAACCTCTCGAAGAAGCAGAAGAAGAAGCGCGCCAAGAAGCCGCGCTTGTGGTCGACCCCGATCCTGGCGAATGGCCGCCTGATCACGGTGTCCAGCGAGGGTGAGGCCGTCGCCCTGAACGCCAAGACGGGCGCCAAGGAAAAGTCCCTGAAGATCGGTTCGCCGGTCCTGCTGAACCCGATCGCTGTGGGTGACATGATCTATCTCGTCACCGACGACGCCGAGCTGATCGCCATCCGCTAAGCTTCCGGTCCCGCGTGGGACCTGAGGCCTAAACCCTTGAAGCCCGGGTCGGCGCAAGCCGGCCCGGGCCTTCGCTTTTTCGGCTCCCTTTTGCGATAGGGGCGAAAATCGACTACTGGACGCCTATGCCTTTGAAACTCGCCATCGTCGGCCGGCCCAATGTGGGCAAGTCCACGCTGTTCAACCGCCTCGCCGGCAAGAAGCTGGCGATCGTCGACGACCAGCCGGGCGTCACGCGCGACCGCCGCTACGCCTCCGGCAGCCTGGGGGATCTTGAGCTTGAGCTCATCGATACCGCCGGCTTCGAGGATGTCGACGACTCCAGCCTCGAGGCGCGCATGCGCGCCCAGACCGAGGCCGCGATCGAAGAGGCGGACGTCTCGCTCTTCGTCTTCGACAGTCGCGAGGGCGTCACCGCGCTCGACGAGGTGTTCGCCGCCATCCTGCGCAAGCGCGACAAGCCCGTCATCGTTGCGGCCAACAAGGCCGAGGGCAAGGCAGGCGAGGCCGGCGCCGGCGAAGCCTTCCGCCTGGGCCTGGGCGAGCCGATTCCGATCTCCGGTGAGCACGGAGAGGGCATGGCTGAGCTCTATGCCGCTCTGCTGGCCTTCGAGCCTCAAGTCCAGGCTGGCGACGACGACGAGGACGACGACAGTAAGCCGATCCGCATCGCCATCATCGGCCGCCCCAACGCCGGCAAGTCCACGCTGGTGAACCGCCTCCTGGGCGAGGATCGCCTGCTGACCGGTCCCGAAGCGGGCATCACCCGCGACTCCATCTCGGTCGACTGGGAATGGGACGGCCGCAAGATCCGCCTGGTCGACACGGCCGGCCTGCGCCGCAAGGCCAAGGTCCAGGACAAGCTGGAAAAGCTGTCCACCGCCGACACCATCCGCGCCATCACCTTCGCCGAGGTGGTGCTGCTGGTGATGGACGCCACCCATCCGTTCGAGATCCAGGACCTGCAGATCGCCGACCTGGCGGAGCGGGAGGGGCGGGCCGTGGTGTTCGTGCTGGCCAAGTGGGACCTGATCGAGGATCAGGCCGCGCACCTCACCGCCTTCCGCGAGCACGCCGAGCGCATGTTGCCACAGCTGCGCGGCGCCCCCGTCGTGGCGCTGTCGGGCGAGACCGGCAAGGGCATCGGCCACCTGATGCCGGCTGTGATCAAGACGCACCGCGACTGGTCGACCAAGGTCAAGACCCGCGACCTGAACGACTGGCTGCAAATGGCCATGCAACGACACCCGCCCCCTGCGGTCAGTGGTCGTCGCGTGAAGCCCAAGTACATGGCGCAGACCAAGGCCCGTCCGCCGACGTTCGTGCTGTTTTCCAGCCGCGCCGACCAGATGCCCGATCACTATCGGCGCTACCTGATCAACAGCCTGCGCGAGAGTTTCGATCTGCCCGGCGTGCCGCTGCGGATCACGATCAAGTCGGGCGCGAACCCCTACGCCGATGGCGAGGCCAAGGGGCATAGCGGCCGTGGCAAGCGCGAGTTCGAGCGCCGGGAGCGGGAAGAAGAGCGGATCCGCGCCTCGCGCAACACGGTCAAGAAGTCCAAGCGTCTGGCGGCCGAAGCCGCCGCCAAGGCGGCGGAGGCTGCTGGCTTGCCGGATCCGGGCAAGGCGGCGGTGAAGTCCGTGAAGAAAAAGGGCCCCGCCGTAGCAAAGGCTGCTCCGAGCGAGGCCGCCGGTGCGTCGGAACCCGGCAAGGCGGCGGTCAAGTCGGTGAAGGCCAAAGGGCCGCGCGCCCAGAAGAAGGTCGCCACGGCGCCCAGCTACAAGGTCGGGACTAGGACGGCCGGCGGCAAGGCCGCCGCGCCGCGCCGTCCGGCTGCGGGTTCGCGCACGGTGCGTGGGAACACCGGACCCGGCCGCCCTAAAGGGCGCTAAGCGGAAACGAAAAATGGCCGCCGCTTTGTCAGCGGCGGCCATCTGGAACCCGTTACTGCGGGTTCGTCCCCCCACGGGATCAGAACTCTTCCCAGTCACTGGACGGCGCCACCGCGACGGCGGCGGAGCCAGGCCGTGCGGAAGCTTGGATTCGGGCGCGCGGCGCGGCCATGGCAGGCTCGGGGCGCGGCGCGGCGGCTTGCGGGCGTTGGGCGACGTAGCTCGCGCCCGTCTGGAACCGCGAGACCTGCCGCGCCAGATCCTGGGCCTCGCCGCGCAGCTGGGCCGCCGACGTCGTGGCCTGTTCGACCATCGCGGCGTTCTGCTGGGTGACCTGGTCCATCTGGTTGACGGCGGAGTTGACCTCGTTCAGGCCCGTCGCCTGCTCCTGGGCGGACTCGGCGATCTCGCGGATGAGGGTGTCGATCTCGCCGACCTTGGCCACGATGGCGGTCAGCGCCTGGCCCGTGTCGCCGACAAGGCGAACTCCGCGCTCGACCTGGGCGGTGCTGCTGGCGATCAGTTGCTTGATCTCCTTGGCCGCTTCGGCGGAGCGTTGAGCCAGAGCGCGGACCTCCTGAGCGACGACCGCGAAGCCCCGGCCGGCGTCACCGGCGCGGGCGGCCTCGACGCCAGCGTTCAGGGCTAGAAGGTTGGTCTGAAACGCGATCTCGTCGATGACCCCGATGATCTGGGTGATCTGGCCCGAGGACTTCTCGATCTCGCCCATGGCGGAGACCGCCTCGCGGACGACCTCGCCGGAGCGGTCGGCCTCGCGGCTGGCCGAGGAAGCGGCGGCCGAGGCCTGCTTGGCGCCATCGGCGCTGCGCTTGACGGTCGCGGTGATCTCGTCGAGCGCGGCTGCGGTCTCTTCCAGGCTGGCGGCCTGTTGTTCGGTCCGCTTGGAGAGGTCGTTGGAAGCGCTGGCGATCTCGACCGCGCCGCTCTCCATGCCGCCGGCGGCCTCGGCGATCGCGCCCATGGCGTCCTTGAGGCTGTCGACGGCCGCGTTGAAGTCCGCCTTCAGCCGGTCGTGGCGTGCGTCGAAATGCGCGTCGATCCGAGCGGTCAGGTCGCCGTGCGCTAGCCGCTGAAGACTTTCGGCCAGGGCCGAGACGACCTCGTCCTGTTCCTTGCGGATCGCGTCTCGCTCCCGCTCGCTGGCCAGACGCTCGGACTCGATCTCTGTGATGTCTGCCGCGAACTTGATGATCTTGGTCAGTTTTCCCTGACGATCGAAGACCGGATTGTACGAGGCCTGGATCCACACCTCGCGGCCGCCTTGGCCCACCCGCCGGAACTTGCCGGCCAGAAATTCCCCAGCGTTCAGACGTCGCCAAAACTCGCGGTAGTCCTCACTTTTGGCGAAGCCTGGTTCGACGAACAGGCTATGCGAACGACCTTGGATATCGCTGCGGCTGTAGCCCATGGTGCGCAGGAAGCTGTCGTTTGCCGTGATGATCGACCCGTCGAGATTGAACTCAATCACAGCCTGGGAACGCTGAATGGCGGCGACAATGCCTTCAAGTTCGCAAATCCGATTGGCTTGGTCGCCCGTGTCGCGGCCAATAGAGAACAGAGCCATTCGAGGTCCCGGTGGGTTGCTTGGACTTTCAAGCATCACAACTGGTCGCGCATGGTTAACGAGCCGCTAATGCTCCCGTTTGGGGCGACCTATCGCGGAACACGGTTCTAGAATCGCCATCCAGAGTGGAAGTCTGACAGCGTCAGACAACCCTTGCGTCCATGAAGGCGGCGGCGCCGAATCGGTCAGGCGTCGATCGACGCTGATTCCTGGCCGCGTTCCTTGAAGCGAACCACACCCTTGGTCGCCTCACGATCGCTGCGCAGCAGATCCACCATGAACGGCGCGATGGTCTCCGGTGCGGGGACCGTCGCGGGGTTTTCGCCCGGGAAAGCGGCGGAGCGCATCTTGGTTCGCATGGCGCCAGGGTCGACGCAGAAGGCGCGAACAGTCGTGTTCTCCATCTCGTCGGCATAGACGTCGACGAGGGCCTCCAGCGCGGCCTTGGTCGCCGCATAGGCGCCCCAGAAGGCGGGACGGGTCTTGGCGACGCTGCTGGAGAAGAACACCGCGCGGCCGGCGTCCGACGCGCGCAGCAGCGGATCCATGCTGCGGATCAGGCGCCAGTTGGCCGTCAGGTTGGTGGACAGGATCATGTCCCAGCCCTTGGGCTCCAGGTGGCTGACCGGCGTCAGGGGGCCCAGCACGCCGGCGGCGCCGACCAGGATGTCGAGCTTGCCCCAGCGCTTGTGAATCGCCGCGCCAAGGTGATCCAGGCCATCGGCCTCACGCAGGTCCAGCGGCACGAGCGTGGCGCGCTCGCCCGTCGCCTGCAGGATCGCATCGTCCAGCGCTTCCAGAGCGCCTTGCGTCCGCCCCACAGCGATCACGTGCGCGCCGGCCTTGGCCAGGCCCAGGGCGACGGCTTCGCCGATGCCGCGCGTGGCGCCGGTGACAAGAGCGATGCGGCCGGCCAGCGGCTTGGAGGAGTCGGAAGTCATGGGCGCGTTCTAGAGCAGGGAAGCGGAAACGAAAACCGGCGGAAGCCCTTAAGCCTCTACGATTTCCGACGGCCGCTTGGCGTAGTGCTGGGCGATCACTGAGCAGGCCATCAGCTGGATCTGATGAAAGATCATCAGCGGCAGCACGATGACCCCCGCGGTCGGGCCCGGGAACAGGATGCCGGCCATCGGCACGCCGGTCGCCATACTCTTCTTGGAGCCGCAGAACATGATGGTGATCTCGTCTTCCTTCGAGAAGCCGAGCGCGCGCGCGCCATAGGTCGTGGCGGCCAGCACGATCGCCAGCAGCACGCAGCAGGCCAGCAGCAGCGCAATCATCTCCACGGCCGAGACCTTGGCCCAGATCCCGCCGACGACCGCCTCGCTGAAGGCGGCGTAGACCACCAACAGGATTGAGCCGCGATCGACATAGCCAACCAGCTGCTTGTGCTTCTCGACCCATTTGGCGACCAGCGGCCGGGCCAGCTGGCCGACAATGAAGGGCAGCAGAAGCTGGACGATGATGTCCTGGATCGACTCCCAGCCCCCGGCCGCGCCGCTCTGGGTATGCATCAGGACGCTGACCAGCACCGGCGTGATGAAGATACCGAACAGGTTGGAGGCCGAGGCCGCGCAGACGGCCGCAGCGACATTGCCGCGCGCGATCGAAGTGAAGGCGATCGACGACTGCACCGTCGAGGGAAGGCAGCAGAGGAACAGCATACCCGCCGCCAGGGTCGAGGACAGAACGCCCAGCTTGCTGGCCACAAGGCCTAGCACCGGGAACATCACGAAGGTGAAGGCCAGGATCGTCAGGTGCAGGCGCCAGTGCGTGACGCCCGCCACCACGGCCTCGCGCGACAGCTTGGCGCCATGCAGGAAGAACAGCAGGGCGATCGCCAGCTTGACGATGACCGACAGCCCTTCCGCCGCTGCGCCGCGGACAGGCAGAACCGAGGCCAGCACGACCATGCCGAACAGGGCGATGACGTAGGGCTCGATTTTCAGCTTATCGAGCAGGCTTTTGAAACCCATGGACAAAATCCTCGTCCCGCCCAGTCATGGCGGGACGAGGGATATGTCACGCGCTGACCAGCAGCGAAAGCTGCTTGTCGTTGGTTTCGTTGCGACCCTCGGCGATCTCGCGATCCGTCAGGCGGGTCGGATAGTCGCCAGTGAAGTAGTGATCGGTGAACTGCGGGGTCGCTGGATCGCGCTGACCGGCTTCCAGGGCGTCGTAGAGGCCGTCCACGGACAGGAAGCCCAGAGAGTCGACCTCGAGGAACTTGGCCATCTCCTCCAGCGACTTGTTGGCCGCCAGCAGTTGCTCGCGCTCGGGCATGTCGATGCCGTAGAAGTCGGGCCACTTGATCGGCGGGCTGGCCGAGCGGAGGTGAACCTCCTTGGCGCCGGCCTCACGGACCATGCGGACGATCTTCAGCGAGGTGGTGCCGCGCACGATCGAGTCGTCGATCAGCACCACGCGCTTGCCGGCCAGGACCGCGCGATTGGGGCTGTGCTTCATGCGCACGCCCAACTCGCGGACACCTTGCGTCGGCTGGATGAAGGTGCGGCCGACATAGTGGTTGCGGATGATGCCCATCTCGAACGGCAGGCCGCTCTGCTGGGCGTAGCCGAGGGCGGCCGGCACGCCGCTGTCGGGCACGGGCACCACGACATCGGCCTCGACGCCGGTTTCCTTGGCCAGGTTCATGCCCATGCGCTTGCGCACGCCATAGACTGAGCGACCGTTCACGACGCTGTCGGGACGGGCGAAATAGACATATTCGAACACGCAGGGACGCGCCGGAGCGGTCTGGAAGGGCTTGGTCGAGGTGATGCCGGTCTCTTCGATCACCACCATCTCGCCGTGCTCGATGTCGCGGACGAAGCGCGCGCCGATCATGTCGAGCGCGCAGGTTTCAGAGGCCAGGACGGGCTTGCCATCCAGGTCGCCCAGCACCAGCGGGCGGATGCCCAGTGGGTCGCGCACGCCGATCATCTTCTTGTTGGTGATCGCCACCAGGGCGTAGCCGCCTTCGATCTGGCTGATGGCGTCGACGAAGCGGTCGACGATCTTGGCCTTCCGCGAGCGGGCGATCAGGTGAAGGATCGCTTCGCTGTCTGAGGTCGACTGGAAGATCGCGCCTTCCTGCACCAGGCGCTCGCGCAGGGTCAGGAAGTTGGTCAGGTTGCCGTTGTGGGCGATCGCCACGCCGCCGGTTTCGAGATCGGCGAACATCGGCTGGACGTTGCGGATGAAGCTGCCGCCGGCCGTCGAATAGCGCGTGTGGCCGATGGCCATGTTGCCCGGCAGGCGCTGGACGAGGTCGGCGCCGGTGAAGGCGTCGCCGACATGGCCCATATGGCGTTCGGTGTGGAAGCGATTGCCGTCGAAGGCGGCGATGCCGCAGGCTTCCTGGCCGCGGTGCTGCAGGGCGTGCAGGCCCAGGGCTGCGATCGCGGCCGCGTCACGCACGCCGAATACGCCGAAAACGCCGCACTCCAGGCGAAGGGTGTCGTCCTCCGGATCGCGCCAGGGCGAGGAAGAGTAGCGGTCGGTCGACTGGCCCAGGAAGGTCATCGCGATTTCTCCACCAGGTCGTCGAGGTTCCGACGCTGGTTTTCATCATAGCCTTTTCCCGACGATTCCTCGCCGGACGTATTGTCGCCGCCGTCCTTGACGGCGTCCTTGATCGCCGGAGCGATCTTGCCGGCCAAGGCCTTGCCCTTGGGGGCGAAGACTTTCAGCACGGTGCCGCTGACTTCCGACAGCGGATAGAAAATCGAGTCTTCGACCCAGCGCGGCATGCGGTCTGGCGGCGTCGCCAGATGCAGCAAGAGGTTGAAGACGCCCAGGATCACCAAGGCCCGGATCAAACCGAAGCTGGCGCCGACCGCCTGGTCGAGAACGCCGGCCGAGGTGTCGTGCAGGCTGGCGGTGATGCGGCCGCCGATCAGGCGAACGATCAGGAAAACGATGACGAAGACGACCAGGATCGCCGTGGCGGTCGCCGCCCAATCGGGGTCCATCATCTCGCGGAACAGAGGGCCGGTGACGCGCAGGCCAAACAGGGCGATGGCGGCGGCGAAGATGAAGGACAGCGCTGAGGTCAGCTCGCGCGAGGCGCCGCGCACCCAGCCTGTGACGCCGGAGACCAGAAGCAGCAGGCCGGCGATGATGTCGAACGGCGTCACGTGAGGCTGGTCCAGATCTCGTCGCCGATCCGGCGGACGGCGTCTGTCAGGCGCGCTACGCCCGCCACAGGCAGGGCGCCGCCGCCCTCAGGCAGGCCGGCGAGCGGGCCGAGCGCGCGGCCAAACCCCAGTTTCGCGGCTTCCTTCAAACGGGTCTCCATCCGACTGACCGGGCGGACTTCGCCCGACAGGCTGAGTTCGCCGAACACGACGCAGTCCTGGGGCAGGGCGACGTCCAGGGCGGAGGAGGCCAGGGCCGCCGCCGCCGCGAGATCCGCCGCCGGTTCGGTAATGCGCAGGCCGCCGGCGACGTTCAGATAGACGTCCTTGTCGCCAAAACCAAGGCCGCATCGGGCCTCGAGTACGGCGAGCACCATGGCGAGGCGTCCAGAGTCCCAGCCGACGACGGCGCGGCGCGGCGTTCCATAGGCCGAAGGCGCGACCAGGGCCTGGAATTCCACGAGCACGGGGCGCGAGCCCTCGATGCCGGCGAACACCGCCGCGCCGGCGGCGCGCTCGCCGCCCTCGTTGAGAAACAGGGCCGAGGGGTTCTTGACCTCGCGCAGGCCCACATCGCCCATCTCGAACACGCCGATCTCGTCGGTCGCGCCGAAACGGTTCTTGGCGCCGCGCAGGATGCGGAACGGATAGCCGCGCTCGCCCTCGAACGAGAGCACGGCGTCCACGAGGTGCTCGACGACGCGCGGGCCGGCGATCTGGCCGTCCTTGGTGACGTGACCCACGAGCAGGATCGCCACGCCCTTCTTCTTGGCTAGGCGGACCAATTCGGTGGCGCAGGCGCGGACCTGGGTGACGGTGCCCGGTCCGGCCTCGTGGGCGTCGCTCCACATCGTCTGGATCGAGTCGATAACCACCAGGTCGAAGCTGTCGCGCTTGAGGCCATCGAGGATGTCGCGCAGGGCGGTCTCAGCCGCCAGGCTGACATTGGCCTTTGCGAGCCCCATGCGGTCGGCGCGACCCCGGATCTGCTCGACGGCCTCTTCGCCCGAGATATAGGCGCAGGACACGCCGCGCGCCGCGGCGCTGGCGCAGACCTGCAGCAGCAGGGTGGACTTGCCCACGCCCGGGTCGCCGCCGATCAGCAGGGCCGAGCCGGGCACGACGCCGCCGCCGCACACGCGGTCGAACTCGTCGACGCCGGTCAGGATGCGGGGAGGGGGCGCGGTCTCGCTTTCCAGGCCCGTGAACTGCAAGCCGCGCACACGGGTGGCCTTGGTCGTCGAAAGCGCGCCGGGCGGCCTTGCGCCGACTTCCTCGACCAGGGTGTTCCAGCTCTGGCAGGCGGGGCACTGGCCGGACCATTTGGTCTGGACCGCGCCACAGGACTGGCAGGCGTAAACGGCGCCGTCGCGGGCCATGAGGTCTCCTGATTCTCGGATACGGGGAGACTACAGGCTGGGGGCACGCTGCGCCAAAGACGGACGCACGGTTGCTAGCGTGCTGCGCCGACGTATCGGCGTGCGCCGCGCAGGGACAGTCTGGTCAGGCGCTCATAGGCCGATGTCCCGGCGGCCTCGGCGGCGTCGTCCACCGGCAGATTGGCGCCGAACAGCTCGACCATCGCGCCGGGACGGGCCGCGTCGCAGTCGGTGACGTCCACCGCGATCAGGTCCATCGACACGCGACCCAGCATCGGCCGCCGCGCGCCGTCGAACCAGACCTCGCCACGCGGGAAGGCGGCGCGCGGAACACCGTCGGCATAGCCGGCGGCGATGATGGCGACGCGGGTGTTGTCGCTGGCGGTCCAGCCGGCGCCGTAGCCGATGCTCTCACCGCGCGGCACCACGCGGACCTGCAGGATCGGCGCCTCGACGGTCGCGACCGCCCGGATCTCGGGGTGGGGGCGACCTTCCGGACCGCCGCCATAGAGGCTGACGCCAGGCCGGGCCTGGTCGAAACGATAGGCTTCGCCCAGGAACAGGCCGCCGGAATTGGCCAGGCTGCGCTGAACGCCCGGCAACAGGGCTGCGGCCTCCTGGAAGCGCGCCAGCTGGGTGGCGTTCAGCGGATGCTCGGGGGTGTCGGCGCAGGCCAGGTGACTGACGACCAGCTCCACATCCAAGCGCTTGAGCCGGTCGAAGGAGCCGACCAGCACCTTCAGCTCCTCGGGACGCAGGCCAAGGCGGTTCATGCCGGTGTCGATGTGCAGGGCCGCCCGCAGCCGTCCCGATCGCGCCTGCAGGTTCCAGGCCTCGACCTGCGGCAGGCTGTTGAGCACGGGGACCAGCTGCGCGCCTTCCAGCGCTTCGCCCGACCCCGGCGTGGCGCCGTCCAGCACATAGATCGTGGCCTCGCGGTCACCGAGTGACTGGCGCAGGGCCACGCCTTCAGCCAGTCGCGCGACGTAGAAGCTGCGCGCGCCTTCCGCCCACAGGCGATCGGCTACGGGCGCGGCGCCGAGGCCATAGGCGTCGGCCTTGACCGCCGGCGCCACCTCGGCGTCACCGGCGCGTGCGCGCAAGGCGGCGTAGTTATGCGCCAGGGCGTCGAGGTCGATGGTGATGCGGGTGTCTTGGGCGTCGGTCACGGCTTGGGCCTAGCCGACGCGGCGCGTGGGTTCAACGGCTTAACCCGGGTGCGCGAGCAGGAACTTGGCCACCAGGTTCTCCACGCCCGACGCGATGATCTGCACGCCGATGCACAGCAGCAGGAACGCCACCAGCCGCGACAGCACCCGCGCGCCCGACGGGCCCAGCAGGCGCATGACCTGACCCGAGGCGCTGTAGCAAAGCCAGACCAGCACCGCGACCAGGGCGGCCGCGAGGCCGGCGCCGATGAAGAACGGCGCCACCGCGTCGCCTTCGGTCGGGCGCTGCGAGGACAGTGCGATGGCCACCGAGATCGAGCCGGGACCGGTGGTGAAGGGCATGGTCAGCGGGAAGAAGGCCACGTCGTGGTGGCTCTGGGCCGACTCGGTCTGATTGGCCTTGCGGTCTTCGTTGTGCTCGGGGTCCATCAGAAGGCCCCAGGCGCGGATCGCCACGACGAGGCCGCCCGCGACCCGCAGCGCGCCGATGCTCACGCCGAAGAAGTTCAGGATATAGCCGCCCAGCAGCAGCGACCCCAAGAGGACCAGGAAGGCGTAGAAACCGATGGCGCGCGCCAGCTTCAGGCGTTCCGGGCGCGAGCGATTTCCCATGGCCTGGTCGAAGATCAGCGCCGCCCCGACCGGATTGACGATCGAGAACAGCGCCGGGAACGCCAGCAGGAAAGCGCCGATCAGGCTGGAGGTGGGCAGGGGGCTGAAGTCCATGTGACTCGTCCAGCGGGCGGCGGGCGGGACGGGGACGGTGCCGTACCGGCTCTGGCAAAGTCAAACCTCTCCCGACTGAGCGGGGGCGATGGTTTCGACAGCCGCATGTTCGGCGGGCCATTGATCGAAGGGCATGACAATCTGCTGCGCTGTGGCGTCGGCGATCAGCAAGCCATCGGACCGTCGAAAGTCGGCGCGGGTGGTGATCAGTTGGCGGGTCTGGGCCACGACGCGACCCTCGATCATGAGCGGATCGTTGCGCGACACCTTCAGGAAGTTGACCTGCAGGTTCACCGTCCGAAAGAGCCTGTCGTGCGGCACGATTGTCATCGTCGCGAACGCCAGGACCTGATCGGCCAGCGCCGCCAGATAGCCGCCGAACAAGGAGCCGTCCGCCGTGGCGAGATCCGGGTCGGGTCGCCAGGATTTGCGAACCCAGCCCTCTCCCCAGTCGTCGATGAGTCCCAGCTTCAAGGTGCGGATGATCGGGGGCGGGATCGCCGTTCCCGCCTTCAAGGAGTCCAGTCGCTCGGTCGCCCAGGTCATCGCATGGCCTTTCCGTTGTCGTCAGAGCCAGCATAGGTTGGGCGTGCGGCCTGGCTTACTCGACTTCACGCGAGGCGGGCCGGTGAGCGGAGGGCGTATGAAGCCTGTTGAAAAGGTTCGGAAATCGCCTCGTCAAAGCCGGTCTCAAGATTCCGTGTACTGCCTTCTGGAGGCGGCGGCTCGGATTCTGGAGACCGAGGGCGACGCCGGCTTCACGACCAACGCCGTGGCCCTGCGCGCGGGGGTGAGCATCGGCACGCTGTATCGCTACTTCCCGGACAAGCGGGCGATCCTTGTCGCCCTGGCGGAACGCGAGACCGAGACCCATCGCCGCGCGGTGATCGCGACGGCGACTGGGGAAAACCCCGTTGCGCGCGACCGGGCGCTGATCCGGGCCTTTGTCGGGGCCTTCGCGCGACGGGACAAGGCCCGCCGGATCGCGATGAAGGCCATGCTGGCCGAGGCCGATCACGCAGAACTCGCATCACGTTTCGCCGACGCGGAGGCGGGGATCACCGACGCGCAAGGACGGCCGCTGACGCGCGTCCAGGCGTTCGTTCTGGCGCGCGCGATCCACGGCGCGCTGCGGGCGGCGGTGCTGGAGGGCGCGGACTTTCTGCAGAGCCGCGAGTTCGAGGACGAACTCGTCCGCCTGGGTCGCAGCTACCTTGGTTTCGGGAGCGCCACGGCGCGATAGGCCGATCCTATTCGTCGGACGGGATGTTCCGCGCCTGGGCGAAGTAGTGGTCGCGCGCCAGGTTGCCAAAGCGGGTGGTGTCGCTGTTGAACGACAGACGCACGGTGCCGATGGGGCCGTGACGTTGCTTGGCGATGATCACCTCGGCCCAGGCCCTGAAGCCGGTCCATCTCTTCCTGCCAGGTCAGGTGCTCGGGCGTGCCTTCGCGCGGTTCGGCGCGGCCCACATAGTAGGCCTCGCGATACACGAACCAGACCATGTCGGCGTCCTGTTCGATCGAACCGGATTCGCGAAGGTCGGAGAGTTGCGGCCGCTTGTCGTCACGCTGTTCGACCTGACGCGACAGCTGCGACAGGGCGATGACCGGAACGCTGAGCTCCTTGGCCAGGGCCTTCAGGCCCATGGTGATCTGCGAGACTTCCTGCACGCGGTTGGCGTTGGCGCCGAGGTCGGAGCCGGTGACCAGCTGCAGGTAGTCGACCACGATGAGATCAAGGCCCACCTGACGCTTCAGGCGGCGGGCCCGGGCGGTCAGCTTGGCGATCGAGATACCACCGGTGGCGTCGATGTAGAGCGGCGCGTTCTGCAGCTCCATGGCCGCGTCGCGCACGCGTCCGAATTCGCTGGCGTCGATCTCGCCCTTACGCAGGCGGTCGCCCGACACGCCCGAGGCGTCGGCCAGCATACGCAGGGCCAGCTGCTCGGCGCTCATTTCCAGCGAGTAGAAGGCCACCACACCGCCCTGGACGGTCTTCTTCGTGCCGTCGGGCTGGATCTCGTAGGCGTACTTCTTGGCGATATTGAAGGCGATGTTCGTCGCCAGCGCTGTCTTACCCATCGACGGGCGGCCGGCCAGGATGATCAAGTCGGACGGGTGCAGACCGCCGATCTTCTGGTCGAGGTCCATCAGGTCGGTCGACACGCCCGACATGCCGCCGTCGCGGCTGTAGGCTTCGGCCGTCATCTCGACCGCGCCGCGCAGGGCGTCGCCGAAGGACACGAAGCCCGAGGACGCCGCGCCGCTTTCGGCCAGACTGTAGAGGCTTTGTTCGGCGGCCTCGATCTGGTCGCGGGCGGTGCGCTTCTCGTCGTTGCCGCCTTGCGCCGCCGTGGCGATGTCGCCGCCGATGCGGATCAGTTCGCGACGCAGCGACAGGTCGAAGATCACGCGGGCGTAGTCGCCGACATTGGCCGCCGGCGGCGCACGATCGACGAGGTCGGCCAGATAGCGCAGGCCGCCCAGCTCCTCGAACGCGGGATCCTTCTTGAACTCATCGGCCAGCAGAATCGGTTCGGCCAGCTGGCCCTTGCGGACGTGGGTCTCGATCGCCTGGAACAGGCGCTGGTGGAAGGGCTCGTAGAAGCAGCGGGCCTGCAGATTGTCGCTCAGGCGCTCATAGGCGGCGTTGTCATACAGCAGGACGCCCAGCAGCGCTTGTTCGGCTTCCATGTTGTGCGGCGCCACGTTGATCGTGGGCTCGGGAAGACCGGGGAGAACGAGGTCGAGCGCAGGGACGAGAGACATCGGCACAGGTTAACGCGACGCGCTTTGCGACGCGCGGGCCAGTTGCCCGGCGTCCCAAGATGAACGGGGATGTTCTGTGTATGTTTTGACCGGCGCCAAGCGCAAGGCGCGACGGTTGGCGGGGCGTCCGTTTCTGACGTTGGAGCTAAAAGGACGGGCGCGGAGATCGCTCTCCGCGCCCGCCTCTAGGCTCGGTCGGAAGACCCCAGATGGCCTACCAGCTCACGCTGATCCGGCCGTAGAAGAAGCGGCCGTTGAAGCCGAACGGCGAGAAGCCGGTGAAGGCTGTCGCATTCGTCGTGTTGACGTTGGCCGGCGTGCGGTTCGGGTACTCGTCGAACAGGTTGTTGGCGCCGATCGCCAGGTTAAGCCGCTCGTTGATGGCGTAGCGGCCTTCCAGATCGACGACGGCCTTTGCGCCCGTGCGCACGTCGAACGCGCCGGTCGGGTCGTTGTTGGGCGACAGGACCGAGCCGTAGAAGGTGGTCTTCAGCGTCGCGCCCCAGGCTTCGCGGCCCCAGTCGCCGGCCAGGGTGATCTTCCGCTTGGGCGTGCCTTCCTCGAAGGTCAGCACGTTGGCGCGGTTGAACAGGCTGGGCGGAACCGGCAGCGACGAGAGGGTGTTGGTCGTGGGAAGCTTGGTGACGTCGGTCTTGTTGAAGTTGGCCGCCGCCGTCAGGTCGAACCGGCCGGCCTGGTCGTCATCGATCCGGTAGCGCGCCACCACGTCGACGCCCTTGGTCTCGGTGTCGACGCCGTTGAGGAAGAAGCGCGCCGCCGTCACGTTGAACGGCGCCAGCAGGTTGTAGATCGCCACGGCGGTGGCCGAGCCGGTGGCCGAGCCCTGGATGTTCTCCGAGAGCACGATCCGGTTGTCGATCTTGATCTGGTAGGCGTCGACGGTCAGTTCGAACGGACCGCGGTGGAAGACGACGCCGGCCGACAGGTTGTCGGACTTCTCGGCTTCAAGCGGCTTGGCGCCCAGCACCTTGGCCACGGCGCTGGTGGCGGGGAAGGTGCCGACTTCCACGGGCGTGGAGACGCCGTTGATGATGATGAAGTTGGTCGAAGTGGTGGTGAAGAACTGCTGCTGCAGCGCCGGCGCACGGAAGCCCGTCGAGACCGCGCCGCGAATGGCGAAGCCGTCGGTCAGTTCGTAGCGCGCGGCCAGCTTGCCGGTCGTCGTCGATCCGAAGTCCGAATAGTCCTCGTAGCGGACAGCGGCCGAGGCGGTGAAGCGCTCGGTCAGGCGCGATTCCAGGTCGAGATAGAGACCGATATTGTCGCGGTCCCGCGACAGTACGTTCGACGGCTGGAAGCCTGGGAAGCCCTGCGCGCCTGCCGCGGCCGTGGTGATCGGGCCGCGGTTATACGAGGTCGGCTCGCCGGCGCGGATCGAATAGCCTTCCCAGCGGGCTTCAGCGCCGAAGGCGACGTTCAGCGGCTCATAGGCGCCGATGTCCACGCCGCGCGACACGTCCAGGCCGACCACGGTCTGGTCGTAGGTCATGCCGCCGGACTTGAAGCTCGTCTGGCTGGCCGCGCCATAGGAGGCGTTGGCCGAGCTTTCGGTGCGGTAGTCGATCTTGTTCTTGCCGTAGACGACGTTGAGATCGACCTTGAAGCCCGCCAGATCGCCCTTCACGCCGAAGGCGGCCGTGGAGTCCTCGATATCGGTCGCGATGATCGGCAGGTAGCCGTTCGGATAGATCGTGGCGACCGGCGTCTGGCGCGCGTCGCCGACAATGCGCGGGAACGCGGCGCTGCCGCCTTCGCGCGTCTGGTAACCGGCCCAGCCATAGGCTTCCCAGCCCGAACCGACCGGCAGGCCGGCGTTCAGATAGACGGTCTTGTCCTTCACCTCGGCGTCGCCGTAGCGCGAGGTCACCCTGGCCGGCGTGACGCGAACATCGATGTCGCCGCGGCTGGTGGGATTGCGGTCGCGGTACTCGGCCGAAACGGTCAAGAAGCCGTCGGCGCCCAGCGGCAGGCCCTGCCAGGCCTGGACGGTGACGGTTTCACCATCGCGCTCGCGGCGGCCGTCGGTGTTGCGTGCGGTTTCAACCAGGGTGTTGTAACCGCCGTAGGTGATCGTCGCGCCGCCACCCGAGCGGGCTTCGCGAAGGCGGAGGTTGATGACGCCGGCGATGGCGTCCGAGCCGTACTGCGCCGAGGCGCCGTCGCGCAGGACTTCGACGCGGTCGAGCGCGATGGTCGGGATGGCGTTCAGGTCGACAGCGGCCGAGCCACGTCCGATCGAACCGTTCACATTGACCAGGGCCGAGGAATGACGCCGGGCGCCGTTGACCAGCACCAAGGTCTGGTCGGGGGCGAGGCCGCGCAGGGTGGCCGGCCGGATGTGGTCGGTGCCGTCGGTGATGGCCGGGCGCGGGAAGTTGATCGAGGGCGCCAGCGTCGACAGCGACTGCGCAAGCTCGGTGGTGCCGGTGCGGGTCAGCGCCTTTTCGCTGACCACGTCGACGGGGGCCACGGTGTCCAGTCGCGATCGACCCGCCGTGCGGGTGCCGGTGATGACGAGCTCGTCGACGGACGTCTGATCGGTGTCCGTGGCGCTCTGGGCGTTGGCCATGGTCGCGACGCTGGCCAGCGAGGCTGCAGCGAGTAGGAAGGTCTTGTAGCGCATCGATTACCCCTCTCGTGATCGGTGCGCTCCGCGCATCGCGGCGCGCCCCGGGCGGGGTCTAGTCGCCCCGCATCGAGAACATGGGTCGTTCATAATTTAGACACAAGGCGCCCAGCATCGAAGCATTCTCATATCGGGCGCAGAAAAAAACGGCGCGGATCGCTCCGCGCCGTCTTTCGTAACAAAGCTCCGATCCCGGACGGGATTAGGCTTCGTAGTGGTCGCCTTCGAACGAGCCGGCGCCGCCTTCCGCCATGTCTTGGGCGGCTTCGGCTTCGGCCGCGCGATCTTCCTCGAACTGCGAGTTGATCACGTTCTCGCCGCGCGCTTGGCGCTCGGCTTCGTCTTGGCTGCGCGCGATGTTCAGGGTGACCGTGATGGTCACTTCGGCGTGCAGCTTCACCTTCACTTCGTGAACGCCGAGCGTCTTGATCGGCTTGTCCAGCACGACCATCGAACGATCGACCTTGCCGCCTTCGGCCTTGATGGCGTCGGCGACGTCACGGCCCGCGACCGAACCGTACAGCTGGCCGCTTTCGCCAGCTTGACGGATCAGGACGTATTGCGTGCCGTCCAGGGCTTCGCCGTTCTTGGCGGCCGATTCACGGTTCTTCACGTTGCGGGCTTCGATCTCAGCGCGCTGAGCTTCGAAGGTGGCCAGGTTCGCCTTGGTGGCGCGCAGGGCCTTGCCGCGGGGCAGCAGGTAGTTCCGGGCGAAGCCGTCCTTGACGGTGACTTCGTCGCCGAGGACGCCGGTGCCTTCAACGCGTTCGAGCAGAATGACTTTCATCGTGGCGTCTCCCTTACTTCACGACGTAGGGGAGCAGAGCCAGGAAGCGGGCGCGCTTGATGGCCTTGGCCAGTTCGCGTTGCTTCTTGGCCGACACCGCGGTGATGCGCGACGGAACGATCTTGCCGCGTTCGGAAACGTAACGCTGCAGCAGCTTCACGTCCTTGTAGTCGATCTTCGGCGCGTTGGCGCCCGAGAACGGGCAAACCTTGCGGCGACGGAAGAACGGGCGGCGAGCGCCGCCGGCGGCGGCGGCCGGAGCGCCGGCTTCAGGAGCAGTCGTATCGGTCATGATCTATCTCTCCCTTACGCCTGAGCCTGAGCGCCGAAGTCTTCGCGCGGACGTTCCGGGCGGTCGCCGCGATCGCGACGGGCCAGGACCGGCGAGAGTTCGAGGTCCAGCTCTTCCACGCGGATGGTCATGAAGCGCAGCACATCTTCGTTGATGAGCAGCTGACGCTCCATTTCCTTCACGGCCGGCGCCGGGGCGTCGATCGCGAGCAGGGAATAGTGGCCCTTGCGGTTCTTCTTGATGCGGTAGGTGAGGTTACGCAGGCCCCAGTACTCGATCTTGGCGATGTGACCGCCATTCTCTTCGATGAGGGCTTTGAGTTGCTCGTTCAGAGCTTCGGCCTGTTGCGGCGAGATGTCCTGCCGCGCGATGACCACGTGTTCGTAGAACGCCATGTTTTTCCTTCTTCCGTTGTGGAAGGCGGCGCGGACGACGACGGAAGTCCGTCGACCACGATGGATCCTGCAAGCCGAGCGGAGCGAACCCCGGTCCCGGATGGGTGCGTGCAAGACCGCCTTCCGTGAGAACGCGCGCTCCTACAGGATATGGGGAACAAACGCAAGCCGAGGCGGGGTTTGCCGTCAAAACGGGCGTTCACGCGAACTGTCTTACAAATGGCCCGCAAGGCTTCCAAGCCCAAGGCCAAGTATGCTAGCTGGCGTGCATGGGGATCGGTGCTCGTCTTTGGATCGTGCTCGCGGCGGTTTCGGCCGCCGGGGTCGCGCACGCCGAGATCATCCAGAAGCCGGCCATGTCGGTCTCGGCCAAGGATGGCCGCTTCGCTGGTTACTACGCGGCCTTGCCTCTGGACCTCTCCACCGACAAGGAAAAGGTCGCGCTGACAGTCAAGTCGTCGGGCATGCCGGAAAACCCGACCTACGATTTCGACCTGAACCTGACCCAGAAGCCCGACGACGAACGGGTGGGGCAACGTTCGCTGGCCCTGGGCGCCTCTTGGAACGAAAGCGAGGCCCGGCTCCGCTCGTCGATGTCGAAGCTGTTCGGCTTTGGCCTGTTGCCACGCGCGAACTACATTCGGGTGTCGATGGATATGGACGCCAGCCAGCCGGTGGCCGCTCCGGGCGTGGCCCCGGTGGCACGAGCGAACATCCGCTCGTCCCTGACGCTGGACGGCAAGCCGGTGGGCTCGATCGCCTTTGGTGGGGGCACGATGGGCGACGAAGGCGTTGATCTCAGCCTGACCCGTCCGTTCGACCTGCCGGCCGAGTTTACGGTCAGCCTGCGTGGCGTCAGCAACGAGCGGGAGACCTGGCGGCTCCAGGACGCCCGCGCCATGGTCAAGCTGGTGAAGGCGAGCTGGTAGACGCCAGCGCCTTGCCCTTGTGGGCCGTCACGGCCGCAAAGCGCTGCAGATACTCCGGGTGCTCGGTGCCCATCAGCTTGTCCCACCAGGTGAAGTAGAGGCCGTAGTTCCATCCCGCCTGGGCATGGTGCAGGTCATGATGGGTGACCGTCGTCAGCCAGGGGATCAGCGGCCGGCCGTCCTTGCGGGCGGGAAACAGCTCGTAGCCGGAATGGCCCAGCGTGTTGCGGACGATCTGGTGCAGCATGAAGAGTCCCACCACCGGCCATTGGGTGGGGATCAGGATCATCCACAGCGGTACGAACAGGGCGTTGATGGCGGCCTCGCCCAGGTCGAAGCTGTAGGCGGTGAAAGGCGAGGGGTTGTTCGACCGGTGATGACGACGGTGGAAGGTGCGGAACAGGCGCCGGTCGTGGATCATCCGGTGGGTCCAGTAGAACCAGGCGTCATGGGCGATGATCATCAGGAGCAGGCTGGCCCAGAACCATACCAGACCCCAGCCCTTGGCGATCAATGGCCCTGGCAGCCAGCCGGCGCGGAACAGGCCGAAGGTGATCAGCCCGAAGGTCGAGAACACCATCACCGAGCGGATCGAGATCGCGAACTCGGTCAGCAGTTGCCGCCCAGCAGGTCGGGTGACGCGGATCTTGCGGCCCGCCATGGGCTTGGCGAGCAGCACCCAGAGGACGAACCAGACGCCGATCGAGAACACAGCATAACGGGTCACGTCGATCTGCATGCCGATCAGCCAGTTGCGGGCGAAGGGGATCAGGTGGTCAAGCATCGGGCGCTCCGGCAATGGGTGGGACGTCGCCAGGGAAGCCTGGGGATCTTGAGCCGTCGCGCCGATGTTGAAATCAGGCCCGCTTGTCGCTTTTCGACGCGCCTTCCCCGGTTTCGACCAGCCGCAGAGGCGCATAGACGGGTGTCGCTTCCAGGCGCCAGGCGGTGGGGGTCACGCCCGTCGCGGCGCGGAAGGCCCGGTTGAACGGACCCAGGGACGCAAAGCCCAGCTCATAGGCGATGGTCGACACCGACTTGAGCGCCTGTTCGGGATCGGCCAGCGCGACCTTGGCCGCGGCGATCCGCCGGCCGTTGACGTAGTCGGCGAAGTTGCGGTGCCCCAGCGTGCCGTTGATCAGCTTGCGCAGCCGGTGTTCGGGCGCGCCGACCAGGGCGGCCAGGGTTCCGATCGACAGGTCCTCGCCGCGCCAGACCTCATTCTCGTTCATCGCCTTGTCGAGGCGCGCCAGGACCAGACGGTCGGCGGGGGTGAGGTCGAGGGCTTCGGCGGCTTTCGGGGAGGGGGCTTCGCCGGCCGTCGGCAAGGCCTGGACCAGCACCGGTTCGGCGCGCAGCAGCGCCAGAGCCGAGCCGACTCCGAGCGCGGCCAGCCCGAGCGCCTGGGCCAGGCTGGGCAGCACGGAGCCTCGACCGAAGCCGAGGTCACAGAGCGTTTGCACAAACATGTAGCCCGTGGCCGCTGCGGCGATCGGCGCGCGAAGGTGGCGGCGACGCTCGACGAGGTCGATCCTCCAGCCCCGCCAGGCCATCAGCAGGATATGACAATGCAATGCGACCGAGATGGCGGCGAAGCTCCACCAGACGACCGCCCGCACCGGCGAAGGCGGCAGGAACGCGCCAGCCGCCCACTGAACGATCACGAACGCCGGCACGACGAAGCGCCAAGTCGGGATCTTCGGCTCGTCCTCGAACAGGACCGAACAGAACAGCCAGAAAACGGCGGCGGTCCAGGCCGACAGCGCCCAGGTCAGAATGCTGAAATGGCGCCCCTCGGCGTAGAAGAAGTGGCTGTCGATGACGTGGGAGATCGCGCAGGCCATCAGCAGGACGCCCAGCCATCGAACCGGGGTCATTTTCCGGCTGGCGGCCAGCGACACGCCGGTGGCCGCGAACGCTCCGACGGCGAGGCCGCGAACGGCGAGTTCGATTTGCACGAGATCGGTCATGACCGATCATGACCGCCAGCGCGCGCGAGCTTCAACCCGCGCGGCTGGTCGGAATCCAAAAACGCTCGTTACTTCTTGGCGGCCTTGTAGGCCTTCACCGCGCCCATGGTCTGGGTCACGTGGCCCATGAAGTTGCCGTCGGTGTGGCTGAGCAGGATCTTGCCGTTGGGCGCGATCACATAAGAGGTGCGGTTCGACCAGTCGGGCTTCACCGCCAGGGCCACGTCATAGGCCGCGATCAGCGCCTTGTCTGCGGCGGCGACCGCGAACTTGTCGCGGCAGTGCTCCTTGGAAAAGTCTTTCAGGCGGTCGACATTGCCGGCCGTGACGCCGATCACCGTGGCGCCCAGCTTTTCGAACTCCGGAGTCGCCTCGGCGAACTCGCGCGCCTCGGCGGTGCAGCCGGCGGTGTAGGCGGCCGGGAAGAAGTAAAGCACCACCGGGCCCTTCTTCAGCGCCTTGGCCAGGTGGAAGTCGAAATCCTTGCCGGCCAGAGCGCCCTTGGCGCTGAAGTCGGGGGCCTTGTCGCCGGCCTTCAGGGCGGCCAGGGCGGGGGAGGCGACGGCGAAGGCCAGGGCGGCTGCGGCGACGCCGGCGAGAACGGATTTCATGGCGCGACTCCAAAATGCGTGGGCGCCTCTTTTACGGACGCACCGGCACTTTGGACGTGGCCGCGGTGATTGCAAGCCTTGCTCGCCACGCCGCGTCGCACTTGCCCGCCCGCCGGCTTTACCCTAACCCTCCCGGCCTTGAATCTCTTTAGAAACGGAGCGGGCTTCGATGAGCATCGCCTTCATTTTCCCGGGTCAGGGCAGCCAGTCGGTCGGCATGGGCTCCGATCTCGCCGAGGCCTTCGCCGCCGCGCGCGAAGTGTTCCAGGAAGTCGATGACGCCCTGGGCCAGAAGCTTTTCGCGCTGATGAAGGAAGGCCCGGAAGGCGACCTGACTCTGACCGAGAACGCACAGCCGGCCCTGATGGCCGTCAGCCTGGCGGTGACGCGCACGCTGGAGAAGGAATTCGGCGTCGGCATCGACAAGGCCGCCTTCGTCGCCGGCCACTCGCTGGGTGAGTACTCGGCCCTGGCCGCCGCCGGCGCCATCAGCCTGTCGGACACTGCGCGCCTCTTGAAGCTGCGTGGCCAGGCCATGCAGCGCGCCGTGCCGGTAGGCGAGGGCGCTATGGCCTCGCTGATCGGTCCCAAGACCGACCTGGCCCTGGCCGAAGCCGCCGCCGCCGCGGGCTCGGACGTCGGCGTCTGCGTCGTGGCCAACGACAACAACAACGGCAATGTCGTGATCTCGGGCGCCAAGGCCGCCGTCGACAAGGCCATCGAGAAGGCCAAGGAGCTGGGCGCGCGGGCCATTCCGCTGAACGTCTCGGCGCCCTTCCACTGCCCGCTGATGCAGCCGGCCGCCGACGAGATGGCGACCGCCCTGGCTGCGGCGACGATCGTGGCGCCGCGCGCGCCGCTGGTGGCCAATGTCACCGCCGCGCCGATCCATGATCCCGACATGATCCGCAAGCTGCTGGTCGAGCAGGTCACCGGTCGCGTCCGTTGGCGCGAAAGCATGACCTGGATGGCGACCGAAGGCGGCGTCACGCGCTTTGCCGAGGCCGGCGCCGGCAAGGTGCTGTCGGGCATGGCCAAGCGCATCGCCCCCGACGCCGAAGCCGTTCCCCTCAACACGCCGGCGGACCTCGAAGCGTTCGCCAAGTCGCTCTAAGCCCAAGGAAGTCCGAGCATGTTTGATCTCAACGGCAAGACCGCGCTCGTCACCGGCGCCACGGGCGGCATCGGCGGCGCCATCGCCCGCGCCCTGCACGCCCAGGGCGCGCATGTCGTGCTCTCGGGCACGCGGGAATCGGCCCTGGCTGAGCTGAAGGCGGAACTGGGCGAGCGCGCCTCGACCGTCGTCGCCAACCTGTCCGACGCCGAACAGGTCGATGGCCTGGTGGCCAAGGCCGAGGAAGCCGCTGGCGCGCCGCTGGACATCGTGATCGCCAACGCCGGCGTCACCCGCGACGGCCTGATCGTCCGCATGAAGGACGAGGACTGGGACACCGTGATCAAGGTGAACCTGGAAGGCTATTTCCGCCTGTCGCGCGCTGCGGCCAAAGGCATGATGAAGCGCCGCGCCGGCCGGATCATCGGCATCACCTCGGTGGTCGGGGTCACCGGCAATCCGGGCCAGACCAACTACGCCGCCTCCAAGGCCGGCATGATCGGCTTCTCCAAGGCCCTGGCCCAGGAACTGGCCAGCCGGGGCGTGACCGTCAACTGCGTGGCGCCCGGCTTCATCGCCAGCCCGATGACTGACGCGCTGAACGAGCAGCAGAAGGCCGGCATCCTTTCGACGATTCCCGCCGGCAAGCTGGGCGAGGGGGCGGATATCGCCGCCGCCTGTGTCTATTTGGCCAGCGACCAAGCCGGTTACGTCACAGGTCAGACCTTGCACGTCAACGGCGGCATGGCGATGATCTAAGGACTTTGAGTTCCAGCCGCTTTGGCGAGGCTTTGAGAGGGTATCGTCATGGTGGCTGGATTGTCCTGGTTGGGACGACTGGGCGTATCCCAGGCGACCGATCTGGCGGAGAGCGCCGCGCGCGAAGCCGCCGCTCGGGCCGAGGCGAACGCCCTGAGGGCTCGCCTCGACAAGCTGGAGGCGCAGGTCGCCCTCACCGAGCGCTACTTCACCGAAGCGTTCTGGAGCGCGCTGGATGTGGCCTATGAGCCGATCCTGGCGCAGCGCCCCCTGACCTGCATCGTCTGCGGGCATACGGACGGCCGCAATGGCTTCGAGATTCGCGAGGACCGCTGCTATTTCGGCGGCGGCCGCCTCGAACGCTATGTCTGCCCGGGCTGCGACTGCGTTTTCGGCCCGCAGAAGTACCTGGATCTCGCTGAGGCCTTCGTCGGCAAGGACTATCAGGTCCTCTATTCTCGTTATGCCGAGGGCGACACCACGGCGAACGAACTGCGCGCCTTTCGGTCGCTAAAGGCCGAACCGGGCGGCCGGTATCTGGACTGGGGTGCGGGCGGGGGCTGGAATCGCACCCTGGAGACACTCAAGGGCGAAGGGTGGGACATTGTCGCCCATGAGCCGAACGCCGCCGGCGCCATCGCCGAGAGCGGAGCCCAGGTCTGGGATGGGGCATCCGGCGGGTTCGACGGGATTTTCTCAAACAACGTCATCGAGCATTTTCGGGACCCCGTCGCGCAGTTCGAGGCCTTCCATGCGTTGTTGAAGCCGGGCGGCAAGATGGCGCACGCGTCGCCTTGCTATGACTACTGCTTTGCCTTCACCCGATTTCATTCCGTTTTTCTGCTCGGCAGATCGTCGAATATTTTGGCGGAACGCACCGGTTTCAGGGTTGTCGACAGCGAGCGAGATGGTGAATACATCAACCACGTGTTTCAACGAGTCTGATCGTCTCAACCGTTGAAGCCGCCCGCCGCCAGAGCGGTTCGCGGGAGACCGGCGCCGCTGGTCACCCGAAAAAGAACGTGATAGGCGGTGGCCCGACGAGCCGTGGTGATCTCTCTGGGAGGGGGACTGCGGCTTCTGAATTTGATCAAGAGGGACTGAACAGAATGTCCGACATTCTCGAGCGCGTGCGTAAGATCGTCATCGAGCACCTGGATGCCGATCCCGAGAAGGTCACCGAGAAGGCTTCCTTCATCGACGACCTGGGCGCCGACAGCCTCGACAACGTTGAGCTGGTGATGGCGTTCGAAGAAGAGTTCGACATCGAAATCCCGGACGACGCCGCCGAGCACATCCAAACGGTCGGCGACGCCGTGAAGTTCATCACGGAAAAGACCGCCTAAGGTCTTCGGGTTCGCATTGTTCGCGAACCGGAGTATTTCCGCCGCGCCGCACGGGCTCTTGCCATCGTGCGCGCGGCGGTTTTCGTTTGAGGCCAAGATTCGCGGTGGCGCGGAGTGGGGGTCTTTCCCACATCCGGCGTCCCGCATCGAAGGTTGGGAGTGAGCCATGCGTAGAGTCGTCGTCACGGGTATCGGCCTGCTGACCCCGCTCGGCCAGGGTGTCGACATCACCTGGAAGAACATCCTCGCCGGCAAGTCCGGCGCGAACCGCATCAGCGCGTTCGACCCCACCGACTATTCGTGCCAGGTCGCCTGCGAGGTGCCGCGCGTCGATGGTCGTGGCGGCGGCGGCCCGGACGTCGAAGGCGCGTTCGACCCTGACCAGACCATGAGCCCGCGCGATCAGAAGCGCGTCGATGACTTCATCCTGTACGGCGTCGCCGCCGCCGATGAGGCCATCAAGGATTCGGGCTGGGTTCCGGAAACCGACGAGGACAAGTGGCGCACGGGCGTCATCCTCGGCTCGGGCATCGGCGGTCTGTCGACCATCGCCGACACGGCGCTGGAGCTTGAGGCCAAGGGCCCGCGCCGCGTCAGCCCGTTCTTTATTTCCTCGGCCCTGATCAACCTCATCTCGGGCCAGGTCTCGATCAAGTACGGCTTCAAGGGTCCGAACCACGCGGTCGTGACGGCCTGCGCCACGGGCGCCCATGCGATCGGCGACGCCGCGCGCCTGATCAAGTATGGCGACGCCGACGTGATGATCGCCGGCGGCGCCGAAGCGGCCGTCTGCAAGGTCGGCATCGCCGGTTTCCAGGCCTGCCGCGCGGTGGCCACCGCGTTCAACGACACGCCCGAAAAGGCCTCGCGTCCCTATGACAAGGACCGCGACGGCTTCGTGATGGGCGAGGGCGCCGGGGTGCTGGTGCTGGAAGAGTACGAACACGCCAAGGCCCGCGGCGCCAAGATCTATGCCGAAGTCGCAGGCTATGGCCTGTCGGGCGACGCCTACCACATCACCGCCCCGTCGGAAGACGGCGAGGGCGGCGCGCGCGCCCTGGCCGCAGCCGTTCGTGACGCGGGCCTGCAGCCTTCGGATATCGACTATGTGAACGCCCACGGCACCTCGACCATGGCCGACGGCATCGAGGCCAAGGCTGTGGAGAAGTTCCTGGGCAACCACGCGGCCAATGTTGTCATGTCCTCGACCAAGTCGATGACGGGCCACCTCCTGGGCGCGGCCGGCGCGATCGAGGCGGCGTTCTCGATCCTGGCCATCCGTGACCAGATCGCCCCGCCGACCATCAATCTCGACAATCCCGATGTCGAGGTCGCGATGAATCTCGCCCCGCACAAGGCCGTGCCGATGAAGATCGATGTGGCTGTGTCCAACAGCTTCGGCTTCGGCGGCACCAACGCCTCTGTCGTGTTCAAGAAGGTCTCGTGAGCAAGACGTCGCCCCCTCGCGCCCGCGCTCCCAAGGGGGCGGGCTCCCGCCGTGAGACGGCCACCGCCGGCCGTCGCATGATGAGGGCCCTGCTCGGGGCCGCCGCCACGCTGGTCGTGGTCGGCATGGTCGCCCTGTTGGGCGCGGCCTGGGTCTATAACGGTCCGGGCCCTGCGGCCAAGGGTGGCGACAAGACTACCGTTGTCCTGCGCAAGGGCGCCAGCCTGCCCGAAATCGCCTCCAGCCTGGAGCGCGGCGGCGTGATCCGCTCAGCGTCGATCTTCATGACCGCCGCCAAGGTCACCGGCGCGGCGCGGACGCTGAAGGCCGGCGAGTACGAGTTCAACAGTCGCGCTTCGATGGCCCAGGTGCTGGACGCGGTTCGCCGCGGCCGGATTGTCCGTCACTGGATCACCATCCCCGAGGGCCTGACCTCGGACATGGTCATGGACATCCTCAACAAGTCTGCGGTGCTGACGGGGAGCGCCGCCACGCCGCCTGAAGGCGCGATCCTGCCTGAGACCTACGAAGTGCAACGCGGCGAGGATCGCGCGGCCGTCCTGCAGCGCATGATGGACGATCGCGATGCGGTGCTGAACGCCCTGTGGGCCGATCGTGCGTCGAGCCTGCCCTTTTCGACCAAGGAAGAGGCCGTCATTCTGGCCTCGATCGTGGAAAAGGAGACGGGCCTGGCTGAGGAGCGGCCGCGCGTCGCCGCCGTGTTCGTCAACCGCCTGCGGACCGGTATGCGCCTGGGCTCCGACCCGACCATCATCTACGGCATCTCGCGGGGACGCCCGCTGGGGCGCGGCATCTTCCTGTCGGAACTGCGCCGCCTGACGCCCTACAACACCTATCTGATCGACGGCCTGCCGCCGACGCCGATCGCCAATCCCGGCCGCGCGGCCCTGGCGGCGGTGATGAACCCGCCCAAGAGCGAAGATCTGTACTTCGTGGCCGACGGCACCGGCGGGCACGTGTTCGCCCGGACGCTGGAAGAGCACAACGCCAATGTCGCCAAGTGGCGTCAGATCGAGCGTGAACGCGCCGGCAAGGCGCCGGCCAAGCCGGCCGCTGCGCCGCTGGCCGGGGGCTGAGGCATGCCACTGTCGGGTATGACAGGGTTCGCGCGTGTGGAAGGCGCGCACGGCGCCTGGTCGTGGGCGGTAGAGGCCCGCAGCGTCAATGGCCGCAACCTTGAGACCCGCTTTCGCGGCCCGCCGGGCTTCGAAGGCCTGGAGCGCGCCGCGCGTGACGGGGCGCAAGCGCGGTTCCAGCGCGGCCAGCTGACCGTCAACGTCCAGGCCAAGCGGGCGGAGGTCTCTGGCGAGACCCGGGTGAATGTCCAGGTCCTTGAGCGCTACCTGACCGCGGGCGGTCCGTACGTGGCCACCGGCATGATCGCCAAGCCGAGTCTGGATGGTCTGCTGGCGCTCAAGGGCGTGATCGAGGCCCGCGAGGATGAAGACGACGCCGAGACGCGCGCGGCGGTCGAGGCCGCCATGGCCGCTACAATCGCTCAGGCCCTGGACGGCCTGAAGACGGCGCGCCTGGAAGAGGGGGCGGCGCTGGATCCGATCCTGAGCGGCCTGGTCGCCCGGATCGAGCAACTGACCGCCCAGGCCGAGGCTGAAGCCGCCGGCCAGCCAGCGGTGATTAAGGAGCGCTTCGCCCGACGCATGACCGAACTGGTCGGCGAGGCCGCCAGCGAGGATCGCATCGTTCAGGAAGCCGCCGCCCAGGCGGTGAAGGCCGATGTGCGCGAGGAACTGGACCGCCTGGCCAGCCACGTGGTGGCCGCGCGCGGTCTGCTGTCGGGCGAGGGCGCTTCGGGTCGGCGGCTCGACTTCCTCTCCCAGGAATTCATGCGCGAATCCAACACCCTCTGCTCGAAATCGGCCCTGACCAGCCTGACCGCGATCGGTCTGGAGCTGAAGGCCGTCATCGAACAGTTCCGCGAGCAGGTTCAGAACGTTGAATAAATCCCATTATCCCCATCGTGGTCTGCTGCTGATGGTCGTCGCCCCGTCGGGTGTCGGCAAGACGTCGCTGACCCGCCGCCTCGTCTCCGATCATGGCGACCTGCATCTGTCGATCAGCGCGACCACGCGCGATCCGCGTCCTGGCGAGCACGATGGCAGGGACTATCACTTCGTCTCGCGCGACAAGTTCCAGGGCATGCTGGCCGAGGACGCGTTCCTGGAATGGGCCGAGGTCTACGGAAACTTCTACGGCAGCCCCAAGGCGCCGATCATGGATGCGCTGAGCCGCGGCGAAAGCGTGCTGTTCGACATCGACTTTCAAGGCGCGATGAAGGTGCACAAGCAGGCCGGCGCTGACAGCGTGCTGGTCTATATCCTGCCGCCGTCGCTGGCCGAGATGAGCCGTCGTCTGCACACCCGCAGCCAGGATAGCGAAGAGGTCATCCACCGCCGTCTGTCGCGGGCCAAGGACGAGGTCGCGGCCTGGGAGCAGTTCGACTACGTCATCCTCAATGACGATTTCGACCGGGCCTATGCTGATCTGGCCCACATCTACCACGCCGAACGGCTGAAGCGGGCGCGCAACCCGTGGATCGGCGATCTGGTCAGTAATCTTCTGAAGGAAGAGATCTAGGGCGGGCGACGAGCCTGCCGGCCGACGCATCGGTTTCCGTCGCGCAGGCCGTCCTGGACAAGGGCGGTCCGCGCCCCGCCGGGCGCGTTGGCGACATGTGTGCGCTTCAATACAAGGATCGCGGCGGCGTCTGTAGCCTGAAGACGCAGGTCAGACCTTCGGGCGCGTAGTCGAACTCCGAGGCGCCGGAGAGATCGCCTCTCAGGCTCGATGAGATCAGGCGCGAGCCAAAGCCGCGTCGGGACGGCGGCTTGACCGGCGGGCCGCCCCGCTCGCGCCAGATCAGGCGCAGACGGGTGCGGCTTTCCATGGTCCAGGAGACCTGGATCCGGCCGGCGTCGGTGGACAGCGCGCCATACTTGGAGGCGTTCGTGGCCAGTTCATGCAGGATCATGGCCAAGGCCACGGCGGCGTTCGGGGCCAGCGGCGTTGCGGGTCCTTCGATGCTCACCTGGGTCGCATAGGGCTGCAGCGCTTCGGCGACCAGTTCGCCAAGGTCCGCGCCTTCCCAGCTGCGGCGCGTGAGCAGATCGTGCGCGCCGGCCAGGGCCAGCAGGCGCTCGTTGAACTGGGCCAGACCAAGCTCGCCGCCTCCCTTGAGGCTGTGCCGGGCCAAGGATTGAACCACTACCAGGGTGTTCTTCACCCGATGGTTCAGCTCGTTGATCATCAACTGCTGACGCTCGGCGGCCGCGCGGGCCTCTTCTTCGCGGTGATGCAGGATCTCCGCCGCGGCGCGAAGCGAACCGCGGACCTCGGCGATCTCTTGCAGGGCGGAAGGCGCCGGGGCCAGGGGCGCGCCCGCCGCCAGGGCCTCGGCCTCGGCGACGAGACCGCGTACGTCGCGCGAGATGGGACGCGCAAACGCCAGAGCGGCCATGACGCCCAGGGCGATCATCAGCGCCGACCCCAACAGGGCAGGGCCAAGTGACCCAAGGATGGTCCGGTTCAGTTCATCGTGCGGCACGCCCACAATGAAGGTCCAGCCATAGGTCGGGGAGCGGCTGAACGCTGACAGCGTCTGGACGCCGTCGAGCGTATGGGTGTCGACGACGCCGTCCTGCGCCAGGGCCATGGCTCTTTGCATGTCGAGGCTGGCATGGCGACCCAGCATCTTCTCCTGGTCGTGCGACCTCGCCAGGAGGGCGGCGTTGCGGTCGACGATGCTGGCGGTCCAGGTCTCGGGCAGGCCCTGGCCGGTCATCAGGGCATGAAACACCGCCGGGTGCTGCATGTAGGCCAGCACGAAGATCTGTCCATCCACCAGCACCGGCATGTTGACGCCGATGATGGGACCCGCATTGGGGCGCGGGATCAGATTGCTGACGTTGGACTTGCCCGTGGTCATCTCGCGCCAGCTCTGTTCGCTGGGGGGCGCATTGGGCGGCGGCGCGCCGGCCGGCATGCGGGTGTTGATCCACTGCCGGTCTTTGTCCATCAGCACGATCCAGCCGTCGCGGCCGTCGACGGCTTCTCGCGCCTGCTTCTCGAAGGTGGCCAGATCGCCCTGCGACAAGGCGGGGGACACGGCCAAGCCCTGCAGCACGCTCTGGCCCTGACCGATCTGGCGGTCCGTGGCCAGGGACAAGGCGCGGGTTGTGGTCACCAACTGGGCGGCGAAGCGCCGTTGCCCTTCGGTGTACTGCACGGCCACCAGAGCGGCCATCAGCAGGATGGCAGGGGCGGCGAGGGTCAGCGCCATGAACAACAGACGCCGCGTGACCGTCGAAGGCGCTCTTGTCGCGCTGTTGGTGGTCACATCCGCCCCGCTCAAAAAACCGCGCGAAGCTGGAGGGCGGAGGGCGCTGCGTCAATAGGCCACAGCTGTCGCCGCCCGCTCGGCTGACGCTTCGGGTTTAGCCCGCCGTCATGACAGGCGCCCGCGCCGTGATGGGAGCGGCGCGATGACCGTCCACCAACACCGACAGCGCGGCCAGCGACAGCAGGGTGCAGATCAGGATCAGGCGGATGGCCACGGCGCTCTCCTCGGCTTACGGGACCATCAAGCGGCGCCGTGGATGAACCGAAGCTGAAAGGCGCTACTGGTCCACGCCGCCCAGCGTCGCCCTTGCCAGATCTAGGAAGCCCGCAAGGTCGATCACCTCGGCCCGGGCGTCCGGGCTGACGCCGGCGCGCTCGCAAAGATCGGCCCCGCCCAGCGCCTTGAGGCTGGATCGCAGCATCTTGCGCCGTTGGCCGAACGCGGCGGCGGTCACACGCTCCAGCGCCGCGACCACCTCGGCGGGCGGCGGTTCAGCCTTGGGAACGAGGCGGACGACGGCCGAGGCCACCTTGGGCGGCGGCGTGAAGGCCTTGGCCGGCAGGTCCATCACGGTCCTGGCCTCGCACAGCGTCTGGGCGATGACGGCCAGGCGTCCGTAGGCGTCGTCGCCCGGTTGCGCGACGATCCGGTCGGCGACTTCCTTCTGGAACATCAGGGTCATCGACAAAGGGCGGAACGGGCCTGTCAGCCAGTTGATCAGCAGCTGGGTGCCGACGTTGTAGGGCAGGTTGGAGACCACGTGCGCCGGCCCGCCGGCAGCCTGGGCGGCGTCGACCTTGAGGGCGTCGCCTTCCACGAGTTCTAGACGCCCCTCGGCCACTTCGGCCACTTCGGCCAGGAGCGGCAGGAAGCGGCTGTCCTTCTCGATCGCCACCACACGCGCGCCGGTCTCGAGCAAGGCGCGGGTCAGGCCTCCGGGACCGGGGCCGACCTCGACGACGGTGTCGCCCTCGCCAACCTGAGCCAGGCGCGCGATCTTGCGGGTGACGTTCAGGTCCAGCAGGAAGTGCTGGCCAAAGCTCTTGCGCGCCATCAGGTCGTGGCGTTCCAGGGCCTCGCGCAGGGGCGGCAGATCGGCCAGGCTCATCTTGTGTCTCTCCACCTGTCTATCCGACGGATAGGCAGGCCGTTCTAAACGCCGCGACGGGCGGCGATCTTGGCCGCCAGCTGGATGGCGGCGATCAGGCTATCGGCCCGGGCGATCCCGCGTCCAGCGATGTCGAAGCCGGTGCCGTGGTCAGGCGAGGTCCGCACGATGGGCAGGCCCAGGGTGATGTTCACGCCGCCCCAGAAGTCCAGCATCTTCACCGGGATCAGCGCCTGGTCGTGGTACATGCACAGCACCCCGTCGTAGCGCGCCCGGGCCTCAGGATGGAACAGGGTGTCGGCGGGCGAGGGGCCGGACGCCTGCACGCCCAGCGCGCGAAGCGCTTCGACCGCCGGCGCGATGATGTCGATTTCCTCGCGTCCCAGGGCGCCGCCTTCGCCGGCGTGCGGGTTCAGCGCCGCTACGGCCAGGCGCGGCTCGGCGATGCCGAAGTCCTTGCGGAGGGCCTGGGCGGTGACAAGCCCACTGTTGATGATGGCCTCGGTCGTCAGCGCCGACGGCGCCTTGGCCAGCGCGGTGTGGATGGTCACGAGCGTGGCGCGCAGGTCACCCGCCGCCAGCATCATCACCGGGCCCCTTGCGCCCACCATGCTGGCCGCCGCCGTCAGTTCGGCCAGGAACTCGGTATGGCCGGGGAACTGGAAACCGGCCTCGTAAAGCGGGGCCTTGGCGATCGGCGCGGTGATCAGGCCGCTGACGGCGCCCGACAACGCCAGCCCGACCCCTGTCTCGATCCAGCGGATGATCTGGGGCGCGTGGCTCGGGGAAGGGCGGCCGGAGACAACCGGCGAAAGCACGGGAATGTCGAGGACAGGGAGCGCGTCAGGGAAAACCTGGGCGGCTTCCTGCGGCCGGGTGACGGCGCGCACCTTCACGCCGCCGCCGGCCGAGGCCAGAAGCTGTGCGTCGCCGATCACGACGAAGGTGGGGCCGTCCTGCCGTAGCGCACGCCAAGCCTTGGCGATGATCTCCGCGCCGACGCCGGCCGGATCGCCGGCGCTGATGGCGAGGGGGCGCGACGTCACCGGGTTTCGATGGTCGCCTGGTTGCGCAGGTCGCGAAGATAGCGCTTGGCGATCAGGGCCAGTTGCTGGCCGCGCAGGCGGTTTTCGATCTGGTCGTCCGTCGGCGCGTTGGCGCCGCCCTGGCGCTTGCCGCAAACCGCGATCAGATGCAGGCCCGCGTCGGTGCGGATCGGGTCGGAGATCTGCCCGATTTCGAGCTTGTTGGCCGCCTCCTGGAAGGCGGGGGCGAGGTCGGTGATCTCCGCTTCGCCCAGGTCGCCGGCGACCAGACCGTCGACCTTGGCCGCCGTCGCTTCAAGGCTCTGGCAGCTGGTGATCTTGGGCTTCAGGTCGACAAGTTGCTTGGTGGCGGCGGCGATCTGGGCTTCGGTGGCGTCAGCCGCCAGCGGCGCGGCGACCTGTTTCAGGTCGACGATCGCGGTCTTCGAGCCCGCACGCTTGTCGCGCAGATAGATGATGTAGACGCCGTCCTTGACCTGGATCGGGCGCGACAGCTGACCCGGACGCAGCTGCTCCAGCGCGGCGTCGACCTCGGTCGGCATCTCGCCCTGGCTGACCCAGCCGACCTCGCCGCCGTTGGCGGCGGTGGCCGAGCCCGAGAACTGACGGGCGACGGCCGCGAACGGCGCACCCTGCTGCATCTGGTTGATCAGTTGCGTCGCGCCATTGACGGCGACCTCCATGCCGCCCACGCGGGCGGCGTCGAGGAAGACCTCGCTGATCTGGTACTGCGGCTTGGCCGCCGCATCCGCCAGGCGGCGTTGATAGGCCTTGATCTGGTCCTCGCCGATGCGCAGGCGCGACCCATAGCGCCCCTGGATCCAGGACTGCCAGCTGGACTCCGCGCGCAGCTGGGCGCGCCAGGTATCGAGGCCGATTCCCTGCGCCACCAGCTGTTGCTTCAGCTGTTCGGGTTGCAGGCGGTTGGACTGGGCGATGTCGCCGATCTGTTCTTCGACTTCCTTGTCGGTCGAGATGATCGTGATCTTCTGCTGCTTCTCGACCCGCTTGAGCTCCTGCATCTGCAGGCGCTCGTCGATCAGCGAGCGCAGGGCTTCCTGCTCGATCTGCGGCAGGTTCTCCTGGGTGGGCTGCATGCCCGAGGTCGCCATCAGCAGGCGCATTCGCTGCATCAGGTCGTAGCTGGAGATGATGTCGTCATTGACGACCGCCGCCACGCTTTCCGACAGCGGTTGTGGCGCGGCCGGCGCCGACGGCGCTTGGGCCACGCCCTCAGAGGCCGCTTGCTGCATGGCCATGGCGGGCGCGCCGAGGCTCGCCACGGTCAAGGCGAGAATGGACGCGGCGCCGGCCGCGAAAGTCGTCACGCTACGCGCAGACCGCATGGATAGTGTCGTTCCTCTAGGCCCTGCCGCCCCTTTCGGAGCGCGGTCGATTATTACAGTCTCGGTGGCGGCGGTCGTCCGACCGACGTGTCCTTGCGGCCGTCGCCTCCGATAGTCACGCTTGGCAAGCTTGCGGGTCCGCCCGCACGCCCCCAAGCGCGGTCACTTAATTGCTGCTGTACCCTGTATCACCCAATGTGGCGAGCGTTAGGCGGAACACGATCGTACGATCAGGTTGCAGCCGCAAACCGCTGGCCGTCGAGGCGTAGCGGTCTTCCTGCTGGTAGATGACGTCCACGCGAATGCAGTCGTCCTGGTAGGCGACGCCTAGGTCGCGACGACGCCAGACGTCCTGGACCATGTCGCGCTGCCCGAACGCGGTCAGGGAGAAGTGCTTGGTCAGCTTCAGCTCGCCGCGCGCTTCGAAGTTTTCCTGGCGGTTACCGTTAGCGTCCAGTTCGTCCTTCAGATAGCGAACCGAGCCGCTGCCGCGCGTGGTGAAGGCGTCGACGCCGGTTTCGATCCGATGGATGTCCTGCGTCTTGGAGTCGAGGCGCGTGCGGACAAAGGCGTTGATCCCCCGAACCGGCGTGACGGTGGCCGCAACGATCCAGTCGGAAGACTTCATCTGCAGGCCCGTGCGCGTGGGCAGCAGCGGATCGAACTCCGATCGAAAGCTGCGCCCCACCAGGATGCTGCCGCCACGGCCGTCGGGGCGCGCGAAGGTGGCGCGGCCGCCGACGTTCAGGCGTTGACCCCCTTCGTAGAGGTCAAAGCCCGGCGACTTGTTGGCCTGGAACAGGTTGGTCTCATCAAACTCGAGGGTCGCGCTGTCCTCGTTGTAGAGGTAGCGCTTGGTCCCGTCGCGGGCCACGACCACAGGCACGCGCGAGCTGTCCGAGCCGAGCGCGACCTGGGCCAGCGGCTCCAGCACCACGCTGCCGCCTTTGGCCAGCGGCTTGTAGAACGGAAGGCTGAAATCCACGCCGCCGACGCCGAGCGCGCGGGTGTAGGTCTCCTGGGTGTCATCGCCCAGCGCGCTGGCGGCGGGGGTGACGAAGGTCTTGATCGAATAGGCGTCACCGCGCGCCTGGACGAACGGCGAGACCTTCAGGCCAGGTCCGATGATGTTGCTGGCGCGCCAGTCGGCCTTGACGCTGGCCCGGCTGGAGTCGACGCCGTTCTGGCCCTTATAGGCGCCCAGGAAATAGGGCGCTTCGCCAAACTGAGACTCCGAGCGGTTCAGCATGACGCCAGAGCCCTGGAGGCGCAGTCGACCGCCCAGCACCGGCTTTTCCGGCTCCCATCGCGCTTCCACCAGCGGGCCGATCAGCGGGAACGCGCCGCTGTTCTCAAAGGCGTTCGCCGAGTTTGTGGCGGCGTTGACGCCCACGACCCGTAGACCTTGGACCGAAACCGCAGAGACGGACAGCCAGGACCGTTGCGACTGGCGTGTCGCATACAGCTGTGAGACCAGACGGCGGTCGTCGCTCGTGAACAGTCCGCGCTGCTGGTAGACGTCGTTGATCTTATATTTGTCGAACAGCAACGCGTCGGACACGCGTTCGGCCGAGAAGCCCCACTTCCAGTGCTCATCGATGTCAAACTTGCCGTTCGCCAGGATGTAGCTTCGGAAGGTCTCCTCGCCGAAGCGGTCGCCTCGGATGTCGAATTCCTTGTCGTAGGTGAAGCCGCCGCGCGCCTCGAGCGTCCCGGAGTAGAAGCGCTTGCGGTAGGCGACGTTCAGGAACGGATTGACCTGGCTGTTGATCTGCGGGGCCAGGATCACGTCCGACGATGGCGATATCACATGGTAGTAGGGCTGGTTGTACGAAACGCCGCGACCTCGGGAGAAGTCGAGCTTGGGGGCTAAGAAGCCCGAGCTGCGCTTGGCTTGCGGGTCCGGATGCCAGAACAGCGGCAGATACAGAACGGGCGCGCCCCATACACGGATGACGGCGTTCTTATAATAGATGAGCTGCTTGGGCTTATCCTGGACGATCTTGTCGGCCGAGACCGACCAGGTCGGGGTCGGCTTTTCGGCGCAGACCTCGCAGGGCGTATAGATCGCCTTGTTCAGTTCCTGGATGTTCTCGTTGCGACGCACGGCGCTGGCGGCCGCGACCTTCATGTTCTGCTCGAGTCGGGCGGCGAAGTTACGGGCGAAGCCCGCCTTCATGTCCTTGTCGAGCTCCAGATGGTCGGCGAATTCGGCCGTGCCGTCGGGATTGATCAGCTCGACATTGCCGTCCGCCGTGATCGCGCCGGTCTTGCTGTCGTAGATCACCTTGTCCGCGCGCAGGGTGCGGCCCTGATAGCGCGCCTCGACCGCGCCCTCGGCGGTCATGATTTGGTTCTTATCGTCCCGGATCAGAAGGTCTGATTCCAGATAGTAGCCATCGTCGCCCAGGCCGTCGGGCGGCGCGGTCTTGATCACCGGCGTCTGCGGGATCGTCGCGAGGTTCTGCTGGGCTTGGGCCGCGCTGGCGCAGGCCAGCGTCAGCCACGCTGCGCCGCTCATCAGCAGCGCGCGGCCGGCGGACGGGACGCTGGAGCGCGTTTCAGTCATGAACGACCCTGGAAACAATGACTCACCCATCTTCCGTATAGCAAAGCAAAGTGAAGCCCACCAAAAGCGCGACGGTCGGCGGGGTCCAGGCAGCGACGAACGGGGCCAGAACGTCGGCCCGCCCCAGTGTGCTGCACAGCTCGTTGAAGAAAAAGAACCCAAACCCCAGGGCGACGCCCGACCCGGCCAGCATGGCCAGTCCGCCCAGACGCATCAGGCGCAGCGAGAAGGCCGCCGCCAGGACCGACATGGCCGCAAAGAGCAGGGGCGTGGCCAGATCCTGCTGCAGGCGCAGCTTGAAGGGCGCGGCCGAGAAGCCGGCGTCGGCTGTCCGCTGGATCGTGGCCGGAAGACGCCACAGCGCCACCGCCTGCGGCGTATTGAACCGCTCCGAGGCCGTGCGATCGTCGAGGTTCGAGGGGATGGACAGGCTGTCCGAGCGAATGGCGCCGGCGCCGGGGGTGGCTTCTCGCACGCCGCTCAGTCGCCAGAAGCCAGGCTCAAGGCGGGCCTCATTGGCCTCGATGCGACGGGTGAAGTCCATCACGCCCTTGGCGTTCAGCGTGTAGACGAACAGCGACACCCCGCGCAGGCGCACCGAGCCGTCGACGAGCTCGCGGGCTCTGGCGCGGATCACGATCTGGGTCTTGTCGTCGCCCTGGCGCAGCCATGTCCCCTTGGGCGCTTCCTTCAGATAGCCGTTCATCGTGCGGTCGCGTTCGGTCTCGAACTTGGCCGTCATCGCCGTGGTCAGCGGATTGAGCAGGGTGATCGTCAAAAGACCGATCACGAATGACGAAGCGGCCGCCGGCATGATGAAACGCCAGGCCGAGATCCCGGCCGCGCGCATGGCGATCAGCTCGCTGCGGCGGTTCAGCTCGACAAACGCCCACATGGTGCCGAACAGAAAGATGAAGGGCGCCAGGACCAGAATGGTCGCCGGGGCCTGAAGGATGGTCAGGTAGAGCAGCCGCAGGAAGCTGGCGTCGGCGCGTGTACCCACATTGCGCGCGATGTCGACGAACGCGATCAGCATCACCATCGCGCTCAGCACCGCCAGGGCCCCGACCAGCGCACCCATGGTGCGCTTGAGCACATAGCGTTCCAGCATGCCCATGGTCAGCATCATGCGGCTCCCGAAAACGCGGGCGCCGGGGTGGCGGGCTTGGTCTTGCGGCGCGGGGAGACCCTCTGGCGGAAAATCTGCGACATCGCCCAGGCCGTGGCGGCCAGCGGCACGATATACTGCAGCACGTTCAGCCAGGGATCATCCTCGCACGCCGCCTGGACGCCGAAGCCGACGATGCGGACGATCGCGGCGGCCGCGCCGACAGCGGCGATGCGATTGCCATAGCCCATGCGGCTGAACGAGCCGCCCAGCACGGCGGCCAGCGCCATGCTCATCAAGGCGATGTTGTAGAGCGGGCCGGCGAAGCGCGAGTGCCCTTCGGCCAGCAGCTTGTCCTTGTTGCGCTGTTCCCATTCCTGGGTCAGGTCCGGGAAGAACAGCTCGTGCGGATAACGGTCGGCGATCTTGTAGTGCAGCAGCTCGTCGCTGTGGAACAGGCTGGACAGATCGAAGGTGTACTCGTCGAAGGACGTGTACTGCAGCACGCCGTCGCGCGAGAACTGCTGGTTGGACCCGTGGCGCATGATCAGCACCGGTTCGCCCTTGCGGGTGGCGATCTCGGCTTCTCGCGACGAATAGGTCGAGGCCGCGCCGTTGGGCAGTTCCTGGTGGATGAACAGGTTCTGGATCTTGCTGTCGCGGTCGATCGACTGGGCGTAGACGGTCAGACCCGGGCCAGGCTCGGTGAACTGGCCCGGCTGGACCAGGGTCGCGGCGACGTCGGTCTTGATCTGGAAGGCGGTCTCGCGGATCTGGCGGGCGCTCCAGGGCTGCAGCCACAGACCCGAGATCAGCGAGATCAGGGCGGCGATGACCGCCAGGCGCATGGCCGGCGAGATGACCCGCCAGCGACTCATGCCACCTGCGAAACAGACCACGATCTCCTGCTCCGTATGCAGTCGATTCAAGGCCACCAGGGCGGCTACGAACAGGGCCAGGGGCATCATGATGCCCAGCAGCTGGGGCAGGGCCAGGAGGATGATCTTCAGGAACACCAGCGCGCTCTGGCGCTGCTCCACCAGCACATCGAACTCCGACAGGCTGCGGGCCAGCAGGGCGAGCGCCACCAGCGCCGCGGTCGCCAGAAGCGTCGGGCCTAGCAACTGCCGGAAGAGATAGCGTTCGATGAGGCGCATGAAGACGGGGATCGGGGCGGATGGATTCGTGGGACGAACCCCGAAGATGCGCCGTTCTACACGGGGGCTTAACGCCAGCACAACCGGGGACCGAACTTGGCCGTCCCGAGTGTAGCCGAACGGAGCCTTTTCTAAGGCGCGGCATTGGACTATGCCGCCTTGATGAGGTGAGCCGGCGCGCGGTCTGATGCGCCGCTTACGGTCGCCCAAATTGCAGGAGCGCGGCATGCGTATCGAGTTCGTTCCCGTCGACACCCAGGCCGGCGCCACCGCCGCGCTCGCGGTCCTGGCTCACGAAGGCGCCGCCTTGTCGCCCGAGGCCCGCGCAGCCAACGAGGCCACCGGCGGCGCCCTGGCGCGCGCCATCGCCGGCGGGCGCTTCACCGGCGCCAAGGGGCAGACGCTCGACATCGTCGCCCCGAACGGACTGGAAGCTGCACGTGTGGTCCTGGTCGGCGTCGATGGCTCCGGCGCCGTCGAGCCCGAGGCGGTCGAACTGGCCGCCGCTTCGGCCTTCCAGGCCGTGAAGACCTCGGGCGTGGTCGAACTGGTGCTCAAGCTGGGCGCCGACGCCGAGACCGCCGCCCGCGCCGCTTTCGGCGCGCGCCTGGCCGCCTACCGCTTCGACAAGTACCGCACCACCGAGAAGGCCGAGAAGAAGCCCTCAGTCCAGGTGGTCAAGATCGCCGCCGCCGATCCGGTCAAGGCGCAGAAGGCCTATGAACCGCTGGCGGCCCTGGCCGACGCGATCGTGTTCAGCCGCGACCTCGTCTCCGAGCCGGCCAACATCCTGCACCCCGAAGAGTTCGCCGCCCGCGCCAAGGGGCTGGAAAGCCTGGGCCTGGAGGTCGAGATCCTGGGTGAGGCCGAGATGGCCAAGCTGGGCATGGGCAGTCTTCTGGGCGTGGGGCAGGGCAGCGTCCGCGAAAGCCAGCTCGTCATCATGAAGTGGATGGGCGCGGCTGATAAGTCGGCCCAGCCGATCGCCTTCGTCGGCAAGGGCGTGTGCTTCGACACCGGCGGCATCTCGATCAAGCCGGCCGACGGCATGGAAGACATGAAATGGGACATGGGCGGCGCGGCCGCCGTGGCCGGCGTCATGCACGCCCTGGCCGGCCGCAAGGCCAGGGTCAACGCCATCGGCGTGCTGGGCCTGGTCGAGAACATGCCCGACGGCAACGCCCAGCGTCCGGGCGATGTGGTCACCTCGATGTCGGGCCAGACCATCGAGGTCATCAACACCGACGCCGAAGGCCGCCTCGTTCTGGCCGACGCGCTTTGGTACACGCAGGAACGCTTCAAGCCCCAGTTCATGATCGACTTGGCCACCCTGACCGGCGCGATCATCATCTCGCTAGGTCATGACTACGCCGGTTTGTTCAGCAATAACGACGGTTTGTCGGAAAAACTTCTCGCGGCTGGCAAGGCCGAGCGTGAGAGCCTGTGGCGCCTGCCGCTCCCGGCCGCCTATGAGAAGCAGATCGAAAGCCCGATCGCCGACATGAAGAACATCGGCGGGCGTCCGGCCGGCTCGATCACGGCGGGTCTGTTCCTGCAGAAGTTCGTCAACGGCGTGCCGTGGGCCCACCTCGACATCGCCTCGGTGGCCTGGAAGAAGCCCTCGGCCGATCCGACCGTGCCCGATGGCGCGGCGGGCTTTGGCGTGCGTCTGCTCAACCGCCTCGTCGCTGACGCTTACGAAGGCTGAGCGTGACCGACGCCGCGCCCTGCGAGGTCTGGTTCTATCACCTCGAGCGCTCGCCGCTCGAGGCGGTGCTGCCCGAGCTTCTGGAAAAGACGCTGGGGCGCGGCTGGAAGGCGCTGGTGCGCGGCGGCGATCCGCGCCGGATCGAGGCCCTGGATCAGCACCTCTGGACCTATCGGGAAGACAGCTTCCTGCCGCATGGCCTGGCCAGCGAGCCGATGGCCGAGCGACAGCCCGTGCTGCTGACCGCCGCCGAGGGAAACCCCAACAGCGGCGATGCGCTGTTTCTCATCGACGGGGCCGAACCTGGAGACCTTTCAGGGGTTTCGCGCTGCATCCTCTTGTTCGACGGTCGCGATGATCAGGCCTTGGCCCTGGCGCGCGGACGTTGGTCGACGTTCAAGAAGGCCGGGCATCCGGTGTCCTACTGGCGCCAGGGCGCCGAGCGGGGTTGGGAGAAGCAGGCATGAGGCGGACCTTTGCAGTGTTGATCTCGGCGATGGTTCTGGCGGGTTGCTCCAGCGCGCCGGAGCCCGCGCCGCCACCACCACCGACGACACCGACCGCGCCGCCGGCCATCGCGCTCCCGACGCCGCCGCCGCAAAGCGAGCCCAAGGACGAGTGCGGCCTGAAGGACGCCCAGCAGTTCATCGGCCAGCTCCGCACCAGCTTGCCGGCGCCGGTCGACCCTTCCCGCTGGCGGGTCGCCTGCACGACCTGCCCGGTCACGATGGACTATCGCCCCGACCGCCTGAACATCCTGTTCAACGCCGATACAGGCGTGGTTCAGCAGGTGAAGTGCGGCTAGAGCGTTCCGGGGATCTTGCTCCTACGCGCTGGCCCTGAGTTGGCGCGGGCGAGCGTTGGGCGCATTGTCGCCATGACGGGAGTGACCGACATGCGCAGGCTTCTGACGACCGCCCTGGCGATGATGGCTTTGATGGTCCCGGCGACGACGATCGCGCAGGCGTCCCGGTCCGCCGCGGAGGCGGACGACGCCATTCCTGGCTCGCCGGCCCGGGGCGCGGCCTTCGCGGCCAAGCAATGCGCCACCTGCCACGCCATCACCGCCGACGGCGTCAGCCCGCGCTCCGACGCGCCACCGTTCGGCGAGGTCGCCAAGAAGTACGCGGACTACCGATTGGACTGGGAGCTCGAGGCGATCGCCTCGGTCGGTCACTACGCCATGCCCGCCAAGGCGATGACGGCGATCCAGATCGCCGACGTCACCGCCTATCTGCGCACGCTGTATGACAAGCCGCGCGACGATCACCATCGCCGCTGAGTCGGCGGTCGGTCAGCGCTTACCCACGCCTGGAAACTGCGCCACGCCGTCCTCGAACACGCCCAGATAGCCGAGCTCTCCGAGGAGCGGCGTCAGGTCCTCCACCAGGTCGCCGGACTGCGGCAGGTGGACAGGACGATCCTTCTGATCATGCAGGCGGTAGACCGTCCACATCTTGCCGCGCGGCGCGGGCGCGCCCGGCTGGATGAACTTGTGCTCCCAGCCGACCAGGGCGGGCGAGCGGCCCACTTCGACGTCGAAGGGGCGATCGCGGAAGGCCAGATCCATCTCGATCCGCAAGGCCTCGCCGATGCGGGTGTTCACCCATTCGGCGAACGCTTCCAACACGACGTGCGACGACAATCCTTCCGGATTGGCTACGACATGGTTGCGGGGGTGACCTGTGCTCATGGGTCGCACCATGCGGCGACACATGTTCGGGAAGCGCTAAACGACATGGTTTAGCGGCCGTTCATCCTGAGGTTGGCTCAGCCTTCGGCCTCGGCCAACTCCTCGGCCAGGCTCATCCAGGCCTCCTCGGCCTCGCTGAGCTTGGCCTGGGCGTTATCGCGCCGCTTGGTCAGTTCGGCGACCTTGCCCGGGTTCTTGACGTAGAGATCTGGGTCGCCGAGCTGGGCTTCCAGTTCGGCCAAGTCGCGGGTGCGCCTCGTCATCACTTGCTCGGCGGCCTCGACCTTGCGGCGAAGCGGCTCGACGGCGGCCTTCTTCGCGGGCGGCGCGACCGGCTTTTCAGGCTCGCGGCTGACCTGGGTCGGCTTCACGGCCAGCTTGGCGCGCTCCAGAACGAACTTGGCGTAGTCGTCCATGTCGCCATCGAACGGCTTGACCGTGCCGTCGGCCGCCAGCCACAGGCGGTCGGCGACCAGCTCCATCAGCGAGCGGTCGTGGGTGATCAGGATCACAGCGCCCATATAGTCGTTCAGCGCGTCCAAGAGGGCCCGGCGGCTGTCGATATCCAGGTGGTTGGTCGGCTCATCCAGGATCAGCATGTGCGGGGCGTCCATCGCCACCAGGTTCAGCAGCAGGCGCGCGCGCTCGCCGCCCGACAGGCTCTCGACCTTGGTCTCCTGCTTCTCGAAGCCGAGGCCGAACTGGGCCAGTTTCGAGCGCCGCGAGCTTTCCGAGGCCTCGGGCATGGCCCGGCGGATGATCTCCAGCGGCGTGTCGTTGGGATCCATCGCCTCGATCTGGTGCTGGTGGAACCAGCCGACCTTCATCTTCTTGTCGCGGTGGAACTCGCCGGCCTGTACGCCCAGCGCGCCGGCGATCATCTTGGCGAAGGTCGACTTGCCCGCCCCGTTGACGCCCAGAAGACCGATGCGGTCGTCCAGGTCCATGCGCAGGTTCAGATTTTTCAGGATCGGGCGGCCTGCCTCATAGCCGACGCTGGCCTTCTCCAGCCGGATGAGTGGCGGGGGCAGGGGCTTGGGCGGAGAGGGCAGGGTGAAGGGCGCGACGCGCTCCTCGATCGTGGTGGCCACCGGCTCCATCTTGGCCAGACGCTTCATCCGCGACTGGGCCTGGGCGGCCTTGGAGGCCTTGGCCTTGAAGCGGTCGACGAAGGCTTGCAGATGAGCGCGCTCGGCGTCCTGCTTGGCTTTCGCGGAGAGTTGCAGGCGGGCCTTCTCGGCGCGGCGCTTCTCGAAGTCGTCGTAGCCGCCGGTGTAGAGCTCCAGCTTGCCGCCGGCCAGGTGCAGCATGTGGGTGCAGCTGTTGTTGAGCAGTTCGCGGTCGTGGCTGACGATCAGCGCCGTGTGCGGGTACTTCTGGAGCCGCGCCTCCAGCCACAGCGCGCCTTCCAGGTCCAGATAGTTGGTCGGTTCGTCCAGCAGCAGCATGTCCGGCTCGGCGAACAGGGCTGCGGCGAGCGCGACACGCATGCGCCAGCCGCCCGAGAACTCGCTCATCGGCCGGCGCAGGTCGTCCTGGGTGAAGCCCAGGCCCACCAGGATTTCCGAGGCGCGAGCCGGAGCGGAGTCGGAGTCGATCTCGATCAGCCGGGCCCAGATCTCGCCCATCTCCTCGGGATCGGCGGTCTCCAGCCGGGTCATCAGCGTGTGACGCTCGATATCGGCTTCCAGCACCGTCTCCAGCAAGCTCACCGGCGTGGCCGGGTGCTCCTGGTCGACCGAGCCGATGCGGGCGCTCTTGGGCAGGCTGATTTCGTCATCGCCCGCGTGCAATTGGCCCAGGATCAGCTTGAACAGGGTCGACTTGCCCACGCCGTTTCGCCCGATCAGGCCGACCTTGGCCCCCGGCGGCAGGCTGACGGTCGCCTTGTCGAAAAAGCGCCGGCCCCACGCATTGAAGGTCAGGTCGTTGATCTGCAGCATTTTTGTGAAGCTTACGCGGTGGGGTTGGCGAGGGCGGGGCGCACGGCTATAAGCCCGCAACCTCCCAATTCACAACTTTTCTGTGAGATCACTGTCGTGACCGAACGCACCTTCTCGATCATCAAGCCGGACGCCACGCGTCGTAACCTGACCGGCGCCATCAACGCTGTGATCGAAGCCGCCGGCCTGCGCATCGTCGCTCAGCGCCGCGTGAAGCTGACCGAAGCCCAAGCCAAGAAGTTCTACGAAGTCCACGCCGAGCGTCCGTTCTACGGCGAACTCGTGGGCCAGATGACCGCCGAGCCGGTCGTCGTCCAAGTGCTGCAAGGCGACAACGCCGTCCTGAAGTACCGTGAAGTCATGGGCGCCACGAACCCGGAAAACGCCGACGAAGGCACCATCCGCAAGCTGTTCGCCCTGTCGATCGGTGAAAACTCGGTCCACGGCTCGGACAGCCTGGAGAACGCCGGCATCGAAATCGCCCAGTTCTTCACGGAAGAAGAAATCGTCGGCTAATCGCCGTCGACATTTCTGATGACGCAGAGCGGCCGGATCGGTGACGATCCGGCCGCTTTCTTTTGTGCGGAGGCCGGGACGTGCAGCACTACGGACGCGGCGAGGTGGCGCTGGCGGTGACGCTGTCGGGCGTGGCGGGCTATGTCGACGCGATCGGCTTTCTCAAGCTGGGCGGCTTCTTCGTCTCGTTCATGAGCGGCAACTCCACGCGGCTGGGCGTGGCGCTCGCAACGGCGCATTGGACGGCGGCGCTGACGGTCCTGGGGCTGGTCGCGGCCTTCGTCGCGGGCGTAGTGCTGGGCGCGCTCACGGCCCGGGCGCTGGGCGAGACGCGGCGCTCGCCGGTTCTGGTCCTGGAGGCCATGTTGCTGGCGATCGGCGCGATCCTGCTTGCGCTGGGACACGATCGCGCCGGGATTGCGGCGGTGGCGATGGCGATGGGCGCCGAGAATGCGGTCTTCCAGCGCAACGGCGACGTCACTGTGGGCCTGACCTACATGACCGGCGCCTTGGTCAAGGTCGGGCAAAGGATCGCCGGCGCGATCGTCGGTGGAGAGCCGCGCGACTGGTGGCGCTATGCGCTGCTATGGACGGGCCTGGCGTGCGGCGGCGCGCTGGGGGCTCTGACCTATCTGGCGGTGGCGGCGGCGGCGCTGTGGATCGCCGTGGCCATCGTGCTGGGCGGCGCGCTGTGGGCCGAGCGACGTTACCGCTCGGTCTAGGCCAGGACGGCGCGCGGGCGCTGGAAAGCCAGCCAGATCGTGGCGACGATGATCAGCGCCGCGACCGCCAGCGGACCGGCCACGCCGGGATCAAGATCCAGGCGCTGCAGATTGACGACGGCGAAATAGCCCGGGGCCATCAGCGACACGACCCAGATCGGCGCGGTCAGCGCGCTGGCGATATGGAACCGCCAGGGGCGGGCGCGGCTCATGCCGGCCAGGATCGGGATCATCGGGCGGACGGGGCCGAGATAGCGGGCGGCGATGATCGCCACCGTGCCGTAGCGGCGGGCCAGCAGCTTGGCGCGGGCGAACAGGCGCCGACGGCCCGAGAACAGCATCCGAGCGCCATGGCGGCCGCCCAGACGGTGGCCCAGCAGATAGGACAGGGCGTCACCGACCGCCGCGCCGGCGCTGCACCACAGCACCGCCTCGACGGGATGCATGACGCCCTGAGCCACCAGAGCGCCGGCGGCCAGCATGACGCCGACGATGGGGATCAGAACGCCCACCACCAGCAGCGCTTCCAGCAGTGTCAGCACGAACAGCAGCCCGCCCGCCAACAAGCTGTTGTCGGCCGCGAGGGCGAAGGTCTGATTCAGGAAGGCGTCCATGGCGGCACTATCTCGTGCGACCATGACAATTCTCTGACCCAGCGTCGTAAATGCGCGTCAACCTTCGGCTTTCGCCGCTCAAAGGCCGCGGCAGAACGTCGCCAGGGTGTCGGCGTAGAGCCTGTGCTCCTGCTCCAGCACCCGGGCGGCCAGGGCGGGCTCGTCGTCGCCGGGCAGGATGGGCACGCGGGCCTGGCCCAGGATCGGACCCTCGTCGACGCCGGCCGTGACCAGATGGACCGTACAGCCGGCCTCGACCTCGCCGGCGGCGATGGCCCGAGCGTGGGTGTCCAGACCCGGATAGGCGGGCAGCAGGGACGGGTGGATGTTCAGCATCCGGCCCTCCCAGGCGTCGACCAGGAAGGGGGTCAGGATCCGCATGTAGCCTGCCAGGGCGATGACCTCGATTCCGCGCGCGCGCAGGGCCGCGTCGATGGCCCGCTCATGGGCCTCGCGGTCCTTGCCGAACGGCTTCTGGTCGACGCACAGCGCCTCGACCCCGGCTGTTGCGGCGATCTGAAGGCCCTTGGCGTCGGGCTTGTTGGCCAGCACGAGGGCGATCTCGAACGGACAGCCCGGCGGCTGGGCGGCGCGGACCAGGGCCTCCATATTGGAGCCCCGGCCCGAGATCAGGACGGCGACTTTGGTCTTGGGGCTCATCAGGCCTTGACCAGCTGCCCGCAGATAAAGGCGTCCTCGCCGGCGTTCAGCAGGGCGGCCAGCACCGGTTCGGCGTCGGCTTGCGCCACGATGAGAATAAAGCCCACGCCGCAGTTAAAGGTGCGGCGCATCTCGTGCTCGGTGATCCCGCCGGTCTGGGCCAGCCAGTCGAACACCGGCGGCATGGCCCAGCTGTTCCAGTCGAACTCGGCGGCCAGGCCCTCGGCGATGGCGCGCGGCGGGTTCTCGATCAGGCCGCCGCCGGTGATGTGGGCGCCGCCCTTGACGCGGCCAGACTTCAGAAGCGGCAACAGCGACTTCACATAGATGCGGGTCGGGGCCATCAGCGCTTCGGCCAGGGTCTTGCCGGCCTCGAACGGGCAGGGCGCGTCCCAGGCCAGACCCGAGCGCTCGACCACGCGGCGCACCAGCGAATAGCCGTTCGAGTGCGGCCCCGACGAGCCCAGGCCGATGATGATGTCGCCGGCGCGCTGCTGGTCCAGCTTGGGCAGCACCGCGTCGCGATTGACCGCGCCGACCGAGAAGCCGGCCAGGTCGTACTCGCCGTCGGCGTACATGCCCGGCATTTCGGCGGTCTCGCCGCCCACCAGGGCCGAGCCCGAGATCTTGCAGCCCTCGGCGATGCCGGCGACGACGCTCTTGGCCGTCTCGACGTCCAGCTTGCCGGTGGCGAAATAGTCCAGGAACATCAGCGGCTCGGCGCCCTGGGCCAGGAGGTCGTTGACGCACATGGCCACCAGGTCGATGCCGACCGTGGCGTGCATGCCCGTGTCGATGGCGATGCGCAGCTTGGTGCCGACGCCGTCGGTCGTCGTCACCAGCAGAGGATCGTCGTAGCCGGCCGCCTTCAGGTCGAACAGGGCGCCAAAGCCGCCCAGGCTGGCTTCCGCGCCCGGACGGCGCGTGGCCTTGGCCAGCGGCTTGATGGCGTCCACCAGGGCGTTGCCCGCATCGATATCGACACCCGCCTGGGCGTAGGTGAGGCCGTTGGGCAGATCGCTCATTCGCTCGCTCTGGTCTGTCGGAAGGCGACGACGCCGTCCGAACTCGCGGAAAATTTGCTTCCCGGCCATGCTTGGCGCGTCTTGACGCTTGCAGACTCGGGGGTGCGCGAGGCTATTAGCAGCGGATGAAGCTGATCACCACCACCGCCGAGTTGGCGGCGTTCTGTAATGGCCTTGCGGGCGAGCCTTTCGTCGCCGTGGACACCGAGTTCATGCGCGAGACGACCTACTGGCCCAAGCTGTGCCTGATCCAGGTCGCGTCCCCCACCCAGGAAGCGGTCATCGACCCGCTCGCCGATGATATCGATCTTGAGCCGCTGCTGGTCGTGATGCGTGACGAGCGCATCCTCAAGGTGTTCCACGCCGCCCGGCAGGACGTCGAGATCTTCAACAATCTGAAAGCGATGCCCAAGCCGCTGTTCGACACGCAGGTGGCGGGCATGGCGGCCGGCTTCGGCGAGCAGATCGCCTATGACGCCCTGGTGCGTCAGATGCTGCGGATCGAGATCGACAAGTCCAGCCGCTTCACCGACTGGGCCCGACGTCCGCTCACCGACGCGCAGCTCAGCTACGCCCTGGCCGACGTCACCCACCTGGCCAAGCTGTTCCCGATCCTGCGCGAGCGCCTGGAAACCTCGGGCCGTCTGGCCTGGGTCGAGGAGGAGATGACCGCCATCTCCGATCCGGCCGCCTATGATGTTGACCCGGAAAAGGCCTGGCGTCGCCTGCGTCCGCGCAAGACCGCGCCGAAGTATCTGGCCGTGTTCAAGGCCGTCGCCGCCTGGCGCGAGCGCACCGCCCAGAACCGCGACCAGCCGCGCGGCCGGATCCTGAAGGACGAGGCCATTGACGAGCTGGCCACCCAGACGCCCGGCAATCTCGAGGCGCTGAACAATCTGCGAGGCGTGCCCAAGGGCTTTGGCGGCAGCAAGTTCGGTCCCGACCTGCTGGCGGCGATCAAGGACGCTCTGGCCGATCCGGAAGGCTACGCGCCCGTCGTCGACAAGCCCGGCCCGCCGCCGCCCCAGAACGCCGGCGCCGTCGTCGAGCTCCTCAAGGTGCTGCTGAAGGCGCGTGCGGAAGAGGCCGGTGTGGCCTCCAAGCTGATCGCCACGGTGTCCGACCTTGAGAAGATCGCCGCCGATGACAACGCCACGACGCCCGCCCTGGCGGGCTGGCGACGCGAAGCGTTCGGTTCCGACGCGCTCAAGATCAAGCGCGGCGAACTGGCGCTGGTGCTGGACGGCGCCCGTGTGCGGGTGGTCGAGGTTCGGCGGGCGCCCAAGAACGATTGATCGTCCTTGTTTGGGGCTCAAATTCGCGGTCTTGGCGTCCCGCCGGCGCCTCGATCGCGAGTTTTAGGTGCCTGACTGACCTCGCGCGCGATGCGGGCGTCTCTCAAGCCTGTCTCGCTTGGACGGGCTGATCTAAAGTCGATATGCAGGCGCCGGGGGCATTGCGTTAGAGCGCTTTCGGGCGGTTCGATGGCTTACGCTTGAACCTAACGCGATCTAAAGTCGGGCAGACTGGGTGGCGCGTCCAGATGGGAACGGTGTTGCGGACATTCTGGACAAACCTGGCGGAGGACTATCGCCCGGCGGCGTTGTCGCGCCGCAAGCAGGTTCCGCTGCGTCTGTTCGTGATCGTCACCCTGTGCGTGGCGGCCTTGATCCTCAAGAACATGCCGTTCCTGTTCGTCTGGTCGGTCGCCTACCTCGTCGTACAGATCTGTGAACTCTATGCGCTGAAGCGGTTCATTAGCGCCGCTGACCCGACCGACCGCGTCTGGTTCAACCTTGTTTCCGATGTCGCCCTGGCCACGGTGTTCGGCTGGCTGGCCCTGCCGTTGTGGGAGATGGGCACGCCCGCCGGGGCCGCCGGGGCGATCCTGCTCTTGTCGGCCTCGATCTTCACCGCCCTGATGGGGGCTGAAGGCTGCATGGTCGCGTTCATCAGCGGCGCGGGGCCGCACGTGGCCTATCTGTTCATCACGCCTCTGCTGGCGGGCGGCGGCGGTGATCCGGTCTTGCCGTACTTCCTGATCGGCGGCGGGCTGTTCAGCCTGACCATCGCCATGACCTTCCTGTGGTCGCACCGGGCGATGAAGGCCGAGCGGGAGGCGCGACGCGCCGCCGAGGCCCAAGTGGCCGCACGTTCGGCCCTGATCGCCATGGTCAGCCATGAACTGCGAACCCCGATCAACGCCATCGTCAATGGCGCTGGACGCTTGGACGCAGGCAGCGCCGGTCTCATCGCCGATGCGGGCCGGATGATGCGCACCCTGCTCAACGACCTGCTGGATCTGTCCAAGATCGAGGCCGGCCGCATGGGCGTCGAAATGGTGGACCACGACCTGCGGGCTCAGGTGTCCGACACCGTCGATTTCTGGCGCGGGGCGGCTGAGGCCAAGGGGCTGACCCTGACCTTGACCGGCGCCGAGCGACTGCCGCGCTGGGTGCGGGGCGATCCGATGCGTCTGCGGCAGGTGCTGAATAACCTGATCAGTAACGCCGTGAAGTTCACAACGGAAGGCGGCGTCACCGTCGACATCCAACCGGTCGCAAGTGAGGCGTCGGCTGTTGAGATCGAGGTTCGCGACACCGGACCAGGTCTCACCGAGGCGCAGATCAACCGGCTGTTCGATCCCTATGAGCAGCTTGGAGGCGAGACCGCGCGGAACTTCGGCGGCACCGGTCTTGGCCTGGCGATCAGTCGGGACCTTACGCGCCTGATGGGCGGTGAGCTCGCCGCCAGCTCTGCGCCGGAGGGCGGCGCGCGGTTCGTCCTGCGGCTGCCGACCCCGGCGGGAGCCGAGCCGATGAGCCACGAGTCCGAGGCTGACGAGAGCGTCGGCCTTGTCCCGCGCGCGGACGCGCCGCGGATCCTGGTCGTCGACGATCACGACATCAACCGGCGAACCTTGCGAGGGATTCTGGAAGCGTTCGGGGCCGTCGTCGATGTCGCCGAGGATGCGCTGAGCGCCCTGGCGGTGTGCGAGGATCAGCAGTTCGACGCCATCGTGATGGATGTGCGCATGCCGGGCATGGACGGGCTGGAGGCGACGCGCCGGCTCCGCGCGGCGGGCCTCAATCGTCAGACGCCCGTGGTGGCGGTCACCGGCGCGGTCTCGGACGACGAGGTCGCGGCCTGTCGCGATGCGGGCATGACCGCCTGCGTCGCCAAACCTGTGAGCGCCCGCGAGCTTTATGCCGCCTTGTTCGCCTGAGGGCAGTGTTAGCGCCTGACGATCGGCGGCTTCTTCACTAGAAATAGATGCGGCGCTGCGAGTCGACGCGCCGCTGATTTGCCCCCTAACCGCCGCAGGATCCCGTGCCCAAAAACGACCCCGAGCGCGTCGAGGTCAGTAAGCCGCATCGCATCTGGGTGGCCCTCGGCGCGGCGGTGCTGCTGCTGCTGTTGCTTCTCGGCGCGATGCTCCTGCCGCGCACCACCGGTCGCCTGACGAGCGCGCCGCATGGTCTGGCCGCCGCGCCCGCGCCGCCCGAACGGCCGCAAGACTGGCGGGGTGATATCGACTATCGTGCCATGGACAGCCGCCTGCGGGCGATGATGACCGATCGGTCGATGCAGGGACTGGCGGTCGCCGTCGTCGAGAAGGGGCGACTTTCCTTCGTTCAGGGTTATGGCGTCACGGCTGAGGGTGGGGCGCCGGTGGATGCGCGGACCGTGTTCCGCTGGGCCTCGCTGTCGAAAACCGTCGCGGGAACCCTGACCGCCCGATTGGCGGCCGATGGCGCGCTATCACTTCAGGATCCGCTTTCGGCGTTCGACACCAGCCTGAAACTGCCGGGCGACGCGCAGGTGGGCTTGACGCTGGAGCAACTGCTTTCCCAGCGCACGGGCCTGGGTCGCAACGCCTACGATGGTCGTCTTGAGGATGGGGAGGACCCGAACGTCATTCGCGGATCGTTCGCGGCGCTGAAGCCGGTGTGTCCCCCCGGGACCTGTCACACCTATCAGAACATCGCCTATGACACGATCACCGAGGTGATCCGCGCGCGCACCGGTCTCGACTATGCCGAAGCGGTCAAACGCCGCCTGTTCGAGCCCCTGGGCATGAAGAGTACGACTTTCGGGGAGGCCGGTTTGAAGTCCTCGGCCCAATGGGCCAGGCCGACGCGTCACGGTCGTGCGCTGCCGTTCTCTGATGCGTACTATCACGTGCCGGCTGCAGCGGGGGTCAACTCCACGATCGTTGACCTGGCGATCTGGATGCAGGCGCAGATGGGGTTGCGGCCCGACGTGCTGTCGTCGTCCGTGCTGGGCGAGGTTCAACGATCCAGGGTCGGCACCGGGCGTCCGTACGGCCGCCTCAACATCGCGCGGGAGCTCAAGGGACCGGGCTATGGCCTTGGCATGCGCAGCTTCACCTACCGCGGTCACGATCTGGTCGGCCACAGCGGCGGGGTGGCGGGGTATCGCGCGACCATGATGTTCGAGCCGGCGACACGGACGGGCATCGTCATGCTGTGGAACAGCGACGCCAACCTGCCGTTCCGCTATCAGGCCGAGTTCTTTGACCGCGTCTACGGGCTGCCCTTCACCGATTTTCTCGAGCTGGATCGGGGTGATCCGATGCCGAGTGGCTCAGAACTGGCGGACTAGCCGGGCAGACGCGGTCAGGAAGCCTGAGCGATCAACGAGCGAACTGGGAAAGCGCACCACCGGCGGCCAGGCCCAGAGCGCAGAAGACGCCGAGATGGAACACAATGCCGATGGCGACCGTGCGGCGAACCGACCAGCTGCTTTCCTGGGCGAACACGCGGCCCAGCTCCGATTGCAGGGTGCGCGCGGCGCTGGTCACCGGCGCGTCGTGGTCGTTGGCTACTCGGAGTTCGGGGCGCTTGCGAGCGGCCGGAGCCGAAGCGATAGCGTCGAGATAGTCGAACTTACGCTGCAACATCACTGACCTCCACGTTTGTTGTTGGAGGAAGGTTGCGCGTGGCAAGGCTAACAAACCGTGCTTTTTTCCTGCAGAATTGCGCGACATTCTGTCAATTGCCCCGTATTGGGGAAATTCACAGCCAGTTAATCATGATCTAAGTCTGAACTATACCTGTATTATGCCGCTGTGATCTTGGGCTTGAGGCCAAGATGCTGTGCTGCAGTATTGGCGCGCTTATTGGTTTGTTCACCAAGAACGAGGTCGGCAAAGCCCGGCTCTGCAGACACAATCAGATGGGCGCTATCAAGGGTCAGGCGCGAGTGGCCCAGCAGACTGGGGCTGCGGCCCGACAGATCGCACGCTAGGCGGATGGTCGCGCCCAGGGCGCGGGCGCGCTTCAGTTGGGCAGGACTGAGCAGGCGTTCCAGCGTCTCAAGTTCCGGCGGGTGGAAATTGGTGGCGTGGCGGGCATGAGCGGCGGTGGCCAGGAAGCAGCGCTCGGCGTGGCCCTGGCCGGCGATCGGCGCGCGCAGAACCTGTTCGAACACCAGGTCGGCGCGATGGTCGGGGTGCAGACGCACGCCCATGTCGGCCAGACGGCAGGCGGCGGAGATCAGCACGCGGTCCCGGTCGCCGAACAGCGGCGGAAGGCCCTCGAAGGCGGGCGCGATCCACGCGTCGAGCGCCGGGCCCAGTTCGTCGGCGACGCCCTGCCGATGGCCCAGCGCGCCGCAGCCTTCGATCAGGGGGTCCAGCCCTCGGACGCGGGGCGGCATGGCCTCGAACAGCAGCCCTTCGCGCACGCCATAGGCCGAGATCTCGATCCGCTTCAGCTGAAGCTGCTCGATCAGGGTCTCCAGCACGATGGCGGCGTAGGGCAGGGTCTCCGAGCGCTTCTTGCTCATGCCCTCTATGCGTTCCAGCGAGCTCTTGGACTGATGGGCCACTAGGCGTGCGGCCTCCAGCGCCTCGCCGGCGCTGATCGAGTACTGGTGAACGACGTGCAGCGGATAGCCTGACAGCCGCATGTGCAGCAGGGCGAGGTTGCGCCAGGCGCCGCCCACGGCGTGGAAGGTGTCGGTACGGAAATCGGCGGCGACGCGCGCCAGCCGCTCCTGGGCCAGGCGCCGTACGCGCTCGCCGTCGAAGCCGTTGCCGGTCCCGCCGGTACCCGCCAGGCTGAACGGGCCCAGCGGCAGGGTGACCCCACGGCCCGCACCGGTGGCCGACAGGTGAACCAGCTCGAGACTGGCCCCGCCCAGATCGCCGACCACGCCGGTCGCGTCCGGAGCGCCCGCCAGCACGCCGACGGCGGCGTAGTGAGCTTCTTCTTCGCCGGACAGCACGCGGACGGTGAAACCGGTCTCCTCGCGCACGCGCGTAATGAAGTGCGGGCCATCCAGGGCCTCGCGCGCCGCGGCGGTGGCCACCACGAAGGTCTCGGCCGGATTGACCGCCTCCAGCACAGCGCGGAAGCGCTTCAGCGCCTGCAGGGTCTGGACGACGCCCTCGGGCGACAGGCGGCCGGTCTTGGCAAGGTCGCGGCCTAGGCCCGCCAGCACCTTCTCGTTGAACACGGTCCAGATGGCGCGGCCTTCCAGCCGGTACACCACCAGGCGGACCGAGTTGGAACCGATATCGATGACAGCCGCGTCGCGCGGGGCCTGGAAGGGCATGCGCGTCCTTTAGCCTATTCCCCGTCGGGGGAAAGCGGGACCGATCGTCTCGCGACGAATTTCCATGGGGATGACTTTATCCGGTCCGGCCTAGGGATTGATCCGGCAGGCTACGGTGCGCCAGCCGTCGGCCTCGCGGCGGTGATAGCAGGTGCCGTAGGCCACCTGGTGGCCGTCGGCGCGGGGGCCGCCCTTGGTCAGGGCCCAGGGGGCAGGGCCCAGCAGCAGCATATCGGTGGACTTGGCGCTGGGACCGCAAGGCCCCCACCAGCGCACGCCATAGCCGCCGGCGATCCCGGGGCCGTAGACCTCGGCCGTGGCCTGGGCGAGTTTCTCCACGCCCGGCGGCGGGGCGCCGAAGCGGTCGAAGCCGGGACGGGCGGGCAGGGCCTGGATCGCGCAGATCGCCTCGCGCCGCTCGCCCTTGGGCGCGCAGCCGGCGAGGATCGGGACCAGCAGCAGCGCGGCGAAGGCTGTGCGCCTCACCGCTTGCGCTTGGGGCCCACGTGGTCGAAGGCGCGCGGCAGGTCTCGGGCCCCGTGACCGCGTCCCGACAGGCTGGGATTGGTCATGAAGTAGTCGTGGGCCGAGAACGCGCCCTTGGTCTTCCAGGCCGGGTCGCGGGCGTAGTCGCCTTCGCTGCCCAGCTTCCAGCTCTGGGCCTCGTCATTGAGGTTGGCGACCATGATCTGGTCCAGCACCTGCTGGTGCACGGTCGGGTTCTCGATCGGCACCAGGCTCTCGACCCGGCGGTCGAGGTTGCGCGGCATCCAGTCGGCCGAGCTCATATAGAGCCGCGTCTGGGCGCTGGGCATCGGCGCGCCGTTGGCGAAGGCCACGATGCGCGAGTGCTCCAGGAACCGGCCGACGATCGACTTGACCCGAATGTTCTCCGACAGACCCTTGATGCCCGGCCGCAGGCAGCAGATGCCGCGCACCACCAGATCGATCTGCACGCCCGCCTGGCTTGCCTTGTACAGCGCGTCGATGATCTGCGGATCCACGACCGCGTTCATCTTGGCCCAGATCGCCGCCGGCCGGCCCTCGCGTGCGGCGTCGGCTTCCAGGGCGATCATTCGCAGGAGATCGGGCTTCAGCGTCTGGGGCGAGAACGACAGCTTCTCCAGCCGCCCGGGCTGGGCGTAGCCGGTGATGAAGTTGAAGAGCTTGCCGCCATCGCGCCCCAGGGCCGGGTCGCAGGTGAACAGGCTAAGGTCTGTGTAAACCCTGGCCGTCTGCGGGTGATAGTTGCCGGTGCCATAGTGGCAGTAGGTGCGCAGGGCCTCGCCCTCGCGGCGCACCACCACCGACAGCTTGGCGTGGGTCTTCCAGTCGACGAAGCCGAACACCACGTGCACGCCCGCCCGCTCCAGGTCGCGCGCCCACTTGAGGTTATTTTCCTCGTCGAAGCGCGCCTTGATCTCCACCAGCGCCGTGACGTTCTTGCCGTTGTCGGCCGCCTCGATCAGGGCCGCCACGATCGGGCTGTCCTTGGAGGTGCGATAGAGGGTCTGCTTGATCGCCAGCACGTTGGGATCGCGCGCGGCCTGGCGCAGGAACTGCACCACCACATCGAAGCTCTCGAACGGGTGGTGGACCAGGATGTCCTTCTCGCGGATCGCCGCGAAGCAGTCGCCGCCGTGGTCGCGGATGCGCTCGGGGAAGCGGGCGTTGAAGGGCGGGAACTTCAGGTCCGGACGGTCCGGCGGGATCAGTTCGCTCATCTGGGCCAGGCCCAGCTTGCCCTCGACCAGCACCACGTCCTCGGGCTCGGCGCGCAGGCCCTCGGTGATGAAGTCGCGCAGGTCGGCCGGCATGGTGGTCTGGATCTTGACCCGCACCACCTGGCCCAGACGCCGCTTCTTCAGCCGCGCCTCGAACTCGCGCACCAGGTCTTCGGCCTCTTCCTCGATTTCGAGATCGCTGTCGCGGATCAGGCGGAACAGACCCCGGCCCTCGACCTCGTAGCCGGGGAACAGGTGCTCCAGGAAGAGGATGATCAGGCTCTCCAGCGCCACGATCTTGCGCTGGCGCTTGCGCCCGCGCGACACCACCGAGCTCAATTCCCAGAACCGCCGCACCTGCGAGGGGATCGGCGCCAGGGCGTAGAGGTGCTTGTCGTCGGCGATCCGCCGCAGCTTCAGCGCCAGGCAGAAGCCCAGGTTCGGGATGAACGGGAACGGGTGGGCCGGGTCGATGGCCAGCGGCGTCAGCACCGGGAAGATCTGGTTGCGGAAGATCTCCTCGGCCCGGACCTTGTCGTCGCCCTCGATGTCCTTGGCGTCCAGCAGCTTCAGGCCCTCGTCCCACAGCTGGGTGCGCAGCAGGCGCCAGATCTTCTGCTGCTCGGCCATCAGCTCGGCGGCCGAGGCGTTGATGCGGTTCAACTGCTCGCTGGGGATCAGGCCGTCCTGGCTGATGACCCGCACGCCCTCGCGCACCTGACCTTTGAGGCCGGCCACGCGCACCATGTAGAATTCGTCGAGGTTGTTGGCGCTGATCGACAGGAACCTTAAGCGCTCCAGCAGCGGGTGGCGGGGATTGGAGCTCTCCTCCAGCACCCGCTGGTTGAAGGCCAGCCACGACAGCTCGCGATTGAAGAACCGTTCGGGCGAGGCCATCAGCTCGGCGTCGAGCGACAACCCGCTGGCGGGGACTTCGGCGTTGGCGGCGATCGGCAGGGCGTCGGTCATGTCATCTATATAGGCGAACTTTGTTCCGTCATGGTGAACAAGCTCGGTGACGCGGTGAAGACAGGGAAAATGAATCCCTCTCTCTTCGAGAGAGGGAGGGGCCCGCGCCGCAGGCGCGGGAGGGTGAGTGGTTACGAGCCCTTCAAGCCCTGGCGGTGATCGTCATTCGGCGGCGCGAACGCCTGAGACGTTTTATCCTCTCACCCTCCCACCGCTGCGCGGCGGGCCCCTCCCTCTCTCCACGAGAGAGGGATTTTTACCCCGCCTCATCCTCCCCCTCGAACCCCTCCAGCACTTCGCGCGCCAAGGCCTTGTTCAGCTCGCGCCGGCGCGCGGCGGCTTCCTCGTCCAGCAGGTCGGCCGCGGCGATGGCTTCGGCGGCCGAGCGGGGCAGGCGGGCGACGAGGTAGGGATAGAGGTCCGGCTCGGGCTTCAACAGCCGCTGGGCGAAGGCCCGCCGCAGCACCGCCTCCAGCACCGCGTCGTCGGGCTCGTCGAGGACCGCCACCGACAGGGCGTTCAGCCGCGAGCGCAGGTCCGGCACCGCCGTCTCCCAGGCCAGGGGCGCGACCCGGCCGGTCAGCAGCACGGTCCCGCCGTCCACCCCGGCCATGTTCAGAAGGTGAAACAGCGCCTCGTCGCTCAGCGCGCCGCCCTGCGCGCGGCGGTCGGCGTCCTCGACCAGCACCGGCCGGCCGCGCAGAGCCGCCAGATCCAGCGGCGCGGCGGCCGGATCGGCCGCGTCCACCACCACGGCCCCGACCTCCTGGGCCCAGGCCCGCGCCAGATGCGTCTTGCCGCCGCCCGCCGGGCCCACCAGAGCCAGCCGCCCCTCCGGCCAGGCCAGCCACGCATCGACCCGCGCCACCGCCTCGGCGTTGACCGGCGAGACGGCGAAGTCCTCCCGGCCATAGCTGGGGGTGAGGGACAGCGGCAGTCGAAACTGGGTGGACAAGCCCTTGGGGTCCGGCGTGGTGAACGTCAGGCCAAGGATATAGGCCGCTTCGGCGGGGCGGGGGAGGTGGCGGGGCTGGGGATGATGGGGATTAGGGCGTGGGAGGTGTGGATGGGGTTGGCGAGCGAGTTAGCTCGGTTAAGCTGACCTAATGAAGCTGGCTCCATATTCCTACAAAGCTGCTTATGAGCGGGTAGCAGAGCTCATTGGTTATCCTGTTGAGCGAAGCACTAGGATATTCGCAATTGAGGGTTTGCCTTCGGCTGGCAAATCATCGCTCGCATCTTGGTTAGCTTGGCAATTTGGAATGCCGGCTGTCCACCTCGATCTCTTCTTGATACCCGGCGATATCGGTAAAATAGCGTGGCGTGAAAGCGAAATAGCTGAAGCGATTAAGGGGCGCGTCGAGAGCAAACGTTCCCCGCTTATCGTCGAAGGTGTATTCTCTTTCGCCGTACTGGAGAGGCTCGGCTTGGCACCCGACTTGAAAATACTGGTAGAGAACCTGAACAACATATCTGACGATCCGCTGGTCGATATGACGCGTGCTAGATGCCAGGACCCTCAGTTTCTGAAATCGGTTGATCTTACTGTCAGGTGGAGCGATCCGATGTCGACTGCTGAGGAGGCCAAACTCGCCTTTCAGACGTCACTGGAGAGCTGGCGACCTTAGTCGTCATTTGACCGAGCCGCGCCCCCGCGCGGTCCCGTCCTTAAATCTCTTGGAGGCTGCAGCGTGCAGGACTGACCAAGTCAGTCAAGGACCGCCCTCCGGGCGGCCGCGCGGCGGCGACGCGGAGCGTCGTCCTTGAGTGACTTGGTCAGCCCTGCGATCGTCTCGCCGTGAGATGTAAGGCGGGCTCCTTCTCGGGCGAGAAGGGGCGGAACTGGGTCCAACATAACCCCCGACTTCCCCGGCGAATGCCGGGGCCCAGATTCATCCCGAGCGGTTTGGGCGGGCGCGACCTGCGGCCTTGCGAGCGCTTCGACGGCGGCGGGTTCGATCTGGACCCCGGCGTTCGCCGGGGAGGTCGGAGTTCAAAAGGTCCGTCATCCCGCGCTTTATGCGCGGGACCCATTTGTCCGCCGCACGGGCCTAGATCCCTCACGCGCTCACGGGGAAGCTGAACCATGGGTCCCGCGCATGAAGCGCGGGATGACGGGGTGGGTAGGGGTAGGGCTCAGCAAACCCTTCTCCCGCAAGGGGAGAAGGATTATCTCCACCCCATGACTCTCTCCCCCGACCTCCTCGCCTGGCGCGCCGACCTGATCCAGCCGCCGGGACCGTTGAACGGCCTGGCGCGGGCCGCGCAGCAGCGGATCAACAGGATCATCCCCGAAAAGGTCCACGCCGCCATCACCACGGCCATCGAGGGCATGACGCGGGCGATGCTGACCGGGGCCGATTTCGCGACGGGCTCGCCGCTCCATGACGTGACGCTGGACGAGCGCCGGGCGGCGGCGGCCAAGGCGATCGACGGCTGGAAGAAGACGGCCGCCGTCGAGGGCGGCGTCACCGGGGCGGGGGGCTTCCTGATGGCGGCGGCCGATTTCCCGCTGCTGATGAGCTTCAAGATCAAGCTGTTGTTCGAGATCGCCGCCATCTTCGGCCATGACGGCACAGCGCTGCCCGAGCGACTGTTCATCCTGCACGTCTTCGAGCTGGCCTTTTCCGACGGCGACCACCGGGCCGGGGCGCTGGCGTCTCTGGACCACTGGGACGCAAGGCCCCATCCCCAGCACCTGGACGACTTCGACTGGCGGGCCTTCCAGCAGCAGTACCGCGACCACATCGATCTGGCCAAACTGGTCCAGTTCATCCCCGTGGTCGGCGCGCCGCTGGGGGCGATCGTCAACTGGCGGCTTGTCGAGAAACTGGGCCATACGGCGGTGATGGCCTATCGCATGCGGGCCGAACAGGGGGCTTATCCCCGCATCGGCACGGGCGCTGAAATCCCTCTCTCCTAGAGAGAGGGAGGGGCCCGCGCCGCAGGCGCGGGAGGGTGAGGGGTTATGGTTTCGGCCGTGAAAACCCCGCCTTTTCAGTTTCTTGCCAGGCCCTGCCCGGTCCGGAAAGGTTGAAACCCCTCACCCTCCCAAGCTTTGCTTGGGCCCCTCCCTCTCCCTCTGGGAGAGGGAATTGGGTGAGCGTTCGCGGGCTTTCATCCCCGGCCTGAAAACCTGTCGTAGTCTCTATCCACCTCGTCGCGAGGAAAGGGCGCATGGCCAGCGACCATTTGCGGCGGCGGGGGGCGGTCGAGCGGGGACAGGTTCGAGGGGGTTACTCGGACGGTCCGGGGCTGAGCTTGCTGGGCTCACCCGCCCGCCGTCGGCGTGGTTGAGGGCAAAGGGATGTGTCTTAGCCTGGATTGGCTCGTCCTCCTCGACCGTCGGGCGCCTGGGAAACCAGGGGCTCGGGTCCCGGTAAGGCCTGAACAGGGCCACCTGACGGGACGCTGGCGGATAACGGCTGCGCGGAGCGTTCGGGCTTCGTCGAAACGGTATTTATCAAACAACTCCGGACGGATGTCCGGCGCTCCGCGTCCCTTTCCGAACCTTCAGCGGGAGACCGCGTGAGGCGACGGCGGCGCGTCCGTAGAAGCGCCCCCTCCGTCGCGTCGCCTGGCGGCGCCGCGCCACCTCCCCCGCAAGCGGGGCAGGAGGGCTGCGGTGTCCTCCTCACCCGTAAAACGGGGGAGGTGGCGCGCGGCGCAGCCGCGCGACGGAGGGGGCGCTTGGTGCGCCCCGACCCTAAAGCCTCAGCCCATAGACCCGCCGGTCGCGGCGCTCGCCGTCGCGGTGGACCGCGCCCTTCATGTAGCCGTCGGGGCGGAAGCCCAGCTTGGCCAGCAGGCGTTCGGCGGGGACGTCGCCGACGTGGACGCGGGCGGTGATGGCCTTGAGGCCGTCGGCGGCGATCTGGGCGAGGAGGGCGCTCAGGGCCTCCTGGCCAAAGCCCTGACCCCAGCCCTCGCGGGCGACGGCGAAGCGAATCTCGGCGGTGTCGCGGCGGCGGTCGATGTCGAACAGCTCGCAAAAGCCGATGAAGGCCCCGTCGGCCGCGCGGCGGATGGCCCAGTAGGCCGCGTCGCCGCCGGCCATCTCCTCGACCTGGGCGCCGACCCGCGCGGCGACCGCGTCGGGGTCCTCGATCGGCTCCTGGTCGAGGCTGGACATCACCTCGGCGTCGCTGAAGAACGGATAGATCAGCGGCGCGTCGTCGACCGTCAGCGGGGCGATGATGAGGCGTTCGGTCTCGAGGATCATGCGGTCCTTGGGAAAGGCTGGGGGACTTGCGTTTGCGTGTACGCTTCCCAGCTATGGCGCGGAGCCGCCTCTAGTGGTAGAGGGGCCGCTTCGTTTTTCGCGCGGGTTTGGCCCGCGCCCGGATCGAGAACACATTCGCATGCTCATCGGCGTTCTGCTGGCCATCAACATCGTCGTCTGCCTCGGCCTGATCGGGGTGGTGCTGCTGCAGCGCTCCGAGGGCGGCGCCCTGGGCATGGGCGGCAACTCGGGCGGCCTGATGACCGCGCGCGGCGCCGGCGACCTCCTGACCCGGATCACCTGGATCCTGTTCTCGATCTTCCTGACCATCAGCCTGGTGCTGACCATCCTGACCGGCCGTCTGGACAAGAGCGGCTCGGTCGCCGACAGCATCAAGGGCCTGGACGCCAAGACCCTGCAGAACGTTCCGGCCCCGACGCCGGCTCCTGGCTCGCTGAACTCGCTGCCCTCGTCGGCCCAGCCGGGCGGCATCCAGGCCCCGACGCCGCAGATCAACACCCCCGCGCCGGCCGTCCAGCAGCCCGCGCTCCTGGCCCCCGCCGAGCCGGCTCCGGCCACCGCCCCGGCCGGCCAGCCCAAGCCCTAACCGTCCCAGACGGCGCTTTCACCGACCCCCGAGGGCGACCTCGGGGGTTTAATCTTGTTGATGAACGCGGGTCTTTCTCCCCGCGTCCACGAATCACGAGTAATCTGATCGCCCATGACGCGGTACATCTTCATCACCGGCGGCGTGGTTTCCTCGCTTGGCAAAGGTCTGGCCTCGGCGGCGCTCGGCGCGCTGCTGCAAGCGCGCGGCTACAAGGTCCGCCTCCGTAAGCTCGACCCCTATCTCAACGTCGATCCGGGCACGATGAGCCCGTATCAGCACGGCGAGGTCTTCGTGACCGACGACGGGGCCGAAACCGACCTGGACCTTGGCCACTACGAGCGCTTCACCGGCGTGTCGGCGACCAAGGCCGACAACATCACCACCGGCCAGATCTACAAGACGATCATTGAGAAGGAGCGCCGCGGCGACTATCTGGGCGCGACCGTCCAGGTGATCCCGCACGTGACCAACGAGATCAAGGACTTCGTCCTGTCGCCGGCCATGGACGAGACGGGCGAGAAGGCCGTCGACTTCGTGCTGGTCGAGATCGGCGGCACGGTCGGCGACATCGAGGGCCTGCCATTCTTCGAAGCCATCCGCCAGCTGCGCCAGGACCTGCCGCGCGGCCAGAGCTGCTATGTGCACCTGACCCTGCTGCCGTTCATCAAGACGGCCGGCGAGATGAAGACCAAGCCGACCCAGCACTCGGTCAAGGAGCTGCGCTCGATCGGCATCCAGCCGGACATCCTGCTGTGCCGCTGCGAGCAGGAGATCCCGCCCGAGGAAAAGCGCAAGATCGCCCAGTTCTGCAACGTGCGGCCCAGCGCGGTGATCCAGGCGATGGACTCATCGTCCATCTACGCCGTGCCGATCGACTATCACGAGCAGGGTCTGGACGCCGAGGTGCTGGATGTCTTCGGCATGCGCGATGCGCCGGCCCCGGACCTGTCGCGCTGGAAGACCATCGACGACACCGTCCAGCATCCCGACGGCGAGGTCACCATCGCCGTCGTGGGCAAGTACACGGTGCTGAAGGACGCCTACAAGTCGCTGATCGAGGCGCTCCACCACGGGGGCCTGGCCAACAAGGTCAAGGTCAATCTCGACTGGGTCGAAAGCGAGACCTTCGAGGGCGACGAGGGCGCGGCTGCGGCGCGCCTGGAGAACGCCCACGCCATCATGGTGCCCGGCGGCTTCGGTGAACGCGGCGCCGAGGGCAAGATCCGCGCGGCCCAGTTCGCCCGTGAACGCAAGGTGCCGTACTTCGGTATCTGCTTCGGCATGCAGATGGCGGTCATCGAGACCCTGCGGAACGTCGCGGGAATCAAGGACGCCAGCTCCAGCGAATTTGGCCCCACAGAGCGTCCCGTGGTCGGCATCATGACCGAGTGGATCAAGGGCAACGAGACCGTTCAGCGCCGCGCCAACGACGACCTGGGCGGCACCATGCGCCTGGGGGCCTATGACGCGGTCCTGACGGCCGGCTCCAAGGTCGCTGAGATCTACGGCGCGACTGAGATCAGCGAGCGCCACCGCCACCGCTACGAGGTCAATATCGGCTACGTCCACCTGATGGAGGACGCGGGCCTGAAACTGACCGGTCGCTCGCCCAACGGCGTGCTGCCCGAAATCGTCGAGCGGGACGACCATCCGTGGTTCATCGGCGTCCAGTATCACCCCGAACTGAAGAGCCGTCCGTTCGCCCCGCACCCGCTTTTCGCCAGCTTTATCGCGGCGGCGAAGGAGCATGGACGCCTCGTCTGATCACGAGGTTGCATCTTCCCACAGATTCGGGCATAAGCCCGCCCTCACGCGGCGGCTCGGGCGCTCCCAAGCCGCCGCTCTCGATTTTCACGCTCAGCGAGCAGAGTCACTTCGATGGCCGTTCCTAAAAGAAAAACTTCGCCTTCTCGCCGGAACATGCGCCGGTCGCACCACGCCCTGGGCGCCAACTCGTTCATCGAGGACAAGGACACGGGTGAGCTGCGCCGTCCGCACCATGTCGATCTGAAGACCGGCATGTACAACGGCAAGCAGATCCTGACGCCGAAGGAAGACTAAGTCTTCTTCCGCCTCTGACGGTCTGAAAGCGCCGCCGGGCTCGTTCCGGCGGCGCTTTTCGTCGTATTTTGTCGTGTGCGTCAAAAACGGTGTTATCCTTCCCGTCGGGAGGAGCAGGCCGATGTTCACACGTCGCACGCTGGCCGGAGGTCTGGGCTCGATCCTGGCCGCGCCCGGCCTCCTTGGCGCCAGCGCTCAGGCCGCGGTGGCGAACCAGACGCCCCCCGCGATTCCCAGTGGCCGCGAGATCGGCGCCGGCGAAGATCCGCTGGTGATCCTGGACGCCGCGCTCGATAGCGACGCCCGCCTGACGGTCGCCACGACGATCAACAGCGAGGCGGGCTTTCGCTTCGTCGTCGACACCGGCGCCGACAGGACTGTCCTGACGCCTGGTCTGGCTGAGCGCCTCAATCTGCCGCGAGGACCCGACGTCCTGGTTCACGGCGCCACCGGCGCGGTCACGTGCCGGACCGCGCTGGTGCGCTCCTTGCGGGCCGGCGACACGGGGCTGACCAACAGCATCCTGCCCGTCCTGCCGTATGAACGGGTGGGCGCCGATGGCCTTCTCGGCGTCGACGCCCTGGACGGGCGGAATGTCATCATCGACTTCCGAAAGAATCAGCTGGAGATCCGCCGCAGCGCGCCAAGCTTCGAACCGTACGCGAGTTCGCGGGAGGTTACGGTTTCGGCGGATTCGCGGTTTGGGCGGCTCACCCTGGCCCACTCCCGGATCGCCGGCGCAAGGTCATTGGCCTTCATCGACTCCGGCGGCGGGGTCAGCATCGGCAACATGGCGCTGGCTCGATCGATCGCCGCTAAGCGGCGCCGTTCTTCCGATTTGGTTCGCCCGATCCGATTGCTCACCGCCAGTGGTGAGATCCAGCTTGGCGAGTTCCGCGTCATTCCCGCCATCACGATGGGAGACCTGCGCCTGACCAATACCCCCATGGCGTTCGCGGATTTGCACGTCTTCAACCACTGGGGGCTGAACGATCGGCCTGCGGCCCTGTTCGGGGTCGATGTGCTCCGGCTCTTCGCGCGGGTGGAGCTGGATTTCGGCGCAGGAAAGGTGCTGTTCCGACTGGGGCAGGGGGGCTTCTCGCCCATCCTGCAGGCGTGAAGACGGCCCGTCCTACTGGCCTCGGCCGCGCTCCATGACTTGGCGTCGCTGCGCCTCGACACGCTCGGGCGTCACCGTGCGATTGTGAGCGCTGGATCGCTCGTGCTCCAGCGCCAGCCCCTCACCAAACGCCAAGGCGTATCCGTCGTCGATCAGGGACTTGTAGAACGACAGGGCTTCCACCGGAATGGACGCCATGTCCTGGGCCATACGCAATGCGGTGGGCAACAGCTCGCTCGCTGTTGTCACGCGATTGACCAGCCCCCAGTCAGCGGCGGTGCGCGCGTCGAGGAAGTTGCCCGTGAGGGACAACTCCTTGGCCCTGTAGGGCCCGATCAGGCGCGACAGCTTCTGAGACAGCCCCCAGCCCGGCATGATGCCGACCCGCGCATGGGTGTCGGCGAAGCGCGCGTTCTCGGAAGCCAGGAGCACGTCGCACGCCAGCGCCAGTTCGAAGCCTCCGGTGATCGCGACGCCGTTGATCGCTCCGATCACCGGCTTACGGCAGGTCTCCACCGCTCGCACAGGGTTGGATCGCGCATCCTGATCGTTCGCCGCGCCCATGGCGGCGGGATCGCCGCCAAGCTCCTTGAGATCCAGCCCGGCGGTGAAGGCTCGATCGCCGGCGCCGGTCAGGATCACGACGCTGACGTCCGGATCCCGGTCGAGTTGGACGATAGCGTCATGGAGGGCCAATCTCAGCGCCTTGGAGAGGGCGTTCATCGCCTCGGGGCGATTGAGCGTCACAATGGCGATGGCGCCGCGTCGTTCGATGAGCAGCATCGGGTCCTCCCTTGGGTTATCGACGTTCACGCGGCCTCCCATGGGGAAGTCAAGTTGCGCCTTGGACGCTTGGCGGCTAAGCCTCCCGCGCCTTTGGCCTTGAGGAGAAGTCCATGACCGAGATCGTCGACATCATCGCCCGCGAAATTCTCGACAGCCGGGGGAACCCGACCGTCGAAGTCGACGTCATTCTCGAGGACGGCGCGTTCGGTCGCGCCGCAGTGCCCTCGGGCGCCTCGACGGGCGCTCACGAAGCCAACGAAAAGCGTGATGGCGACAAGGCCCGCTATCTGGGCAAGGGCGTCCAGCAGGCGGTCGACGCCGTCAACGGCGAGATCTTCGACGCGCTGTCGGGCGTCGACGCCGAAGACCAGCGTCGGGTCGACAACCTGATGATTGAGCTGGATGGCACGCCGAACAAGGCGCGTCTGGGCGCCAACGCCATTCTCGGCGTCTCGCTGGCCACCGCCAAGGCCGCCGCCGAGTCCGCCGGCCTGCCGCTCTACAAGTACGTCGGGGGCGTGAACGCCCGCGTGCTGCCGACCCCGATGATGAACATCATCAACGGCGGCGCTCACGCCGATAATCCGATCGATATCCAGGAGTTCATGATCCTGCCGACCGGCGCCAAGGACTTCCGCGAAGGCCTGCGGATGGGCGCGGAGATCTTCCACGCCCTGAAGAAGGCCCTGAAGGACGCGGGTCACAACACCAATGTCGGCGACGAGGGCGGCTTTGCGCCGAACCTGGCGTCGGCTGAAGCCGCGCTCGACTTCATCGTCAAGGCGGGTGAGAAGGCAGGCTACAAGGCCGGTGACGACTTTGTCCTGGGCCTCGACGTCGCCTCGACCGAGTTCTTCAAGAACGGCAAGTACGAGCTTGAAGGCGAGGGCAAGTCGCTGGATCCGGCCGCCATGGTCGACTACCTGGCTGGTCTGGTCGCCAAGTTCCCGATCCTGACGATCGAGGACGGCATGGCCGAAGACGATTTCGACGGCTGGAAGCTGCTGACCGACACCCTTGGCAAGAAGGTGCAACTGGTCGGCGACGACCTGTTCGTCACCAACCCCAAGCGCCTGCAGATGGGCCTGGACAAGGGTCTGGCCAACTCGATCCTGGTGAAGGTCAACCAGATCGGCACGCTCTCGGAAACCATCGACGCGGTCGAGCTGGCGCATCGTCACGGCTACACCAGCGTGATGAGCCACCGTTCGGGCGAGACCGAAGACAGCACGATCGCGGACCTGGCGGTCGCTCTGAACTGCGGTCAGATCAAGACGGGCTCGCTGGCGCGGTCGGACCGGACGGCCAAGTACAACCAACTGCTTCGCATCCAGGAAATGCTGGATGATCAGGGCGTCTACGCCGGCCGAGCGGCCCTCAAGGGTCGCTAAGCAACCCTGGAATAGTCGAGACGACAGGAGCGTGTCCGCGCGAGCGGGCACGCTCTTTTCATGTCCGATTCCCGCCGGCGCGCCTTTGCAGGGGGGAGAGATGGGCTTCGTCGAACGGCGTTTACCCACAAATTTTCTAAAAGCGAGCCGGTCGTTTCAAACGAGACCAGTTTTTCCGTGTTCGCGAGCGCGAAATGGCTTCGGCGGCGCGGTATCTAGATGCGGATGAAACCATCTCAGATGAAAGCATCGCTCGCCTGGCGGGCGATCGGCCGATAAACCCTGCTCAACGCCCGGATTTAGAAGGCGTTAAGGCCAGTCGGCGATCCTACGAATCCCTCTTTGGGACGCTGAGATGTTCGCCCGACTGCAACCCTTCCTGCCGACTGCGGCGATCTTCTTCCTGATTTTCTACTTCGCCTTTCACGCTCTGACGGGTGATCGGGGTCTGCTTTCCATCTCGCAGCGCAATGCGGACCTCGCAGCAAAAACGAGAGAACTCAGGAAGATACGCGCAGAGAGGATGGACCTTGAGGCCCGCGCTCGTCTATTACGCAGCGGCAGTCTGTCGGCTGATCTTTTGGAGGAGCGCGCGCGCTCCCTTCTGGGATACGCCGATCCGAGGGACTATGTGATCCGGGTCAAGCGTTCGCGCTGATCTGTCGCTACATCTCGGGAATGACGACGGGTCAGACGGGGATCGCCAGGATCAGCGTTTGATCTGAGTGAACATCAGGGCGTTACCTTCGCGGAACCGACGAATTTTCGGCGGGAAGCGCTCATCGGATGAAGGCCGCGATGAAGATTGGCCAGGGAGATTTGAATGGCGCGCACGCGCAAGGCTGAAGCCTCCGAGGGGAAGGCGCCGGAAACCGGTGTCAACGCCTTCGTCGGCAAGGACGAACTCCTGAAATTCTATCAGGACATGCTGCTGATCCGCCGTTTCGAGGAGCGGGCGGGCCAGTTGTACGGCATGGGCCTGATCGGCGGCTTCTGCCACCTGTACATCGGCCAGGAAGCCATCGCGGTCGGCATGCAGTCGATCTCGCAGAAGGGCGACCAGATCATCACGGGCTACCGTGACCACGGCCACATGCTGGCCGCCGGCATGGATCCTCGCGAGGTCATGGCTGAACTGACCGGCCGGGCCGGCGGTTCGTCCAAGGGCAAGGGCGGGTCGATGCACATGTTCGACATCGCCACCGGCTTCTACGGCGGTCACGGTATCGTCGGCGCCCAAGTCGCGCTCGGCACCGGTCTGGCCCTGGCCAACAGCTACCGCAACAACGGCAACGTCTCCTACGCCTATATGGGCGACGGCGCGGCCAACCAAGGTCAGGTCTACGAGAGCTTCAATATGGCCCAGCTGTGGAAGCTGCCGGTCGTGTACGTGATCGAGAACAACCAGTACGCCATGGGCACCGCCGTCGAGCGCGCCGCCTCGGAAACCGCGTTCCACAAGCGCGGCGTCTCGTTCCGCATTCCGGGCGAGGAAGTCGACGGCATGGACGTCATCGCCGTGCGTGAAGCCGGCGCCCGCGCCACCGAACACGCCCGCAGCGGCCAAGGTCCGTACATCCTCGAGATGAAGACCTATCGCTATCGCGGTCACTCGATGTCGGACCCGGCCAAGTACCGCACCAAGGAAGAGGTCGACGAGGTCAAGACGACCCGCGATCCCATCGACCACATCAAGGAACGCCTCGCCAAGGCCGGCGTCACCGAAGACGACCTGAAGGGCGTCGACGCCGAAGTGAAGCGCATTGTCGCCGAGGCCGCCGAATTCGCCCGCACGAGCCCCGAGCCCGATCCCTCGGAACTGTATACCGACGTCTACCTGGAGGCCGCCGAGTGACGGACATCCTGATGCCCGCGCTTTCCCCCACGATGGAGGAAGGCACCCTGGCCAAGTGGCTGGTGAAGGAAGGCGACACCATCAAGGCCGGCGACGTCATCGCTGAGATCGAGACCGACAAGGCGACGATGGAAGTCGAAGCCGTCGACGAAGGCGTGGTGGAAGCCATCCTGGTCCCGGCCGGCAGCGAGAACGTCAAGGTCAATACGCTGATCGCGCGCCTGAAGGGCGAAGGTGAAGCTGCGGCTCCTGCCGCTGCCGCTCCCGCCGCAGAAGCCGCGCCGGCCCCGGTCGCGACGGCTCCGGCTGCTGGCGGACCGATCTCGGCTGCGTCGACCTTCGCCGATCCGGAAATCCCGGCCGGCGCGGCGCTGAAGAAGATCACGGTCCGCGACGCCCTGCGCGACGCGATGGCCGAAGAGATGCGTCGCGACGACCGCGTGTTCCTGATGGGCGAGGAAGTCGCCCAGTATCAGGGCGCCTACAAGGTCAGCCGTGAGCTGCTGCAGGAGTTCGGCGACAAGCGCGTCATCGACACCCCGATCACCGAGCACGGCTTCGCCGGCATGGGCGTCGGCGCGGCCATGGCCGGCCTGAAGCCGATCGTCGAGTTCATGACCTGGAACTTCGCCATGCAGGCGATCGACCACATCATCAACTCGGCCGCCAAGACGCTCTACATGTCGGGCGGTCAGATCAAGTCGTCGATCGTGTTCCGTGGCCCGAACGGCGCGGCCTCGCGCGTCGGCGCCCAGCACAGCCAGGACTACGCCGCCTGGTACGGCAACGTTCCGGGCCTGAAGGTCATCGCGCCTTACGACGCCGCTGACGCCAAGGGTCTCTTGAAGGCCGCCATCCGCGATCCGAACCCGGTCGTCTTCCTCGAACACGAGATGATGTACGGCCACGAGTTCGACATCCCGGACGTCGAGGATTGGGTCGTGCCGATCGGCAAGGCCAAGGTCCGTCGCCAAGGGTCGGACGTCACGCTGGTGGCCTACAGCCGCATGGTCGGCTTCGCGCTGAAGGCGGCCGAGGAGCTGGAAAAGGACGGCATCGCCGCGGAGGTCGTCGACCTGCGCACGATCCGTCCGATGGATCACGCGACCGTCCTGGAAAGCGTCAAGAAGACCAACCGCCTGGTGACGGTCGAGGAAGGCTGGGGCCCGATGGGCGTCGGCGCCGAAGTCGTCTCTCGGATCACCGAGTTCGGCTTCGACTATCTGGACGCCCCGCCGCTGCGGGTCTGCCAGGAAGACGTGCCGCTGCCCTATGCGGCGAACCTGGAAGCCCTCAGCCTGCCTTCGGTCGAGAAGATCGTGAAGGCGGCCAAGGCGGTCTGCTACCGCTAAGAGATCGCGGCCCTCGCCCCTGGCGGGGGCCGCTGCTCTTGGCCAAGACATTCATCCCGCCCCAAAGCGGGGTATCGTGGACGCCGGCCCTCGCAGACGAAAGGGTTCGCGACCGTCCCGAAGGATTGAGGAACAAGCTCAATGTCGATCGACATCCTGATGCCCGCCCTGTCGCCCACCATGGAGGAGGGAACCCTCGCCAAGTGGCACGTCAAGGTCGGCGACACCGTCAAGGCCGGCGACGTCATCGCCGAGATCGAGACCGACAAGGCGACGATGGAAGTCGAAGCCGTCGATGAAGGCGTGGTCGAGGCCATCTTGGTCGAGGCCGGGACCGAGAACGTCAAGGTCAACGCCCTGATCGCCAAGCTGGCGGGCGAGGGCGACAGCCCCGCGCCGGCACCGAAGACTGAAGCCCCGAAGGCCGCCGTTGCTGCGCCGGCTCCCGCCGCCGCCCCGGCCGCTCCGGCGCCGGCCGCGCCGGTCGCCGCTGACGGTTCGCGCGTTTTGGCTTCGCCGCTGGCCCGCCGTCTGGCTTCGGCCGCCGGTCTGGACCTCAAGGCCATCAAGGGCACGGGCCCGCACGGCCGTGTCGTGAAGTCCGACGTTGAAGCCGCCAAGTCGGGCGCGCCGGCCGCCAAGGCCGCTCCGGCCTCGGCGCCTGCCGCCGCCGCCCCGGCCGCCGCCGCGCCGCGTCAGGCCCAGTCGCTGGAGCAGATGGGCATCCCTGCCGGCTCCTACGACCTCGTTCCGCTGGACGGCATGCGCAAGACCATCGCCCGTCGCATGACGGAGAGCTTCCGCGACGTCCCGCACTTCCCGCTGACGATCGATCTTGAGATCGACGCCCTTCTGGCGGCGCGCGCCAAGATCAACAGCCTGCTGGAGAAGCAGGGCGTGAAGGTCTCGGTGAACGACATCGTCATCAAGGCCGCCGCCGTGGCCCTGAAGCAGGTGCCCGAAGCCAACGCCAGCTACACGCCGGAAGGCATCGCCATGCACCACCACGCCGACATCGCCGTCGCCGTGGCGGTCGATGGCGGCCTGATCACGCCGATCATCCGCAAGGCTGAAACCAAGGGCCTGGCGCAGATCTCGGCTGAGATGAAGGACCTGGCCCAGCGCGCCAAGGACAAGAAGCTGAAGCCCGAGGAATTCCAGGGCGGCACCTTCTCGATCTCGAACCTCGGCATGTTCGGCATCAAGTCGTTCGCCTCGATCATCAACGAACCGCAGGGCGCGATCATGAGCGTCGGCGCGGGCGAGCAGCGTCCGGTCGTCAAAAACGGCCAACTGGCCGTGGCGACGGTCATGACCGTGACCCTGACCTGCGATCACCGCGTGGTCGACGGCTCGGTCGGCGCCAAGTTCCTGGCGGCCTTCAAGCCGCTGATCGAAGAACCGCTGACCCTGATCGTCTGATCAGGGCGCGGGGAGGGGATGGCCATGTCGGTCTACGACTATTCCGCCAAGACGCTGGACGGCCAGGACGTGAGCCTGGCCGACTATCGCGGGCAGGTTCTGCTGATCGTGAACACCGCCAGCAAGTGCGGGTTCACGCCTCAGTACGAGGGCCTTGAGGCGCTCTACAAGGCGCACAAGGATCGTGGCTTCACGGTGCTGGCCTTCCCTTGCAACCAGTTCGGCGCTCAGGAGCCGGGCGACGCCGCCGAGATCGCGAACTTCTGCTCGCTGACCTACGACGTGAGTTTCCCGGTCATGAGCAAGATCGACGTCAACGGCGCCGACGCCCATCCGCTCTACAAGTTCCTCAAGAAGGAACAGAAGGGCGTGCTGGGCACCGAGGCGATCAAGTGGAACTTCACCAAGTTTCTGATCGGCAAGGACGGCCAGGTCGTCGATCGGTTCGCGCCGACCGTGAAGCCGGAAGACCTGAAGGTCGCGGTCGAAGCGCTGCTCTAGTTTCTCCCAGACCGGTTTGCAGACTGGTCGATCGGCGCCGCGCGCTCCCTCGTGCGGCCGCCAAAATCAGGGTTAGAAGAACATGTCCACGGAATTCGATGTCGTCGTCATCGGCGCCGGTCCTGGCGGCTATGTGGCCGCGATCCGCGCCAGCCAGCTGGGCCTGAAGACAGCCATCGTCGAGCGTGAGAACCTGGGCGGCATCTGCCTGAACTGGGGCTGCATCCCGACCAAGGCGCTGCTGAAGTCCGGCGAAGTCTACGAGCAGCTGTCGCACCTGGGCGGCTATGGCCTGTCGGTCGAGAAGGCCTCGTTCGACTTCGGCAAGATCATCGAGCGCTCGCGTGGCGTGGCCAAGAACATGTCGGGCGGCATCGCCTTCCTGATGAAGAAGCACAAGATCGAGGTGATCGAAGGCGAGGCCAAGCTCGAGAAGGGCGCGCCGGCCCCTAAGGTCGTCGTCGCCCTGAAGGCCGGCGGCAGCCGCACCGTGCAGGCCAAGAACGTGATCCTGGCTAGCGGCGCTCGCGCCCGCGAGATCCCGGCCATCGGCGCGGTCTCTGACGGCGACAAGATCTGGACCTATCGCGACGCCCTGGCGCCGAAGTCGATGCCGAAGTCGCTGGTCGTGATCGGCTCGGGCGCCATCGGCATCGAGTTTGCGAGCTTCTATCGCGCCCTGGGCGCCGAAGTGACCGTCGTCGAAGCCATCGACCGCATCATGCCGGTCGAGGACGAAGAGGTCTCCAAGGCCGCCCAGAAGGCGTTCGAGAAGCGCGGTATCAAGTTCCGCGTTGGCGCCAAGGTCAGCAAGATCGAGAAGACCAAGGACGGCGTGGCCGTCACCGTGGAAGCTGGCGGCAAGATCGAGCAGCTCACCGCCGAGAAGTGCATCGTGGCCGTCGGCATCGCGCCGAACAATGACGGTCTGGAAGCCCTGGGCGTCAGCCTAGATCGCGGCCACGTCGTCACCGACAAGCATTGCCGCACCAATGTGCCCGGGCTCTACGCCATCGGCGACATCGCCGGCGCGCCGTGGCTCGCCCACAAGGCCAGCCACGAGGGCATCCACGCGGCTGAAGCCATCGCCGGCTACAAGACGCCCAACGTCCACTCGCCGATCCCGGGCTGCACATACGCCAATCCGCAGGTCGCCTCGGTGGGCTATACCGAAGCCGGCGCCAAGGCCGCAGGGATTGAGGTCAAGGCTGGCCGCTTCCCGTTCCGCGTCAACGGTAAGGCCGTGGCGGCGGGCGAGACCGAGGGCTTCGTCAAGACCGTGTTCGACGCCAAGACGGGCGCGCTGATCGGCGCGCACATGATCGGCCACGAAGTGACCGAGATGATCCAGGGCTTCGTCACCGCCATCACCCTGGAAGCGACCGAGGAAGACCTGCACGGCGTCGTCTACGCTCACCCGACCATGTCGGAAGCGATGCACGAGGCGGCTCTGGACGCCTACGGACGCGTGCTGCACATCTAAGGCAGCTTAGGGAGTCTGGATGGCGCGCAAGGCCGCCGCGACAGCGGGTGACAAGCCGAAGGTCCGTGAGGGGGCGAAGACGACCCTTTCCGAGGCCAATCTGGCCGATCTTGGCGCGGAACGGCTCGCCGCCATCCTGCTCGACCTCGCCAGCGACAGCCACGTCAAGCGCGTGCTGCGGCTGGAGCTGTTCGCCGAGGCCAGCGCCGAAGGCCTGGCGCTGGAGATTTCCAAGCGCCTGGCGACGATCGGCAAGTCTTCGTCGCGGATCCATTGGCGCAAGCGCCCGGCTTTCGCCCGTGATCTGGACCTCCATCGCCGGATGATCGAGCGGCTGGCCGAGGACGATGCGACCGCCGCGCTCAGCCTCATGCTCGATCTGCTGGACTTGGCGTCTCCGACCCTGGATCGCCTGAGCCAACCCGATGGGCCGATCGGCGATGTCTTCCTGGCGGCTCGCGACTCCATCGGCGCCATCGCCGAGAAGGCCGTGCCCGAGCCGATCACTCTGGCGGAGCGGACCGCCAAGATCCTGGCGACCGACTATCACGCCCAGATGGGATCGCTGGCCAGCGCCCTGGCTTCCGCCATGGGGCCTCAGGGGCGGGCCCATCTGCGGCAGGTGCTGGAAACCGTTCTGGCGATGAACGCCAAGCGCCTGCGCGGCGCAGATCCCATGGCGGCGGTCTACAAGGACGCCTTGCGGCGCCTGGCCGACGCCAGCGGCGATATCGACGCCTTCGAGGCGACCTTCGCGCCGGAGCTTCGCCGCACGCCGCTGGTCTCGGCCGAGATCGCCCGGCGCCTGCTTGCGGCGGGCCGTGGCGAAGACGCCTTGGCCACCCTGCAAGCCGGCGCGCCCGGCGAAGCGCGGGGACGCCATCCCACGTCCGTCGAGGAGCGCGCCGCATGGGAAGAGGTGATGCTGGAGGCGCTGGAGGCCACAGGACATCGTCAGGAGGCCCAACAGCGCCGCTGGGCGGAGTTCGAGCGCACGCTCTCCATTCCGCTTCTGAGAACCTACCTGAAGGGCCTTCCAGACTTCGACGACGTCGAGGCCGAGGATCAGGCCAAGGCGGTCGCGCGACGCTTCCCGCGCTTTGACACAGCGTTGGCGTTCTTCGTGTCGTGGCCGGACTTCGCGGCGGCCTCGCGTCTGGTCCTTTCCCGCTCGGGCGAGATCAACGGTGCGGACGACATCCTGATCACCGAAGCGGCGCGGCGACTAGAGGGAGGCTATCCTCTGGCGGCCACGCTGCTGCTGCGCGCCTCGATCCAACATGTGCTGACCTACGGCGTCGCGACACGCTACAGCGACGCCGCGCGCCAGTTGCTGGAGGCCGAGTCCCTGGCCGTCATGGTCGGTGACTTCGGCGAGTATCCTGACCACGCGAGCTTCGTCGCCGATCTGCGGGCGACGCACGCTCGCAAGCAGGGCTTCCGCGGCGAGCTTGAAGCGCTCGGCGCGTCCTTCTAGCCGCCGGAGCTTACTCAGGCCGCTTGCGTGTCGGTTTCCGCCATGCGCTGGATCGCGACATAGTCCGTCTTGCCGCTGCCGAGCACGGGCACTTCGGTGACCTTCAGGATCTTGCGCGGGACCGCCAGCTCGGGCGCGCCGATCGTCTGAGCGTGCGCGACAAGCGGCGCGACGTCAGCGTCGTGGCGATCGGTGACCAAGATGAGCTTCTCGCCCTTCTTCTTGTCCGGCATCGAGATCACCGCATGGCGACCGTCCGGCCAAACTGCTGCGGCGAGGTCTTCGGCGGCGGTCAGTGAGACCATTTCGCCACCGATCTTGGCGAAGCGCTTCACGCGGCCTTTGATGGTGATCCACTGGTCGTCGGACATGATGACCACATCACCGGTGTCATGCCAGCCGCCCTCAGGGGCGTCGACGCCGCCGTCCTCGCGCAGATAGCCAGCCATGATGTTCGGACCGCGCACGAACAGGCGTCCACCCTCGGGGATGCCCTCGACCGGTTCGACCCGCACCTCCTGGCCCGGGAGCAGTCCGCCGACGGTGCCGGGGCGATTGTCGGTCGGCTTGTTCACCGCGATCACGGGCGAGGCCTCGGTCGCGCCGTAGCCCTCGAGCAGCGGCACGCCGCCGAAGCGCTCCTTGATCAGGGTGTGGGTCTCATCGCGAACCTTCTCGGCGCCACAGACCACGAACTCCAGGCCCGAAAGCTCGTCGGACTCCGCCGCGCGAGCGTACTGGTTCACGAAGGTGTCGGTCGCCAGCAGGATCGAGGCCTTGGCGTCCTTGATCAGCGGCGGGATCTGCTTGGTGTGCAGGGGCGAGGGATACTGGAACGCCTTCATGCCGGTCAGGATCGGCAGGATCACACCGCCGGTCAGGCCGAAACAGTGGAAGACGGGCAGGGGATTGAACATCACCCAGTCCGGGTCGAGCTCGATATGCGCCGCGACCTGCATGGCGTTCTGGACCAGGTTCTCCTGGGTCAGCACAACGCCGCGCGGGGCGCCGAAGCTGCCAGAGGTGAAGAGCACCACGCCCTTGTCCGAGGGCTTGGCCGGCGCCCGGAACTGGCGTGGGAACATGCCGGCTGCGGCGGCGAACAGCTTGTCCGGCAGGCCGATCGTGCCCCGCACGTCTTCCAGATAGGTCACCTGCGCCTGCTCGGCGATCGCATCGACGATGTCGTGCAGCTTGCCAAGCTCGATGAACTTGTGCGCGGTGAGCACGCGGTTGATCTTGGCCAGCTTGCAGGCGGCCTTGATGTTCCGGATGCCGGCCGTGAAGTTCAGCATCGTCGGCACGCGCCCGAAGGCGTGTAGCGCGAAGAAGGTGACCACCGAGCCCGCGCCCGACGGCAGCAGCACGCCGACATGCTCGCCAGGCTTGGTCATGGCGGCGATCTTGCGGCCGAGCGCAAAGCTGGCCCGGATCAGATCCGTATAGGTCAGCGGGTTGCGATCCTGGTCCTCCAGGATCGGCTTCTTTGCGCCGAACTTGTCGCGGGCGTCGATGAGGGCGTCGAAGATGGCCTTTTGGCCGTTCCGCACGTCGTAAGCTACCGGCATCCCGGCGAAACCTCCCCGATGAGCGGTGGGCGCTCTCGTTCGTTAAACGGCGAGTCTGCCGAGGAAGGTCCAGCTTTGCAAGGAAGAGTCACAATCCGTGACCTTGATCCTTCGTCGGACTGGGTTTTGGCGGCGCATCGGGCGCTGCGAACTTCGCAACTTCAGTGAGCCAAGGGACTCGAACGGCGTCCGATTCCATGTGCAGGTCGTGCGCGCCTCCAGCGTAGCGGATCTCGCGGCAGGCCTTCATGTCTCTGCAGAGGCGCGTTTGAGCCTTCGCGGTAACGACGCGGTCACGGCCGGCGTTGAGCATCAGGACGGGGACGGTCGCCTTGCCAATATCGCGCGCGGCGGCCTCTGATGCGTCGAAGAACGCGGCGAACCATCCCAGGCTCCGCCCGCCCATGCGAAGATCCGGATTGGCCAGCATCCAGGCGGCCTGCACCTTGCCGCGGTCGGCGTCGTGGGTGAGGCCCGCAGCCTTGCCGTCCAGACCGTCTCGACGCCAGCCTCTCTGGTCTGAAGAGCGGATCCAGCCCAGTCGGAGGGTTCTCAGCGCTGGCGTAAATCTGGCGAAATCAGAGCGGGGCCGGGGTAGGGCGCTCAGGTCGAACGCCGGGGATGAGAGCAGAAGGGCGTCCATGGGCAGACCTGTCTGCGCCGCTCGCAGCGCGACTAAACCGCCTTCACCATGTCCCAGGACGACGAAGCGCGCCCCGCCCTTGGGGCGGATCACAGTATTGACCAGCGCTTTGACCACCGCGACGTCAGGATCGAAGCTGTCGATGTGGCCAAGGTCACGCCACGGCGTCAGTCGTTCAGACCCGCCCTGTCCCTGACGTTCTAGGACCCAGACGGTGAAGCCGCGCCGCGTGAGGGCCGACACGGTTTCGAACCACTTTTCCGCTGTTTCGCCATAACCGGTGAGGATCAGGATTGTTCCTCGGGACGACACCGGCGGCGCGGTGACGCCGTAGCGCTGCACTGGACCGTCGCCGGACTGGATGTATCCCCAGGCCCATCCCTGCGGCGGATAGAAGCGGGCGGTCAGGGCCGGCGGCGTTCGACTCTCTGCAAACGGCGCGCGAGAGGCCCCGTCCCCGCAAGCGGAGACGACCAGGCTGAGCGCGATAGCCGGGACGGCTGCGAGGAGACGGCGACGCATACGCTCCAGTCATTTCGCGCCTTGTGAGCTTACGCAAGATCAAGCGCTTGATCCGGAGGGCAAGAAGACCGATTTAGGCGCCATGGCCACGGTGATCGACACGCTGAAGGCTCGCGGCTCGGAAGACCGGGCGGCGCGCCATCCCGAAAAGCAGAACCGCCCGGATACGCCGGTGCTTCGCAAACCGGAGTGGCTGCGCGTGCGCGCGCCGGGTTCGGGTCAATACAACGAGACCAAGGGCATTGTGCGCGAGCACAAGCTTCACACGGTCTGCGAGGAAGCGGCCTGTCCGAACATCGGCGAGTGCTGGAGCCAGAAGCACGCGACCATGATGATCATGGGCGAGATCTGCACGCGCGCCTGCGCCTTCTGCAACGTCACGACGGGCCTGCCGACACAACTGGATCCGGATGAGCCGCGCCGCGTGGCCGAGGCCGTCGCTAAGATGGGCCTCAAGCACGTGGTCATCACCTCGGTGGATCGCGATGACCTTCTGGACGGGGGGGCGCGTCACTTCGCCGAGGTCGTTACGTCCATCCGGGCCGCCGCTCCGGGCACCACCATCGAGATTCTGACGCCGGATTTCCTCCGCAAGGAGGGCGCCGAGAACGTCGTCATCGACTCCAAGCCGGACGTCTTCAACCACAACCTCGAAACCGTGCCGCGGCTCTACCTCAAGATCCGTCCTGGCGCGCGTTACTACAATTCGCTCCGCCTGCTGGACCGCGTGAAGCAGCGGGACCCTTCGCAGTTCACCAAGTCGGGCCTGATGGTCGGCCTGGGTGAAACCAAGGAAGAGGTCATGCAGGTGATGGACGACATGCGCTCGGCGGGCGTCGACTTCATCACCATCGGCCAGTACCTGCAGCCCACCCGCAAGCACGCGGCGATCGACCGTTTCGTGACGCCTGAAGAGTTCAAGGCCTACGAGGCGATCGCCCGGGCCAAGGGCTTCCTGATGGTGTCGTCCAGTCCGCTGACCCGCTCGTCGCACCACGCCGGCGAGGATTTCGCCAAGTTGCAGGCCGCGCGGCGCGCCCTCGACGCTCGTACCGCCTAAGCCTTGCACCGTCACGTCGTTACGAAGGTGCTGCCCTATACGCCCGACCAGCTGTTCGAGCTGGTCGGAGACGTCGAGGCGTATCCGAAGTTCGTGCCCTGGATCACGGGCATGCGCACCTGGAATGGTCGCGTCGATGGGCCCGTGAGCACTGTTGACGCTGAAGCCCAGGTGGGCTTCTCGTTTCTGCGCGAGAAGTTCGCGACCCGCGTTCGTCGTGACAAAGACGCCCGATCGATCGATGTCAGCCTGCTCTATGGCCCGTTCAAGCGCCTTAGCAATGGCTGGCGCTTTATGCCCGAGGGCGATGCGACCCGTGTCGAGTTCGTCATCGAGTTTGCGTTCAAGTCCGCGCTGCTAGACGCCATGCTGGCCGCGAACGTGGACCGCGCGGCGGGCAAGCTGATCGCCTGCTTCGAGGCGCGCGCGCAGCAACTGCACGGCGCCTAGGCGACGGCTTCGCGAAGCATCTCCAGCGCGGTAAGGACGGCGGCCAGTTGCACGGCCTCACGCGTCTGGCCATCGAAACGCTCGTGGCGGTGCGCCACCGAGCGGTTGGCCCGCGCCACGGCGAAATGGACGGTCCCGACGGGCTTCATCGGTGTGCCGCCGCCCGGACCGGCGACGCCAGTGATCGCGACCGCCACATGGCCGTTGCTCTCTCTCAAGGCACCTTCCGCCATCGCCCGCGCCACGGGCTCCGAAACCGCGCCATAGTCGGCGAGGAGATCCCCGGCGACGCCCAGCATCTCGGACTTCGCCCGGTTGGTGTAGGTCACGAAGCCGCGCTCAAAGACGTCCGAGGCGCCGGAGATCGAACAGATCGCGCCTGCGACCAGCCCGCCGGTGCAGCTTTCCGCTGTCACCAGTCGGAGGGACCGCGCGCGGGCCTCGTCGATCAGCAGGCGTGACAGGGTCTGGATTTCGAGGGGGAACATGAGAGCCTCCGGTCTCGCGGGCGTTGAGACTAACCTAATCAGGCCGGCGTCTCGACCGCGACGACGGCCGAGGCGGCGAGGCCTTCGCCGCGGCCGGTGAAGCCCATCTTCTCGGTAGTGGTCGCCTTGACGCTGACGCGGTCGACGGGGATCGAGAGAATCTCGGCCAGTCGCTCGCGCATGGCCTGGCGGTGCGGCTTGATCTTGGGGCGCTCGCAGATCAGCGTCACGTCGACATTGACCAGCGCACCGCCCTTGGCGGTCACGAGATCGACTGCGTGCTTGAGGAACTGGTCGGAGGCGGCGCCCTTCCACTTGGGGTCCGTGGGGGGGAAGTGGTCGCCGATGTCGCCTTCGCCGATCGCGCCAAGGATGGCGTCGGTCAGCGCGTGCAGGCCAGCGTCGGCATCCGAGTGCCCCACCAGGGTCTCGTCGTGCTTGATCGCAACGCCGCAGAGCCAGACCTCCTCGCCAGGGCCCCAGCGGTGCGCATCGAAGCCTTGGCCGACACGGGTGACGCGCGCGACGCCGGCGAGATGTTCGGCCATGGCGAAATCCTCTGGATAGGTCAGTTTCGTGAGAAGCGGGTCACCCGCGGTCAAAGCGATGCGCCCGCCCGCCGCCTCGACGACCTGGGCGTCGTCGGTGGGGTCTCCATGGGTCCAGGCGGCATAGGCGGCGATGAGCGTATCGCGACGCGCCGCTTGCGGTGTCTGCGCGCGCCACAGGTGCTCGCGCGAGACGGTCTGTGCCGCTTCGCCGGTCGCCTGTCGCTTCAAGGTGTCGGCGACGGCGAGGGCGGGCAGGGCGAGGTCGGCGTCGGACAGCGCCCCGAGCAAGGCGAGGATCACGTTGCGCGACACGAAGGGGCGAGCCGCATCGTGGATCATCACCGGCTCAGCGTCCGGGCGCTCGGACAGGGCGGCAAGGCCTGCCTGGACAGATAGCGCCCGAGTCGCGCCGCCCAGAGTCGAGCGCCAGCCCTGGAGGCCTTCCAGGATGCGCGGGAGGAAGGCTGCGCCGTCCGCCGTGGTGACGATCACGACCTCGGCCGCGCCCGCCGCCAGGAACGCCTCCACCGACCAGCGCAGGACGGGCTTACCGGCCAGAACGCGCCATTGCTTGGCTTGGCCCGGCCCGGCGCGGGTTCCGGAGCCTGCGGCGACGATGACGACGGAGAAGGTCATGGCGGCTGTTTAGTCTGGCCGCGCCGCTTGTCCAGTCGATCCGGGCTTTACTGCGCTGCACAATATGCCTAAAAACGTAGCTGTGGGGATGATTACAAAATGAGCAAAGCGCTCGATATCGGTGGCGTCGAGGTTCCGGGCCGGGTGTGGATAGCGCCCATGACCGGCGTGTCGGATCTGCCCTTCAGAGAAACGGCCTCGGCGCTTGGCGCGCCCTATGTGGCCACCGAAATGGTTGCGAGCGCCGAGTTCGCCAAAGGGCGTCCTGACGTCGTGCGCCGCGCCGCCGTCGGCGAGGGCTTGCCGCTCACGGTGATCCAGTTGGTGGGGCGCGACGTCGACTTCATGGCGCAGGGGGCGCGCATGGCCCAGGAGGCCGGCGCGGAGATCATCGACCTGAACTTTGGTTGCCCAGCCAAGGAAGTCGCCGCTGGCGCGGCCTGCGGCTCGGCTCTGATGCGTGAGCCTGACCTCGCCGAAGCCCTCGTCGCGGCGGCCGTAGAGGCCGTGGATGTTCCGGTGACGGTCAAGATGCGGCTGGGCTGGGATATCGATTGCCTGAACGCCCCTGACATCGCGCGGCGCGCCGAAGCCGCCGGCGCCAAGGCCGTCACGGTGCATGGGCGCACGCGCAACCAGTTCTACAAGGGCGTCGCGGATTGGACGGCGGTGGCGGCGGTCAAGCAGGCTGTCTCTGTGCCGGTCCTTGTGAATGGCGATATCGTCGACGGTGAAACCGCGCGACAGGCGCTGGAGCAGTCCGGCGCCGACGGCGTGATGATCGGCCGAGGCGTCTATGGCCGCCCCTGGATCGCGGGCGCGATCGAGGCGGCGCTGGAGGGGCGCGGCTTCCAGGAGCCGGAGGCGGAAGAGCGTCTGGCCATCGCCATCACTCACTTCCGACGGAGCCTGTCGTTCTATGGCGAGCGGCTGGGCTTGAAGATGTTCCGCAAGCATCTGGCGTCGTACATCGAGGCTGCGCCTTGGCCAGAAACCGCCGAAGCGCGAAGGGCCGCGCGCGCCAGCCTCTGTCGCCTTGAAGATCCCGTCGCCGTGGAAAGCGCTCTCCGCACGCTTTGGCTAGCCGAGGGGAGGCGGGCCGCATGACCGACCGCGCCCGCGTTCTGGGTGGTGTGGCCACCGAAGCACTGAAAGCTGCAGCTTTCGACCTGAGCCCCGAGCCTGCGTTGGTCGTCGATCACGACGGCGGTCTTGTCGCCGTGAACGAGGCCGCAGAGGCTTTGTTCGGCCACGGTCTGTCGCTTCTGGCGCGCGGGCGGTTCCGTGCAGCGCTGCCGCCCGGGTCGGTGCTGGTGTCGCTGCTGGATCGCGCAGTGTTCGAGGGTTGCCTCGTTCGCGAGCACGGCGTCGAGGTCAATCTCTTCGGTCAACCGCCCTTCGAGGCGGACGGCGCGGCCGTGCCATTGGGAGATGGCTCGGTTCTTCTGACCCTGCACGTGAAGGGTGTCCTGGGCGTGGACCGCAGCGCCGATGCGGCCGGACTTCGCTCCGTCGTCGGCCTTGGCAAGATGTTGGCCCACGAGATCAAGAACCCCTTGGCCGGTATTCGCGGCGCCGCGCAGCTCTTGAAGACGGGCGCCAGCGCCGTCGACCAGCCCCTGGCGCAACTCATTGTCGACGAAACCGATCGGATCCGCCGTCTCGTGGATCGCATGGAGGCGTTTTCGGAGCAGGCTCCGACCATGCGTGAGCCTGTCAATATCCACCAGGTGCTGGATCGGGTGCGTGCGCTGGTTGCCAATGGCGTCGCAGACGGCCTGACGCTGAAGGAAAGCTACGACCCTTCGCTGCCCCCTGTCTGGGGGGATGAGGATCACCTGATCCAGATCTTCCTGAACCTGATGAAGAACGCCGCCGAGGCCGCCCATATGCGTGGCGACGACCGTGGTGTGCTGTCGATCCACACGGCCTGGCGGCCCGGCGTCCGTGTCCGTGGTGCTGATGGCAAAGCCACGAGCGGCGCGCCGATCGAGGTGCGTGTGATCGATAACGGACCGGGCGTGCCCGCCACGCTGCGCGATCATCTCTTCCAGCCGTTTGTCACCACCAAGTCGAACGGCACGGGGCTGGGTCTGGCTTTGGTCACAAAATTAGTCACCGCCCACGGCGGTCTGATCGATTTTGAATCGGAGCCCGGCCGAACGGTCTTCCGCGTCTTGTTGCCTGTTGCCCCTGAAGCCGCTTCCGGAGACGTCCGAGCATGAACGCCGCGAGCAAGAAAATCCTGATCGCCGACGACGACAGCTCAATCCGTCTCGTCCTCAGTCAAGCCTTCACCCGCCTGGGCTACCAGGTCCGCGCCACGGGTAACGCCACGACATTGTTGAAGTGGGTGACCGACGGCGAGGGCGACCTCGTCGTGACCGATGTGATGATGCCGGACGAGAACGTCTTCGACGTTCTACCCAGGATCCGGAAAGAGCGGCCGAAGCTTCCTATCATCGTCATGAGCGCGCAGAACACCCTTCTGACGGCCGTTAACGCCGCCGACGCGGGCGCGTTCGAATATGTCTCCAAGCCGTTCGACCTCGATGACGTTACGGCTGCGGCGCGGCGCGCCTTGTCGCGGCCGGCGGACACTGAGGCCTCCAAGGCCCAGGCGCGGGCCATGCGTGATGAGCGCCTCCCGCTCATCGGGCGTTCGGCGCCGATGCAGGAGGTCTACCGCACCATCGCGCGTCTGGTTGGAGCGGATCTGACCGTTCTGATCCTTGGCGAAAGCGGCACCGGCAAGGAACTGGTGGCGCGCGCCCTGCACGAGCTTGGCCGTCGCCGCGACGGAAAGTTCGTGGTCATCAACCTGGCGGCCGTGCCGCGCGAACGGGTCGAGGCCGAGCTGTTCGGACGCGGCGAAGGGGACAACGGCCGGCTGGTCGAGGCCGACGGCGGCACGCTGTTCCTAGACGAGATTGGCGACATGCCCCTGGACGCCCAGACGCGTCTGCTTCGTGTGATCGATGGCACCGAGCCGGTGATCAACCCGAAGACCGGCCGTCGGCCGAACGTACGCATCATCGCCGCGACCAATCGCGACCTGCGCGGCCTGATCCAGCAGGGCCTGTTCCGCGAGGATCTCTTCTTCCGCCTGAACGTCGCGCCCGTCCGCTTGCCGCCGCTACGCGATCGCGCCGAAGACATCCCCGATCTGGCGCGCACCTTCCTGCTTCGCGCCGCGCGGGAGGGCCTGCCGGCCAAGACCATCGACCAAGGCGCCCTGGACCGTCTGAAGAGTCATCCCTGGCCGGGGAACGTGCGCGAGCTCGAAAACCTGATGCGTCGGATGTGCGCGCTCTACGCCGAAGAGCTGATCACATCCCGCATCGTGGACCGGGAGCTGCAGGATCACGCGCCTGCGGTACGGGCCGAAGAAGGGCCTGTGACGCTTTCGACTCTGGTGGAGCGTCATCTGGCGTCGCACTTCGCCGATCAGCCTGACGGCGTCCCGGCGCCGGGGCTCTACGATCGGATTCTGGAGGAGGTGGAGAGGCCGCTGATCCAGCTGACGCTGTCGGCGACGCGCGGCAACCAGGTGCGCGCCGCGGAGATTCTGGGCCTCAATCGCAACACGCTGCGCAAGAAGATCCAGGACCTTGGCGTGGAGATGACCCGCGGTCGTCGCTGACGGCTGCAGCTTTCGCGGCACATAACTGTTGAATTTGAGCCACACGCTCCTAAACTCGTGAGCGATGTCTTCAGTGGCTTACGCGACGGGATCCGATAGCCCGCCGACCCGGTTTAGCCGGGCCTGGTGGCGGGGGGTGTTGCGGTCGCGCTATCTGATGGGCGGCGGATATGCGTTGGCGGTGATCTTGACCGTCACGGGTGTCGCCCTGGCGTCTTCGCCACCGCGCACCGACTCGATCGGCGCCGCCAGCACCGTCATCCTGGTGGTGCTCGGCTTCAATCTCGTGCTCATTCTGGGCGTCGCCACCATCGTCGGCCTGCGGCTGTATGAGCTGATCGACGCACGGGCCAGCGACGCAGGCGCTCGCCTGCACCTGCGCTTTGTAGGTCTGTTTTCGCTGGCGGCCGTGGCGCCTGCCGTCATCGTCGCCCTGTTCTTCGGCGTGCTGGTCAACCGCGGCGTCGATGGCTGGTTCAGTGAGCGGGTCCAGACCGTGGTCGGCAACTCGGCCAAGGTCGCCAATTCCTACGTCGAACAGCAGAAGAACTATATTTCCGAGCATATCGGCCCGATGGCGGCCAGCCTGAACCAGGCCGCTCCGGCGCTGGCGCAGTCGCCAGTCGCTTTCGGTCATTTTCTGGCCGGCCTGACGCAGGACAACGGATTTTCGGCCGCCTATGTGCTCGATCGCGACGGCCGGATTCTGGCCCGCACCGAGGCGGAAGGCGCGCCACCCTTCCTGGCGCCGCCGCCCGCAAGTTTCGATTGGGCGGACGGCGGCGAGGCGAGCGCTCAGCGCTTTGTATCGACGGATCTGTTCCGCACGCTCTACAAGCTCAAGGGGTTCGACGACGGCTATCTCTACGTCGTTCGACCGATCGAGAAGGGCATTCTCAACCACCTCATAGAAACTCAGGACGCCCTGGTCTCCTATCGCGACGCCGAGCGCAGTCGCGGCCGCATCCAGGCGATCTTCGGGTTGAGCTATCTGGAGACGGCCCTGCTTGTGCTGGTGGCCGCCATCTGGGTGGGCATCGCGGCGGCGAACTCCATCGCCGGGCCTGTCGCAGGCTTGGTCGAGGCGGCCGGGCGCGTCTCAGGCGGCGATCTCGACGCGCGTGTGGAAGTCGAGCGGGGGCCAGAGGAAATCCGAGCGCTGTCCAACGCTTTCAACATGATGACCAGCGAACTCCAGCTCCAGCAGGCCGCGCTGAAGGCCGCCAGCCTGGACGCCGAAAGCCGCCGTCAGTTCATCGAGACAGTGCTTTCGGGCGTCAGCGCGGGCGTGGTCAGCCTCGATGATCGCGGCAAGATCTCGGCGGTCAACCGGCGCGCTGTGGCGCTTTTGGGCTTGCCGGATGACGCACTCGGCGTGGACCTCATCGCGCTGGCGCCGGAGTTCGAAACGGTCATGACCTCGCTCTCGGAAAGCCGGCCCGACACGGACGTCGAGGTCGACATCATGCGCGAGGGCGAGACGCGTCGGCTCCGCGTGCGGGCGGCCGGCCATTTCGCCGAAGGGCTCGTTCTGACCTTCGACGATATCACCCGTCTGGTGGCGGCCCAGCGAAACGCGGCCTGGAAGGACGTCGCCCGGCGGATCGCCCATGAGATCAAGAACCCGCTGACGCCGATCCAGCTATCCGCGGAACGTCTTCGCCGGAAGTACCGCAAGGAGATCGCAAGCGACCTGGAGACTTTCGATCGTTGCACCGACACCATCATCCGGCAGGTTGGCGACATCGGGCGCATGGTCGACGAGTTCTCGGCGTTCGCTCGCATGCCCGCGCCGCGCTTCGAGCCTTCGAACCTCACGGAGATGCTGCGGCAGGCTGTCTTCGCCCAACGGTTCCAGGACGCCGAGATTGAGGTCAGACTGGAGGAGCCCGGCGATGGCGACGTCTGGATCACCAGCGATGAACGAATGATCGGCCAGGCGCTGACCAATATCCTGAAGAATGCCGGCGAGGCGGTCGGCGCGCGGCGCGCCAACGAGCCTGAACTCCAAGGAGGCATCACCGCGACCCTCGTCTGTGAAGGCGATGAGCTGTGCGTGACGGTCGAGGACAACGGTGTGGGTCTGCCCGCCAAGGACCGCGACCGCCTGACCGAGCCCTATGTGACCACCCGCGAGAAGGGCACGGGCCTTGGCCTGGCCATCGTCAAGCGGATCATGGAGGACCACGGCGGCAGCCTGGCCCTCGTCGATGCGCGCGAGCCGCCTGGCGCGCGCGTCGTGATGAAGTTTCCAACGACCGCGCGTCTGCCCGTCGCGGCCCAGAGTGGCGTTGAGGAGATGATATGAGCGCCGACGTTCTTGTGGTGGATGACGAGGCCGACATTCGGGATCTCGTCGCCGGCATCCTGGAGGATGAAGGCTACGCTGTGCGCACGGCCGCCGACTCTGACCAGGCCCTGGCCGCGATCCGGGCGCGCAAGCCCGCTTTGCTGGTGCTGGATATCTGGATGCAGGGCGGCGGCATGGACGGGCTTGAGCTGCTCGACATGGTCAAGGCGCTGGACGCGGATCTGCCGGTCATCATGATCTCGGGCCACGGCAACATCGAGACGGCCGTCAGCGCCATCAAGCGCGGCGCATACGAGTTTCTCGAAAAGCCGTTCAAGTCGGACCGGCTTTTGCTGATTGTCGAGCGCGCCCTCGAGGCGGCGGGGCTTCGCCGGGAGAACCGTCGGCTTCGTGCGCAGACCCTGTCTCCGGACGGCCTTATCGGCAAATCGGCCCCGGCCCAGGCTCTGCGGCAGCTGATCCTGAAGGTGGCCCCCGCCAACAGTCGCGTTCTGGTCTCCGGTCCGCCCGGCGCGGGCAAGGAACTCGTCGCGCGGCTGATCCATGGAGCGAGCACGCGCGCCCGTCAGGAGTTTGTGGCGGTCAGCGCCGCCGGCATGGCGCCCGAACGCCTGGACGTCGAGTTGTTTGGCGAGGAAGGCGAGGGCGGCCGCCCCCGCAAGATCGGCGTGTTTGAGCGGGCTCACGGCGGGACTTTGTATCTCGACGAGGTCGCCGACATGCCGCGCGAGACCCAGGGCCGTATCTTGCGGGTTCTGGTGGAGCAGCGCTTCCGCCGGGTGGGCGGCGACAATGACGTTCAGGTGGATGTGCGCGTCATTTCGTCCAGTTCGCGTGACTTGCGTGACGAGATCGCCGCCGGGCGGTTCCGTGAGGATCTCTTCCACCGGCTGAATGTCGTGCCCGTGCGCGTTCCGGGTCTGGCCGAGCGGCGTGAGGACATTCCGGAACTGATCAACTACTTCGTCGAGCGCATCAGCGAGGCGACGGGTCTGGCGCGCCGGCGCCTCGGTGAGGATGCTCTGGCGACGCTTCAGGTCCAAGCATGGCCCGGCAATGTTCGCCAGCTTCGCAACAACGTTGAGCGCATGCTGATCCTGGCGTCGGGCGAGCCCGGCGACGTGATCACGGCCGAAATGCTGTCAGGCGCCGAGCAGCCCAGCGCGGGCAACGCCGGCGCGATCGGGGCGGAGCGGATCATCGCCCTGCCGCTGCGCGAGGCGCGCGAGCTGTTCGAGCGCGAGTACCTCAACGCCCAGATCCTGAGGTTCGGCGGCAATATCTCGCGGACGGCGAACTTCATCGGCATGGAGCGGTCCGCCCTGCACCGTAAGTTGAAGTCCCTGGGCGTTTCCGGCGCTCGGGGCGATGAGGAAGAGTAGATGTCGCGTTTCGCCTATGTGAATGGCCGGTTTGTTCGCCACGGCGAGGCGGCGGTGCATATCGAGGATCGCGGCTATCAGCTGGCCGACGGCGTGTACGAGGTCTGGGCGGTATTCGACGGCAAGCTGGCGGACGCCGAAGGGCACTTCGCCCGCCTGTGGCGCAGTCTTGATGAGCTGCGTATCGCCCATCCGATGAGCGAGGCCGCCCTGACGATGGTCCTGCGCGAGGCGGTGCGGCGCAACAAGGTGCGTGAAGGGCTTTGCTATCTGCAGGTGACGCGGGGCGTGGCGCGGCGAGATCACGCCTTCCCGAACCCAGCGGTCCTTCCGTCAGTGGTGGTGACCGCGCGGTCGCTGGACCGTGCGGCCAGCGAGGCCAAGGCGGCTCAGGGCGCTTCTGTGATCTCGGTTCAGGAAAACCGCTGGGGCCGCTGTGACATCAAGTCGATCGGCCTGCTGCCCAACGCCCTGGCCAAGCAGGCCGCTCGTGAGCGCGGCGCGATCGAGGCGTGGTTTGTCGACGACATGGGCCTGGTCACCGAGGGCGCGTCGTCGAACGCCTGGATCGTCGATGCCGAGGGAGCCCTGCGGACCCGCGACACCAACGCCAACATCTTGCGCGGCGTGACCCGCTATACGCTGCTGGACGTGATCCGCGAGAGCGGCATGGTGATCAACGAAAAGCCCTTCACCATCGCCGAGGCCCAGGCCGCCCGTGAGGCTTTCATCACCGGCGCGGGCTCTCTGGTGACCCCGATCGTTCAGGTGGACGGCGTGCAACTGGGCGACGGAAAGCCGGGCCCGGTGGCGAAAAGGCTGCGGGCTCTCTATATCGAACGGGCGCGCCAGAAAGCTGTCTGACATCGGAACAATCTCCGGGGTTGGCGGCTTTCGGTCGCAAGGCTGGATGGAATTTTTCGCTGCGGGCGTGTCGCTTTCGGCGAAAAATCCTCTAGCATGACCTTGTTTGTGTGGGGGGCGTGTGGCCCTCCGAGAACAATGAGAGGGGAACCCCCGTATGTCCGCCGAAAAGAAGCAAAATCTTCAGGACACCTTCCTGAACAGCGTTCGCAAGTCGAAGACGCCGCTCACCATCTTCCTCGTCAATGGCGTCAAGCTGCAGGGCGTGGTCAGCTGGTTCGACAATTTCTGCGTGCTGCTGCGCCGCGACGGCCAGTCGCAACTGGTCTACAAGCACGCCATTTCCACCATCATGCCGGCTCAGCCCGTTCAGCTCTATGAGCCGAGCGCCGACGCCGACGACTGACCCTAGAGCCGTTTGTCCAAATCCAGTTCCAAGTCGATTGACCACGCCGCGCCGATCCTGAAGGCGCTCGTGATCCATCCCGCACGCCCTCTGCGGGGCCAGGCCGCCCTCGAAGCCCGGGATCCCAACGCCCGGCTCGAGGAGGCCGTCGGCCTTGCGGTGGCGCTTGATCTCAACGTCGTCGAGGCGCTGGTCGCGCCTCTGCGCGTCGTCACGCCCGCCACCTTGTTTGGCAAGGGCAAGGTTGAGGAGTTCGCCTCCATCTGCGAGGTCGAGCACATCGATGTCGCCGTCTTCGACGACCAACTGACGCCGATCCAGCAGCGCAACCTCGAGAAGGCGCTGGAGGTGAAGGTCGTCGACCGCACAGGCCTGATCCTCGAGATCTTCGCGCGCCGGGCCCGGACTCGCGAGGGCCGTCTGCAGGTCGAGCTGGCCCGGCTCGATTATGAGCGCTCGCGCCTCGTGCGGACCTGGACCCACCTGGAACGCCAGCGCGGCGGCACCGGCTCGACCGGCGGCCCGGGCGAAACCCAGATCGAAATCGACCGCCGCCTGATCGCCGGCACGATCCTCAAGCTCAAGAAGGAGCTGGAGGAGGTTCGGCGAACGCGCACGCTTCACCGCAGCGCCCGCAAAAAGGTTCCGTATCCGACCGTTGCGCTGGTCGGCTACACGAACGCGGGCAAGTCCACGCTGTTCAATCGCCTGACCGAGGCCGAGGTGCTGGCCAAGGACATGCTGTTCGCCACGCTGGATCCGACCCTGAGGACCGTGAAGCTGCCGGACGGCCGCCCGGCGATCATGTCCGATACCGTGGGCTTCATCTCCGACCTGCCGCACGAGCTGGTCGAGGCCTTCCGCGCCACCCTTGAGGAGGTGCAGGAGGCCGACGTCGTTCTGCACGTTCGCGACGTCGCCAATCCCGACAGCGAGGCGCAGGCTCGCGACGTTGAAACGGTGCTCTCCGAACTGGGCGTCACGTTCGACGAGGGCAAAACCGTCGTCGAGGTCTGGAACAAGGTTGACCTGCTGTCGGAAGACGATCGCGAGATCGTCGAGGGGCAGGCGCGTCGGAACGAGGCCTCGGCGGTTTCGGCGGTCACGGGCGAGGGCTGCGAAGCCCTGCTGCGCCGGATCGCGGGCCTCATTGATGACTCGCCTCCCGTTGAGGTGAGTCTCGCCGCGCACGACGGGCAGGCCCTGGCCTGGATCTATCGCAACGGCCGCGTGCTCAGCCGCTATGACGGCCCAGGCGGGGAGGTGACCTTGGTCGCCCGCCTCGACGCCCAGGCCCTGGGGCGGTTCGAGCGCCAGTTTCCGGGCGCGCAGGTCAGCGCGGCTGTGAAGTCGTTATAGCGGCAGGCGGGACTCCGAGTTTCTCGACCCTCAGGGCGTGACGACCATGCGCGAAATCGGTCGCTAGAAACGCTTCTAAGCAAACCTTGGCCATGTCGATCTCGACAAGGCGCGCCCCCATAGCGATGACGTTGGCGTCGTTATGCTCTCGGCTCAGGCGCGCGGCGACCGGATCGCTGACCAAGGCGCACCGGCACCCGGGATGCCGGTTGACGGCGATCGAGATGCCGATGCCCGACCCGCAAAGCGCGACGCCATATTCTGATCGACCGCCGGCGATGTGCTCGGCCAGGCCATAGCCGTAGTCTGGATAGTCGACTTGCTCGCCCTCGCGGCTCCCGAGGTCGGTCACCTCATGGCCACCGGCCTCAAGCCACGTCGCCAGCTTCGCCTTTAGCTCAAGGCCGGCGTGGTCCGAAGTGATGGCGATCCGCGCCATCAGCGCTCTTTCTCCGCAGCTTTGGCGTCGTTCCAGAGCCCGTCCATTTCGACGAGATCTGACTGATCGGGCGTCTTGCCGCGCTTGGCCAGTTCGGTCTCGACGAAGCCGAAGCGGCGCGTGAACTTGGCGTTGGTGGCACGCAGGGCGTCCTCGGGATCGACGTCCAGCTTGCGGGCGAGGTTGGCGCAGACGAACAGGATGTCGCCCAGTTCCTCGCGCGCCTTGGCCAGATCGCCGGCTGCGATTTCGACGGCGATCTCGTCGGTCTCCTCCCGCAGCTTGTCGAGCACTTCATGGGCCGTCGGCCAGTCGAAGCCGACGCGGGCGGCGCGCTTGGTCAGTTTCACCGCGCGTGTGAGGGCGGGCAGGCCGGTCGGCACGTCGTCCAGCACGCCCGTCTTGGCCTTGGCCTGGCGCTCCTGCGCCTTCAACTGCTCCCAACCGGCGACCTGGTCCGAGAGGGTCTCATAGGCGTGATCGCCGAACACGTGCGGGTGGCGGCGGATCATCTTGTCGGAGATGGCGCGGGCCACGTCCGCGATATCGAAGGCCCCTTGCTCCTGCGCCATGCGCGAGTGGAACACGACCTGCAGCAGCAAGTCGCCCAGCTCCTCCTTCAGGTCCGACAGGTCGCCGCGCTCGATGGCGTCGGCGACCTCATAGGCCTCCTCGACCGTATAGGGCGCGATCGCCGCGAAGGTCTGCTCCAGGTCCCACGGGCAGCCGCCCTCAGGGTCCCGCAGCTTCGCCATGATCTCGATCAGCGCGAACAGCGGGTGCTGGTCGTCACTCGGCGGGGCCAAGGGCGGCGTTTGAGGGGACATGCGAATCCGACGGGGCTGAGGACTTGGAGGCGTCCGCCGCCGCCGCATCCCGCGCCGCAAGCTGGCGCTGGATTTCGGCGAGACGGGTCGCGTCCAGCGGATAGCGCATCATGATCGCGGCGACCACCAGTCCCAGCGCGGCCGGCGCGATCGCGTACATGCCGATCAGGGCCGCGTCGCCTTCGGGCGTGGACACCTTGGGATCAAAACCCATCCAGCCCAGGGCGATGAACACCGCCACGGCCAGCGCATAGCCCAGTTTCACCGTGCCGGTGACGATGGCGTAGAGCAGGCCTGTCTTGTCGACGCCGCTCTCCAGACGCTCCTCGTCGCCGATATCGGCCATCATCGAGCGCACCAGCACCGGCGCGGCCGAGTAGGGCAGGCCGGCCAGCACCAGCAGCAACATGCCCATCACCGAGCTGCCTGCGGGCATGAACACCGCGGCGACCTGGACGAAGGCGTAGACGACGGCGGCGACGACGAGCGCCTTGTGCTTACCCAGCTTCTTGGCCAGCATCGGCCAGAGCGGCGCGCCGGCCAGGGCGGCCAGGAAATAGACCAGCAGCAGCACGCCGGCCTGGGTCTTGTCGAAGCCCTTGATCCGCTCGAAGAAGAACAGGAACAGCGTGCCGGCGATGCCGGGGGCGAGGCCCATCAGAAGGTCGGCGAACAGCAGACGCTGCACCGAGGGGCGCATCAGCAGTCGCCAGTATTGCGCCAGGCCGGTCTTGCCGTGCTGGGGCGGGGCCGCCGGCTCCTTCACGGTCATGACGGCGAGCAGCACCGTGATCGGCAGCAGGATGACGATGAACCAGCCCATGGCCCGAACGCTGTCGATATGGTCGCCCTTGAGCACGCCGGTGATGAAGGGCGGCAGGCACAGCACCAGGATCATCCCGACGACATTGGCGCCCTGCCACCAGCCATAGATGCGCGAGCGTTGCTGATAGTCGCTGGACAGCACCGCGCCCCAGGCGGTTTGGGACAGCACGACGATCGAATAGCCAGCGTACAGCACCGACAGCCAGAACCAGAGGTACAGCGACCCCACGCCAGGCTTGGCCATGAACAACGCATAGCAGCCTACGGTCAGAATCGGCGCGCCGATCAGCATCCACGGACGGAAACGGCCCATCCGCATGCGGGTTCGATCCAGCAGGCCGCCGAAGAGCGGGTCGAACAGGATGTCGATCAACTTGACGATCAGGAACGCCGAACCGACCACGGTCAGCGAGAGACCCAGGGAATTGATGTAGTATTCGGGCAGATAGACCACGAGCGGCAGGCCCATGGCTGCGACCGGAATACAGGGCGCGGCGAACGCCGCCAGCGTCCACGATGACGCCTTTTGAGGAGACTGGGCCTCGGACATACTCAAACTTCTCCCCGCGCCGTTGATCGCGCTTTCAAACGAGTGTGCGAGGAATATCCGGCCAGCGCTAGCCTGTTCCTCGATATGAGCACGACGCCGCCGCTTCACGCGGCCGGCCGCTGAAGGTCTGGAAAGGGACGCGGAGCGCCGGACGTTCGTCCGGAGTGTGAGTTTGTAGATACCGTTTCGACGAAGCCCGACGCTCCGCGCAGCCGTTATTCGCCAGCGTCCCGTCAGGTGGCCCTGTTCAGGCCTTACCGGGACCCGAGCCCCTGGTTTCCCAGACGCCCGACGGTCGAGGAGGACGAGCCAATCCAGGCTAAGACACATCCCTTTGCCCTCAACCACGCCGACGGCGGGCGGGTGAGCCCAGCAAGCTCAGCCCCGGACCGTTCGAGTATCCCCCTCGAACCTGTCCCCGCTCGACCGCCCCCCGCCGCCACGATGGTCGCTGGCCATGCGCCCTTTCCTCGCGACGAGGTGGGATCATTGTGCGGGTGGTTTGGCGGGAGATGCGTCGATTCTGGATGACCCCGTCGGTTGGCGGGCTAAGGCGTTGATTGTGTTGGGACGGGGAGGCGACGATCCCCGTGCGACGCCGGGGATTGGGGTGTCCAGAGCGCATGTTCTGAAGCGGACGTCGCCAATGTCGGTGAAGGGGGTGAGGAGACCAGATCCTCCCCCTCTTGGGGGAGGATTTTCAACCGTCCGCAACGGGTCGTGAACCGTACCCAGGCCCGAGCCCCAAACCCGTTACCCAACCTCCACATTGACCGTGTGCGGCGCCGCATGTAGCTCTGGCCACGCGTCAGGCTCCTCGAAAGAGGATTAAAAGGGAACGAGGTTGAAGACCTCGGCTGCCCCCGCAACTGTAAGCGGCGAGCTTCGCGTCATATGCCACTGGGCCCGCAAGGGCCTGGGAAGGCGACGCCCAGAAGCATTGACCCGTGAGCCAGGAGACCTGCCCGGCGCAGTCGTTCATCGCTCGGCCGGGGTGCGCCGAACGAACGGGATTTCCCGAGAAACGACAGTCAACAGGCCGCGCGGCGGCCTGAGCGTTCGCGTCTTCGCGGGCGCTTTGGATGTCGCGTGGGTCGTTCATAACGGGAAGACTGTATTATGATCCGAGCCCTCTTGAGCTCCACCGCCCTGGCCACCGCGCTGCTGGCCGCTCCGGCCCTCGCCGATGACCAGAAGGCCCCTGAAGCCGACGTCGCCGGCGCGGTCGGCGCCAATGGCGTCGCCGAACTGGTGGTCACCGCCACCCGCACCGTTCAGCCGATCGAGAAGGTCGGCGCTGCGGTGACCGTCCTGACCCAGCCCGCGATCGAGGCCAGCCAGGCGATCTCGGTCACCGAACTGCTGGCCCAGACGCCCAGCGTGACCTTCGCCCGCAACGGCGGCGTCGGCACGGCGACCAGTCTGTATATCCGCGGCGCCGAGAGCCATCACACCGTCGTGCTGATCGACGGCGTCAAGCTGAACGATCCCTCGTCAATCCAGGGCGGCTTCAACAGCGGCAACCTGCTGGTCGGCGACATCTCGCGCATCGAAGTGCTCCGCGGCGCGCAATCCACCCTCTGGGGCAGCCAGGCGATCGGCGGCGTCGTCAACATCGTCACGGCTGAGCCGACCACGCCGTTCACCAGCTCACTGTCGGCCGAGGCCGGCGCGCGCAAGACGGGCTATCTGCGCGGCGCCGTCGGCGGCGCGTCGGACAAGGTCACCTGGCGCGTCGCGGGCGGCTACTACACCACCGACGGCTTCTCCTCGTACAAGCTGGGCAAGGAGAAGGACGGCTACCAGAACACGGGCCTGTCGGGCCGCCTGCGGGTGAAGCTTACCGACGCGGTCTCGGTCGAGACCCGGGCGGTCTATTCGCGCGGCAAGAACGACTTCGACGGCTTCAACACCGACAGCCCCGAGTTTGGTCGCACCAAAGAGCTGGTGGTCTATCAAGGCCTGAACGCCGCCTTGCTGGACGGTCGCTGGAACAACCGCGTCGGCTTCGCCTACACCGACACCGACCGCCAGAACTACAACCCCGCCCGCGCCGCCGTGCCGATGACCTTCGACGCCGCCGGCAAGAACAAGCGCTGGGAGTATCAGGGCGTCTTCGCCATCACCGAGACCTGGACCGCCACCTTCGGCGCCGAGAGCGAGCGCTCGCGCATGCGCACCCGCTCGCCGTCGGTCGCCAATCCGAACGTGGCGTTCCGGACCGGCAAGATCAGCGCCGACAGCCTGTATGGCCAACTGCAGGCCGAGATCGCGCCGGGCCTGACCGTGACCGGCGGTCTGCGCTACGAGGACCACGACGCCTACGGCGCCCACACGCTGGGCCAGGTCGGCGCGGCCTGGGCGCTGAACGATAACGCGACGGTGCTGCGCGCCGGCTACAGCCAAGGCTTCCGCGCGCCGGGCCTCTATGAGCTGTTCAGCGAGTACGGCAACGCCGCGCTCTCGCCCGAAGAGTTCGACAGCTGGGAAGCCGGGGTCGAGCAGCGCTTCCTCGATGGCAAGGTCCGCGCCTCGGCCACGGTCTTCCATCGCGAGGCCGACAACGAGATCCGCTTCTTCTCGTGTTCGTTCGGCGCGACCGACACGATGTGCGCGCCGGGCGGGATCTTCCGCTTCGGCTACTACCGCAACCTGCAGAAGACCAAGGCGCAAGGCCTGGAGCTGATCGCCGAGGCGCGCCCGACCGAGCGTCTGACGTTCACCGGGAACTACACCTATACCGAGGCCGAGCTTGCCGCGGGCGCCAATGCCGGCAAGCAGCTGTCGCGTCGCCCGAAGGACCTCGCCAACCTGTCGGCGACCTATCGCTGGCCGGTCGGGCTCTCGACCACGGTAGCGGTGCGCTATGTGGGCAAGACCTACAATAACGAGACCAACACCGTACCGGTGTCGGACTATGCGACGGTGGATCTGCGGGCGTCCTATCCGATCAGCGAGACCCTGGAGGTCTATGGTCGGGTCGAGAACGCCTTGGACAAGGACTATCAGACCATCCTGAACTACGGCACGCCGGGCCGAGGCGCGTTCCTGGGTCTGCGGGCGCGCTTCTAAGGCGGGCAGGGGCGGGGGACTGTGTTCCTCGCCCCCGGCCACCTTGTCTTGGAGGAGACCAGCGCATGGCCGCCTTGATGATCCAGGGCTGCGGCTCGGATGTCGGAAAGTCGGTGCTGGTCGCCGGCCTGTGCCGACTGTTCGCCAATCGCGGCTTGGTGGTGCGGCCCTTCAAGCCTCAGAACATGTCGAACAACGCCGCCGTCACCGCTGACGGCGGGGAGATCGGTCGCGCCCAGGCTTTGCAGGCGATCGCCTGTCGCACCCCGCCGACGGTCGACATGAACCCCGTGCTGCTCAAGCCGCAGAGCGATATCGGCGCGCAGGTGGTGGTGCGCGGGCGGATGGCGGGATCCTGGGCGGCGCGCGGCTATCAGGATCACAAGGCCAGCCTGCTGCCCACCGTGCTGGAGAGCTTTCGCACGCTGGAAAGCCAGAGCGATCTGGTCATTGTCGAGGGGGCCGGCAGCCCGGCCGAGATCAATCTCCGGGCCGGCGACATCGCCAATATGGGCTTCGCCCGCGCCGCCGATGTGCCCGTCGTCCTGGTCGGCGACATCGACCGGGGCCATGTGATCGCCGCGCTCGTGGGGGCGCACGCCGTGCTCGATCCTGAGGATCGGGCGATGATCAAGGGCTTTTTGATCAACAAGTTTCGCGGCGATCCGGCGCTGTTCGACGACGGGCGGCGAGCGATCGTGGACCGCACCGGCTGGACGGACCTTGGCATGGCGCCGTGGCTGGCGGCGGCGCGGCGACTGCCGGCCGAGGACGCGGTTGTGCTGGATGCGCGGTCAGCGGCACGGGAGGGCAAGGTTCGCATCGTGGTTCCGATGCTGTCCCGCATCGCCAATTTCGACGAGTTCGACGCGCTGCACGCCGAGCCTGGGGTCGAGTTCGCCTTCGTGCCGCCGGGCTCGGCGCTGCCGGGCGACGCCGAGCTGGTGATCCTGCCCGGCACGAAGGCGACGCGGGCGGATCTCGACTTTTTTCGCGCCCAGGGCTGGGACGTCGATCTGCGCGCTCATCTGCGGCGCGGCGGTCGCGTGCTGGGGATCTGCGGCGGCTATCAGATGCTGGGCCGGCGCGTGGCTGATCCCGAAGGCGTAGAGGGCGCGCCGGGGACTTCGGAAGGCCTTGGCCTGCTGGACGTCGACACCGTGATGACCGGTGACAAGACTCTGCGGCCCGTCACGGGCCGCCTGGACGGCGGCGCGCGGTTCGAGGGGTACGAGATGCATGTCGGCCGCACGTCTGGCGCGCCGCGACCGATGTTGGTGTTCGACACGGGCGAGCCGGACGGCGCCGTTTCGCCGGACGGTCGGGTCAAGGGTTGCTACGTCCACGGCCTGTTCGATCGCGGCGAGGCGCGCGCGGCGTTGCTGGCGGAGCTGGGCGCGGTCTCGGACGCCGTCGATCAGGCCGCGCGCGTGGATCTGGCCCTCGACGAGATCGCAGCGGCTTTGGAGGCTTCATTCGACATTCCGGCCCTGGCCAGACTGGCCGGACTGTCGCTTTAGGTCGCCGGCGAAAGGTCGATCCGCACCAGCTTCCAGCGAAACAGGCCTTGCCGCTCCAGCGTGAGGCCGAACACAGGCTCGTCGGGCTTGGCCTTGTCGCGATAGGTCGCCTTGAAGTGGTCGAGGTCCTGGAATCCGTAGCGGATCTCGGTGTCGGACTTGTCGCGCGGCTTGCCGGTCTCGACGCGTGTCCCCTGTACAGAGGGCGAGATCTTGGACGGCGCGCGACTGGTGGCGACCATCTGCGCGATAGCGTCGGGCGTGGCGTAGGCGTCGACCGCCTTGTCGACGACGCCGACCATCAGGAGCTGGCCGAAGGCGGCGAACGGGTTGTCGCGCAGTTCCGGGTCCTCCTCGAACGCCTGGGTCATCGCCCCCTTGAGCTGTGACTTCAGGCTTTCCCGAACAGCGGGGAAGTCGACGAGACGTTCCAGCTTGGCGCGATCGCCGGTCTTGGCCGCCTCGGTCAGGCTGTGCAGGGCCAGCACCGGCGAGCCGAAATAGGCCGCGACAAGGGCGACCACGACAAGGCCGATGGCCCCTCCGGTCAGGATACGCTTGGCGCGAGTCATGGCTACCTCCTGCTTCTGATTGGCTCAGAGCCGGGAACAGCGGTCAACCAAAGGGCGGATCTCTGTCGCTCCGTGCGCGTCATAACGTTGAGCCGCTTGTGTTGCTCTGCTTTCCTGATCATCTTCCCGGCGCTCGAAGGGGGAGCTCCATTTGACCACCAAAAGACCTACGATCGATGATGTCGCCCGCCTGTCGGGGGTAGCGCGCGTCACGGTCTCGCGGGTTCTGAATGGTGGTCCGAACGTGCGCGACGAGGTCCGCGCGCGGGTGATGCAGGCGGTCGAGACGCTGGCGTACAAGGTCAATCCGCAGGCGCGCAGCCTCGCGGGTGGGGCCAGCCGGCTGCTAGCCTTCGTCTTCGCGTCAGATCCCGAGAACGAGCCGAACTCGTACTACGAGTCCGCGCTGGAGCTGGGCGCGCTGCGCGCCTGCCTGACGCTGGGCTATCAGGTGCTGGTCCAGAACGTTCCGCAGCAGACGCCCGATCACCAGAAGCGGATTCTGGATCTGATCACCACCCAACGCTGCGAGGGCCTGATCCTGTCGCCGCCCTACAGCGACGACGTCGCGCTGATCGAGGCGGCGCTTGCGCAGGGCTGCAAGGTCGTGACCGTCTCGCCCGGTGGTCCGGGGCGCGGCAAGGCCGACGGGGTCGGCGTCGACGACGAGGCCGGCGGCTATGACATGACCCGCGAGCTCCTACGCCTGGGTCATCGACGATTCGGCTTCATCGCCGGCCTGGAAGGGCACCTTTCGGCCGACCGACGCCTGCAGGGCTTCCGCAGAGCGCTCGCCGAGCAGGCGTTGGGGGAGGGCGACTGTGTCGTGCTCCGGGGTGACTTCACCTTCCGGTCGGGCACCCGCCTGGCGCCGGAGCTTCTGGACCATCCGCTCAAGCCGACCGCGCTGGTCTGCGCCAATGACGACATGGCCGCCGGCGTCCTGTCGGCCGCCCATGCGCGCGGTCTCAACATCCCGCAGGACCTGTCGATCACAGGTTTCGACGATGCGCCTGTGGCCGGCATCGTCTGGCCGCCGCTCACCACGGTGCACCAGCCGGTCAAGGTCCTGGGCCAGCGCGCCGTCGAGCTGCTGGTCGCGCGCCTGACGGGCGTCAACGTCTCCCAAGCGCCCGTCTTCGAGAAACTCGAACACGCCGTGGTCTCGCGGCAGACGACAACCACCGCCCACCTCTAGACCGCACGAGCTTGACAACGTTGTCGCGTTGAGCGCAATTGGAAGCGCTTCCATAGAGGCGCATTCACGGCTATTGGCCTGACAACAAGAACGATATCTCGCCGCAGCAGGGCGAATTAGAAGGGGGAGAGCTTATGCGAAACCGTAAGAACGGCGGCGCGCATCCGTCCAACAAGCGATTCTACGGCACGGCCTCGGCCGCCGCGATCACCCTGGCCCTGGCCGGCTCGGGCTCCGCCTGGGCGCAGTCGGCGCCCCAGACGCCCAAGGCCGAGGACGACACCGTCGAGGCCATCGTGGTGACCGGCATCAAGGCCGGCATCCAGAACGCAATCAACATCAAGAAGAACGAGACCTCGATCGTCGAGGCTGTGTCGGCGGAAGACATCGGCAAGCTGCCGGACGTCTCGATCGGCGAGTCGATCGCGCGTCTGCCGGGTCTGGCCGCCCAGCGCGTCAACGGCCGCGCCCAGGTGATCTCGATCCGGGGGCTCGCGCCGGACTTCACCACGACGCTGCTCAACGGCCGCCAGCAGGCCAGCTCCGGCGACAACCGCGCCGTCGAATTCGACCAGTATCCGTCGGAACTGCTGTCGAGCGTCGTGATCTACAAGACCCCAGACGCCCAGGTCTCTGGCATGGGCCTGTCGGGCACCGCAGACCTCCGCACGGTGCGTCCGCTCGAGTTCGGCAAGCGCGCCGTCGCGGTGAACATTCGCGGCGAGAAGACCGCCGGCAAGAAGCTGAACGACGACGTCAGCAACTGGGGCGGTCGCTACAGCGCCAGCTACATCAACCAGTTCGCCGACGGCACGTTCGGCGTGGCGCTGGGTTACGCCCACCTGGATTCACCCTCGCAGGTGAAGCACTACAAGGCCTATGGCTATGAGGCCTTCGGCTTCGCCGTGACGCCCGACAGCGCCGATAACGCCCTGATCCTCAACGGCCAGGAATTGTTCGCCACCTCGCGCCTCAACAAGCGCGACGCGGTGATCGGCATCTTCGAGTACCAGCCGAACGATCAGATCCATTCGACCCTGGACCTGTACTACTCGACGTTCCGGCAGGAAGAGACAACGCGCGGGGCGCAATGGTTCTCGAACGGCTGGGCGGACAACGCCACCTTCACCAACATCAAGACCGAAGACCTCGGCGGTTCGCAGTTCGCGCGCAGCGGTCTGCTCAACAACGCGGTCCCGCAGCTGCGGAATGACTACAACACCCGCATGGACCAGCTGTTCTCGGCCGGTCTGAACAACGAGTTCCAGCTGTCGGACCGCACCAAGCTGGTCGCGGATCTGTCCTATTCCTCCAACAAGCGGAAGGAACAGATCATGGAGACGTACGCGGGCTATGGCCGCGGCGTCGGTGGCGTGACTCCGGCCACGCCGGACATCGGTCGAGTGTTCGACAAGATCGGCTTCCAGGTCGCCGACAACGGCTTCTCGCAATACGACGAGGGCTTCAACTACGCCGACGCCGGCAAGGTGACGCTGGGCGACCGCGCGCCTTGGGGCGGCTGGGGCCACGACGGCGCCATTCGCTTCCCGCAGGTGAAGGAGGACGTGACCACGATCGACGTCCACCTTGAGCACGAGCTGGACGGCTTCATCACCCAGGTCAGCGCGGGCGTGAACCACACCAAGCGCGACAAGGGCAAGACCGTCTCGGACAACGATCTGTTCCTCAAGAACGGTCGCCAGCAGGTCTATGTCGACGCGGCCGACCTCGTGGACCCGACGCAGCTTGGCTTCGCCGGCTTCGGCGGCGTGCTGAGCGTCAACATCGGCGACGCCTGGCGCAAGTACTACAACTGGGCGCCGATCCTGGACGCCAACTACTACGACAAGACCTGGGAGATCACCGAGAAGGTCACGACCTTCTTCGCCCGCGCCAATTTCCAGGCCGGCGACCTGCGCGGCAACCTGGGCGTTCAGGTGGTCAAGCAGGAGCAGGCCTCTTCGGGCGTCGTGATCAACGGCACCGAACCGGGCAAGCCGATCACGCCCACCAAGATCAACGTCAAGGACGACTACACTGACGTCCTGCCCAGCATGAACCTGATCTATGATCTGGGCGGCGGCCACCGCCTGCGCTTCGCGTTGTCCAAGACCATGGCCCGTCCGCGCATGGACGATATGCGCGCCAACGTCACGCCGGGCTTCAACTCGCTGGTCTGTTCGGGCCAACCCTGCGCACCGGGCACGACGGTCAATCCGTGGTCGGCCAGCGGCGGCAACCCGAACCTGAAGCCCTGGATGGCCAAGGCGGCCGACCTTGCCTACGAGTGGTATGTCAGCCCCGCGACCTACGTGTCGGTGGCCGGCTTCTACAAGAAGCTCGACACCTACATCTATTCGCAGACCGGCAAGTTCGACTTCACCGGCATCCCGCTGCCCACGACGGCTACGGCGATCCCGCCGGGCATCACCATCAGCCCGATCGGCCAGATCACCCTGCCGGCCAACGGCAACGGCGGCGTGGTCAAGGGCCTGGAATTCAGCGGCGCGGTGGATCTTGGCCAGTTCGCCGACCTGCTGAAGGGCTTCGGCATGCAGGGCAGCCTCTCGCTGACCAAGTCGAACCTGAACCCGACCACCAGCACCGATCCCAAGCAGAAGGTCCGTATCCCCGGCCTGTCGGGCACGGTCTACAATGTGACCGGCTACTACGAGCGGGGCGGCTTCCAGGCGCGGATCAGCCAGCGTTATCGCTCGGCCTTCAAGGGTGAAGTGGTGCAGCTGTTCGCCACGCGCGGCTTCACCGAGATCCTGGCCGACAAGCAGGTCGACGCCCAGATCGGCTACACCTTCCAGGATGGGCCGATGGAGAACCTGGGGCTGCTGGTCCAGGTCAACAACCTGACCAATACGCCGTACCGCACCCGTCTGGGCCTGGACGGCGGCGGGACCAAGACCAGCGGTGGCGGCGCCTTGCCCGAAACCTACGAAAAGTACGGCCGTCAGATCCTGTTCGGCGTGAACTATCGGTTCTAAGCCGGGGGCTGAACGGGTCGCTCTCCCCAGCGGCTCTGTTCGCCAGGCACGAACCAATCGGGGCGGGGTCGTCGAAAGGCGGCCCCGACCTACGACCTAACGGGAGGCGGGTGGTTGCAACCGCTCAAAAAGATTCTGATCGCTGGCGGCGGCTCCGCCGGATGGATGACGGCCGCGCTCTGCTCGCGCCTCTTCCAGGGGCTCTACGAGATCGTCCTCGTCGAGTCCGAGGAGATCGGCACGGTCGGGGTGGGGGAGGCGACCATCCCCGCCATCAAGAAATTCAACGAACTGCTCGGGCTGGAGGAGGACGACTTCCTGCGCAAGACGCAGGGCTCGTTCAAGCTGGGCATTCAGTTCAAGAACTGGTGGCGCCAGGGCGAGAGCTATCTCCACGGTTTTGGCGTCATCGGCCAGGACCTGGGCTGGCTGCGCTGCCATCAGTACTGGCTGCGCATGCGGGAACTGGGCCGAGCGGGCGACTTCGACAACCTGTCGATCAACAACGCGATGGCGCTGAGCAACAAGTTCATGCGCGCCCGGCCCGATATGGCGGAGTCGCCGATCGGCCATATCGCTCACGCCTTCCATTTCGATGCGGGCCTCTATGCCAAGCACCTGTCGACCTTCGCCCAGGCGCGCGGCGTCAAGCGCCGTGAAGGCAAGATCGTTGACGTGACCCTGCGCGCCGAAGACGGCTTCGTGCAGTCGGTCACGATGGACGATGGCGAGGTGCTCACGGCCGACCTCTTCGTCGATTGCTCGGGTTTCCGGGGCCTGATCATCGAGCAGGCGCTCAAGACCGGCTACGAGGACTGGACGCACTGGCTGCCCTGCGACCGCGCCGTCGCCGTGCCGTGCGATCGCTCGGAGCACTTCACGCCCTACACGCGCTCGACCGCGCACACGGCAGGATGGCAGTGGCGAATCCCGCTGCAGCACCGCACGGGCAATGGCCACGTCTACTCCAGCCAGTACATCGACGACGACGAGGCCGAGCGCGTCCTGCTTGCGAACCTCGACGGCGCCCAGCGCGCCGACCCGCTGCGCATTCGCTTCAAGACCGGGAAGCGCAAGAAGATCTGGAACAAGAACTGCGTCGCGATCGGCCTCGCCAGCGGCTTCCTCGAGCCCCTGGAGTCGACCAGTCTGCACCTGATCCAATCAGCGGTGATCCGCATGGTGCGGCTGCTGCCGGACGCTGGCTTTGATCAGGCGACGATCGACGAGTTCAATCGCCAGAGCGATTTCGAATACGAGCGGATCCGCGACTTCATCATCCTGCACTACAAGGCCACCGAGCGCGACGACAGCCCGTTCTGGCGCTACTGCCGCGACATGGAGATCCCCGCCACGCTGCAGCGGAAAACGGATCTCTTCCGCGCCAACGGCCGCGTGTTCCGAGAGGACGACGAGCTGTTCACCGAAGAGAGCTGGATCCAGGTCTTCCTCGGCCAGGGCGTCATACCGCGCGCCTACGACCCGCTCGTGCGCGTCAAGTCGGACGACGAGATCGCCCGGTTCCTCGGGAACATCGAGACGGTCATCGGCAAGTGCCTGAACGTGATGCCCTCCCATGCCGAGTTCGTCGCGCAGGCCTGTCCGGCGCCGCCGCTCGCGCCTGTTCCCACCTCATAGCCACGCTTATCCGGAGTACCGCCATGACGACCGCCGCCCAGCCATCATCCGCCTTGCGGATCCTGCGCCGGACTACCGCCGCCGTGGCGTTGCTCGCGTTCCTGCCGATGTCGGGCGCGGTCGCGCAGGTCATGCCGACGCAGGACAGCGCGCCCCTGGCCGCTCGGGCGAACGATCCGGCCTGGGTGCGCGCCGACGCGCTCGTCAAGCAGATGACTCTGGATGAGAAGATCACCTATCTGCACGGCCTGTTTCCGCCGATGGCCAAGCCGGCGCCGACGGACATGATCCCGTCGGCCGGCTATGTGCCGGGCGTGCCGCGCCTGAACATCCCGACCCTGCGCGAAAGCGACGCCAGCCTCGGTGTCGCCAACCAGGTGGAGCAGCGCAAGGGCGACGTGGCCACGGCCCTGCCGTCCGGCCTCGCCCTGGCCTCGACCTTCGAGCCGAAGCTGGCCTATGCGGGCGGTGCGATGATCGGCGCCGAGGCGCGCGCCAAGACCTTCAACGTGTTGCTGGCCGGTGGCGTCAACCTGACCCGCGACCCGTGGGCGGGCCGTAACTTCGAGTATCTGGGCGAGGACCCTCTTCTGGCCGGCGAGATGGTCGCCGAGCAGATCAAGGGCGTGCAGTCCAACAAGATCGTCTCGACGATCAAGCACTTCGCGCTGAACGCCCAGGAGACGGGCCGGCACGTGATGGACGCCCAGATCGACGAGGCGGATCTGCGCGAAAGTGACCTCCTGGCCTTCCAGATCGCGATCGAGAAAAGCAACCCCGCCTCGGTCATGTGCGCCTACAACAAGGTCAATGGCGACTGGGCCTGCGAGAACGACTTCCTGCTCAACAAGGTGCTCAAGCGCGACTGGAGCTATCCGGGCTGGGTGATGTCGGACTGGGGCGCGGTGCACAGCACGGTCAAGGCGGCGCTGGCGGGGCTGGACCAGCAGTCGGGCCAGGAGCTCGACACCCAGATCTTCTTTGGCGAAGACCTGAAGGCCGCCGTCGCCAAGGGCGAGGTCAGCCAGGCCCGCGTCGATGACATGGTCCGGCGTATCCTGTACGGTGTGATCAGCTCAGGCCTGATGGACAATCCGATCCCGACGAGCGCCCAGCCGATCGACTACGACGCCCACGCCAAGGTCGCCCAGACAGTGGCCGAGCGTGGTTCTGTGCTGCTGAAGAATGATCGCGGACTGCTGCCGCTGACCAAGAGCGCCAAGAAGATCGTCCTGATCGGGGCCCATGCCGACGTCGGCGTGCTCTCGGGCGGCGGCTCCTCGCAGGTCCGCTCGGTGGGCGGCGCGCCGGTCGAGATCCCGCTGAACGGCGGCGAGGCGGCTTCGTTCGTACGGGTCACCTGGCACGCGTCCTCGCCGCTGCAGGCGATCAAGGCCGCTAACCCCAACGCCGAGGTTACCTACGTCGACGGCAAGGACCCAGCCGCCGCCGCGGCCGCCGCCAAGGACGCCGACGTCGCCATCGTGTTCGCCTGGCACTGGCAGACCGAAGCCCAGGACGCCCCGTCGATCGCGCTGCCCGAGAACCAGGACGCCCTGATCGAGGCGGTGTCAGCGGCCAACAAGAACGCGGTCGTCGTGCTCGAGACCGGCGGTCCAGTGCTGATGCCCTGGCTCCATAAGGTCGGCGCGGTGCTGCAGGCCTGGTACCCGGGCCAGCGCGGCGGCCAGGCCGTCGCGCGCCTGCTGCTTGGCGAGGTCAATCCGTCGGGCCGCCTGGCCATGACCTTCCCCAAGAGCGAGGACCAGGCGCCGCGCGCCAGCGCGCCGGGCTTCGCTGAGCAGGCGGCCATCGACGACGCGCGCCGCGCGGGCCAGAAGGCGGGTCCGATCAAGGGCTTTCCGGTGCGCTACGTCGAAGGCGCGGCGGTCGGCTACCGCTGGTATGCCCAGGAAAAGCGCCAGCCGCTCTATCCGTTCGGCTATGGCCTCTCGTACACCAGCTTCGGCTACAAGAACCTCAAGGTCGAGGACGGCGATGGCCTGAAGGTCAGCTTCGACGTCACCAACACCGGCAAGGTCGCCGGCGCTGACACGCCGCAACTCTATGTCACCTCGGGCCAGCGCAAGGCCATGCTGCGTCTGGCCGGCTTCCAGAAGGTGGATCTGGCGCCCGGCGAGACCAAGCGCGTCACCCTGACGGTGGAGCCGCGTATCATCGCGGACTACGACACCGCCAAGCCGGGCTGGACCATCGCGGCGGGAAGCTATCCGCTCTATGTGGGCCGCAACGCCGGCGAGCCTGTCCTGACCGGCAGCGCGCAGTTGAAGGCTTGGTCGAGGAAGCCCTGATGCGTCTGCGCCTTGTATCCCTGACGGTCGCGGCGCTGGCCGCGACCTCTCCCGTCCTCGCAGCGCCCAAGCTCCGCGCCTGGGTGACGACCGGCGACAAGAGCCAGCTCCTGGCGGCGCAGGCGCCTGTGGCGACCTCGTCCCCCGAGGCGTTGGCCGGACTGCCGGTGATCGCGATCGACACCCAGGAGCGCCACCAGTCGATGGTCGGCTTTGGCGCGTCGATCACCGACGCCTCGGCCTGGCTGATCCAGAACAAGCTCAAGCCCGCTGACCGCGACGCGCTCTTGCGCGAACTGTTCGGCCGGGAGGAGGGCGGTCTGGGCTTTAACTTTACCCGCGTGACCATCGGCGCGTCCGACTTCTCGCTGGACCACTACAGCCTCAACGACACGCCAGGCGACGCGCCGGATCCGGGGCTGGAGCACTTCTCACTGGCGCGTCCTCAGCAGGACGTGTTCCCGACCTTGCGAGCGGCCTTGGAGATCAATCCCGAGCTGAAGGTCATGGCCTCGCCGTGGAGCGCGCCGGCCTGGATGAAGACCACGGGCTCACTGGTCAAAGGCCAGCTCAAGGCCGAGGCCTATCCGGTCTACGCTCGCTTCTTCGCCCGCTACGTCCAGGAAGCCGCGAAAGTCGGCGTGCCGACTGACTATCTCAGCGTCCAGAACGAGCCCGACTTCGAGCCCGAGAACTATCCGGGCATGCGGTGGCTGCCGCAGGATCGCGCGCGGTTCTTCGGCGAGCACCTGGCCCCGGTGTTTGTGCGTGAGAAGATCAAGACCCGCGTGCTCGACTGGGACCACAACTGGGACCAGCCGCAGCAGCCGCTGACGGTTCTGGCCGACCCGAAGGCCCGGGCGTTCCTGACGGGCGTGGCCTGGCACTGCTACGCCGGCGACGTTTCGGCGCAGGACAAGGTGCACGCGGCCTATCCGGACAAGGACGTGTTCTTCACCGAGTGTTCGGGCGGCGAGTGGGCGCCCAAGTTCGACGACAGCTTCTCGTGGATGGTCGAGCAGCTGATCATCGGCTCGACCCGCGGCGGCGCGCGCGGCGTGCTGATGTGGAACCTGGCGCTGGACGAGAAGTTCGGACCGCACGCCGGCGGCTGTGGCGACTGTCGCGGGGTGGTTTCGATCGACAGCCAGACCGGCGCGGTGACCCGCACACAGGAATACTACGCCTTCGGCCACGCCAGCCGCTTCGTGAAGCCCGGCGCGGTGCGGATCGGATCGCCGGCGAAGGTCGAGGGGCTGCGGACGGTGGCGTTCCAGAACCCCGACGGACAGCGCGTGCTGATCGTGCTGAACGTTTCGACCGCTGCGGTCGACTTCGCAATTGCGTCGCCCGGAGCGCGCTTCAAAGCGTCCTTGCCCGCCAGATCGGCGGGCACCTTCGTCTGGTAGGAGCCGGCCGTCGCGCTTCGGTGCGATCACGCCGGTTGTCCTGGCGGATCGCCCCGCCTCCCTCGTGTCGGCGGTTAAACCGGCCAAGCGACCAAGGCCGGTTCTGCGGGGCCGCTAGTCCCCCCGCAGAACCGGCGCTGGCCTTTGCGCGAGGGCGAGGCTCGCGGCGATCAGGCCGCCCAGGGTCGCCAGGCCCGTCGCGCCCGCCAGCAGGGCCAGCACGCCGCTCCAGTCGACGCTCCAGGTGGCCTCGAAGACCTTGACCACCACCGGCCAGGCGGCGGCGAAGCCGAAGAGCACGCCGGCCGCCCCGGCGATCAGACCCACCGCGCCGTACTCGATCACATAGGCCAAGAGGATCTGGCCCCGCGTGGCGCCCAGCACCTTCAGGGTCGCGGCTTCCCGCGCCCGCGCTCGGGCGCCGGCCGCGATGGCGCCGGCCAGCACCAGGAGGCCCGCCAGACCCGCCACCGCCGCCGCGCCGCGAACAGCCAGGGCCAGCCGGTCGAAGAGGGCGGCGGCCGACTCCAACTGCTCGCGCACGCTGATCACGTTGACCGTCGGCAAGGTCTGGCCAAGCTTGCGGGTGAGGGCGGCTTCCTGGGCCTTGTCCATACGCGCGATCGCCACGCTGCGAAGCTCGGCCCCTTCCAGCGTCGCCGGATTGAGGATCAGGTTGAAGTTGGGTCCGAAGCCGCCGAACTCGATCGTCCGCAGGACCGTGATCCGCGCCTCGATCTCCTGGCCCAGAACCAGCAGGGTGACCGTGTCGCCAAGCTTGAGTCCGGCGGCTTCAGCGATCTCGGCGCTCATGGCCAGCTTGGGCGGACCGGCGTCGTTCTCCGCCCACCAACGCCCGGCGACGACGCCGGCGTTCTTCGGCTCCTTGCCCAGGGTCGACAGGCTGATGTCGTTGTCGAACGCCCATCGCGCCGAGGGCTTGACGCTCTTCGGATCGATCGGCTTGCCCTTGACCGCGATGATGCGGCCCGTGACGAACGGCATGCGCAGATAGGTGTCCTCGGTCAGCGGCCCCATGACCGAGGCCGCCGTCGCGTCGAAGGTCGCGGCCTGGTCGGCCGGAATCTCGGTGAACACCATGGCCGGCGCGGTGCGGGGGGCCACGTCGCTGACCTGGGCAAGGAGCGCCGACTGGATCAGCACCACGCACGCCAGGAGCGCGACGCCCAGACCGATCGCCGGGCTGGCCGTTCGCGCCGCCGAGCGAGGCCCCGCGAGGTTGGCGAGGCCCAGCTTGGCGGGGCCTCGGGTGAGACCGCGCGCCTTGCCGGCCGCCCAGGCGGCGGACCGGCCCAGCGCGGCGAGGAGGCCAAACGACACCGCCACCCCGGCGATCATGATCGCGGCGGCCAGCGGGGTCGGGGCGGTGGCGACCGCCAGCGCGGCCAGGCCCACGCCGGCCAGCGCCGCGCCGACCGTCTCGACGCCGAACGGAAGCCGACCTTTGGGCGCGCGCCGGAACAGGGCCGACGGCGGCGTCGTCCGCGCTCGCGCTAGGGGCAGCAACGAGAACGCCGCCGCAGCCAGCAGGCCAAAGAGCGCGGCCTTGGCCAGGGGCAGGGGATAGACCTTGAACAGCGCCGGCACCGGCAAACTGGAGCCCGCGAGCTGCCCCAGGATCAGGGGCGCGGCGCCGCCGACGACGAGGCCGATCGCGATCCCCAGCAGGGCCAGGACCGCGATCTGGATCAGGTGCAGATCGCGGATCAGGCCGCTCTGCGCGCCCAGAGCCTTCAACACGGCGATCGCCGGCTCTCGCGCAGACAGATAGGCCGAAACCGCGCCCGCCACGCCGAGGCCGCCGGCGACCAGCGACGCCAGGCCGATGAAGCCCAGAAAATACTCCAGCTGGTCGATCAGCCGGCGCGCGCCCGGCGCAGCGTCCAGACGGTCGCGCACCCGCATCCGCGAGTCCGGAAGCGAGGCCTGCACGGCCTTACCGATTGCGCGGGGATCCTGGTTGGGCGAAAGCGCCACGCGCACCGTCCGACTAGTCAGGCCGCCCGGCGCCAGGAGGCCGGATCGCTCCAGCACCTCGCCCCGGACAAGGACACGGGGCGCGATGGCGAAGCCGCGTGACAGGCCGTCGGGCTCACCGGTCAACCGCGCGCCCACGACCAGTGTCATGGGGCCGGCCTCGAACCGGTCGCCGATCTTCAGGTTCAGGCGATCCAGGAGCGCCGGCTCCACCGCCGCGCCCGGCAGGCCGTTGCGATCGGCCAGGGCGGCTTGCAGGTTCGGCGCGCCTTCCAGCGTCACGGCGCCGGCGAGCGGAAACTGTCCGTCCACGCCGCGCAGATTGACCAGTCGCCGCTCACCGCTGGGGGCCTGGGCCATGGCGCGGGCCGTGGCGGCGTAGGTGGTCACGCCCAGCTTGTCGAACGCCTCGCGCTCCTTGGGGGTGAAATCACGGTTTTCGATCGAGAACGACAGGTCGCCGCCCAGGATCTCACGCGCCTGGCTGGCCAGGCCCTGGCGGAAGGCTTCAGCCGTCGAGCCGGCCGCCGCGATCGCCGCGACGCCCAGCGCCAGGCAGGCCAGGAAGATGCGGAAACCGCGCACGCCCGAGCGCAGTTCGCGGGCGGCGAGACGGAAGGCGAGGGGCGTGCGGCTCACGAGACGATCCGTCCATCGGCCATCCGCACGATCCGGTCGGCCCGGGTGGCCAGCACGGGGTCGTGGGTCACCATCACCATCGCCGCGCCGACCTCGGTCACGAGGTTGAACATCAGATCCGCCACCGAAGTCGCCGTGGCTCCGTCGAGATTGCCCGTGGGCTCGTCGGCGAACAGCAGGGCGGGGCGAGCGGCCAGGGCGCGGGCCAGGGCCACGCGCTGCTGCTCGCCGCCCGACAGCTGGTGCGGGTAATGGGTGAGGCGCCCCGCCAAGCCGACACGGCCCAGCCAGTCGCGCGCCGTCGTCATGGCGTCGCGCGCGCCGTCGATCTCGAGCGGCGTTGCGACGTTCTCTTCGGCGGTCATGTTGGGTAGCAGGTGAAAGGACTGGAACACCAGCGCCGCGCGACCGCGTCGCAGGCGCGCGCGGCCATCCTCGTTCAGCTTGGCCAAATCCTGGCCAAACAAACGCACCTGACCCGACGTGGGTTCTTCCAGGCCCGCGCCGACCGCGATCAGCGACGACTTGCCCGAGCCCGAGGGGCCGACGATCGCCACCCGCTCGCCGGGATTCACGACCAGATCGACGCCGCGCAGGATGTTTACGGGACCGGCGGAGGAGGGCAGGGTCAGGGCGACGGCGTCGAGGACCAGGGGCGCGGCGGGCTTAACGTCGTCAGACATGGGTTTTCCTGCAAGGCCGGTCCTTGTTTGGCCGGCAGCTAGACTACATAGGAAAGCATGAGCCAGACCGCACAACGTTTTCCCAATCGTCGTCGTTTTTTGCTGGGGATCGGCCTGCTGAGCCAGATCGCCGCCGCGCCGAAGCCGGTGGTGATCACCGTGTTGGGCGACTCCATCACCGCCGGTCTCGGATTGCCCGCGCGCGAGGCCATGCCCGCGCAGTTGGAGTCAGCACTGGGGCGGCGTGGGATCTCAGCGGTCGTAAGGCCCGCCGGCGTCTCGGGCGACACAAGCGGCGGCGGTTTGGCCCGGCTTGGCTTCAGCGTCTCGAAGGATACACAACTCTGCGTGGTGGCGCTCGGCGGCAACGATCTGCTGCAGGGCGTCGATCCGGCTCAGACCAAGGCGAACCTTCGTGGCGTGCTGCAGAAGCTCAAGGCCCGGAACGTCCGTGCGGTGCTGGTCGGCGTGGCCGCGCCAGCCAGGATCGGCGCCAGCTATGCGCGCGACTTCAACGCCATTTATCCGAGCCTCGCCAAGGAGTTCGGCGTGCCGCTTTACGCGAATATCCTCGCGGGCGTCGTCGGCAATCCGGCGTTGATGCAGCGCGACGGAATTCATCCCAACGCTCAGGGCGCCAAAAAGATCGGCGAGGCGCTGGCCGCTGTCGTCGCCAAGGCGGTGAGTTAGGGGCCGCGGGCCACGCATCTTCACCGTCGCGCATCCATATATCGTCTAAGATATATTATCGGAAACAATCGCATGTTTGTCAGTGTTGCAGATTGCTGCTGTGGCGGATCCTCGTACGCTCAAACGAACGCGAAACGGACGAGGCACAGCGCGCACCAAGATCGTGACGCTAAATGGAAATCGCGTCGGCGTATGCGTCCCGGAAACAAGACCTTGGCGAAGGCGCATTTTCGCCCATGTGATCTTGGCTACCGCCGCCAAAGGCCTGTGAACCGCGGCAGGCGTCGGCGCTACAGCGCATGGATCTCTCGACGATGGGTGTCCGATGATCCTCCGCGCGCCTGATTTCGATCGCGCCTTCCACCAGCGCCACCTGACCGGCTTCGAGCATCCCGTCGACGCTGTTCCCGAGGCTGAGTGGCGGATCTCGAGGCTATGACGCGTGAGCTCCCGGGGCTCCAGCAGCACCAAGCCCCCCTACTCCTGAGCGTCGCGCCCTGATCGACGCGCCAAGCTGCAACCAACAACAGCGCTCTCATCCCAACGGAAACTCTATGACAGATCCAGATACGCTCAGCGCCCTCATCGATGTCATCCAACGCTTCGTCGCCGAGCGCCTTCGTCCCATCGAAGGGCTCGTGTCTGAAACGGACGAGGTGCCTGGATCCATCATCGAAGAGATGAAGCAGCTTGGTCTGTTTGGGTTATCGATCCCCGAAAGCTATGGCGGCTTGGGGCTAAGCCTTGAGGAAGAAGCTCGCGTCATAGTAGCGTTCTGCCACGCCGCCCCCGCTTTCCGCTCGACCTTTGGCACCAATGTCGGCATCGGCAGCCAAGGCCTGGTGATGTTCGGCGACGAAGCTCAGAAGGCGCGCTGGCTGCCGTCAATCGCCTCCGGTGAGACCATCACCGCCTTCGCCCTGACCGAAGCCGAAGCCGGATCGGACAGCGCCTCGGTGCAGACCCGCGCCGTGCGCGACGGTGACCACTATGTTCTGAACGGGGTGAAGCGCTACATCACCAACGCCGGCCGGGCCAACCTGTTCACGGTGATGGCGCGCACCGACCCGAACTCCAAAGGCGGCGCCGGGGTGTCGGCCTTCCTGGTTCCCGCCGACCTGCCGGGTCTGAGCGTGGGCAAACCCGAGAAGAAGATGGGGCAGCAAGGCGCCCACATTCACGACGTCATCTTCGAGGATGTCCGCGTGCCGATCGAGAACCGCCTGGGCGCCGAAGGCGAGGGCTTTACACTGGCGATGCGCGTGCTGGATCGCGGCCGGGTTCATATCTCGGCAGTCTGCGTGGGCGTGGCCGAGCGACTGATCGCCGACTGCGTGGCCTATGCCAGCGAGCGCAAGCAGTTCGGCCAGCCGATCGCCAACTTCCAGCTGATCCAGGCCATGATCGCCGACAGCAAGACCGAGGCGCTGGCCGCCAAAGCCCTGGTATTCGACACCGCCCGCAAGCGCGACGCCGGCGCCAATGTCACGCTGGAGGCCGCCGCCACCAAGCTGTTCGCCTCAGAGATGGTCGGCCGGGTCGCTGACCGGGCGGTGCAGGTGTTCGGCGGCGCGGGCTATGTCGCCGACTATGGGATCGAGCGCCTGTATCGCGACGTCCGCATCTTCCGGATCTACGAAGGCGCCAGCCAGATCCAGCAACTGATCATCGCGCGCGAGACCCTCAAGCGCGGCGGCTAGAGCAAGAGAGGGCGGCGCTGCAGATCTGCAGCGCCGCCCTCCCCTATCTCGACTTGTGTAAGGCGCTATCCGACCAGCGCCGGGCTTTTTGCGGCCGATTTCGCGGCGACCGTCTCAAACACGAAATCCTTGTAGCCGTTCTCAGCAGCCAGGCGACACGCCTCGGAATAACGCTGAAACCCGCCAGTATACATGCTCAAGCCGCGCGGCTTGCCACTGATGTTGCCGCCCACGTACCAGGTGTTGGCCTTGGAGACGAGCGTGAGCTCAGCCAGACCGTAGACCGTGTTCATCCAGGCCTCTTCGGCCGCTTCGGTTGGCTCGATCGTCGCCAGACCTTGCGTGCGCATGTGGGTGATCGCGTCAGCGATCCAGTCGATGTTCTGCTGGTCCAGGGTGATGATATTGGCCAGGGCGGCCGGGCCATTGGGGCCGCAGACCAGGAACAGGTTCGGGAACGAGGTGATCATCAGGCCCAGATGCGACCTGGCCCCGTCGCGCCACTTGTCGCGCAGCTGCAGGCCGCCGCGTCCCACCACGTCGAAGTTCAGCAGCGCCCCGGTCAGGCCGTCATAGCCGGTGGCGAAGATCAGCACATCCAGCTCGACCTCGCCCGTGTCGGTCAGCAGGCCCGCCGGGGTGATCTTGACGATCGGGCTTTCCAGGCAATCGTGCAGTTTGACGTGCGGCAGGTTGAAGGTCTCGTAGTAGTGCGTGTCCAGGCACGGACGGCGGGCGAAGATCGGATAGCCGCGCGGCTTGAGCTTCTCGGCGGTCACGGGATCGGTGACGACCTCACTGATCTTGCTGCGCACGAACTCGGCGACCTGCTCATTGGCCTCGGGATTGACCAGAAGATCCGAGAAGGTGCCGAGGAACGCCAGACCGCCCCTCGCCCAGGAGTCCTCCATCAAGGCGCGGCGCTGCTCGGGCGTGACGCTGAAAAACGGGCGGGTCGACTGGGGCCGCACACCGCCCAGCGGGCTGTTGCGCGCCACCTGACGAATGCCGGCGTAGTTGCGCTTGAGCTCCGCCACATAGTCCGGCTCGAGCGTCACATTGCGCATGGGCAGGGTGAAGCTGGGCGTGCGTTGGAACACCGTCAGGGTCCCGGCGGTCTTGGCGACCTCAGGCACGATCTGGATGCCGGTCGAGCCGGTGCCCACCAGACCGACACGCTTGCCCTCGAAGCTGACCGGCGTATGCGGCCACTTGGCGGCCAGCAGGATCTGACCCTTAAAGTCCTCGACGCCGTCGAACGGTACGCCTTTGGGGATCGACAGCGGGCCCGAGGCCATCACGCAATAGGTCGCCTCGAAGACGCGGCCATCGTCGACGGTGACGCGCCAGACATTGGCCGCCTCGTCATAGGCTGCGCCCGTGACCCAGGTCTTGAAGCTGAAGTGGCGACGCAGATCCAGGCGATCAGCGACGAAATTGGCATAGGCCAGGATCTCGGTCTGAGCGGCGAACTGCTCGCTCCAGGTCCATTCCTGCTCGATCTCGGGCGAGAACGAATAGCAGTAGTCCAGACTCATCAGGTCGCAACGCGCGCCCGGGTAGCGGTTCCAGTACCAGACGCCGCCGACGTCACCGCCGGCCTCGAAGCCCTGGACGCTCAGGCCCATGCTGCTCAGCTTGTGAACGGCGTACATGCCGCCAAAGCCGGCGCCGATGACGAGCGCGTCGATCCGGGTCGGTTGTTGGCTTGCGGTCGTTTGCTGCGACACGGTCATGGCGATCTCCCTTGGGAACAGGGCTTTTGTCGCGGCGCCCCCCTCCCCTTCGCCAGATGTGGCCGCATTAGAGCGCGAACATCACGGATGTGTCTGTTGGTGGTCGCCCTGCCGCGCTCTTGATCGAATCCCCCCGACCGTCGAAGGGCTGAGCGTGGCGCCCCCAGGCCTTGGCCGGGATGCTGCGGGGAGAGACAGATGACCGACCAGAACGCCTCCACGGCACCCGAAAACGCTTCACCATCACGCCTGATGCGCTTCGAGGCGACGCCGGGGTCGTCGCGCCAGACCCTGATCGCCGACCGACGTCTGTGCGTCGGGCCTCCCGGCAATGTCTTCGTCTTTGGCGGCGTGCTCTTCGGCTCGGCCCTCGCGGCCCTGGAGGATCATCTCCAACGCCCGGTCGTCTGGTCGACGATCCAGTTCCTGGGTCCCGTCCGCGCCGAGGAGACACTCGAGCTGAGCATCGAGGTTCCAGGACCCGGACGAACGATCTCCCAAGCGCGCGTGATCGGTCGGGTGGAGGATCGCGAGATCTTCCTGGCCACGGCGGCCCTGGGCGTCCGTGACGAGCCGCTCGACCATGCCTGGGACCAAGCCCCAGATATTCCCCCGCCTGAGGCCTGCGAAACCGCGAAACTGTGGCCGCATGGTCAGGAGCCCGGCACGCTGCTTGAAACCCTGGAGATGCGCATCCCGCCCGGCCCTTTCGCCGAAACCGAGCCCACCGGAAAGCTGGCCGACAGCGGCCGGACGGTGTTCTGGGTGCGGGCGCGTCAAGACCTGCCGATGGACATCAGCGTCCTGGCGCTGTTTGGCGACTTCACCCCCTACGCCCTGAGCAAGGCGCTGGGCGGCGGCCTGGGCGGCGTCAGCCTGGACAACACGCTTCGGGTGCTGCGACGGGTCGAGACCGACTGGATCCTGTGCGACGCGCGGATTCAGGGCATCCGCTCAGGCTTCGCCCACGGCGACATCCGCCTGTTCGCCCGAACCGGCGAACTGATGGCGATCGGCGGCCAGTCGATGAACGCCTGGCCGCCACGCGCTAAGGCCTGAACCTCAGGCCGTCTCGGCCGCCAAGGCTATGGCGGTGCGATAGTCGGCCTTGCCGCTCTCGTGCCTTGGCACGGTGTCGACCAGGATGAACCGCTTGGGATGCTTGTAGGCCGACAGCGTCTGGGCCAGGCCCGCCCGAACGCGCGCCTCGTCGAACACGCCGTCGGCTTTCAGGATCGCCACGACGATCTTGCCCCACTTGTCGTCAGGCTGACCGACCACCAGCACGTCCGCCACGCCCGGCTGCAGCTTCAGCGCCTCCTCGACCTCCTCGGGGAAGACCTTCTCGCCGCCGGTGTTGATCGACAGGTTGCCACGGCCGATCAGGGTGAACTGATTGGGCGGCATCCAGCGGGCGAAGTCGCCGGGCACGGCGTAGCGCACGCCGTCGATGACCCGATAGGTGGCCGTCGTCTTCTCCGGGTCGCCGAAGTAGCCGTTGGCCATCGCGCCGCTGCGGGCGATGAAGCCCTCGGACGGACGGTCCTTCGGCATCACTGCGCCGGTATCCGGGTCGATCAGAACAGTCAGGGGCGCGGCGTCGAACACGCCGGTCTCCGGGATCTTGCCCGCCTTGGCCACCGAGTAGCCCAGGCCCGAGGCTTCCGATGCGCCCAGAATGTCGACCAGCGCGATGTTGGGCATGTGCCGCAGCAGCCCTTCCTTGACCTCCTTGGACCAGGTCAGCCCCGCCGAACTGATCGCCCGCATGCTGGACAGGTCATAGGCGTCCGGCGCGTCGTCCAGCGCCTTCAACATGGGCTTGGCGAAGACGTCGCCGACGATCGAGACCCGCGTGGCGCGGTGTTTCTCGACCTCGCGCCAAAGCTGGGCGGCGTCGAACCGATCGCCGGAGAGGATGATCGCCGTCCCGCCATTGAGCAGGTCACCCATCGCCGAGTTGCTGCCCGAGCCGTGCATCAGCGGACAGGCCGGAATGATCCGGCTGTCGGTGGCGCGGACGGTCTCCAGGTGCTCGTCCATGGTCTGGGGGACGCGCGCGATCAGCGGCGACTCCAGCTGGACGCGGCGCGACTGGTCGGTGGACCAGTGCACGCCCTTGGGCTTGCCGGTCGTGCCGCCCGTGTAGAGCAGATAGCCGTCATCGGCCGAGCGAGTGATGTCCAGCGGCTTGCCATCACCCGTCCGCGCCAGGGTTTCGTAGGACAGCGCGCCCTCCGGGGGCGCTTCGGGCGAGCGCTCGTTCTCGATGCGGACCCAGCCATGCACGCCGGGCAGTCGCTGCTGCAACGACTCCAGCATCCCGTCGAAGTCCGACTGGTAGAACAGCACCTCGGCGTTGCAGTCATTCAGGACGTAAGCGATCTCGTCGGCCGTGTAGCGGTAGTTCAGATTGACCGTCAGCAGGCGCGCCTTCACGCCGGCGACCAGGAACTCCAGATAGGCCGGGTGATTGCGGCACAGGATCCCGATGCGGGCGTCCGGCTTGAGCCCGAGATCGATCAGGGCCTTGGCCAGATTGTTGGTGCGGTGATCAAATTCGCCCCACGGCACGACGACGTCGCGCCAGATCAGAGCGGGACGCTCGGGCGGTGCGGCGCGTGCGACCGCGTCGAAGATGTCTCCATAGTTCCAGATCAAGGCGGCCTCCCGAGGTCTCTTTCCTCAAAGGTCTATGGGGCGGCGGGATGGGCGCCGCGCCGGCCCCCATGAGCGGCCGATAAATCACGTGGGTGATGCGCGTGATCCGATCGCGAACTTTGGTGCGCGCGTCGATCGTCCGCGCCTAGTCGTTGCGACGTCTTGGCTGCCAGCCCGGAGCGCGACGCCCCGGGGACGCCCCCTTCGCATCTGGAGACTCCGTAGTGTCCACGTCCTCGCTTTTCGCGCCCACCACCGTGGCGGGCCTCGCGCTTCGCAATCGCGTGGTCATGTCGCCGATGACCCGGCGCTTCTCGCCCGGCGGGATTCCGAACCAGGCGGTCGCGGACTACTACCGCCGCCGCGCCGAGGCCGGCGTCGGCGTGATCATCACCGAAGGCGTCGCGATCGACCATCCGGCGGCCGTCGACCACGCGGATATCCCCAACTTCCACGGCCCCGCGCTGGACCAGTGGAAGACGATCGCCGCTTCGGTGACGTCGGCGGGCGCGGCGTTCATTCCCCAGCTCTGGCACATCGGCGGCCACCGCTCCCTCACCGCCGCCCCGCCGAACGCCGCCGCACCCTCAATTTCGCCCTCCGGCGTCTACGAGCCCGGCAAACCCTTCGGCACGCCCGCGACCGAGGCCGAGATCGAGGCGGTGATCCAGGCCTACGCCCAGGGCGCGCGCGACGCGGTAGCGATCGGGGCGAGTGGGATCGAGATTCACGGCGCGCACGGCTACCTGATCGACCAGTTCTTCTGGGCGGCCACCAACCAGCGCCAGGACCGCTATGGCGGCGACATGATCCAGCGCCTGCGCTTCGCCACCGAGGTGATCAAGGCCTGCCGCGAGGCGGTGGGCCCCACCTTCCCGATCTTCTTCCGCTACTCCCAGTTCAAGCAGGTCGACTACACCGCGCGCCTTTGCCAGTCGCCCGATGAACTGGCGGCCTTCCTCCTGCCTCTGGTCGACGCCGGTGTCGACGTTTTCGACTGCTCGCAACGGCGCTTCTGGGAGCCGGAGTTCGAAGGCTCGCCGCTGAACCTGGCCGGCTGGACCAAGGCCCTGACCGGCAAGCCGACCATGACCGTCGGCTCGGTCGGGCTGGACGGCGACGTGGTGGCCAGCCTGCGCGAAGGCGTGGACGTCATTGGCGCGTCTTCGCTCGACAAGCTGGACGCCATGCTGGACCGGGGCGACTTCGATCTCGTCGGTGTCGGGCGCGCCCTGCTGGCTGACCCGCGCTGGGTGGAAAAGGTCCGAGACGGCGAGACCGACGGACTGGTCGGCTTCACGCGCGCGGCGCTCGAAACGCTCGTTTGATCCATCACCCATGTGATTAGCGCCGCCTGAGAGGATCGGATGTCCGTCCCTTCGGCGCGCTGGCGTTTTCTGGCGCCATGAGGAGAAAACCCGGCATGCCGCAACTGGCCATGGTGACTGGCGCCGCCCAAGGCATCGGGCGCGCCATCGTCGAGCGCCTTGGCGCGGACGGCTTCGACATCCTGGCGCTGGACGCGGACGAAGCCCGGCTTTCGCAGTCCGCCACCGACTGGCGCGAAGCGGGACTGACGGTCCGCACCGCCGCCGTAGACTGCCGCGACCGCGCGGCGGTGATCAAGGCTCTGGACGGCGTCGAGGCGGTGAACGTCCTCGTAAACAACGCGGGTGTCAGCGGCCTTCTCGATCCGATCGGACAGGTCGACCGGGCGGACTGCGACCGCGTGATGAGCATCAATCTGCTGGCGACGATCCGTGTCGCGCAGGAGGCCGTGCGGCGCATGCCCGACGGCGGCAGCGTCATCAACATCGCCTCGCGCGGCTATCTCGGCGGGGCCGGCGCTGCTCACTATGTGGCCTCAAAGGCTGCGGTCGTGTCGCTGACCCGGGCCATGGCGATCGAGCTGCGCTGGCGCGGCGTCCGCGTGAACGCGGTGGCGCCGGGCATGGTCGACACCCGGATGATCGACGGCTTCGGCGACATGCTGGGCGCGCTCAAGCGCATGGAGCCGACCGGAGCGCCCGCCAACCCGGCCGAGATCGCCGCCATTGTCAGCGTCCTGGCCGGACCGGACGCCAGCTTCGTCAACGGCCAGATCCTGATGGCCGACGGCGGGAAATCCCTGGGACTGCCGCCGCTATGAACACGTTCAACCCATCGTTCCTGATCATCGGCCAGGGACCTGTCGCCGAGGCGATTGCGAGCCGCGTCAGCGTCGAAGCCGGCGGCGTCATCACCCTGGCCCGGCCCGACGCTGAGGCGATCACGGCGCTGGAACACGGCGTGGACTCTGCTGTGATCGTCGCGCCGCCCGCGCCCTCGCCGGCGCTGTTTCTCGACCTCGACGACACGCGGCTGGACGCTCAACTGGCGCACTTCGCCGATCTGTTCGAAGCCTTGGGCGCCCTGCTAGGCCGTCTGAACCCGAGGGGCGCGATCGTGCTGGTGGGCGACCGAGGTTATCTGGGCGCATGGGGCGCGGCCGACGCCTGCGCCTTCTCCGGCGCTCATGTCGCGCTGATGCGGAGCGTCACCCTGGAAGGCTTCGGCGCGGGGCATCGCGCCAACTGCATCGCCCTGGATCTGGCTCAGGACGGCGCCGGCGTGGACCCCGACGAGATCGCGGACCTGGCCGTCCACCTCGCCTCGCCCGCCAGCCAAGTCATCAACGGCGAGATCATCCTGGCCAATCGCGGCCGCAGCCTGCGCGTCCGCGAAGCCAAGGACCGCCGCGCGGACTTCGCCGCGAGCGCTTCCAGCAAAGGACCCTCGCTATGACCTTCACCGTCGAGATCATCGGCAAGGAGCGCTGCCGGCTGGGCGAGTCGCCGCTGTGGGACGCCGACGCAGGGGTGCTCTACTGGGTCGACAGCATGGCGCCGGCCATCTGGCGCTATGACCCGTTCACGAGCGAGCAAAGATCCATCCCCGCGCCCAAGCCCATCGGCAGCGTGGTTTTGGGCCGCCCCGGGGAGCTGATCGCCGGCCTCGCCGACGGCGCCTATCGCGTCCATCTGGACACCGGAACCTTCACGCCGATCGCCCTGCCCGACACCCTGGCGCCGATCGAGCGCTTCAATGACGGCAAGGCCGATCGCCAAGGCCGTTTCGTTACCGGCACGATGGCGATGCACAACGAGACGGGACGGATCGGCAAGCTCTATCGCTTCACAGCCGGCGGCGCCTGGGAAGTGCTGCCGACCGAGCCGATCGAGATCGCCAACAGCACCTGCTTCAGCCCCAGCGGCGACACGCTCTATTTCGCTGACAGCCTGCGCCACATGGTGTGGGCGTTCAGCTATGATCCCGAGACCGGCGCGGTGGGCGAGAAGCGGGACTTCTTCGACACCACGGGCTTCAACAGCGCCCCGGACGGGGCGACGGTCGACGCCGAAGGCTACATCTGGCTGGCCCTGGTGCAGGCCCAGAAGCTGATCCGCATTTCGCCGGACGGCCGCCTGGATCGGGTCGTCGAAAGCCCCGCGCCCTTCTGTTCGTGCCCGGCCTTCGGCGGCGAGGACCTCGACATTCTTTACGTGACCTCGATCTCCGACAGCGGCGGCCGGCTGAAGACCGACGTCGATGCTTCCGGCCGCCTGATGGCGTTCCATGGTCTTGGCGTGCGCGGCATCGCCGAGACCCGTTGTTTCCTCTGACCCGTGGTGAACCATGAATCTTGACCTGACCCCGGAGCAGTCCGCCTTCCGCGACGAGGTGCGCGCCTTCTTCGCCGAGAACGTCCCCGAGTCGTTCAAGAGCCGGGTGCGCGCCGGCATGCGCCTGGAACCCCACGAGTTCACCCAGTGGCAGAAGCTGCTGCACGCGCGCGGCTGGGGCGCGCCGTCGTGGCCGAAAGAGTATGGCGGCACGGGCTGGGACCCGACAAAGCTATACATCTTCGAGACTGAGGCCTCGCGCGCCGACGCACCGGTGCAGTTCCACCAGGGCCTGGAGCTGATCGGCCCGATCATCTTCACCTTCGGCAGCCCCGAGCAGAAGGCCAAGTATCTGCCGGCCATCGTCTCGGGCGATGACTGGTGGTGCCAGGGATACTCCGAACCCAACTCCGGTTCTGACCTAGCGTCGCTGTCGACCCGCGCCGTGCGGGACGGCAATGAGTACGTGATCAACGGCCAGAAGGCCTGGACCAGCTACGCCCATGTGGCGAACCGGATGTTCCTGCTGGCCCGCACTGATCCCGACGCGCGCAAGCAGGCCGGCATCTCGCTGTTCCTGATCGACATCGACACGCCCGGCGTAACGATCCGCCCTGTCGTGACCATGGACGAGATCCACCACACCAACGAGGTTTTCCTCGACAATGTGCGGGTCCCGCCTTCGGCCCTGCTGGGCGAGGAAGGCATGGGCTGGAGCTACGGCAAGGTGCTGCTGGATCGCGAACGCGGCGTCACCGCCGCCACGACGACGCGCCTGGCCCAGCAACTGCGCGGCGCCCGCAAGGTCGCCGCCGAGACCCTGGTCGGCGGGCGCAGCCTGCTGGACGATCCCCGGGTCGCCGACCGCCTGGCCCAGTACGAGCTGGAGGTCATGGCCCTGGAAGGCATGGTGATGCGGACCATGGCCGAAGCCACGTCGGGTCAGGACTCCGGTCCCCGCGCCTCGATGATCAAGATCCGCTGGTCCGAGCTGCTGCAGCAGATCACCGAATACTGGGTCGAGCTGCAGGGCTACGGCGCCATGGCCTTCGCACCGCTGGGCCCGTTCGAGGCGCCCGACGCCTGGGCGGCCAAGGGGATGATCTATTCCCGGGTCACCAGCATCTACGGCGGCTCAAACGAAATCCAACGCAACATCATCGCCCGTCGGGCGCTCGGTCTCTGAGGTCCCCATGAACTTCGACCTTTCCGAAGAGCAGCAGCTCCTGAAGGACAGCGCCTGGCGATACGGCGCCGACCACGGCGACTTCACGGCCTGGCGGGCCCGCGTCGAGCGCGGCGAGGCCTATGACGCGGCCAGTTGGCGTCGCATGGCCGATCTGGGCTGGCTGATGCTGAACATTCCCGAGGATGACGGCGGACTGGGCGCGGGGCCGACGGAAACCATGGTCGTGGCCGAGGCGGTCGGTCGCTACCTGATGCTGGAACCGTTCGTCTCGACCGGCGTGATCGCGCCGTTGCTGCTGACCGCCGCGACCGCGGGCGTCCGCACCGAGCTGATGGCCGGCGTCGCCGAGGGCAAGATGGTGCTCAGCCTGGCCGACGCCGAACCGAACGGCCGGTTTGACCTTCATCGTATCGCCACCCGCGCTGACGCTGTCGAAGGCGGCTTCCGGCTCACGGGCGAGAAGAGCCACGCGCTGGACGGCGGCGGCGCCGATTGGTTCATCATCCCCGCGCGCACAGCCGGTGCAGATGACAGCCAGGACGGCGTCAGTCTGTTCCTGGTTCCGGCGCAAACGAGCGGCCTGACGGTGCTGCGCAGCCGGGCCATGGACAACCGCCATAACGCCGGCTTGAAGCTGGACGGCGTAGTTGTTCCCGCCGTGAACCTGATTGGTGGCCTGGGCGAAGGCTTCCCGCTGCTACGCGACGCCGTCGATCACGGCGTGGTGGCCCGCCTGGCCGAGGCCGTCGGGGCCATGGACGCCGTCCGTGAGATGACGATGGAGTATCTGAAGACCCGCAAGCAGTTCGGCCAGACGCTGGGCTCGTTCCAGGCGCTGCAGCATCGCGCGGTCGACATGGCGATCGCCTGCGAGGAGGCTCGCTCGATGATGTACCTGGCGACGATCGCCCTCTCTGGCGATCCCGCCGAACGTCGCAAGGTGATCGCGGCGGCCAAGGCGCGCGTTGGCCAGACCAGCCTCTATGTCGGCCGTCAGGCGGTGCAGCTGCACGGCGGCGTCGGCTTCACCGAAGAGCTGGCCGTGGCCCACTATCTCAAGCGCCTGATCATGATCGACATGGCGTTCGGCAACGCCGACCATCACCGCGCCGAACTGGCGGCCAGCCTGCGACCCGGCGTCGTAGCGGCCTGAATCAAAAGCGCGCCAGACGGTGTGATCCGCCAGACGCGCTCGCATTAGTCAAAGATCGTTGCTGGGCCGGATGATCTCATCCGGCCCAGAATGCGTTTAGGACAAAGCTGTGGCCAGACCGCCGTCGACGGTGAGCATCTGGCCCGTGACGAAGTCGCTGTCGTCGCAAGCCAGGTAGCGGACGGCCTTGGCGATGTCCTCGGTGGTTCCCAGGCGGCCGAGCGGCGTCTGGCCGATCCGCATGGCGATGCGCTCTTCGGAAACCACCCGACGCACGCCCTCGGTGTCCACCGTCGACGGGGCCACGGCGTTGACCCGGATGTTCAAGGCGCCGAGTTCGGCGGCGGCGGCGCGGGTCATGCCGGCGACGCCCGCCTTGACGCCGCAATAGGCGATGCCGTTCGGGATGCCCAGTTGGGCGCTGACCGAGGCGATGTTGACGATCGAGCCGCCGCCCGAAGCGGCCATCAGCGGGGCTGCGGCCTGCATGCCCCAGATCATGCCCGAGAAGCCCACGCCGACCATGCGGTCAAGACTCTCCGGACGGATAGCCGCCAGCGGTTCATAGACGTTCCACATGGCGTTGTTCACCAAGACGTCGAACCGGCCGTACTGTTCGTTGATCGCGCTCAGGGTGGCGGTCAGAGCCTCGCGATCGGAGACGTCGCAGCCCAGCCCCACGGCCTTACCGCCGGCGGCGATGATCTCGTCGGCCGCGGCCTGGGCCCAGTGCGCCTTCAGATCCAGCAGAGCGACCATTGCTCCTTCGGCGGCGAGCAAGGCTGCAGTCGCCCGTCCCAGCCCCCGCGAGGCCCCTGTCACCGCCGCGACACGCCCTTCAAGACGACCAGCCATCGTTCCCTCCTCCCGCACTTCCGACCGGCTCGAGGCGCGATCGATCTTAGGATCCATCAATAGCCCGCCCTCCCCGCGCGCGCCGATGTTGCGCCCAGCGAAGCGGAAACATCACCGACGTGATGGGCGCACAAAAAAGACGGCGGTCTTGCGACCGCCGCCAGATATCCGAGGACCTTTTCGGGAGGATTAGAAGGTTTTTTGGAGCGAAACGCCGATGATGCGCGGCTCGGTGAAGACCGCGTTGGCGACCTGGCCGAGCGCTTCGTCCATCAGAAACACGTCGGTGATCGCACGCTTGTTGAAGACGTTCTTCACGTAGCCCTCGATCTCAAGGCCACGCTCGTCATTGACCAGGCGGAACGACAGGTTGGCGTTCGCCCAGCCCTTGAGCTGGTCCACCTTGCTGTTGAAGACCCGGGCGTAGGAGTCGCCTTGGCGGTAGTAGTCGCCGCGCACCGTGCCTTCCCAGCCGTCCAGGACGTCGAACGAGTACTGAGCGCCGATCGAGGCCGTCCAGTTCGGCGAACCCGGCAGCTCGTTGCCCTTCAGCTTGGCCGCCACGCCGTCCGTCGGGGTCACGCCGAACGAGGTGGCGAAGCTTCCCGAGCAGGCGCCCAGCAGCGCCGCAGGGTTGCCCGAGACACCGGCGACCGTGGCCGCGCCAGGCGCTTGCTGAATGACCGCCAGCAGGTTGGCCAGGGCGGCCGTCGGCACCACGCAGCCCGCCGCGCCCGAGGTCTTGACGAGCGTCAGGTTCGCATTGCCGCCGGTGCGGTTCATCGGATCGATCGACTCGCCGTTCTTGATCTTGGTGTCCAGCAGACCCAGCGTGCCGTTCATCCGGAAGCGCTTGACCGGTTCCCACACGGCTTCCAGCTCGATGCCCTTGATCTCGGCGTCGATGTTCTCGGTCACCGAGATCCGGTTCACGAACTTCGAGATCTGGTAGCCCTTGTAATCGTAGAAGAACGCCGAGCCGTTCAGGATCAGGGCGCCGCCCAGCAGGGTGTTCTTGGTCCCCACTTCGAAGGCGTTGACATATTCCGGCTCGTAGAACGGCCGCAGGGTCGCGACCTGACCGATGTTGTTCGGACCGCCGCCCTTATAGCCGCGCGAATAGAACGCGTAGACCAAGGTGTCGTCGGTGAAGCCCAGGTCCGGCTTCCAGTCGAAGCCTGCGCGACCGGTGAACTTCTTGAACTCGGCGGTCAGCTGAGGCGGCGTTCCTGGCGTCAGGCCGCTGCCCGGGGTCAGCAGTTTGACTGGGAAGTTGTCGAGCGTCTTCTTGTCGTCGGTGTAGCGTAGGCCCACCGTGAACTTCAGCTCCGGCGTGGCCTCATAGTAGACCTCGCCGAACAGGGCGTTCGAATCCAGGTGATAGGGCTGGAAGCTCAGATAGTTGCCGTGGCCCTGGCCGGTCGGCACACGGTTCGGATCGATATAGACGCAGCTCCCGCCCGGGGCGCAGTTCGCCCCGCCATTGGCCACCATCGCCGCGTAGGTGAAGGCGTTCGACATGATGTAGAACGACTGGACCACGTCATAGCGCAGCGCCAGACCGCCGAGGCTGAAGTTGAACGGACCGTCGAAGCTCGACTGCAAGCGCAGTTCCTGGCTCCACTGGCGGGACGGCGTGGTGATGCGGTCCGAAACCGACATGCGGTTGGACGCGCCCAACTGCGGATCATTCACCAGACCGCCCGGCGCCAGGGTGGTGCTGTTGAACACCGTCGAGGCCTGGAAGCGGTTCATCTCCTGGCGCGCGTCCAGCTCGCCGTCGTAATATGACGTCAGCGAGTTGAGCTGCAGCTTGTCATTGATGTCCCACGCCACATTCAGCGTGAAGACGTCTTCCTCGGCGCGATAGTAGGGGTTCTTCGCCGAGTCGATGACGTCCAGGCCCTTTGGCTGGGTTCCGCCATAGACGTCGCCGCTGGTCAGGCCCCGCGCGAAGCCGATGATGCCGTACAGGGTGGCCAGTGAGTTGGGCGTGCCATAGGCGGCGGCGTTGTACACCGAAGCGTCGGCGCAACCCGCGCTCAGGAAGCCGCGAACCGTAGCGTTGGTGATGGCGGTGCCGCCCACAGAGCTTGGACCGTTGTCGCGCGTGCACAGCCCCTTGCCGGTGCGCAGGCGGCTGTCACGCTCCTTGAAGTGCTGCCAGACGAAGTTGGCGTCGATCGTCGAGGTCGGGCGCCAGCGCAGGCTGGCCCGGAACGAATAGAGGTCGCGGTCATCGACCTTGTCGCCCGTACCCAGGTTGTCGACGAAACCCCCGCGGTTCAAGGTCGCGCCGGCCAGGCGCAGGTCCAGCTTGTCGGCGACCAGCGGGACATTGATCATCCCCCGCAGCTTGCGGCCGTCATAGTTGCTGACCTCGGCGCGCAGCATACCTTCGAACTCGCCGGTGGGCTTGGCGCTCAGGACATTGACCACGCCGCCGGTGGCGTTGCGTCCGTAGAGCGTGCCTTGCGGACCCCGCAGGACTTCGACGCGCTCGACGTCGAAGAACTCAGCTTCGAACAGCCGGTTGGACGTCAGAGGCGCGCCGTTGAAGTGGACACCCGTGGAGCTGTCGCCGGTCACGGCCGTCTGCTTGGTGCCGATGCCGCGGATCTGGAAGTTGTAGCCGCTGTAGAAGCTCTTGGCGAAGGTGACGTTCGGAATCGCCAGCTGCAGGTTCGGACCGCCGTCGATTTTCTGTCGGCTCAGCGTGTCGTTGGAGAAGGCCGAGACGGCGATCGGCACGTCCTGCAGTTTTTCCTCGCGGCGCTGGGCGGTGACGACCAGTTCATCGATGGTCACGCCGTCCTGCGGCGCGGGGGCGGTCTGGGCTGCGGCGGGCAAGGCCAGGACCAAGGAGAGTGTCGAGGCGCCGGCCAGCAAGGCCCCACGGCGTAAGGTCTGCGAGATCACCATTCGTTTCCCCCAATAAGCTTCCGCGCGACGCGGGCTCATCTGTGATTGTTGCAACGCTGCTCGAGCGTCTTTGTTAGGGAGCCGGGGCGAATGAGATCTGGCCAGACCGGGGGGTAGAGGGGTCTGAATATCGCAAACGCGATAATTGAGATGAACCGCCGCCATCACTCATCGAGGCCACGCGCTTGCGGCTTTTGCGCGCCTTACGCCGACCGGGCCTGCCGCGTCCAGGGGCTGGACAACATCACATATGTGCTGAAACGCTGGGCGCAGCGGTAGCGCGACGCTCTAAGGCGCTGCGCTGGCAGACTGAACCGCCACCAGCTGGAACCTGAAAATGCGCCGAGACCCGATCAAATCCGCTGCGCGCACCCTGGAGATTCTGGAGCTGTTCCAGGAGCAGCGCGCGCCTCTGCGGCTGACCTACATTTTCGAGAAACTCGGCTATCCCCAATCCAGCACCACCACCCTGCTCAAGAGCATGGTCGTTCTGGGCTACCTCAACTACGACCGCGCCTCGCGTACCTACTTCCCGACGCCGCGCGTGGCGGCCCTGGGTGACTGGGTCAATCACCACCTGTTCGGATCAGGCGATCTTGATCGTCTGGTCAAGAGCATCTTCGAGCAGACCAATGAGACGGTGGTGATCTCGTCTCAAAACGACATCTTCATCCAGCACCTGCGTATCGTGCAGCCCAGCCATCCGCACAAGATCGCGATGACCGAGGGCAGCATGCGGGTGCTGCCGCACTCGGCGGCAGGCCTCGTCCTGATGAGCCAGATGCCGAGCAAGGCGGTCGACAAGCTGTGCCGGCACATCAACGCCTACCTTGGCGGGACCAGCGATCGGATCGATATCGGCCAGTTGCAGGAGCAACTGACCTGGGTTCGCCGGGAAGGCTATAGCCTCCTGGCCGCCTTCCCGTTCCCCAACGCGGCCGGTATCGCCATGCCCCTGCCCGCCGCCCCGCACGGTGTGCAGCTGACGCTCGGCGTCGGCGGCCTCAACAGCCGTATCGCCCGCCATAAGAGCGAGATCGTCGCGATCATGAAGGCGGGCGTGGCCGACTACGCCGAAAGTCTCAGGCACTATTCAGCGCCCGAGGCCTGAGGCCGGCTTCAGGCCGGCTCGGCGAGGTAGTCGCGATAGGTCTCGCGCAGCTTGGCCTTCAACAGCTTGCCGGTCGCCGTATGCGGCAGACTATCGACGATCACCACGTCGTCGGGCACCTGCCAGCGCGCCACGCGCGAGGCCAGAAACTTCAGAATGTCGTCCTTGTCGGGCGTCGTCTCCGGAGCCGGTACGATGATCAGCAGCGGGCGCTCCTGCCACTTGGGATGCGGCACACCGATGACCGCAGCCTCGCGAATGTCGGGATGCGCGATGGCGACGTTCTCAAGGTCGACCGACGAAATCCATTCGCCACCGGACTTGATGATGTCCTTCGAACGGTCCGTCAGCTGCAGGTAGCCGTTGGGATGGATCTTGGCGACGTCGCCGGTGGGGAACCAACCATCCTCGGTGGTGGCCGGCGTATCGGCCTTGAAGTAGCGCTTCACGACCCAGGGCCCTCGAACCTGAAGGTCGCCCACGGCCACGCCGTCGTGAGGCGCGACCACGCCGTCGGCGTCGACGATCCGCAGCTCGACGCCATAAATGGCCCGGCCCTGCAGAGCCTGCACGTCATATCGCGCCTGACGATCGAGGAAGGCGTGCTCGGGCAGAGGGGTCCCGATCGTGGCCAGCGGACTCGTCTCGGTCATGCCCCAGGCATGGATGACATAGACGCCCAGCATGTAGTCGAAGCGCTCGATCATGCTGCGGGGCGCGGCGGAACCGCCGACCAGGATCCGCTCCAGCGCCAGCCCTGCAAGATCGAGTTCCTCACGATGGGTGACGAGATAGTCGAGAAAGCCCAGCCAGACCGTCGGAACGCCCAGGCTGAAAGTGCAGCGCTCGGCTCGCATCAGGTTGAACAGGTTCTCGCCGTCGACGGCGGCGCCGGGCAGGACAAGCTTGGCCCCGCACATGGCGGCGCTGAAGGGAATGCCCCAAGCGTTGACGTGGAACAACGGCGTCACCAGCAGGATGCTGTCGCGGCGAGAGATCGCCATGCCGTCCGCGCCCGTCGCCACGAAGGCGTGCAGGGCCAACGAACGGTGGCTGTAGAGCACGCCCTTGGGATCGCCCGTGGTGCCCGAGGTGTAGCAGAGAATGGCGCCGGCGTTCTCGGGAACAACGGTCCACGGCGCGTCCTCGGCCTCGGGCGCGAGCAGGTCTTCATAGGCGATCAGATTGGGCAGGCGCAGGCTGGGCATGTCACCCGCGCTGGACAGGCAGACATAGGTTTCGACCTGCGGCGCCTGGTCGACCAGGGTCTCCAGCAGGGGTCCGAAGGCCGGATCAAAGAACACGATACGGTTCTCGGCGTGACGCAGAATGAAGGCGATCTGCTCAGGAAAGAGACGCGGATTGACGGTGTTCAGGATTCCTCCCGCCCCGGTGGCGCCGTAGTACAGTTCCAGGTGTCGGGCGCTGTTGAGGGCCAGGCTGGCGACGCGGTCGCCTTCCACAAGGCCGCGTCCGCGCAGGGCGGCCGCCAGCTGGCGGGCGCGGCGCGCGACGCCGGCGTAGTTGGTGCGGGTCGTCCCGCCGGGGTCCTTGGAGACGATCTCGACCTCGCCATGGAAACGTGCGGCGTGATCAAGGAGCGAGGACAACGTCAGCGGCGTATCCTGCATCAGGCCGAGCATGGCTTTTCCTGTATCCGGTGGTCTTTGAACCCGGACCATAGGGACGGATCACGCGTCGCCCGGTGGCGGTGTCGCTGGGCCGTCGCTTTTCACATACGCGATACTCGCAGGAGCGACCGAAGCGCGACTTTAACCCTTCGCGCGCGCGTGCTGTTGTCGCTGCAGGCAAATGCTTCGGCATGCGCCAGACCGGAAAACAACCGCTCAAAGCGGAATGCGGCACGCGACCGGTTGGAGGAAACATGGGAACGGAAACGACCCGCCCGTTTGCGCAAGGGACGCTGGCTGGCCTGTCCATCAGCGCCGGAATGACGCTTCGCCGTGGCGTGGCTCAGTGGAAGCTGGACTGCCCGCCGCCGTGCAGTTGGGACGCCGCGCACGCCGAGGCCTTCATGCGAGCGGTCGCCGCTTTGGGCGAAGACCCGGCAGTCTGCGCCATCGTGCTGTCCGGCCGTCGCCTGTTCAACGATGTTCTGGCCGCTCGGACCGCACCCGACGACGTCCGATCCGTGGTCTATGCGGCGATCGCCAGCTCCAGCAAACCGATCGTGGCCGCACTGTCCGGTCCGGTTACGGGTTCGGGCCTGGAGCTGGCTCTGTCCTGCGCCGCTCGGGTGGCGCTGCCCAACGCCACATTCTCGAACCTCGCCCGGAGCGAGGGTCATCTTCCCTCGGCCGATACCCTGATCCGCTTGGCGCGACTGATCGAAATCGAACGCGCCGCCGATCTGGCCGCCTTCGGCGCGGTCTGGGACAGCAAGGCCGCCGTCGAGCATGGTCTGGTGGACCTTGTCGCCTCCCGAGATCTCAATCAGGTCGCCGAAAAGCTGGCCGCAAGCCTGAAAGGCGAGCCTCGCCTTACGCTGACCGCCGAGCCCGAGGTGATCGCCGCCAAGATCTATGGCCTCAGGGCCAAGGTGCGCCGCGAGGCGCCGCAGCAGACCGCGCCGATGACGCTGCTGCGCGCCATGGAGCTCGCCTGGCAGACGCCAGCCCGCCGCGCGCGCGCCGAGATCGACCGTCTGGACGAAACCTTTGCGGCGTCACCCGAGGCCCAGGCCTTGACCTATGCCGAGCGCGGCCAGGCCGCCCTGGCCCGGGCCACCGTTCCCGCCGAACTCGCGCATGAGCTGGCCTGGCCTCTGCTGCGCGAGGCCATCCATCTGCTCGACGAGGGCGCAACACCCGGCCAGATCGATCGCGAGCTGCAGAAGTTCGGCTTCCGCGTCGCGCCATTCCTGCGCTCGGACCGCGAGGGGCTCGAAGCGGTGTTCCGCCGTCAGTCGGGCCTGGCCAATGGCGAGGATTGGATCACCTATTCGCCGACCCTCGACCTGATGGCCGACGAAGGCCGGATCGGCGGCTCCGATGCGCCAGGCTGGTACCGCCATGGCAGCGATGGTCGCTACACCTTCGAACCGGAAGTCGATCGTCTACTGCAGGCCTCGGCCACCTTTCAGCGATGTGCGCGCGCCCCGGTCGACGACGAGGTGGTGGTCGAGCGTTGCCTGACGGCAGCGATTAACGGCACGGCGCACGTACTCGAAGCGCACCCGGACCTGTCGCCCAGCCTTATCGACGCCATCTGGACCAAGACCTTGGGCTTTCCGAAATGGCGCGGCGGACCGCTTTACATGGCCAGGACAGGGGCCTGCGATCCGCTCGCCAGCCTCGAGCGCTGGACCAAGGTACGCAACACGGCCGGCGTCGCCGCCCCGCTGCTGCGCCGGATCATCGCCAAAGCCTGACGGCTGGCGAAATCTCAAAAAGAAGAGCCAGCGCCACCCGGTGACGCTGGCTTCTTGTTGTCGGAAAGGTCGGCGCGCCGGCGCCCAGCCAATGGGCTGAGCGCCGCACTCGGTCAACGGCCCTGGAAGACCGGCGGGCGCTTCTCGATGAAGGCTCGAACCGCTTCCTTGGCGTCTTCGCTCTTGGACAGCTTGTAGGTGTTGCCCTGCTCGTAGCGGTAACCGTCGCGCAGGCTCAGATTGTCGATGACGTTCAGGCTGTCCTTGGCCGCGGCGACGGCGACGGGGCTCTTGCTGGCGATCTCCTTGGCGATGCCGCGGGCGTAGTCCAGGAACTCCTCGTGCGGCAGCGCCGCTTCAATCAGGCCCCGGCGGTAGAGCTCCTCGGCCGGAACGCGCCATCCCGTCAGCACCATGCGGCGCGCCAGCGAATGGGGAATGAAGCGCAGGGCGTGCTTGGCGCCGCCGGCCAGGCCCACATCGATCTCGGGAAGACCGAACACCGCCCGCTCCGAGGCCACGATGATGTCGCAGCTGGCCACGATGCCCAGACCCGCGCCCAGGGCCGCGCCGTTGACGGCCACGACGATCGGCTTGCTGCACTCGACCATCGACCAGCTCATCTCACGGGCCATGCGCTGGCGCGCGAAGGCCGTCCCGGCCGGAGCGTCGGGACCCGGGCGGTTCTTCAGATCGGCGCCGGCGCAGAAGGTCTTGCCCTCGGCCGTCAGCAGCACCGCGCGGACGTCGGGGCTTTCGTTGAAGGCGTCGAACGCCGCCGTCAGCTCCAGCATCATGTCGACGCTCGCCGAGTTCACCGGCGGGTTGGCCAGCGTCACCGTCGCCACGAAGTCTTCGACCTCAATCTTCAAGCACGACATCATTTGCTCCTTGCCCAGTCGTCGGTCTCGGACCGTCTCGTGAACTTGGTAGCCGCTCGCGGCGCGGGGTCTGAATCCGGCCGGGCGGCGCGCGCCACATCACATAGGCGATATTGAGCGAACACCCGGACCGCAGCGCGGCGCGCGGAAGGGCGCTGCTAGGTTTTTCTCGAAGGCCGTCATCCGCGACGCCCACACGAGACAGAGTACGGAATGACCTCCAAGGCGCAGTCGCGCGTGGTTCTGGTGACCGGCGGCGCGGATGGCATCGGCTGGGCGGCTTGCCAGCGCTTCGCCCGCGCGGGCGATAGAGTGCTGGTCGCGGACCGAAACGTCGAGCGCGCGCGCGAACGCGCCGCCAGCCTAGGGCGCGATCACCAAGCGATCGCGATGGACGTCTCCTCGGAGGTCCAGATCCGGGAAGGGTTCGAGCAGGTGCGTCGCGAGTTCGGCCGGCTCGACGTACTGGTCAACAACGCCGGCGTCACTGACCCCCAGCCGACCGCCACCCTGGACCAGACCGCCGAAGAGGTGGCCCGGCTGCAGGCGATCAACGTCACGGGCGCCTTCCTGGCCGCGCGGGAGGCCGGCCGCCTGATGATCGAGCAAGGCCACGGCGCGATCATCAACCTGGCCTCAGGCGCGGGGCTGGTCGCCCTGGCCAAGCGCACCAGCTACAGCGCCAGCAAGGCGGCGGTGATCTCGCTGACCCGCACCCTGGCCTGCGAGTGGGCGGCGAAGGGCGTTCGCGTCAACGCCGTCCTGCCCGGCTACACCCGCACCCAGATGGTCCAGGACCAGATCGACGCGGGTCTTCTGGATCCCTCGATTGTGCTCTCCCGCATTCCGCTCGGGCGGATGGGCGAGCCCGAGGAAATGGCCGAAGGCGCGTTTTTCCTGGCCAGCGACGCCGCCAGCTATGTGGTGGGCGCGACCCTGGTCGTGGACGGCGGTTACACGGTCTATGGCGGTTCGGGACCGGCCTCGATGATGCCCGCGCCAATCCCCCAAGCCCCCTCGCCCCGCGTCAGCGCGATCACCGGCGGCGGCCGGGGGATCGGTCGCTGTGTCGTCGATCTGTTTCACGCCGCGGGCGACCGCCTGCTGGTGATCGAGCGCGATCCGGAGGGCGCCAAGGCGCTCGTCGAGGCCCTGGGCGACGAGCACATCGTCGTTCAGGCCGACATCACCGACGTGGCTGCGGTCGAGGCGGCCTTCGCTGAAGCCCGGGCGCGCTGGGGACGGCTGGATGTGCTGGTCAACAACGCCGGCGCCGCCGACGTCTTCAAGCCCACGCTGGAGCAGACCGCCCAGGACTTCACCAGCGTCTACGACATCAACTTCAGCGGCCCGCTGGCCACCGCCAAGTCCGCCGCGCGCCTGATGAGCCAGGGCGGCGTCATCGTCAATCTCGGCTCCATAGCGGGCCTGGGCGCCCTGCCCCAGCGCAACGCCTACTGCGCGGCCAAGGCGGCCGTGACGATGATGAGCCGCAGCCTGGCCTGCGAATGGGCCTTCGCCGGCATCCGCGTGAACACGGTCGCGCCCGGCTACATCGAAACCCCCGCCGTTCTTGCGCTCAAGTCAGCGGGACGGGCGCAGTTCGACAAGATCCGGCGCCGCACGCCGATCGGCCGGCTGGGCGATCCCATGGAAGTCGCCCGGACCATCGCGTTCCTGGCCTCCCCCGCCGCCAGCTACGTGGCCGGCGCCACCCTGACCGTCGACGGCGGCTGGACCGCCTTCGGCGACGCCGGCGACGCCAGCGACATCCCGTAACCCCCGTTTATTCCTCGAGGCCTTGTCATGGCAGACCAACCCAATCTCCAGCAGCTATGGGACAGCGAGCAGATCCGTCAGTGCCTGTACCGCTATTGCCGCGGTATCGACCGGATGGACGAGACAGCCCTGCGCTCAGTCGCCTGGCCGGAGGGGCCTGACCAGCACGGCTCCTTCACCGGCACGGCGTCGGAGTTCGTCGACTGGGCCCTGAAGATCCTGCCGCATATCGAGCGTGGCGTGCACCAGGTGCACAACGTGATGATCGCCTTCGAAGGCGAGACCGCCGCTGCAGTCGAATCCGTCTTCACCGCCCTGCACCGGCAACCGGACGACGACGGCTCCCTAGTCGTTCTGCACATGTGCGGCCGCTATCTGGACCGGTTCGAAAAGCGGAACGGCGAATGGCGCATCGCCGCCCGCCGGGTGATCTTCGACTGGATCGAGAAGTCCGCCCCGACGCCCGGCGTCCATCCTGAACGCTTCGGGGCCCGCACGCCGGTCGGTGGCCGTTTCCCCCACGATCCGCTCTACGCGTTCCTCGGCGAACGCGACTGAGGTCCGGACGGGGCGCGAGCATCGCCGCGCCCCGTTTGTCTTAGGCTTAGCGCGGCGTGAAGCGGCAGCCCTCATAGCCCGCCGCCGCCACGCCGGCGCAGATCTCGGCATAGCGATTGAGGCCGCCGGCAAAGACGAAGAAGCCGCGCGGCTTCCCCTCGATATTGGTCCCGGTGTACCAGGTATCGGCCTTCACATAGAGGGTGCGGTCGGCGATCTCGCCCACGGTCTGGCTCCACCGCGTCTGGGCCTCAGCCGTGGCCTCGACGGTCGCCAGGCCCTCGCGACGCATGTGCAGGATGCAGTCCACCACCCAGTCGACGTTCATCTCGTCCAGCCGGATATAGTTGGCCAGGATCGAGGGTCCGTTCGGACCGCCGATGATGAACAGGTTCGGGAAACCGTGCATCAGCAGGGCCAGGTACGACCTTGGCCCATCGCGCCAGGCCTCGCTGAGCCTCAGACCGTCGCGCCCCGTGATGTCGATGGCCAGCATCGGCCCGGTCAGGGCGTCATAGCCGGTGGCCATGATGATGACGTCCAGCGCGATCTCGCGTTGGGACGTGCGGAGACCGGTCTCGGTGAACTCGGTGATCGGCGCTTCGAAGCAGTCGACCAGCGAGACATGCGGCAGGTTGAACGTCTCGTAGTAGTGGGTGTCGAGGCACGGACGTCGAGCGTAGATCGGATAGCCGCGAGGCTTGAGCTTCTCAGCCGTAGCCGGATCGTTGACCGTCTGGCTGATCTTGTCGCGCACGAAGTCGGCGACGATCTCGTTGGCGGCGGCGTTGGTGAGCAGGTCCGAGAAGAGGCCCAGGAAATGGAGCGCGCCCCTGTCCCAGGCCTCCTCCATCAGCGCGTTGCGCTCCTCGACGGGAATGCTGAACAGCGGGCGGGTCGATAGCGGGCGGACCCCGCCGGTGAAGGTGGTCCGCGCCACCGCCCGCAGCCCCGCCATGTTGGCCTTCAGTTGCTCGGCATAGTCCTGCGCGATCTTCTTGTTGCGCATCGGCAGGGTGAAGCTGGGCGTGCGCTGGAACACCGTCAGCGACTGGCAGGTCTCGGCGACCACGGGGACGATCTGGATGCCGGACGAGCCCGTGCCCACGACTCCGACCCGCTTGCCCCGGAAGTCCACATCGTGGTGGGGCCACTTGCCCGAGCGATAGAGCTCGCCCTTGAAACGGTCGGCGCCCGGGATGTCGACAGGCTTAGGCAGCGACAGAGGCCCTGTGGCCATGACCAGATAGTCCGCCTCGAACCGCTGGCCCTGCTCGGTGGTCAGGGTCCACACATGGCGGGCGTCGTCGAAGGCGATTGTCTGAACGCGGGTGTTGAACTGATAGGCCGAGCGCAGGTCCAGCCTGTCGGCGACGAAGTTGGCGTAGGCCAGGATCTCCGAGCCCGCCGCGAACACCTCGCTCCAGGTCCATTCCTGCTCGATCGCCTGGGAGAAGGCGTAGCTGTAGTCGATGCTGGTGACGTCGCAGCGCGCGCCCGGATAGCGGTTCCAGTACCAGGTGCCGCCGACATCGCCGCCCGCTTCCAGGCCCAGCACCGAGAGACCTTCCTGGCGCAGCCGATGGATGGCGTACATCCCCCCGAATCCCGCGCCAACGACGATAGCCTCTGCTCGGCGCGCTTCTCCGATCGGCCCGGCGGAAGTGTTGATGTCCATGGCGCGGCGTCTCCGTAAGCAACTTGAGCAGTCGTTGCCGGCGTCGCCGCGTGCTCAAGGCGAAAAGGGCTCGCAGCACGGAAGATCACATAGGCGATAATGCATCCCAGAGGGGGCGCGCCGCGCGCTGATCCGCGACGCCGCCTAGCGTTCGATCGCTAGACGATCCGCGAGCGGGACATGCCAGACCAGAACCTCACCGAACTTGAGCCGCCGCCCGTGGCGTGGTCGGACCGCTACCGGCGCTACGCGCTCGGTCTGCTCATGCTGATCTATGCGCTCAACATGCTTGACCGCCAGATCATCACCATCCTGGCCGAACCCATGAAGGCGGAGTTGAACCTGGCCGATTGGCAGATCGGTGCGGTGAGCGGTCTCGCCTTTGCGCTATTCTACTCCGCCGTCGGCTTGCCGATGGCGCGCTTCGCGGACCGAGGGGACCGCGTCCGCCTGATCGCCATCTCGCTGGCGGTCTGGAGCGCGTTCACAGCAGTTTGCGGTCTGGCCCGAACCTTCCCCCAACTCATCCTGGCGCGCATTGGCGTCGGGATTGGCGAAGCCGGTTGCACGCCCGCAGCGCACTCGCTGATCACCGAGTTCACCCCACGCGCCAAGCTCGCTTCGGCCTTGGCCTTCTATTCGCTGGGCATACCGCTGGGTTCGTTGCTGGGCTTGGCGGTCGGTGGTCTGCTCGTCGACGCGATGGGTTGGCGAGCGGCTTTCATCATCGCGGGTCTGCCCGGCATCGGCGTCGCGGTCATCGCCAGCCTCACCCTTCGTGAGCCTCGCCGACAGCGCCCCAAGCCCGAGCGCGCGTCTGGCCAAACGACGTCCCTGGCGGCCGCTCTGGCTGAGCTGAAGCAAAAGCCGGCCTTCTGGCTCATCGCGCTGGCCGCCGCCCTGACCTCCTTCTCGTACTATGGCCAGTCGGCGTTCTTCGGTTCGGTTTTCCTGCGCAACCACGGTCCGGTGCTTACGCAGCTTGGCGAGGACATGGGTCTGGGGCCGGCGGGCCTGGCGGGTCTGGCGCTGGGCCTGGCGATCGGCGTCAGCGCCGGCGCCGGAACCTTGATCGGCGGCAAGCTGGCGGACCGCGCCGCCCGCCAGGGTGTGTCGGGCTACGCCAAGCAGCCGATGGTGGTCCTGCTCGCATCGACGCCGTTCCTGGGCTTTACGCCCTTCGCGCCCAACTTTCCGCTCGCCCTCGCCGCGCTCGCCGTGGGCGTTTTCCTGCACGCCATGGCTTATGGCCCGACCTTCGCCTCGGTGCAGGTGCTGGCGAGTCCCCGTGTCCGCGCGACGGCGTCGGCGATCCTGTTCTTCTTGACGAGCCTCATCGGCCTGGGGCTCGGCCCGCTGGCCGTGGGGGTCACCAGCGATCTTCTTCGCGCCAGCCTTGGACCCGTTCAGAGCCTCAACCTCGCCTGCGCGGGCGCTTCAATCACGATGGTCGCGTCCGTAGTTTGCTTTGGCTTCGCCGCGAGGCGGATGGGCGGCGAAGCGCCGGCTGAGCCTGTTTCAGTGAGCAGCGACGCCTGAACAGCGCAAAGGCCCCGCACGGACTGCGTCGCGTGCAGCAGCGGAGTTCGCAGATTGGGTTCCACGGGCGTTTCCTGCTAGCGCGTGGCCCAACGCGTCAGGCTCGTTCCTGTCTCGATCCGAGACGAGGACGCGGCCTGACGCCATTTGACGGATAAAAGCTCAATCCGCCTGAGCCGCGCCCGCGATCGGCAGGTCGGCGCTGAACCTTGGCCAATGTGGTGCAAGAGACAGCCTTTCCTGTCGAGGAGGGCCAGTCACCGAAGAGAATGCGGGTATCCGAAAGTAAAGCGGCGCAACATAGGGCTCGCCCGATAAGCACTCAAAGTCGTGCAATCACCTGCGAGCACTCAAGGCTTCGAGAGAAAAGCGTGGACGCTGATGCCGCGCGTCTCGTCGCCCTATACAGAGCGCTTCACGCCGCCACACGCGCGTCAAGTGCGGCCAGCCTAGCTAGAACCCGGTCAAGCGTCGAGCGCTTCACAGGCTTTCCGTCACGAAGCTTGGTCCAGGTCGTCTCGCTGATCGCGTAGCAGTCGAACAGGTGCTCACGCGTGACCGCCGGCAGGCGCGCACGCAGACGTTGGAACACTTCGCGCGAGATGGTGACGGTTTCGGCCATGATTGTTGGGCGAATGAGACTCGGGAAAATGACTCTACCGCGTCCGTATGACGATGTTGTTGGGCGCGCTTATTTCAACGCTGTTACGTACGGCCAAGATTCAGTCGAACTGGGGCGCTCGCTCGGTCTCGAGGCTCCCTTCGCAGGACAGATGCTGCGCCATAGACAGCGGCGGCCGGATCTGGCCCCAGCGTAATCGCACCGCACGCTATGTGCAAAAGCGCTGATTGTCTCCAGTCCGGATTTCGTAGGCCACCGCCTGGCGCGCGGCCTAGATACTGAAGCGCATTCCGTCGAAGGCCGGCTCGACCTGGGGCGGCAAACGCGCCGACAGGGCCTGGTAGTCCAGGTCGATGTGGAGGTTGGTCAGGATGGCCCGGCGCGGCTTGGCGCGCGCGATCCATTCCAGCGCCAGATCGACATGCGCGTGCGTCGGATGCGGCGTCCAGCGCAGAGCGTCGACGATCCAGACATCCAGATCCTGCAGCGCCGGCCAGCTCTCCTCCGGGATAGCGCGCGCGTCCGGTGTGTAGGCCACCCCGCCAATGCGGTAGCCGACCGCGCGGACCTCGCCATGATCGACGTCGAAAGTCTGCACGGCGATGTCGCCGCTGGGGCCCTCGATCGCGAAATCAACGCCTAGCGGCGGTATCAGCCGGGGTTCGCAGATCGCGGGATAGCCGCCCTGGCTGATGAAGATATAGGCGAAGCGTCGGGTCAGGCCGTCATGCGTGGCCTGATCCATGTAAGCCGGAATGCGCGCGCGCTGGTTCAGGAAGAACGGGCGCAGGTCGTCGATGCCATGGGCCTGATCGGCGTGATCATGGGTGAACAGCGCCGCGTCCATGCGGCGCACGCCCGCCGCGGAGGTCTGCAGGCGCAGGTCCGGCGACGTATCGATGATCACTGTTGTCTCGTGCAGCGCGCCCGCTGGCGACGGACGACGCACCAGCAGCGAGCAGCGCGAACGGTGATTTCGCGGATCGCTCGGATCACAGTCACCCCAGTTGCCGTCCGCGCGCGGCACGCCGCCCGAGGAACCGGAGCCCAGGATCGTGAACTCGAGCGCGCCGCTCATGGACGCGGGATCCGGTCGAACAGCGCGAAGAACGCATCCTCGGTCCGCTGCTCGGTGTCGGCGCGGCTCCAGCCCCGGATCTCGGCGAGCTTGTCGTAGATATGCGGCAGGAAAGCCGGCTCATTGCGACGCCCCCGCATGGGTACGGGGGCCAGATACGGGCAGTCGGTCTCGACGATGATGCGGTCGGCGGGCATGTCGCGGATCACCGCCCTCACCTCTTCGGCCGCCTTGAAGGTGGCGATGCCCGAGACCGAGAACCAGGCGCCCAGGGCGGCGGCCCGCGCGGCCAGTTCGGCGCCGCTGGTATAGCAGTGCATCAGGATCTTGAACGGTCCGGCGGCGTGCTCGGCCTCCAGGATCTCGCCCATCACCGCATCGGCTTCGCGCGTATGGACGACCAGCGGCAGCCCGCTCTCACGCGCCGCGACGCAATGCTGGCGGAAGACCTCGGCCTGCACCTCGCGGGGCGACAGGTCGTAGTGGAAGTCCAGCCCGCACTCGCCGATCCCGACCACGCGGGGGCGCTGGGCCAGCTCGACCAGGGCTTCGGCGGTCAGGCCGGGGTTCTCCTTGGCCTCGTGGGGGTGCGTGCCGACCGTGCACCAGATGTCGGGCTCGGCCATGGCGATGGCGTGGACGGCCTCGAAGGATGAGACCTTGTCGCAGATCGTTACCATCATCGCGATTCCGGCCTCACGAGCGCGGGCGATGACGGCGTCCTTGTCCTCGGCGAACTGAGGCGCGTGGAGGTTTACGTGACTATCGATGAGCATGCGGCTCACATCGCCGTCTTGGCCGCCGCGCGCAAGTCCGAGATCACACTCCAGAACACATCAGCCCGGTCGAGGTTGACCGCCTCGGCCTCGGCCGGCCAGCTGGAGAGCCTTTCCCAGGCGGCGGCCCAGCGGTCGAGACCCAGGGAATTCTTGCCGTCGGCCGCGACCTGGGTGGCGAAGATCCGTACCTGATCGGCCAGGCGATCCATCAGGAGCTCGAACCGCGCCGCGCCGTCGGCGCCCCGGAAGGTGTCGGCCATCGCCAGCAGCGCGCCCTCGTCGATCTTGGGCAGGCTACGGAGAATCTCGTTGGCGGCGTCGTCGATCGCGATGGCGCCGGCGGCCGCCAGCTGCAGGGCGCGGCCCGGTGCGCCGTGCGCCATGCGCGCCAGCCGTTCGGCGTCGCGATGTGGAACGTCCGCCATCCGCTCGACCATCTCGGCCGCCGCGGCCACGCCGGGCGCGGGGATCGCCAAGCGCCGGCAGCGTGAACGGATGGTCGGCAGCAACTTGCCCGGCGCATGGCTGATCAGCAGGATCACGCCGCGCGCCGGCGGTTCTTCCAGCGTCTTCAGCACCGCATTGGCGGCGTTGACGTTGAGGTCGTCGGCGGCGTCGATGATCGCCACGCGATAGGGTGAGACAGCGGGCGAATTGGCGAAGAATTCCGGCAGCTTGCGGGCTTCATCGACCGGAATGGATTTCCGGGCCTTGCCGTCATCGGTCAGGCGTTCCAGCACCATCAGGTCCGGATGCGAGCGCGCGGCGACCTGACGGCTGACCACGTCTGAGGGCGCTGCGCCCAAGAGGCCTTGGGAGGGATCGGGCCGCGCGCCCAGCAGGCGACGGGCCATCCTGTAGGCCAGGGTGGCCTTTCCCACGCCCTCGGGACCGGTGAGCAACCAGGCGTGATGCAGCCGTCCGCGCTCCAGCGCATCGATGAAGGCGGCCTCGGCGGCGGACTGACCGTCCAACCCGTAGACGTCACGCGGATGGGCCGGGGTCGGCATCATAGCCCCAGTCGTTGCGCGACCACGTCCGAGATCGCCGCCGTGACCGCGTCGAGCTCGGCGTCGGCGTCGATCACGACGCAGCGATCGGGCTCCCGGCGCGCGATCTCCAGATAGCCGGCGCGAAGCCGTTCGTGGAACGCCAGACCCTTCGACTCAAAGCGCGCCGCCCCGCCGCGCGCCTCGGCGCGCTGGAGGCCAACCTCCGCCGGTAGATCGAGGATCAAGGTCAGCACCGGGATTGTGCCGCTCAGCACGTGCTCTTCCAGAGCGGTGATCAGGCTGGCCGGCGCGTCGCCGCCCGCGCCCTGATAGGCTCGCGTCGAGTCCGCGTAGCGATCGCAGAGCAGGACCGCGCCTCGCGCCAGAGCCGGTCGGATCACGCGCTCGATGTGATCGCGGCGCGCCGCGTACATCAGAAGGCTCTCGGTGACCGGCGACCAGCGATCGGCGGCGCCGTTGACCAGCAGATCGCGGATCGCCTCGGCGCCGGGACTGCCGCCCGGCTCGCGCGTGACGATCACGTCGTGGCCGGCCGCCTTCAGGCGGTCGGCGAGGCGGCGGATCTGGGTGGACTTCCCAGCGCCCTCCCCGCCTTCGAAACTGATGAAGAAACCCTGGGTCACCGGTCTCCATTCGACCGGTTTGAGAAGCTTGTCTAGGGGCGCAGAATGGTGGCGCCGGAATAGCCAAGCGCCTCTACGCGCTCCCTCAGTGTCCAGGCCGCGCTCTCTTCGTCGCCGGCGGCGACCGTCACGCGATAGAGCGTTCCGGTGGCCCGCTCGACAGCCTCGATGGACGCCCGGCCGGCGCTGGTGAGCTGCCTGACCGCCTTCTCGGCGTTCTCCCGGGTGGAGAACGACCCAGCCTGGACACGATACGCTGACCGGCTGCTCGTAAACACCGGGTCCGGGGGATTGATGGGGGGCGCAGCCTGCTGGATCGGCGCGGGGCTCCAGGTCGCCTCGCGTCGGGGCGGCAAGACCTGGACGCGCTGCGGCGGCTCCTGAATGTCCTCAAAGCTGCGCGGTGCGGTCCTGGGACGTGGCGGCGGCGGCGGCGGCGGCGCGGCTTGCGCGTACTGGCGCGGGGCTTCCAGAGCGCGGCGCGGCGCGGGACCGACATACTTGACGCGAACCCGAGCGACGCCTTGACGGCGATAGCCCAATTCATCGGCCGCGGCCTTGGACAGATCGATAATCCGGTCACCCACGAAAGGACCACGGTCGTTCACGCGAAGGATCATCTTGCGGCCGTTGTCGAGGTTGGTGACCTCCACAAGGCTCGGCAGCGGCAGCGTCTTGTGGGCCGCCGACGGCAGATTCATATCGAAGATCTCGCCGTTCGACGTCTTGCGATTGTGAAACTGCTCGCCGTACCAGGAACCGATCCCGACGACATTGTAGTTTCTATCTTCGTGCGGATAGTACCAGATCCCTTTGATCTGATAGGGCTTTTCAGTCCCGCGCAGCGGCTTGCCGTCGCGACCGATCATCGAGCCTGGACGCGGCGCGCTGCCCGTGCTGGTCGCCACGGTGCGGCCAAACTCGTATTTCGGCGTGGCGCAGGCCGCCAGACTGGCGGCCGCCAAGGCCATCAGGCCAAGGTTCCGCGCGATCCGCCAAGCCTGTTCGATACGCTGGTTCATCCGATCATCGTCCGACGGGCCGCACCCTTCCGAGCCCTCATCTTGATCGGTTTGTTTTGAAGTCTGGTTAAGGCGCTGCAGCGCTGATATAGCCGCCTGCTCCGGACAGGTGGCCGAGTGGTTTAAGGCAGCGGTCTTGAAAACCGCCGTAGGTGGAAGCCTACCGTGGGTTCGAATCCCACCCTGTCCGCCAGAATTCCAATTTATTCCATATTTTTCAGTGATTTAGGCTGGAGCGCAAATCGCTCTGTGCAAACTTATGCATCAGAACATTTGTTGTTGAGTGCGGGAAATAGGCGGGTCCGCGCGACCTGAATCAGGTTCGCTGGCCGCCCTCGCGCCGCCTCCGCGCAATCTCCGCCTCTATGGCGGAGGCGTCTTGAACGCTGGCGCGGTAGGGCTTTGACGGCTTGCCGCTGTCTGAAAAGAACGAGATCCGCTCGCCGTCATAGGCGAAGAGGTCGCCCGCCATCGGCTCGAACTTCGCAGCATCGAAGCCGAAGCCGAATCGATCGCCCGTAGCCCCCACGAGCTCCCGCGCGATAACCCAGGACTGAAAGCCTGAGCGCACACTGTCTTCGACGACGAGCACGGTTTGCGGAGCCGCATTGAAGCGCGCCTGCGTCCGCGAGCGAACATCCTCGTCGCCTACCTTAGCCAAGTTGTCGATGATGTCGTCGATCTCGCCCTTCGAACGTCGCGACATCGGCGGGTGTTCGCCTCGGGGCGGCCAATAGCCGAACCCTTTACGCCCATCGGTGCAGCCGTGCTTGGGCCAAGGCCGTCCAAGGTGATCGAAATAGACGCGCGAGCCCCGTTCGTTGGCGTAGAAGAAGACCTTCGCCCCGCAGACCGGGCATGAGGCGTTTGGCCGGACAAAGCAGGACGCGAAGTTGTCTGTTTTGACCCCATAGCGCTCCAAGGCCGCGCGCGCGTAGGCCACGTCGTGGTTGAGCCTGGGCGCTTGGCGGCGACGGCCGTAGTTCACGCACCAGCCGCAAAGGCAGTCGGCGTAGTGATTGTAGCCCGGCATGCGCCCTACCCCCGTAGCTCTGCGGCCCCACGTCCATTTCTGACGCCTCACGCCCTCACCTAGGGCGGCGAGATCGACGCCGAGGCGGTGCTGATGGCCAACATGGCGGGCCGCGCCGCCAGCGATAAGTCGATCACCTATGTGGCCTTCACCGCCACTACCAAGGCCAAGACGCTGCAGCTCTTCGGCCGCCCGAACGCCGATGGCCTGCCCGCCCCGTTCCACGTCTATTCGATGCGCCAGGCGATCGAGGAAGGCTTCATCCTTGACGTCCTGAAGAACTACACGCCCTACAGCCTGGCCTTCAAACTGGCCAACGACGGCCAGGAGTGGGACGAGCGCGAGGTTGAGCGCGACACGGCGCTGAAGGGCATCATGCGCTGGGTCCGGCTGCACCCGTACAACATCGCCCAGAAGGTCCAGATCGTCGTCGAGCACTACCGCGAGAACGTCCAGCCGCTGTTGGACGGCAAGGCCAAGGCCATGGTGGTGCTGGGCAGCCGCCAGGAGGCCGTGCGCTGGTCGGTGGCGATCAACGCCTACATCCAGAAGATGGGCTATCCGCTGGGCACGCTGGTGGCCTTTTCCGGCGAGGTGCCGGACGCGGAACTCGGGCCAGTGACCGAGACCAGCGCCGCCCTTAACCCGGGCCTTAAGGGCCGCGACATCCGCGACGCCTTCAAGGGCGAGGACTTCCACCTCCTGTTGGTGGCCAATAAGTTCCAGACGGGCTTCGACCAGCCCCTGCTGTGCGGCATGTACGTGGACCGGCGTCTGGCTGGCATCCAGGCCGTGCAGACCCTCTCCCGCCTGAACCGCGCCCATCCGGGCAAGGACACCACCTACATCCTCGACTTCTGCAACAGCGCCGAGGACATCCTGACGGCTTTCCGCACCTACTACGAGACGGCGGAGCTGGAGGCGGCGACCGATCCGAACCTGATCTATGACCTGCGCGCCAAGCTGGACGCCGCCGGCCACTATGACGACTACGAGATCGAGCGCGTGGTCCGCGTCGAGCTGGACCCCAAGGCCAAGCAAGGCGACCTGATCGCCGCGCTTGAGCCTGTCGCTGATCGCCTGGTGAAGGCCTTCGCCGCCGCCAAGCAGGCCTGGGTGACCGCCAAGGCCCAGGACGACGAACGCGCCGCCGCCGAGGCGCTCGACCACATGAACGCCCTGGACCTCTTCAAGGGCGACATGGCCGCCTTCCAGCGGCTCTACAGCTTCCTCAGCCAGATCTTCGACTACGGGAACACCGACATCGAGAAGCGCTCGATGTTCTTCCGCCGCCTGCTACCGCTCCAGGAGTTCGGCCGCGAGCGCCTGGGCGTCGACCTGTCAGGCCTGCGCCTGACCCATCACGCCCTGACGGCCAAGGGCCAGCACGACCTCCAGTACGGCACGGGCGAGGCCCCCAAGCTCAGCGGCATGGCTGAGGTGGGCTCCGGCGGCCTGCATGAGAAGGAGAAGGCCCGCCTCGACGAGATCATCGCCAAGCTGAACGACCTGTTCGAGGGCGAGATCACCGAAGAGAACCAGCTCATCTACCTGAACGGCGTGCTGATGGGCCACATGCTGGGGTCAGAGGATCTCCAGACCCAGGCCATGCCCAACACCAAGGCCCAGTTCGCCGCCTCCCCCACGATCCGCGACGAGTTCCTGGACGCCGTGATCGAGAGCGAGGACCAGTTCGCGAGCATGAGCCAGCAGGTGCTGTCGACAGAGGCGCTGCGGGAGAAGCTGTTGGATATCCTGCTCGGGCCCGGGAATATGTATGAGGCGCTTAGGGAGCGGGCGTTGGCTAAGGGGCGTGAGGACTAGGTTTCCTAGCAGGGGCGGGCCGCGCCAGAGGACTAAGCCGCTCGCGCGGCGTGGGTGACCGCCGCTGGTGCCGTAGTTGAGGCTGAAGTGGCGGCGCCTTGCCCGTCCTGCCTGAAGATTAGGGGTCAACCCTGCAGACAGGAGACCCCTGATGAGCTCTGCACCCACGACCCCGCTGCGTCAGCGGATGATCGAAGACATGTCGATCCGCCAGTTCGGTGAGAAGACCCAGAGCGACTACGTGCGCGTCGTCGCCGACTTCGCCCGGTTCCTCGGTCGCTCGCCCGATCAGGCCGAGCCCGAGGACTTGCGACGATACCAGCTGCACCTGGCCTCCGCCGGTGCCTCGCCGGCCAAGATGAACGCCAGCGTCTCGGCCCTGCGGTTCTTTTTCAAGATCACACTAGGTCGCCAGGGCTATGGCGAACGGCTGGCCACGGTCCGCAAGGAAGACCGTCTGCCCGAAGTGCTTAGCCCCGAGGAAGTAGCGCTGCTCCTGCACTGCGCGCCCAGCCTCAAGCACAAGGCCGCCCTCAGCATCGCCTATGGCTGTGGCCTGCGGGTCTCGGAGATCACCCACCTGAAGGTCAGCGATATAGACAGCGCCCGCATGCTGATCCGCGTCGAGCAGGGCAAAGGCCGCAAGGAACGCTATGTGATGCTATCGCCAGACCTCCTGGCCCTGCTGCGCGATTGGTGGCTGTCAGCCAGGCCCAAGGGGTGGGTGTTCCCAGGGCGTGACCCCGGACAGCCCGTCACCGCCCGCCAGCTCGACCGGGCCTGTAAGGCCGCGGCGGCGACGGCGGCCCTGGGCAAGCGGGTGTCGATGCACACCCTGCGCCATTCGTTCGCCACCCACCTCTTGGAGCGCAAGACCGACGTGCGGGTGATCCAGGCGCTGCTGGGTCACAAGAAGCTGGATACGACCGCCCGCTACACCCGCGTGGCGATCAAGACCCTGGGCGGGGTGAAGAGCCTGCTCTCGGTGCTGCGGCCGCCCCCGGCGTGACCCTCCCATGTCCCGGCCATCCCTAGAGGTGGCCGACATCTTCCGCGCCCATGGGCCGGCCTATCGCCGTGACCATGCCGGACGCCTGAGCCTTGGTCAGCTCAAGGCCATGTCGGCCATCGAGGCCTGTCGCACCGCCGAGTTGGGCGGTCACGTCGCGCGCTGCGACGACTGCCAGCGCCTGGCGGTGAGCTACAACCCCTGCCGCAACCGCCATTGCTCCAGGTGTCAGGGTTCGGCGGCCAAGGTCTGGCTGGCCGAACGCAAGGCCGACCTGCTGCCCGCGCCCTACTTCCACGTCGTTTTCACCCTGCTGGGGGAGATCGCCGCCATCGCCTTCCACAGCAAGGCCGTGGTCTATGACCTGCTGTTCAAGGTCGCCGCGCAGACCCTGCAGACCATCGCTGCCGATTCCAAGCGACTGGGCGCGCGGCTCGGCCTTATCGCAGTCCTGCACACCTGGGGCTCGGCCCTGACCCATCATCCGCACGTCCACTGCATCGTGCCGGGCGGCGGGCTGTCGCCAGACGGCCAGCGCTGGATCGCCTGCCGCAAGGGCTTCCCCCTGCCGGTGCGGGTGCTGTCGCGGCTGTTCCGGCGGCTGTTCCTAGAGAGGCTTGCAGCCCTCCACGCACAAGGGCGTCTACGCTCCTTCGGCGACCTTGCGCCCCCGGCCGCGCCCTAGGGCCTTTACCGCTTACCTGGCACCGCTGCGTCGCGCCGAATGGGTGGTCTACGCCAAGCCGGCGTTCGGCGGACCGGCCGCGGTGCTGGCCTTTCTGGCCCGCTACACCCACCGCGTCGCCATCTCTAGCAGCCGTCTGGTCAGCCTCGACGACCAGGCCGTTCGTTTCCGCTGGAAGGACTACCGCCGCGCCAACCCGGCCACCGGCGCGGTGAAGATGCCCCCCCTAGCGCTTGTAGGATTGCACGCAGGAGTCAGCAATGTCCGAGCGCCCTAGGCGCGCGGTGACGATGCTCAGGAGTGCCTGCGCGGTCACGGTGGCGAACGCCTCCGCCATGGTCGCCACCCCAACCGCTGGGGTTGGCTAACCTTTGGCGGCGGCTTCAAACTTCCAGGCGACGCAGACCGCTCGGCAGACTCGGTACGAGCCTCTCCCGTCGGCGGCGGGCAACGATTGGAGCGAGCGATCTCTTCTATCTGGCCGCGAATACGCCCGGTAAGCGGCAAAACGAAGTTGTCGGCCAGTGTGACCCGCCCCGTGACGTCCAACGGCGCTGCGCGGGTCAGCAAGCCGGCAAGCCGCCAGCCTCCTTCGCCGAGGACGAGCAGAGGGCCGCCGCTGTTGCCGCTGGTCGCCACGCAACTTGTGACGAGCATTCGGTTGGCGAGTTGTTCGGTCACGCGGCAATCCGGATCTACCCACGGCCTCGGCTCGGCAGGATCGAAATGATCCGCAGGAAAGCCGACGAGCGCTACGCGCCGCGATGATTGGGGAACTCCGCTGTCAACCGGCTCCAGCGCCACCGGCCTCGCGTTCGCCGGCATTTGCTTCAACTCCAACAGCGCCCAGTCGTCGGTTACGCTGCGGTTGGTCCACACTCCAAACCCGCCTCCCGCCGCGCGGACGACGGCCATGCTGGTGCTCGGTTTGAACTCACCTGTGGCCGTGTGCGAAAACAGCGTCGTTTCAACGGAGCGGCCGATCGCCGGATCGATAGGCGCGGTGCCAAGTACATGCCTAGCGGTCAGAACAAGGCAGGGCGCCACGAGCACCCCGCTGCCGGTCTCGGAGGTATCGAGCACATCGCCGGGGGCCGAAGGAAACCGGGAGCGAACTAGGACAACAGCTTGGCCGGCCATCGAGAGCCGGTCGTTCGGAGCAAGATCCGCTACGGGAAGTCGTCTATCCACAGGAGTCTGGACTGCCGCCGCCGAACCAGCTGGCATCGACAGGGCAGTCGTCGCAAGCGCCACTATCGCCGTGAACAGAATGGCCGGCCGGTAGGTCATGAGTGAGCGGTGGCCCTAGGAGTCGAACTATAGCTTACGGTGCTGCGCCGGCGTCAAGCAACGGCCGACATGTCACGGCGATGGTTGTGGCGGTGAATTCCCGCTCGGTCAGGACCCTCTGATATCGCTCCGCTTTTGCGGGCCGGCACCCGCCTTGCGGCGCGATGGGTTTAGGCCTCAACCGCCTACCTTGATTTCGTTTCCGCGCTGAACCGCAAGCTGCAGGCGCGCTTCCGCCGACTGTGTGGCAGCCTGGGCCTCGGCCGCGGCGTCGCGCTGCGCGATCAGGGCCGCTTGGTGACCGTTGGTCGCGCTCATCTGTGGCCGGACAATCTGCGCCTGCCAGGGCGGGGGCGCGGCAGCCGCCACAACCGGGGTTTGCCGCGTTGCTCCCGCGTTCGTCCGCGCCAGGCCTGCAGGGGGCGCTGGCCCAATCCGAGACGCTTGAATGAAGCCCGTCTTTCCATCATGCATGACTTCGATCCAGCCCGGCGCGCCCTCCGCCTCGCCGAGGCGCACCACCGGGGTTCCAGGCGGTAGGCTCGCCACGGCGCGCCCCTGGGCCGCTGCTGTAGCGCGCAGCTGGGTGGTGCTCTGAAGATAGAGCGATGGCGGTGGAGGCGGTGGAGGCGCAGCGGCGACGGGAGCCGGACTAGCGGGCCGGCCGCTTGGAAAGGCCGAGCCTGATCCGCCGAAGGCAGATTGGGTAGAACTGAAGGCCTGAGCAGCCAGGAGCGCTGGAGGCACGACCTGGACGGTGTAGGCCTCTGCCGGACCGCGCAAAGAAGCCGGACTGGTGCCCTCCACGCGGGCCTGGGCCTCGGCCATGGCCATGATGTCGCTGTCGAAGAACTTCAGGACATCAGCGTACAGCTTCTCGTCGTCCTTGATCGCAGCCCGAATCTGAGCCTCCTCACGGCCCATTTGCTCAAGCACCTGCCTGTCTAGCCGCGCCGCTCGGTCGTTGTCCCTCTGGATCGTCCGCCGTGCCTTGTCATCCGCCGCCGAAGTTAGAGCCCCGGCCCGCGCCTTCTCGCGCTCAACGAACTCTGTGCGGGTGGAGAGCAGGCGTTGTTCCCAGCTGTTGATCTGATCCTGGCGGCACTTTCCGGTCGAGTTGATCGAGGTGATCATGCTGCCAACGCGCCCCGCCTGGCCCCGGGCGTCCTCGTCAATCAGCCTGACAAGTTGCCGATTGTCTTGGGTGATCTGACGCTTGGCGTCCAAGTACTGGTCGACGCCGCCAGCGACGCCGCCAAGAAGAGCGCCTCCGAGAATGCCGGTCTTTTGGGTGTTTTCGGACTGCCCTCGGGTGGCGATTCCTCCGGCCAAGCCCCCGGCCAACGCCCCGGCCAGCGCACCGCTTACCGTTCGACCTACGATCTGCTCACGGTAGCGGTCCCTCAGTTGGACGAAAGGTGCGCGTTGGGCTGCGCAGACGTTGACGAATTCGGTCCCGCGCGTTTGGGCGGCTGCGCTGCTGCTAATCGCTGCGAAGCTGGCAGCTACGAACAAGACACAAGGCAACCTGGCACGCATTGGAACTCCCCCGATCAAATCCGTCGTCACCCCAATTTGGAACTGTCAGCTTCAGCCGGTGTCTGTCAATCCTGCGTTGGGTCTGGCCGGCCTTCGCCTTTGGAATGTGCCTGGGCTTAGCAGGCGGCGCTCGAGACGGCCGGCGTGACCCCCACACTTCGGAGCATGCCGGTAAGGACCGTGGTGGAGACCCCGTTGTTGAATTCCGAAGCGTCGCTGCTGGTGCCCTGAGCGTGGATTGCGATGATCCGGTGACAGGCGTCGAACACGGGACTGCCCGAGCCGCCGCCGGAAGAGACCGCGTTGTACTGCACCAGCCTCGTCTCACCCAGCTCACCACCTTGGACGGTACGTCCAGTGACGATCCGGGAAACCACCCCGCGTGAGAGGGAAGCCTCCAGAGGTCGATCATCTCCTCGCAACACCCGCGATACGATACTGCCCGTTGCCCCGTCCGCCTCGGCGGGAAAACCATAGACCCAGAGGTCCGCCCCGATGCTGGGTTCACGCGTTGCGATGGGGACCGGTGTTCCCTGCAGGCCGGGAACCCGCAGTATAGCCATATCCACCCTGTTATTCGATAGCAGCACTGTGGCTTCGAGTTTTTTGGGTGCGCCATCACCATTGACAATAACCAGGTAGGGGCTCGTTCGTCTTCCCTCATCGACCTCTACGACGTGCGCGTTGGTGACGACGATGTTCGGCGCGACGACAAACCCTGTCCCGCGACTTGTGTACCGGCTGCCGCCCTTCTCTGATTCATAGTAGACGAAGACCACGGAACGCCTGACCCTCGCTGCGGAGAATCCGCCGCCGCCTCGCCCACCTCCCGCTGCGGTCATCATGGCCGCCGCGGCGCGCTGTTCGGCTTGGGCCAACCGGGTGATGCGCGCACGCGCCTGGGCGAGAACTGCCCCCTGACCGGCTGCCTGCATGGCTTCGCGGACCGCCTGATTGTTTTCGAAGGGCGCCAGAACGGTGGCGGCCCCGTCTGAGTCCGTGGCGCTCGCCATCGCGATGTTGATGGCCTCGCTCAGCTCGCCGGCGCGGGACGCCAAGCTGCGGCGCACGGCGGCATGCGCTTGCGCATGGGTGGCGGCGGGGTCGATGGCTGCGAGACAAGCATCAAGGTCGCCGACAACGCCCTCAAGCGCCACCAGATGCTCGATCCGCGAAGGTTGTCGGGCGCTGAGCGTCTGTTGCAGCGCCGTGAGCGCTGCGGGGGCGAGCTGCTGCTGCAGCCGCCGCGTGGCATCGGTCCGCCTTCGAGCCACGGCGACATCGTAAATTTCGGAGAGGGATCGATCAACATAGAGCAGGCGCTGGCGCGCCTGAACCCTCTGCGGACTGTTGGTGACCCGGGCGTCGAACTCCATCTTTTGCTGGGTGGCCTCGGCCATCGGCACTCGCCGGCCTAGGACCGCTCGCCCGGCGACGGCGTCCTCAATCCTTCTCGCCTGCTCGGCCTCAATTGCAGACAGCTGCAGAACTGAGTAGGAGCGGAGCCGCTCGGCGCGCAGGCTTGGCAGAGTCTGGGCTGGATCCGTCGATGCCGCTGGAACGGCAGCTGCCTCGGAGGCGAGCGCTGCCAGCGCCGACTCCAACACGGTGCCGGCCACACTTTTGTCGCCGCGCAACCGCTGCAACGCGCAGGATTGCCTGACTGCGCCCAAGGGCGTCCGTGTATCGCTCCAGGCGAAGCTTCCTTCCCATCCGACGGGCTGCAACACGGTCGCGCCCGTCACGGCGCCGATGGTGATGTTGGCGCTGAAGGCGGAGCCTCCCGGGCAACCATCGATACCGATCGCCAGTCCCTGCTCAAGCGGTGTGAGTCGACAGCCACCGGTGCCACGATCTAGCCGCATGGGGACGGTCAGAGGCTCCGCCGCAAAGCCCGGCATTCCATCCAGTATGGACAAGGCGAATGCGCCATGCCCGTCGTCGCCCAGCTCGACCCACATCCCCCCGGGGTGGAGGCCGCGATAGACCGTTCCCGCCCTCTGCCCACTGGCTTCACTGCATAATAGGAGCGTTGTGCCCAGCAGGATGGCCGCATTGACCCACATCGCCGACGCCCGTGAGCGCGCCTTCACCATCCCAGTCTTCCCCGGCCTATTAACGAGAGGATCATCGCCGAAAGCGACGACACGTTCCAGAGGCATGTAGCGGCAGCGCGAAGGTTGGTACTCAAGCCAGCAGCGACCTCGCGAACGTTGGCGCACCTTTCGATCTAGTTGCCCTGCACGTTCTCGACCATCGAACTATTTTGCGTTTCGCTGCGTTGACGTCAATGTCCGCTAACCACGGTGGGCTCAACCGATCGCGGCAACACAGTCTTCGAAGGTCTCCGCGGGTTTCCGGTAGAGCAAGGTCTTTCTGGGCCGCTTGGGCGAGGCGCGGTCTGGGTGGTGATCCTCCCTCGTTTCAGTGGACACCCATGCTAGCTTTTCGGAGCTGGAGAGGAGTGTCTGATGAGCGTGAAGCGTCGGGTCTTTCCGGAGACCTTCAAACGAGAAGCGGTCGACCGTGTCGCCAGCAGCGGCCTGTCGGCCGGCGTGGTGGCCAAGGAGTTGGGCCTGCACGAGACGGTGCTGCGACGATGGATGATGCAGTACGGGACGCAGGCGGCGGGGCCGGCGCGGCGCCCCCTCGCGCAAGCGCCGGCCCCGTCGCCGTCTGATCTGGCCGCCGAGAACGCCCGCCTGCGCCGTGAGAACGATCACCTGCGGATGGAGCGCGACATCCTAAAAAAAGCCGCGCTCATCTTCGGAGCGGCCTCCCGATGAAGTTCGGGTTCGTCGATGAGCACCGCGGCGTCTGGCCGGTTCGGATGATGTGTCGGGTCTTGGGCCTGTCGGCCAGCGGCTACTATGCCCGGGCGCGGCAGGCCCGAGAGCCGGCGGGCGGCGGCCAACCGCGTGCTGATCGAGGACATCCGTCTGATCCATGCCGAGAGCTGCGGGACCTATGGCTCGCCGCGCATCCATGCCGTTCTGCTCGGCCATGGCCGCCGTGTCGGGCGCTCGCGGGTCGAGCGGCTGATGCGCCGCGCCGGCCTGCGCGGTCTGGCCGCGCTGCCGCGCCGGACACGGACGACGGACAGCCGCCATGGCTATCCGATCGCGCCCAACAGGCTCGCCCGTAACTTCCAGGCGGCGGCCCCTGGCCAGGTCTGGCTCGCCGATCTCACCTATATCCCGACCGGGGAAGGCTGGCTCTATCTGGCCGGCATTCTCGACATGCACACCCGCAAGCTCGTCGGCTGGTCGATGCGCGACACCTTGCACGCCCAGATCGCCTTGGACGCCCTGACCATGGCCATCGAGCGCCAAAAACCTGCGCCCGGATTGATCCATCACTCCGATCGCGGCATTCAATACGCCGCCGAGACCTACGGCTCGGCCCTGGCCCAGTCACGAATTACCCCGTCCATGAGCCGCAAGGGCGACTGCTGGGACAATGCGCCGATGGAGAGCTTCTTTCACACCCTCAAGACCGAGCGGGTCCTTCATCGGGTCTACGCCACCCGCGCCGAGGCCCGGCGCGACCTGTTCGGCTATATCGAGGGCTTCTACAATTCACGTCGCCTGCACTCGGCTCTGGGCTATATCAGCCCCGCCGAGATGGAACGCAGAGCGGCATAACCCGTCCACTTTCTCGGGGGAGGAGCATTGCTGTCGAACGCGGGGTCGAGACCGTTCACCGTCGGCTTGGCGCTCGAGTCGGATCGAGGCTGACGACCGGGCCTGCGGAGCCGATGTCGGCGAAACGCCCGCGCGCAGGAGGGTTCAGGAGGGGCGTTGCCTCGCCAGGAACCGCAGCAGAGCGAGGTTGTGATCGCTCATCACCGCCGAGCGATTGCGTAGCGATTGAACGAAAATCGCTCAAAATCGAGGCGCTAAGACCTCACCGGGCCGCCGCGATGGTATTACGATTTGTATCGTTCGTAATATCAGCAATGAGTGCTCGACATGGAAATCACCTCCTCGAACCTGGCGCGGCTCAGCATAAGCCTCCCGGCCGAACTGATGGTCCAGTTGGACGCCATGGTTGCCGAGCGCGGCCTGCCCAGCCGCTCGCAGATGATCGCCGAGCTGATCCGCCATGAGCTGGCCGAGCACAGCGGCGAGCGGCCTGATGCGATGCTGGCCGGCACCATAACCCTCATATATCGCGCGGAAAGCGGCCGGGTTCGCCACGCCTTGGCCCAGACCCAGCTGGGCTATGTGAAAGAGGTGATCTCGGCTCAGAACGTCTTTCTCGAGGACGATCAGGCCATGGAGGTTCTGCTGGTCCAGGGTCCGGCGGAGCGCCTGCAGCAACTGTGCGACGCCCTTCGCAAGGTGCGTGGGGTTCAGCAGATCAAGCTGGTCACCACGACCGCCCTCCTGCCGCCGCTGCACTTCCACGGCGATGACGCCGCCCTCGACGGAGAGTCGACCCCGCCATGAGCGATGCCGCCCAGAGCCACACCGCCACCCCCTACGCCGCCCAGGCCCACGCCCGGGCCCAGGCGGGAACCCGAGTCGAGTCGATGCCGACCGTGCCGGCCTCCGCCGCCGTCGATCTGCCGTCCGGAGTCGCGGCGGCGGACGTGGTCTGGGACGAAACCATCGCCCCCGGCGGCTACGCCAGCCGTCGACTGTCGCGCGGCGCGCGGCTGCGACTGACGGATCTGCGCGGCGACGCGGCGGTGTCGCTGTTGGTCTTCAACGCCGAGCAGCCGGTCGAGCGCCTGAATATCGCCGACACCCTGAAGGTCCAGTGGAACGGCTATCTGGGTCAGGGGCGGCTTCTGCTGTCGGACATGGGCCGGGTGCTGGCCAGCTTGGTGGAGGACACCGCCGGCGCTCACGACGCCTTCTGCGGGGCCTCCAACCAGGCCAGCAACACGCGCAAGTACGGCGACGGCTTCAATCACGGAGACCACCCCAACGCCCGGGACCGCTTCTCGCTGGGCGTGGCCAAGTTCGGTTTGGGCCGCAAGGATATCCATCCGTGCCTCAACCTCTTCAAAGAGGTGCGGATCGGTCAGGGCGGCGAGACTGTCGTTGACGTTGGCCCCTACCCGCCTGGTCGCTTTGTCACCCTGCGGGCCGAGATGGCGTTGATCGTGGTGCTGGCCAACTGCCCGCACGTGCTGGATCCGCGTCCGGGCTACGCGGTGACGCCGGTGCGGGCCACCGCCTGGCGCGGCCCGGTGACGCCGGAGTCGGACCCGATCCGCAATGCGACGCCGGAGGGCCTGCGCGCCTTTCTGAACGTCGAAGACTATTTCTCGCGCTGAGGACGCCGCCATGGCCTTCGCTCCCCCGCCCCTGGGCGACATCGTCCACGACGAGGTGGTTCCCGCCCGCGCCCCCTGGCTGCATGCAGTCAAAGCCGGCCAGACCCTGCGCATCGTCGATCTGGAGGGAAACCAGGCCGTCGACTTCCTGGTCTACAGCGCCGCCGACGACGCCGAACGCTACAGCGCTCAAGACACCATCGCCGCCCAAAAGAACATCTTCCTGCGCGAGGGCTCGGTGCTTTTGTCGAACGAGGGGGCGCCGATGATGACGGTGACCGCCACGGCGGTGGCCTATCATGACACGATCGGCGGGGCCTGCTCGTGCGAGAGCAACACCTTGCGCTATGGCCACCACACTAAGGCCCAGCACGCCTGCGTCGAGAACTTCCTGGTCGCCAACGCCCGCCAGGGGCGCGGCAAGCGCGACATGGTCAGCAACGTCAACTGGTTCATGAACGTGCCGGTCGAAGCCGACGGGGCGCTGGGCATCGTCGATGGCATCTCTGCGCCCGGCCTGTTCGTCGATCTGCGCGCCGAGATGGACGTGGTGGTGGTGGTCTCCAACTGCCCGCAGATCAACAACCCCTGCAACGGCTTCAATCCGACGCCGGTGCGCATGATCATCGCCCAATAGGACCCGCCCGATGTTCGACAAGGTCCTGATCGCCAACCGCGGCGCCATCGCCTGCCGCATCATCCGCACGCTGCGAGCGATGGGCGTCAAGTCGGTAGCGGTGTTCAGCGACGCCGACGCCGGCTCATTGCACGTGTCGATGGCCGACGAGGCCGTGCGACTGGGCCCGGCCCCGGCGGCCGAGAGCTATCTGCGCGCGGATCTGGTGCTGGCCGCCGCCCAGGCGACCGGCGCCCAGGCCATCCATCCGGGCTATGGCTTCCTCAGTGAGAACGCCGCCTTCGCCCAGGCCTGCGAGGACGCCGGCGTCACCTTCATCGGCCCGAGCGCCGACAATATCCGCGCGTTCGGCCTCAAGCATACCGCCCGCGACCTGGCCCAGGCCCACGGCGTGCCTCTGGCGCCGGGCACCGACCTGCTGATCGATCCGGCGACGGCTCTGGAGGCGGCGGAGCGGATCGGCTTCCCCGTGATCCTGAAAGCCACAGCCGGCGGCGGCGGTATCGGCATGCGGGTCTGCGAGAGCGCCGAGGCGGTGGAAGAAGCCTTCGCCGCCGTCCGTCGTCTGGCGACCGGCAATTTCAGCGACGGCGGCGTCTTCCTGGAACGCTATGTCCGCAAGGCGCGTCACATCGAGGTGCAGGTGTTCGGCGACGGCGCGGGCCGGGTGACGGCGCTGGGCGAGCGCGACTGCTCCTTGCAGCGCCGCAACCAGAAGGTGGTCGAAGAGACTCCCGCTCCCGGCCTGTCTGCGACCACGCGGACGGCGCTGCTGGACGCGGCCGTGCGCTTGGCCAAGGCGGCGAACTACCGCTCGGCCGGCACGGTGGAGTTCCTTTACGACGCCGACCGAGACGACTTCTTCTTCCTCGAGGTCAATACCCGCCTGCAGGTCGAACACGGCGTTACCGAGCAGGTCACGGGCGTGGATTTGGTCGAATGGATGGTGCGCGGCGCAGCAGGCGACTTTTCATTCCTCGACACGCCGCCGCCGGCCCCGCGCGGCGCGGCGATCCAGGTGCGCCTCTATGCCGAGGACCCGGCCCAAGACTATCGGCCGAGCGCCGGCGTACTGACCGAGGTCGCTTTCCCCGAGGGGGTACGCGCCGACGGCTGGGTCGTCGACGGAACCGAGGTCAGCGCCTTCTACGACCCGATGCTGGCCAAACTGATCGTTACTGCCGAGGACCGTCCCGCCGCCGTGGCGGCGCTGCAGGCGGCGCTGGACGCGACCCGCCTGGCGGGGATCGAGACCAATCTCGACTGGCTGCGGACGGTCGCACGCAGCCAGCCGTTCGTCGGTGGCGAGGTCTCGACTCGTGCCCTGGAGACCGTCGCCTGGACGCCGGACACCATCCAGGTGCTGAGCGGCGGTCCGGCGACCACCGTCCAAGACTGGCCGGGCCGTCGCGGCTACTGGGACGTGGGGGTGCCGCCGTCGGGCCCGATGGACGCCCTGGCCTTCCGGCTGGGCAACCGGCTGCTGGGCAACTCGGCCGATGCGGCGGGTCTTGAGATCACCGCCCTGGGCCCGATCCTGAAGTTCAATCGGCCGGCCACGCTGTGCCTGACCGGGGCGCGCTTCGACGTCCGGTTGGACGGCGTCCCAGTCGAACCCTATGCGCCGTTCGACGTGCGGCCGGGCCAGACTCTGAAGATTGGCCGCTTGGTCGAGGCGGGCCTGCGCGGCTATCTGCTGCTGCGTGGCGGGCTGGACGTTCCCGCCTATCTGAGCAGCCGCTCGACCTTCACCCTGGGCGGCTTTGGCGGCCACGCCGGTCGCAACCTGACCGCCGGCGACGTACTGCGGCTGCTGCCTGCGCCCGAGGCCCCGACCGTCGGTCTGGCCGAGCCGCTGCGCCCAGCCCTGACCAAGACCTGGACGATCCGAGTGCTGCCCGGCCCGCACGGCGCGCCGGACTTCTTCACCCCAGCCGACGTCGCCATGATTGGCGGCACGGACTGGAAGGTGCACTACAACTCCAACCGCACGGGCGTGCGCCTGGTGGGCCCCAAGCCCGAATGGGCGCGGCGCGACGGCGGCGAGGCCGGCCTGCACCCGTCCAACATCCACGACAACGCCTACGCCATCGGCGCCGTCGACTTCACCGGCGACATGCCGATCATCCTGGGTCCGGACGGCCCGTCGCTGGGCGGGTTCGTGTGTCCGTTTGTGATCATCCAGGCCGACCTGTGGAAGGCCGGCCAGCTGGCGCCAGGCGACACCGTGCGGTTCGCGGTCGTGGACGATCAGACCGCCGCCGCCGCTCTGGAGGCGCAGGAAGCGTTGATCGCCCAGCTGCGCGCCGCGCCGCCGCACCCAGCCCCGGCCGTAATCGACGTCGAGGCCAGTCCGATCCTGCGCGAGCTGCCGCAGGACGGTCACCGCCCGCGGGTGCTGTACCGCCGCCAGGGCGACCAGCACCTGCTGGTCGAGTACGGCCCGATCGTGCTGGACCTGGAGCTGCGACTGCGAATCCACGCCCTGCTCCTGGACCTGCAGGCCCAGGCTCTGGAGGGCGTCATCGACCTGACCCCGGGCATCCGCTCGCTGCAGGTCCATTATGACAGCCGCCGCCTCAGCCAGGCCCGGCTGCTGGACATCCTGGTCGCCTCCGAGGACAGGCTGGGCGGACTGGACGACTTCGAGATCCCCTCGCGCGTCGTCCACCTGCCGCTGAGCTGGAAAGATCCGGCGATCTACCAGACCATCGACAAGTACATGCAGGCCGTCCGCGACGACGCGCCCTGGTGCCCGGACAACATCGAGTTCATCCGCCGGGTCAACGGCCTTGCCTGCATCGACGACGTCCAGAAGATCGTCTTCGACGCCCGCTATCTGGTGATGGGGCTGGGCGACGTCTATCTGGGCGCTCCGGTGGCGACACCCGTCGATCCGCGACACCGCCTGGTGACCACCAAGTACAACCCGGCCCGCACCTGGACGCCGCCCAATGTCGTTGGCATCGGCGGGGCCTACATGTGCATCTACGGCATGGAGGGCCCTGGCGGCTATCAGCTGTTCGGCCGCACGATCCAGGTGTGGAACACCTGGCGCCAGACGGACGTCTTCACCGATGGCAAGCCCTGGCTGCTGCGCTTCTTCGACCAGATCCGCTTCTTCCCGGTCAGCGCCGAGGAACTGGTCGAATGGCGCCGTGACTTCCCGCTGGGCCGTCGAGCGATCCGCATCGAGGAAGAGACCTTCCGCCTGTCCGACTACCGCCGGCTGCTGGCGGAGAACGCCGACAGCATCGCCGCCTTCCAGAGCCGTCGCCAAGCCGCCTTCGACGCCGAGCGCGCCGACTGGGAGGCCAAGGGCGAGTTTGCTCGGGTTGAGGCGCTATCGGGTGTCGCCGAGGCCGATGACGCAGTCGCCGCTGTGGAGGTTCCCGCCGGGGCGGACGTGGTCGAGGCCCCCCTAGGCGGCCACGTCTGGAAGGTGCTGGTCGAACCTGGCCAAGCCGTCGAGACCGGCGCGGTGATCGCGATCATCGAGGCTATGAAGGCTGAGTGTGACGTCGCAACCCCGACGGCCGGGGTCGTCAGCGCCGTCTATACCCAGCCGGGCCAGCCGATCGCCGCCGGCGCGCCGGTCATCGCTGTCACCCCGGTCGCAGAGGCTACGGCATGAACGCCACGCGCCTCCTCGTCGGCGAGATCGCCGCCGGCGTGAACGCCGGCGACTCGGCGGAGTCCGTCGCCCGCTCGGCCCTGGCTGCGATCGAGGCCTACGACGCGATCCAGCCGCAGGTCTGGACCCTGCGGCTGCCCGAGGCCGCCGTTCTGGCCCAGGCCCGCGCCGTCGACGCTCGCATCGCCGCCGGCGAGACGTTGCCCCTGGCCGGGGTCCCGTTTGCGGTGAAGGACAATATCGACGTCGCGGACCTGGCTACGACAGCCGCCTGCCCAGCCTTCGCCTACACGGCCGGGCGCTCGGCGACCGTGGTCGAGCAGCTGCTGGCCGCCGGGGCGGTGCTGGTCGGCAAGACCAATCTCGACCAGTTCGCAACGGGCCTCGTCGGGACGCGCAGCCCCTACGGTGCGCCGCGCTGCGTTTTCAACCAAGCCTTCGTGAGCGGCGGCTCCAGCTCGGGCTCGGCCGTAGCCGTGGCGGCCGGGCTGGTCGCCTTCGCGCTGGGCACCGACACCGCCGGGTCCGGCCGGGTGCCGGCCGCCTTCAATCATCTGGTCGGCCTGAAACCCAGCAAGGGCCGGTGGAGCACACAAGGTCTCGTGCCAGCTTGCCGCTCGCTGGACTGCATCAGCGTGTTCGCCGCCGATCTGGACGGCGCGGGGCGGGTCGATGCGGTCCTGGCCGGCTTCGACCCCCAAGACCCCTATTCTCGCCGTGCGCCCCAGCCGGAACCGGTCCTGACCCTGGCCGGGCTGCGGGTGGCGATCCCCCGTCCCGAGCAGCGGATCTTCTTCGGCGACGGCGAGTCCGAGGCGCTGTACGCTTCTGCCGTCGCGCGCCTGCAGGCGGCCGGCGCAGTCGCCGTCGAGGTCGACATCGCCCCGCTGCTGGATGCGGCCAAGCTGCTCTACAGCGGCCCCTGGGTGGCCGAGCGCACCGCCGCCGTCGAGCCGCTGCTGCGCGCCGCGCCCAGCGCCATCGAGCCGACCGTGCGGGCCATCGTCCAGGGCGGCCTGGCCGTGACCGGAGTCGAGACCTTCCGAGGGCTCTATGCGCTGGAGGCCTATCGCCGGGCGGCCGAGGCCGTATGGGCCGCCGCCGACGCGCTGTTCCTGCCCACGACGCCGACCATCTACACGGTCAAGGCGCTTAAGGCGGAACCCCTGGCTCTGAACGCCAATCTGGGCCTCTACACCAATTTCGTGAACCTGCTGGACCTGTCGGCCCTGGCGGTTCCGGCAGGGTTTCGCGCCGACGGCACGGGCTTTGGGGTCACCTTCATCGGCCCCGCTTTCGCCGACCGCGCCCTTCTGGACCTCGCCGCCGCCTATCTGGAGACCTTCCCCATGGCCGAGACCCCACCGCTGGACCTGACGCCCCACAAGCCCGGCGTGAAGCTGGCCGTGGTCGGAGCGCATCTGTCAGGCATGCCGCTACACTGGCAACTGACCTCGCGCGAAGCTCGGCTGGTCGCAGCGACACGCACGGCGCCGGCCTACAAGCTCTACGCCATGGCCGAGAGCACCCCGCCCAAGCCAGCGCTCGTCCATGTCGGCGACGGCGGGGCGTCGATCCAGGTCGAGGTCTACGAACTGGACGTCGCAGCGTTTGGGGCCTTTACCGCCGAAGTCCCCGCTCCGCTGGCGATCGGTACGGTAACCCTCGAGGACGGAACTAGCGTCAAGGGTTTCGTCGCTGAGCCCCGCGCCCTGAACGGTGCGAGCGACATCACCGCCCTGGGCGGCTGGCGGGCCTATATCGCTTCGCTACAGGGCTGAGCGCCCCAAGTGCGCCAGGCGTTTCTGTTGCCTTGAGGCGCTACTGGCCCAGACCCGCCAGCGCCTCGGGCCCGACCGCGCCGGGTTTATCCAGCGGGAAGTCGTAGACCGCCGTCGCGCCGTAGCGATGCGGCGCGTGCGGATCACGGCGGCGCTTGTCGAAAGCCAGCACCCGTGTGCCCAGCTTGAAGGCCTCTTTGATGTCGTGGGTGACCATCATGATGGTCAGGCCGTTATCGCGCCAAAGGCTGGTGATCAGTTCGTGCATGTCCAGGCGAACGCCCGGGTCCAGGGCGCCGAACGGTTCGTCCAAAAGCAAGATGCGCGGCTTCTTGATCAAGGCCTGGGCGATGGCCAGCCGCTGCTGCATGCCGCCCGACATCTTAGCCGGATAGAGATCACCGCTGTCGCCCAGACCGACCGCCGCCAGCATCGCGTCGGCTTGCTCCAGGGCCGCACGCCGCTTGGCGCCGCTGAGCTTGCCGCGCAGGGCCGAGCCAGCGCAGTCCAGGCCAAACACGACATTGTCGCGCGCCGACAAGTGCGGAAACACCGAGTACTTCTGGAACACCACGCCACGGTCCGGCCCCGGCTCGGCGCGCAACTTGCGGCCCTCCAGGTCGATCGCACCGCGGGTCGGCGCTTCCTGACCGATGACCAGCCGCAGGAAGGTGCTCTTGCCGGCCCCCGACGGGCCGACAATCGAGACGAAGCTGCCCTGGACGATCGACAGCTCAACGTTCTCGAGCACCACCTTGTCGCCGTACTCGACCCAGACGTTGCGGAAGCTCAAAAGCGCCATCAGCGGCCCCTTTCCGGATAGGCCCAGGGATAGGCGCGGCGGCTGATCAGCCGCAGGGTGACGTCCATGATCACCGCCAGCAGCGAGATCCAGGCGACGTACGGCAGGATGATGTCCATCGACAGGTAACGGCGGACCAGGAAGATCCGGTAGCCAAGCCCCACATCGGCGGCGATGGCCTCAGCCGAGATCAGATAGACCCAGGCCGGACACAGCGACAGCCGCAGCGAGTCGATAAGACGCGGCATCGCCTGCGGCAGCGCCACCCGCAGGGCCAGCTGCCACGTGCTCGAGCCCAGGGTCTGGGCCTTGACCAACTGCTCCTCGGGAATGGCGGCGACGTGGGCGGCCAGATCGCGGACCATCACCGGCGCGACGCCGAACACGATCAGCGCGATCTTGGCGGTTTCGCCTAGGCCGAAGACGATAAACAGGATCGGTAGCACCGCGATCGGCGGGATGACCGCGATGCCGGCGACCAGCGGCCCGAACTTGGCGCGCAGCAGTGGAAGCAGACCCAGGCTCAGGCCCAGCAGTAGGCTGACGGCGGTGGCGATCGCCAGGGCAAGGCCCATGCGCTCCAGGCTGGCCAGCGTGTCGACCAAGAGCGGCGCGTGGCCGGTCAGCGGGTCGACCCGCGCCATCAGCTGCATCGCCTCGGCCATCGCCTCGGGGGTCGGCAGCAGCTTGTCGCGCGGGTTCTCGGCGTGACGGGCCTGCGAGGCCATCAGGTAGAGCAACCCCACCGCCAGCAGGGGCGCGGCGCCGAGCATGACGGCGAGACCGCCGCGCGGCCTGATGTTCAAAAGACGCATGGTCTCTATCCGGGCCTGGGGCGGCGGGGCGCGCGCCGCCGCCCTGCTTCGAGATCTACAGCTTGCCGTCGGCGGCCATCTGCACATAGGCGGGATCGAACCGCAGCTTCACGTTGTTCGGGTCGCCCAGGACCTTGCCGCCTGGGAAGCTGATGCCGATGTCGTCAACCGACTTCGCGCCCTGGCCGAACAGGCCCATGCTGAAGCTGAATTTGCGCACCCGATCGTTGGCCGTGATGAGGTCGGGACTGACCGTCGCCGCCAGGGCGGCCTTGGGGTCGGCGTAGAGATAGGTTGTCTTCAGCTGGGCCTCGAAGCCCGCCAGATCCGAGCCCGACAGCTTGGCCATCTGTTCACGCGCGGACTTGCCCTCTGGGGTCTGAGCGACCGTCAACGCCAGGGTCTCATACCAGATGCCGGTCAGCGCCTTGCCCAGGTTCGGATTGGCCTTGAGCGCCTCGGTGCTGACCATCAGGCCGTCGAGAATCTCGCCCGGGATCATCGCGCTGTTGAACACTTCCTTGGCGCCCGGAGCCTTCTTCACTTCCGACAGTTGCGGATTCCAGGTGACCAGGGCCTTGGTCTCAGGCGCGCCGAAAGCGGCCACGATGTCGGCGTCCGACGTGTTGACCGTCTTGACGTCGCTCATCTTCAGACCGGCCTTTTCGAGGGCGCGGGCCAGCAGGTAGTGCGACACCGACAGCTCGACCAGATTGACCGGACGGCCCTTCACATCGGCCAAGGTGGCGCCGTTCTTCAGCACCAGGCCATCATTGCCGTTCGAGTAGTCGCCGATCATCAGGACGGTGGTGTCCTTGCCGGCGGCGGCCGGTACGGTCAGGGCGTCCATGTTGGTGGCGGTGACGCCGTCGAGCTTGCCGGCCGAAAACTGGTTCAGCGACTCCACGTAGTCGTTGATCTGCACCAGTTCGATCTTCACGTCGTACTTGTCGGCCCACTTCTTCACGATACCGGCCTGCTGCGCATAGGCCCAGGGCATCCAACCGGCATAGATGGTCCAACCGATCCTGTACTCGGTCTTGGCGGCAGGCGCGGCCGCTGCAGGATCGGCCTTATCGGCGGCCTTCGGACCGCACGAGGCCAGCGCCAGCACCGAGACGGCCAGGGCGGCCATGAAACGCTTGCGGGTGAACTGAATGCTCATCAGCGGCTCCCTCCGAATTCGCTGGGGAGAGCGTTTTGCATATTACGAAGTAGCGCAATCGTAATACTGATGGCGCGCCAGTCGGCGGCGTTGATCTCGGTCCCTATGCCAAAAAAGCAGGCCGCTCCCGAATAGAGGCGCCGCATTGCGCGCCGTTCCCGACCCCAGATCATCCCCGAGCGCCCGCGGACGGTTGCCGCGCAGACCGCGTAGCCTAACCGTCAGGCCAAGGGGCGGAGCGCACACCTATGCTGTCCAGACTGATGGCGAGCGTCTGGTCCATTCTGCGCGAAGGCCTTGCCGCGCGCGGCGGTCGCTACTGGCCGAGCTGAAGGGCGGTTTCCGTCGCTTCGTTTCAAACACTGATGGACAGGGCTGACGAAGCGTTTCGGACGAGCAATGCCACTCCGCATGATCAGCTCAGGTCGTCCCGGCCAAGGGATGTCCTGACCGGGACGAGTCCGGCTCAGTCGGCGTAGTACGGCGAGCTCATCGCCCGGCTCGCTTCGGCCACCACGTCGCCGTCAAAAAGCTTGACCGTGAGGCTGGCGCCCGCCGCCTTGGCGAAGCCGGCGAGCATGCCTTCCGCATAGGTGCGGGCGTTCTCGACGGAATCGAATTCGTAGAAGCCGCCGACAGACTGGGTGTTCAGTCCGCTGAGCCAGGTCTTGCTGCGGAGACCTGGCACAGTCTGCATGGCGGGGTTGGCGTCGCCCCAGATCGCCTTGGTGAAGGGCGCGGAATTCTGGAACTCGGCGTACAGATAAACGCGGTTGGGCTGAGACATTTGGGGACGCTCCATGGCGTGGATTGATGCCTCGCTAGCTATGCCTTATGGTTCCCAATGGAAAGTACGCACCTTTTGGTAATATTTGAGCCATGTTCCTGCCGGCCAACCCCTATGACATGCGCTGCCCGTCACGTGAGATGCTGGATCTGATCGGCGGTAAGTGGGCGATCCTGATCCTGTGCTGCCTGCAACAGGGGCCCGTGCGCACAGGATCACTGATGCGTCAGATCGGCGGCATCTCGCAGAAGATGCTGACCCAGACCCTGCGGGATCTGGAGCAGAACGGATTTGTCGAGCGGATCAGCTATCCTGAGGTCCCACCTCGGGTGGAGTATCGCCTGACCGAGTTGGGCCAATCGCTCAGCGCGCTTGCCCGCACCCTGGAGCAATGGGTTGTCGCCCACTATGAAACCATCCTGGCGCATCGAGACCAACGGCAAAACGAGACGCGGATCGCGCTGAGCCAATAAGGATTTCCGCTGAACTCGGCGTGGAATCTGCGTAACCGGATGGCTCGCCTCGGTTAAATCCCCCCAACGACCAAAAAAAGGGCTTCAGGACAAGCATGTCGGCGAACCGCACCGCGCTCTATGGCCTGCCCGATCATGATCTGGCGCCTTGCGCGTCCGACGCCGTGCAGCTGTCGCCGCTGATCTTAGGCTCCGCAGATCTGGCGACCGTCGCTGACGAAACCTTCGACGCCGCAACGGTTCGCGCCCCCGCCGGGGCCGTCGAGCGGCGTTATGTGCTGGCGCACGCGCTGCGGGCCCTGTCCCCGGGGGGGCGCTTGACGGTGTTCGCACCCAAGGATCGCGGCGGGCTTCGCCTGAAGAAGGAACTGCAGGCGCTGGGCTGCGAGGTCGGCGAGAGCGCCCGCCGTCACAACCGGATCTGCGTTTGCCTGCGTCCCGTCGTGATCCCGGGCCTTGAGGACGCGCTCAAGGCCGGCGCGCCGCGCCAGATCGCTGAGAACGGCCTCTGGACCCAGCCGGGCGTCTTCAGCTGGGATCGGCTGGACGCGGGCACGAACGCCCTCCTGCAGGTCCTGCCGGCCTTCTCGGGCGTGGGTGCGGATTTTGGCAGCGGCATCGGACTGCTGGCCCTGAATGTGCTGGCCTCCCCGAAGGTCACCAAGCTCACGCTCGTCGAGCTGGATCACCGCGCCGTCGCGGTGTCGCGGCGCAACGTCACCGATCCACGGGCCGAAATCGCTTGGGCCGATGCGCGTCAGACCGGTCTCAAGGATCTCGACTTCGTCGTCAGCAATCCGCCTTTCCACGAGGGCGGCGGCGAGGACAAGGCGCTGGGCCAGGCGTTCATTCGCGCCGCCGCCGAAGCCCTCCGCAAGGGTGGATCGCTGTGGATCGTCGCTAATCGCCATCTGCCCTATGAGGCCATCCTGGGCGAAAGCTTCGGCAAGGTGCGACTGGTTGGCGAGGGCGGCGGTTACAAGGTCTTCGAGGCGAAGAAATGAGCAAGGCGCTGATGGCGCGGCTGGACCGGCTGCTGGCCAATCTGGGCTATGGCAGCCGCAAGGAGGTCCAGGCCCTGGTCGCCGGCGGCAAGGTCGTGCTCGACGGGACGGTTCTGAAGGACGCCGGCGCTCGCATCGCGGTCGATGCGACCCTGCCGGAGCGGATGACCATCCGCGGCGCGCCCGTCGATCCGCCTGCGCCACTGGTGCTGATGATGCACAAGCCGCTGGGCGTGGTGTGCTCGCACAAGGAGGATGGCGAGAAGATCTATGATCTGCTGCCCCGCCGCTGGCGCTTGCGGGACCCGGGGCTCTCGACGGTGGGCCGTCTCGACAAGGACACCAGCGGCCTGATCCTGATCACCGACGATGGTGATTTCCTGCATCGGGTCATCTCGCCCAAGCGCCACGTGCCCAAGACCTACCTGGCGACACTGGACCGACCGCTGAACGGTTCCGAGGGCGAGATCTTCGCCGCCGGAACGCTGATGCTGGACAGCGAGGAAAAGCCGCTGCTCCCGGCCAGGCTGGACGTGGTGGACGCCCACACGGCGCGCCTGACGATCACCGAAGGGCGCTATCATCAGGTCCGCCGGATGTTCGCGGCGGTGGGCAATCACGTCGTGGCCCTGCACCGCGAACGGATCGGCGGCATCGCCCTGCCCGACGACCTTGCGGCCGGCCAGCATCGCCTTCTCTCTTCGGCGGCGGCCGAGCAGGTGTTCGCCGATGCCTGAGCCTGTCGTTGTCGACGCGCGGGGCCATCACTGCCCGGTGCCGACCCTGAAGCTGCGCAAGGCGCATGAGGCGGCCCCCGCAGGGGCGGAGCTGGTGCTGTTGGCGACAGATCCGATGGCCAGGATCGACGCGCCGCATTTCGCGGGTCAGGTCGGCGCGACCGTTCTGGAGGTGACCGACCTGGACGGCGGTGTGATCAGGATTCGGATTCAGAAGGCGCTTTGAGCGCGATTGGACGCGGGCCCTCCAAGAGGGCGCGCGGCCGCTCGTCGAGCGCGATTTCGACCTCGGTGGCCAGAGCGCCGCCGAAGAAGATGGCGTTCACGCTCCAGGACAGCCAGATCAGGAAGATGATCACGGCGGAGACCGAGCCGTAGGTCGCGCCGAGGTGGACGACCTTCTCGACATAGAAGGCGCTGGCCCAGGACATGAAGACGCAGAGCGCCGCAGCGGCCACGCCCCCGGCGATTGAGGCGCGCCAGCCGACGATCTGGCGCGACATGGCGTAGCGGTAGATGAGGCTCATCCCGACCACGATGCCGAAGCTGGCCCAGGTCCATTCGGACTGGATCCAGGAGACTCCCGCCAGCGGTCGCAGTTCCAGGGCCGTACCCAGCAATCGCAGGGTCAGGAAGATGCCCGACATGATGAAGAGCAGGCCAAACGCCGCCATCAGCACCAGCAGCGCCATCAGGTTGAAGCCCAGAAAACCGCGCTGGTTTTCCTCGTCATGGATGAACGACAGGCCCGCCAGCAGCGCCTTGAAGCCTCGGTGCGCGGCGTAGGCGCCGACGATCAGGACGACGCCGCTCTGCAGCGAAATGGTCTGGCCGGGCGCATGGGCCAGACGCGAGAGCTCATCCTGCACGATCGAGCGCGCGCCGGCCGGAATCAGTTCTGCGAGCTTCACCGCCTGCCAGGCCGCCGTCTCCGGCGTCAGGAAGAGGCTGTAGAGGCCGATCAGAATCGCCAGACCTGGGAAGACGGCCAGCAGCGCGAAAAACGAGACCCCGCCGACATAGAGCATGACATCGCGCCCCCAGAGACGCGACAGCGCAAGCCCAAGCACACGGAGGATTTCGCGGACCCAATGGGTCGGATCAAGGTCGAGGTCGCGCCAGCGAATGGGTTGCTGCGGGTCGTGCATTCGGCGGACCATGGCCGCGCGGCCCTGCGAAGTCAAAGACGCGCCGCCTGGGGGAGGCGGCGCGTCTCCGCAGGACTTGCCTGAGAACCGATCGCCGCTTTGAGGGACGGATGGGCGCGGCGACCGATCGACGCCGGCACCCTAGAAAGTCCCGCCTGAACGGCGCCTGAACAGAATCAGAGCGCCCCCGAAGCCTTGAGCGCTTCGATCGCCGCGGGGCTGAAGCCCCAGTCGGCGAGCGCCTCGTCATTGTGTCCGCCAATCTTGGGCGGCGGTCCCTGGATCGCGCCAGGGGTGGCGGAGAAGCGGGGCGCGGGGGCCGGCTGGGTGACGCCGGCGACCTCCACGAAGGTCTGACGGGCGGCGTTGTGGGGGTGCTTCGGCGCTTCGTCCATGGTCAGGACAGGGGCGAAGCACACATCGGTGGCGTCCATGATCTCGCACCACTCGGCCTGGGTCTTGGTCTTGATGACGGCGGCCAGCTTGTCATGCAGCTGCGGCCACTCCTCGCGGCTCATCTGGTGCTGGAACTGCGGATCGGTGATCCCGGTCTTCTCGAGCAGCAAGAGGTAGAACTGAGGCTCGATCGAGCCGATCGAGATCCACTTGCCGTCCGAGCATTCATAGGTGTCGTAGAAGTGCGCGCCGCCGTCGAGCAGGTTGCTCCTCCGTCCCTCGTTCCAGAGGCCGCCGGCCTTGAAGCCGTAGAACATGGCCATCAGCGAGGCTGCGCCGTCGCTCATGGCGCAATCGATAACCTGGCCCTGCCCGGTCGAGCGCGCATGGATCACCCCGGCCAGCAGACCGAACGCCAGGTAGAGCGCCCCGCCCCCGAAATCGCCGACCAGGTTCAGCGGCGGTACGGGCTTTTCGGTCGTGCCGATGGCGTGCAGCGCGCCGGTGATGGCGATGTAGTTCATGTCGTGACCCGCCGCCTTGGCGTAGGGGCCGGTCTGTCCCCAGCCGGTCATGCGGCCGTAGACGAGCTTGGGGTTACGAGCCAGAGCGACGTCCGGGCCAAGGCCCAGACGCTCCATGACGCCGGGACGGAAGCCCTCGATCAGGCCGTCGGCCTGTTCGAGCAATTTGAGACAGGTCTCGATCGAGTCGGGGTTCTTCAGGTCCAGCGCCACCGAGCGACGGCCGCGTGCGGTCACGTCGGCGGGCGAGCCGCGCCCCTGGCCCTTGCGGTCGATGCGCACGACATCCGCGCCCAGATCAGACAGCAACATGCCGCAGAAGGGTCCCGGTCCGATGCCGGCGAACTCCACGATCTTAAGTCCCGAAAGCGGCCCTTGGCCCATGACGCGATCTCCCTGTCGACCCTTCGAACCTGGCCGATTGCGCGCAGTAGATCGATAATGACGTTCGGTCACGCAAGCCTGGATCGGCGAAGCGAGGCGGTTCTTCGATTCACCCCCAGCCTGCGGCGTTGCGTGGCTTTGACGACGCGAACCCTCTGCTATGGTGCGGCGTCGAATCCCGCAGGCCCCGACGGGGTCAGCGTCGTATGTGTTCGGGCGGAGGTTGGTTTGGCGGTTGACGCCCGAATCCTGATCGTGGCGCGCGATGATGTTCGCGCCGGACCGCTGGCCGAAGGGCTGGACCGGCTGGGCTGGCGCACGATCACCGCGCGGGGCCCCTACGCCGCGCTCGCCGCCCTGGGCGATCTGCCGATCGAGGCCGTGATCGTCGACATGGCCAGCGCGGGCCCCGAGACCCAGACCCTGGCCCGCCGGCTGAAAGCTGCGGTGGCGCCCCGGCGGTTGCCCGTGATCGCCATCAGCGAACCGAACACCGATTTCCGCAGCCAGTCCTTCGATCTGACGCTGTCCCCGCCCCTGCACCCCTCGCAGGCCGCGCTGCGTCTGGAGTCGCTGGTGCGCACGGCCATCGCCGAGGAGGAGTTCGAGCTGCGTCTCGAGACCTTCGGCGAACGCGGTCGCCGCCTCGACCTGCCCGAGCCCTCGGACGCGCCCTATCGCATCCTGGCGGTCGGCGAGCCCGCCCCGCAGTTCCTGGCCCTGTCAAACGCCCTGCAAGCCAGCGGCGCGGAGGTCGTCGGCGCCTTCACGGCCTATACCGCCTTTGACTATCTGCACGAGCGGCCATTCGACTCGGTGGTGCTGTGGGCCGGCGACAGCCAGCAGGAAGCGCTGTCGATCGCCGCAGGCATGCGGCGCAACACCCGCCTCTTCCACATTCCGGCGCTGCTCTACCTGAAGGCCGAAAGCTATGTGACGATGTCGGAGGCGTTCCATCGGGGGGTGTCTGACGTCGCCTCGCCGGAAACGCCCGAAGGCGAGACGGCCATGCGGGTCATGGAGCTGGCGCGCAGCTTCCGTCGTGGCGAGTCCATTCGCGGCGCTCTGGAAAAGGCGCGCAGTTCGGGCCTGATGGACGCCGCCACGGGGCTGTTCACCCGTGATCTGTTCGCCGCCCATCTGGCGCGGCTGGCCAGCGCCGCCCGCGAACGGTCGCGCCCCCTGTCGATCTGCGTTCTGCGCGTCGCCGACAAGCCCGAGACCGTCTGGGCCCGCCAGAACGGCTGGCTGGACCGCGCCATTCCGCAAATCGGCTCGATGGTGGGACGCCTGGTGCGGGTCGAGGACACGCCGGCGCGGCTGGCGACCGAGGTTTTCGCCCTGGCCCTGCCCGCCACCAACCAGAACGCCGCCCGCGCCGCCGCCGAACGGATCGCCGCCGTCATCGGCTGCACCGCCTTCGACGCCGGAGAGGACCGCGCGCCGTTCGTCTGCGAATTCGATATCGGCGTGGCCGAGGTCCAGCCGGGTGAAGGCGCGGTGAAGGCGCTCGAACGGGCCGCCGCCGCCGCGCTCAAGCGCGAGGCGGGCTGACGCTTGCCGCTTGGGGCGCAAGGTCCTGCGCCTTATATGGAACGCGTCCTGTAGCGGACGATGTTTCCGAGGGAGTTCGCCATGAGCCAGCCGCAAGCCATGATCATCGACGTCGTGGCCGATGTCGTCTGCCCTTGGTGCTATCTGGGCTGGCGCCGCCTGAAATCCGCCATCGCCCTGCGTCCCGATCTGACGGCGCAGCTGATCTGGCGTCCCTACCAGCTGGATCCGACGCTCCCCGAGGAAGGAGTCGATCGCAAGGCCTATATGGCCCAGAAGTTCAAGGACCAGGATAAGCTCAAGGCCGTCCACACGGCGCTTGTCGAAGGCGGCGCCGAAGAAGGCATCGTCTTCAACTTCGAGGCTATCGACCTGTCGCCGAACACCAACGCCGCCCATCGCCTGATCCGTTGGGCCCTGACGGCCGGGGTGCAAGACCAGGTCGTCGAAGCGCTGTTCAAGGCCTATTTCGAGCAAGGCCTCGACATCGGTGACCCCGTCGTCCTGGGTGACATCGCCGAGGCGGCCGGGATGGAGCGTCTGGTGGTGCTGCAACTGCTCTCCGAAGGGGCCGACAAGGAGGCCGTGGCGCGCGAGCACGCCATGGCCGTCCAGGGCGGCGTGACCGGCGTGCCGTTCGCCATCTTCGCCGGCAAGGTCGCCGTCGTCGGCGCCGAGTCCCCCGAGCGCATCGCCCAGGCGATCGATCAGGCCCTGGCGGCTTAGACATCCTCCCACAAACCGGGGGAGAACTGGGTCACCCCTTCGCCAGCTTGGCCAGGACCGTCAGGATCTTCTCGGCCGCGTCGAGACGCTGGGCAGGCGTGTCCCATTCGCCCTTGATGACGACCTTCTGGTCTGGGCGCACCTTCCAGATCAGGCTGTTCTTGGCGACATGCTGCATCAGCCCCAGCGGGTTGGCGTAGTTGTCGCCTCGGAAGCTGGCCACCGCGCCCTTGGGACCGACGTCGATCTTGGCCACATTGGCCTCGCGACACAGGCCCTTGATGGCCACGACCTTCAGCAAGCTGTCGGTTTCGGGCGGCAGCGGGCCGAAGCGGTCGATCATCTCGGCGGCCAGGGCTTCGCGGTCGGCGGCCTGTTCGGCCTCGGACAGGCGACGATACAGCGACAGGCGCACATTGAGGTCCGGCACATAGTCGTCCGGGATCATCACGGCCGCGCCGGTGTTGATCTGCGGCGACCAACCCCGATCCTCCAGCAGGGCTTCCTGGCCCTGGCGCTGCCTGAGCTCAGCGACGGCGTCTTCCAACATCTGCTGGTAGAGCTCGACGCCGATCTCCTTGATGTGGCCGCTCTGCTCGTCGCCCAGGAGGTTGCCGCCGCCACGCTGGTCCAGGTCGTGGCTGGCCAGCTGGAAACCGGCCCCCAGGCTGTCCAGCGACTGCAGCACCTGCAGACGCTTCTCGGCCGACAGGGTCAGGGACTTCTCGACGGGCGTGGTCAGATAGGCGTAGGCCCTGGCCTTGGAACGGCCGACGCGCCCCCGGATCTGATAGAGCTGGGCGAGGCCGAACATGTCGGCGCGATGGACGATCAGGGTGTTGGCCGACGGGATGTCGAGCCCGCTTTCGACGATCGTGGTGGCCAGCAGCACGTCGTACTGGCCCTCGTAGAAGGCTGTCATCACGTCTTCCAATTGGGTGGCCGCCATCTGGCCGTGGCCGACGACGAACTTCACCTCGGGCACCTGGGTGCGGAGGAACTTTTCGATGTCCTCCAGGTCCTTGATGCGCGGCACGACATAGTAGGACTGACCGCCGCGATACTTCTCGCGCAGCAGAGCCTCGCGGAGGGTCACCGGGTCGAACGGGCTGATATAGGTGCGCACCGCCAGGCGATCGACCGGCGGGGTGGCGATGATCGACATCTCCCGGATGCCGCTCAGCGCCATCTGCAGGGTGCGCGGGATCGGCGTCGCCGTCAGGGTCAGCATGTGCACGTCGGCGCGAAGCTCTTTCAGCTTCTCCTTATGCTTGACCCCGAAGTGCTGCTCCTCATCGACGATGACGAGGCCCAGGTCCTTGAATGACACCTGCTTGGACAGGATGGCGTGGGTGCCGACCACGATCTCGAACTGACCGTTGGCCAGGCCCTCGCGGGTCTCGGCGGCCTCCTTGCCGGTGACCAGGCGCGACAGGCGCGTGACCTTGACCGGCCAGCCCTGGAAGCGGTCCTTGAAGGTCTTGTAGTGCTGACGCGCCAGCAGGGTCGTCGGGCAGACGACCGCGACCTGCTTGCCGCTCATCGCCACCACGAAGGCCGCGCGCAGCGCCACCTCGGTCTTGCCGAAACCCACGTCGCCGCAGATCAGGCGGTCCATCGGCTTGCCGGACGACAGGTCTTCCAGGACGTCGTGAATGGCGCTGAGCTGGTCGTCCGTCTCCTCGTAGGGGAAGCGGGCGCAGAACTCGTCGAACACGCCCGACGGCGGATCGGTCTCCTCGACGGTCTTGAGCTGGCGGGCGGCGGCGATCTGGATCAGGCCCTCGGCCATGACCCGCAGACGTTCCTTGGCCCTAGCCTTGCGGCCCTGCCAGGCCGCGCCGCCCAGCTTGTCCAGCTGCACGTTCTCGGCGTCGGCCGCGCCGTAGCGGGTCAAGAGGTCGATGTTCTCAACCGGCAGATAGAGCTTGGCCTCGCCGCCATACAGCAGGTCCAGGCAGTCGTGCGGCGCGCCCTGGACGTCGAGGGTCTTGAGGCCCTCATATCGGCCGATGCCGTGGTCGATATGGACGACCAGGTCGCCCGGCGTGAGGGCCGAGGCCTCGGCCAGGAAGTTGGCGGCGCGGCGCTTCTTGCGCGGGCGAGCCAGCCGATCGCCCAGAATGTCGGTCTCGGAAATGACCGCCAGGCTGTCGGTCTCGAAGCCGTGGTCCAGCGGCAGCACGACCCGCTGGGGGACCTTCGGGTCATTGGCCTTGGCCGCCTGCCAGTAGCCGGCATAGGGGATCTTCTTCAGGCCATGGTCGGCCAGCATGGTCCCCAGGCGCTCGGACGAGCCTTCCGACCACGAGGCGAACAGCACGCGCTTACCCTGGGCGGTCAGCGCCTTGGCGTGGTCGGCGGTCGCTTCGAAGAGATTGACGCTGTCCTGGGCGCGCTCAGCGGCGAACACCCGGCCAAGCTTGGCGCCCAGGTCGACGACGTCCAGGCCCTGCGGCTGGAACGGCGTGAAGCGGCGATGGGTGCGGTCGGAGAGCTCGCGCTCCCACTCCTCGGCGGTCAGGTAAAGCGCTTCAGGCGCCAGCGGACGATAGGCCGACTTGCGGTCGGCGCTGGCGCGCGCGTCATAGGCGTCCTGGATCATGGCCAGACGTTCGTCGCGGGCCTCAGTCGCCTGGTTGTCCACGCCGATGAGGGCGCCCGCAGGCAGATAGTCGAACAGGGTCGACATCCGCTCGTAGAACAGCGGTAGCCAGTGTTCGAGACCGGCGCGGCGGCCGCCCTCGCTGACGGCGGCGTAGAGCGGATCATCGCCCGGCGCGCCGAACTCGGCGACATAGCCCTTGCGGAACCGCGAAATCCCGTCGGCGTCCAGCAGCGCCTCGCTGACCGGCAGAAGATCGATCTCCTTCAGCTGCTTGGTCGAGCGCTGGGTCTCGGGATCGAAGGCGCGGATGCTCTCCAGCGTGTCGCCGAACAGATCAAGGCGCACCGGCTCCTCCGCGGCCGGCGGATAGACATCGATCACCCCGCCCCGGATCGCGAACTCGCCCCGCTCCGACACGGTGGAGGCTCGCGTATAGCCGTTGACCCCGAAATAGCGCTCAAGGTCCTTGATATCGACACTGGCGCCGACCTTGGCCGCGTAGGAGGCGCGCAGCAGCACCTCCTTGGTCGGCACGCGCTGCAGCAACGCCGGCGCGGCGATCACCAGGATGGCGGCCTTGCCGTCGCCAAGACCCCGCGCCAGGCGCGAAAGCGTGGCCATGCGGGTGGCGGACACGCCGGACGACGGACCGATCCGGTCATAGGGCAGGCAGTCCCATGACGGGAACAGCACCGTCTCGATCTCGGGCGCGAAGAATTTCAGCGCGTCGATGAAGGCGCCGGCCCGGGCGGTGTCGCGAGCGACGAAGGCTGTCAGGCCGCCGCGCGCGCGCGCGATGTCGGCCATGACCAGCGCGTCAAAGCCCTCCGGCGCGCCGGCCAGGGTCAGGCCACCGGCGGCCTTGGCGATCTGCTTGGCGTCGTAGCTCATGGCGTCAGGCGCCATCACCCGCCGGGCGCGACGCGTGCGCCTGGAACCGGAAGGTGCGGATCATCGCCATGACGTCCGTTTCGAATTCCGTCGGCGTCGGTTCCTGCCCCACGATCCAGGCGTAGATCTCGCGGTCCGACTGCTCGAGCAGGGTTTCGAGCGTATCGAACTGCTCGGGCGTCAGGCTCGGCCCATGGGTATCCGCAAACGGCCCCAGGATGAGGTCCGCTTCACGAAAGCCGCGGTGCCAGGCGCGGAAACGAAGACGTCGGAGGCGAGAGTCGTGGTCGATGGTCATGTGCGGGCGGATATAGAGCGGCGTCAGGGCTTGCGCCACTCCATGATCACGTACCATGGGGCACGTCGGTACCTGTCCGCACGCGACGGATCGCCGCCGGTGGGCGCGGGCTCGTCGAAGTGGGTCAGAAGCAGCCCTTGGGCGAGGAACCACTGCATGTAGTCCTTGAGCGGCCGGTGCCAGTTGATGATGCGGATGCCGCGCCATTCCTCCCACTTGGCGCGAACCTCCAGATAGCGGTCGATCGCGAAATATTTCGGGCGCCCCAGAAGATCCCGCTGCCAGCCGTCGTTGGCGCGCGCGGTGGAGAAACTCGTGAGGTTGGCGACCAGCAAAGTCCCACCGGGCTTGAGCACGCGGGTCATCTCGGCGATCGCGCGGTCCGCTGCTCCGATGTCGATCAGCGACAGGCACGACACCACCAGATCGAAACTCGCGTCGGCGAACGCCAGATCCTCGGCGCGGCCCTCGATATAGGTTCCGCCCGGGTCACGCGCCCGCGCCGCCTCCAGCAGTTCGACGGTCGGATCCCACCCGACCGGATCGAAGCCTTCGGCCCGCAGAATCCGGCAGAAGCGCCCTTCCCCGCAGCCGACATCCAGGGCTCGACCGCCGTTCAGTAGGCGCAGGCGTTCGGTCATCGGCGCATCGAGAACATAACGCCGACCATAGTCGCCCTGCTCGCCCATATCGGCGATCCAGGCCTTGGCGGAATTTTTCCACCCCCCGTCACTCATCTTTCGAATACTCCGCATCGCCCTCGCGACGATTGACTTTGCCGACTTTCCGCCTATTTATCCCCAACTTCGGAGCAGGTCTGGCGAATCCGCGCCGCCCGCTCGCCCAAGCACGGGCGGCTCCGCAGATCAGCGTGTAATGACTGAATTCACCGACCTAGGGCTATCGCCCACGACCCTGCAGGCGGTCGCCGACACCGGCTATACCACTGCGACCCCCATCCAGGCCCAGGCCATTCCCGTCGCCCTGGCGGGCCAGGACGTCCTCGGCATCGCCCAGACGGGCACCGGCAAGACCGCCGCCTTCACCCTCCCGCTGATCGACCGCTTGCAGTCGGGCCGCGCCAAGGCCCGTATGCCGCGCGCCCTGGTCATCGCCCCGACCCGCGAACTGGCCGACCAGGTGGCCGCCAGCTTCGAAAAGTACGCCAAGGGCACCAAGCTGTCCTGGGCCCTGCTGATCGGCGGCGTGTCGTTCGGCGACCAGGAAAAGAAGCTCGATCGCGGCGTCGACGTCCTGATCGCCACGCCGGGCCGCCTGCTCGACCACTTCGAGCGCGGCAAGCTCCTGATGACCGGCGTGCAGTTCCTGGTCGTCGACGAAGCCGACCGCATGCTGGACATGGGCTTCATTCCGGACATCGAGCGCATCTTCAAGATGACGCCGCCCAAGAAGCAGACCCTGTTCTTCTCGGCGACGATGCCGCCGGAAATCACGCGCCTCACCAAGCAGTTCCTGAACAATCCGGTCCGGATCGAGGTGGCCCGCCCGGCGACCACGAACGCCAACATCACCCAACGCCTGGTCAAGGTTCCCACCTCCGATCCCAAGGCCAAGCGCCTGGCGCTGCGGGCCCTGATCGAAAAGGCCGGCATCGAGACCGGTATCGTCTTCTGCAACCGCAAGACCGAGGTCGACATCGTCGCCAAGTCGCTGAAGGTGCATGGTTTCGACGCCGCGCCGATCCACGGCGACCTCGACCAGACCCAGCGCATGAAGACCCTGGCCGATTTCCGGTCCGGCGCGCTGAAGATCCTTGTGGCTTCGGACGTGGCCGCGCGCGGCCTCGACATCCCGGCCGTCAGCCACGTCTTCAACTACGACGTCCCGCACCATGCTGACGACTACGTCCACCGCATCGGCCGCACGGGTCGCGCGGGCCGCACGGGCGAGGCCTACATGCTGGTCACCCCGGCGGACGACAAGGGTTTCGACAAGGTCATCAAGCTGATCGGCTCGACGCCCGAGGAAGAAAAGCTGGATCTCGACTACTCGAACGCCGTGACGGTCAAGCGTGACGGTGATCGCGATCGCAAGCGCGGCGGCCGCGATCGCGGCGAACGCGGCGACCGTCCCGCGCGCGGCCGCAGTCGCGGTCGTAATCGCGGCGAAGAAACAGTCGAAGCGGCCGTCGAGGCCGTCGCCGAGGTCGTCGAGGCGCCTGCAGCGGCTGAAGAGCGTCCCGCGCGCGAACGCCGCCCGCGTCGCGAACGCGAGCCCAAGGCCGCCGCGCCCGCGCCGACCCCGGTCGAAACCGAGCGTCCGGCCCGCGCTGAGCGTCCCGAACGCCCGGTGCGCGGCGTTCAGCCCGTCCGTGACCGCGATGACGATGATCGCCGCGTCGTCGGCTTCGGCTCGGATGTACCCGCCTTCCTCGCCCGCCCGCCGCGCGGCCCGAAGTAGTCGGCAAGAACCAGTCCAAAATCGCGAAGGCGCCGGGCCATGGTCCGGCGCCTTTCGTTTGGCGCGCTGGCGCCTAAAGCGCCGCGTCGACAAAGTCCAGCAGGTCGTTCAGGTCCGGCCTGAAGGCGAACTTGAAGCCCCGCCTCAGTCGCGTCAGCAGCGGCGCCGCCCGGGCTGGACAAGGCGAAGCGCAGACATAGCCGCGCCATTCGACGCCCACCTGGCGACAGGCCGCCCTCACCCATTGGCTGGTGAAGTTCGTCGGCTGAATCTCGATCACTCGAGCGCCCCGGGGCACGAACACAGCGTTGGCCAGGGCCGCGCCGCTGGCGCCGACGATGATCTCGGCGTCGCGCATCAAGGCGACCTGTGCGCGGGCGCTGAGGGTTTCGGGGCGAACGATCTGGAACCCACGGGCGCGCAGAGCGCGTTCGAAAGCCGCCTCGCCCACCATCACCCGCATCGACTGGCCCCGCCGCGACAGATAGATCCGCCGCGCGCCGGCGCCGTGGGGCGCGTTCGCCGCGACCCGCTCGGCCAGGGTCGCCAGCAGGCCGTTGGGGTGGTGCAGGAAGTGATCCATGCTGGTGGCGAACACCGCGCGTCCAAGACGAACCGCCGGAGCGTCGACTTCCCGAAGCGTGATCCCAGGCGCCGCCATGGCGATCAGGTCGCGCTGCCAGTCCTTTAGGCGGGGCGCCAGAAGCGGCGTGTCCTGAAGCAGACCCGCCTGCTCCAGCGCCAGGATCGACGGCAGGGCGTCGATGACGAAATGTCCGTAGTTGAAGCCTGCGCCCCACGGCAGGAACACCGCGCCGCTCTCCACGAAAGGCGCGCGTTGGGGCGGAATCAGGCTGGCTCCGCCCGGGGCCAGGCCCGGGATCGCCGAAAGATCAGCCGAGCCATGCCGCGCCTCGCCGACGCTGGCGTTGTAAAGCGCGCCGTCCGTTCCAATCACTGCCCCGAAGCTCGGATACCACCAGCAAGGCCCGACGGCGCACACGGCCGGAACGTGCAACGGCGGCGGCGATGACAGCGTGAAGGGCCAGGCGGACGCGTCTGGACCGCCCAGAACGCCCGCCGGCGCGCCGCTGGAAGCATCAAGCTCCGCCGTCCAGGCCAAACCGCTTTCGGCTCGAGTGAAACACTTACGCAGAGCGTCTGCCGGCATCGACGGCAGGTCGCGCGCCTCCACGATCAGGCGCAGGGAAATCGGCGCGGTCATGCGGCCGCTTGGAGCATACCGCGCCGTGATTGGCTACTTCTTGATCTGCCCCGCCAGATACTTGCGGATCCCCTCGCCGTAGGGCGGGCGCAGACCCAGCATCGGCGCGATGTCCTTCTTCAGCTGCTGGAACACCGCCTTGCGGTGGCTGAACTCGCGGAAGCCGTCATAGCCGTGATAGGCACCCATGCCGGCCGGACCGATACCGCCGAACGGCAGATTCTCCTGGGCCACATGGAAGATCACGTCATTGACCGTGACGCCGCCGCTGGTGGTGCGCTCCAGCACCCGGTCCTTCTCGGCCTCGTCGGTCCCGAACCAATAGAGCGCCAATGGGCGGTCGTGGGCGTTCACATAGTCGACCGCCTCGTCGACGGTCTTGTAGCCCTTCACCGGCAGCACAGGACCGAAGATCTCTTCCTGCATCACCTTCATGTCGTCGGTGGGGTCGAGGATCAGGGTCGGCGGAATCTTGCGGTGCTCCTGCTGCGACAGGTCCTCGCCGGCCGGATTGATCTCGATAACCCGCGCGCCCTTGGCGCGAGCGTCGTCGACATAGCCCTTGACCCGGTCATAGTGGCGCTGGGCGACCACAGCCGTGTAGTCGGGATTGTCCTTGATCGTCGGGAAGTAACGGCTCACCGCCGCCTGGGCTTCCTTGACGAAGGTCTCGACATCTTCCTGCGGGGCCAGGACATAGTCGGGCGCCAGGCAGATCTGGCCGGCGTTGAGGGTCTTGCCGTTCATCACCCGAGCTGCGGCGGTCGCCATGTCGGCGCCGCGCGAGAGGATCACGGGGCTCTTGCCGCCCAACTCGAGAGTGACGGGAACAAGGTTTTCGGCGGCGGCGCGCATCACGTGCTTGGCTACCGAGGTCGCGCCGGTGAACACTAGGTGGTCGAAGGCCAGGCCCGAGAACGCCTGCCCGACCTCCGGCCCACCGACGAAGACGGCGACTTCTTCCTCGTTGAACGCCTTGGCGAACATGGCCTTCAGCAGTTCCGACGTCGCGGGCGTGAACTCGGACGGCTTGATCATCGCGCGGTTGCCGGCGGCGAACACGCCCGCCAGCGGTGCAAACGTCAGGTTGACCGGGAAGTTCCAGGGGCTGATCACACCGACCACGCCCTTGGGCTGCCAATGCACCGTCGCCTTTGCCCCGAACAGGCCCAGGATCGCCGGCGTCGTCTTGTGCTTCTCCGGCTTCATCCACTTGGTCAGATGCTCGCGGGCGTGCTTCAGCGGACCGATCGAGCCGGCCACGTCCGTCAGCGACGTCGCCTCGGGCGATCGGGAGCCGAAGTCTTGATTCACCGCCTTGGCGATCTCGGCCTGGTGCCCGACCAGCAGGTCAATGCACCGGTTCAGCCATTGGATTCGCTTCTCAGCGCTGGGCGGACCGTCCCGAAGATGGGCGGCCTTCTGGCGCTGCAACACGTCGTTCATCACCGCCTTGTGCGCGTCGGAAGACAAATTAACCGGTGCGTTCATGGACTGGTTGCTCCTCCCAAGGTCCGGCCGATCGGCGCGGAACTCATCTTATCAATGATCACCATGCGGGAGGCGACGCTAAGACGCAAGTGAACGTCGTTCGTTCTTAACGCCTCGTAAGAACTCTGCGGCTTAAGCTGCGAACCCAAGCGATCGGCATTGCCGCAAGGGCAACGTCATCGAGGGAAGAGAACATGTCGGACGTCGAAACCACGCTGCGCGGTCCAGAGGCCTACAAGATCGCCTCGCGCGCTCTGGAGCTAATGGAACGACATCAGGTCTGGCCGACCGCGCTGAACTTCGAGCTCTGGACGCACTATGTGGCCGACCCGAATGGCGCGCTGGCGCGTGAGCTGACCCGACTGATCTCGCTGGGCGAGCCGATGACCGAACTGGTCAGCGAAGAGCTTGCCGCGACCTTCCTGCCCAAGGCGCGTCTGAACGAACAGATCCGCGATGCGGGCGACATTCTCTCCAAGGAACTGGAGGCGGTTTCCAAGGCGATCCAGAACGCCCAGAAGTCCAACGCCGCCTTCGGAAAGGAACTGGCCGGCGCGAGCAAGAGCCTGGACACCCAGACCGACGTCGCCGCCATCAAGGCGGTGGTCGGCAGCATCGCCGAAGCCACCCGCCGGGTGCACAAGGAAAACCAGTCGCTCGAGGCGCGTCTCGCCGACTCCACCGCCGAAGTCGAACGCCTGCGCGAACACCTGGAGCAGGTGCGACGTGACGCAACGACCGACGGCCTGACCAATCTAGCCAACCGCAAGGCCTTCGACGAGGAACTGGACCGCGCCTGCACCGAGGCCGAGGAAGGTGGCACGACCATCTGTCTGGCGGTGCTCGATATCGACCACTTCAAGGGCTTCAACGACACCTGGGGCCACCAGACGGGCGACCAGGTCATCCGCTATGTCGCTTCGGTCATCGGCCGTGTCGCCGCCCCGCCCCGCTTCGCCGCCCGCTACGGCGGTGAAGAGTTCGCCATGATTTTCCCGCGCGAAGCCGCCTCGGTGGTGGCGACCACGCTGGAGGAAATCCGCGTCGAGGTGTCGTCGCGCATGCTCAAGCGCCGCTCGACCAACGAGGACCTCGGCGCAATCACGGTGTCCTCGGGTTTCGCCGAGCGTAAGCCGGGCGAGTCGGGCCACTCGGTGATGGAGCGGGCGGACGCTGCGCTCTACGCCTCCAAGCGTGGTGGCCGCAATCGCGTGACGGCCGCGGAGTCCATGCCCGGCGCCGCCTACGCCGCCTGACCTTTTTCAGCAGAAGGCCTACCTTTGCGCCGCCGGTCCCTGATCGGCGGCGTTTCTGTTTCTGAAGATTTCGCTAGCCTTCCCAAGGGGCAAAGGCGCCTAGACTCGCCCCTAACGAACACAGGGAGGCTCCGCCGTGGACTATCAGAAGATCCGTGTCTCGACGCAGGATGGCGTCGCCACCGTCACCCTCGCCGATCCGACCACGCTGAACGCGGCCAGCCCGGAGGTCGCGCGCGAACTGCATCATGCCTTCTCGTCGATCGCCGCCGGCAAGATCGAGGCGCGCGCCGTGATCCTGACCGGTGAAGGTCGCGGCTTTTGCTCGGGCGCCAACCTGTCGGGCGGCGGCGCGGCCGGTCGCGAGGCGGACGTCGACGGCAAGCCCGACGCCGGCTCGGCGCTGGAAACTGTCTACAATCCGCTGATGACCCTGCTGCGCGACTTTCCTCTGCCGATCGTCACGGCCGTGAACGGTCCGGCCGCCGGCATCGGCTGCTCGATCGCGGTGATGGGCGACCTGATCGTCGCCGCCGAGAGCGCCTATTTCCTTCAGGCGTTCCGCCGCATCGGCCTGGTGCCGGACGGCGGCTCGACCTATCTGCTGCCGCGCCTGATCGGCAAGGCGCGGGCCATGGAGATGATGCTGCTGGGCGACAAGATCCCGGCCGCCACGGCCCTCCAGTGGGGCCTGGTGAACCGCTGCGTGCCTGATGCCGAGCTGATGACCACGGCCCACGCCCTGGCGCTGGAACTGGCCAAGGGGCCGGCCGCGCTGGGCGTCATTCGCAGGCTGGTCTGGGACAGCCTCGACACCGACTGGACCGGCCAGTTGCACGCCGAGCGCAAGGCCCAGAAGATCGCCGGCAAGACCGAGGACTTCATCGAAGGCGTCACCGCCTTCCTTCAGAAGCGCGCGGCGGTGTTCAAGGGGCGCTAGCGGCTTTCGCCTGTAGCGTCACGAGGATCGCCACCGCCTCCTTCGCCCGTTCGACAGGCACAAAGACATGGTCGTGGTGTAGCGCCGCGACCATGTTGCAGGCGATCCCGGCCTCGGCGAGCGCACCGGATACGGCGGCGGTCAGGCCCACGCCATCGAGGGCCGAATAGACGTTCAGGGTGATCAGGGCCACGGGCGCCTCGACGGGAAACCCCGCCGCCTCCGCCGCGCTGCGCTCGAGGATCAGGCTGACGCCTTCCGCCTCGAGGAACATCGCCAGCGGCTGCAGAAGCGTCCAATCCCGGTCGCCCGCGGCGCAGAATACGTACTGGCCGGACTTCAGCTCCGGCGTCATGCTCGCGAGCATTTCCCCAGCATCGCGAACGACTTGCGTCACTTTTCTGGGGTTCCGAGATAGGGCTTGTAGCTCTTTTCCTCGACGATCTCCGATCCGGCGGCTTCGTTGATGGCGCGCTTGATGGCGGCGCGCTTGTCGTTGTCGATATAGACGCGGCGGGCCAGGGCCACGAAGTCCGGCCCGAAATCCTGGCGACGCTCGCAGTCGCGCTTGCCGTCCTCGATGTCCCAGAGCGCGGCGTTGACGATGGTCAGCTCTTCGGTGAGCCGGGCGATCTCGGCGTTTTCCGGCAGGTGCTCGCGGGCCGTCGTCTCCAGCAGCGCCAACTCCTTGCGGACATTGGCCTCCTTGGCCGGATCGCCGATGCGCTGAGCCTTGACGCGCAGGATGGTGATCTTGTCGACCAGTTCGCCCGCCGAGATCGGCGCAAGGATGGACATTCAGGACGCTCCGGAAACCAGCTTATCGAGGGTAGCCCAAGCCGCGTCGACCGGCAGGGCGCCCATATCGCTTCCGTAGTCCTCCGCGACCAGCATCTCAAGCCGCTGGGCGGCGGGACGGAACTTCACCGCCTTGCGGCGGTCCTGCTGCAGCGACAGCAAGGGCGCGCCGCCGGCCGCCAGCATGTGGCCAGGCCCGGCGTCATTGGCGACCCCGGCGGCCATGCGTCCGGCCAGGGCGATGACCAGCAGCGGGCCCCTCACCGGCAGACCGTCTGTGCGGTTGCGCTCGGGCTGCAGCGCCTGCGGAACCTCGCGGGCGGCGATCGCCGCGTCGTCGGCCTCGTCCGGGCCAAACAGGAAGACCGGCGTCCAGCCCTTGGCGAGTACGCGGCGCGCCAGTTCCAGGTAGTTCGCCAGCGGCCAGCGCTTGTCCTGTCCGCCGGCGCCAGGCGCGAGGCCGACATAGGTCGGCCCGGTCGGCAACAGAAGCTCCGCAGCCTTCAGCGCGTCGGGATGGGTCAGGGCCAGGGGCCTTGGCGCGCCCTGCCCGTCCGTCGCCAGAGCCAGCAGTCGCGCCAGACGGTCGGTCACCGCCACCGGCCAGTCCCGGCCTCTCGCCTCACGCGCGGCCGAGACGAAACGCCAGGCGGTGGCGCGACGGGCGACGCCGCTGCGGCGCAGGTTCTCCTGGGTGTCGATCACGAGATCGAACCTGCGCCCGCCGAACGGCCTGGACCACGGCAGGCTGTCCAGCGGCGCAGCGCCGTTGGCGCCCTCCAGGATCACCTCGTCGATGTAGTCCGCCACGACGGCCTTCAGCGGCCCCGTATAGACGGTCTCGCCCTTGGCGGCGCACCAGCTGATCCGCGCGCCGGGAAACGCCGCGCGCAGGCCGGCGATGAAGGGCAGCTTGATGAGCCCATCGCCGATCACCTCGGCCATCGAATACACAAGAACCGTCTGGACCATGGCCGTGTGTCGCCGCCTCGTCGATCACGGTCAATCACGGAAATGTAAGTGAGCGCTCACTTGTATTTTCGATCCCGCCTGCGATGTTCGTCTCATGAGCGCGAAACCCCGCATCGAGCGCGCGGCGCTGGAGGCCTTCGTCACCGAGGGCGTCGACGCCACGACCACCAAGACCATCGCCGCCCGGGCCGGCGTGTCCGAAGGCGCGATCTATCGCCACTGGAAGAGCAAGGACGCGCTGGCGCTGGGCCTGTTCATGGACTGCCACCGCCGCCTCTCGGCCCTGATCGCCGACGAGGCCGCCGCCGCCAGCGGCATCAAGGCCAAGGCCGCGGCGCTGGTGAAGGCCTATTGCGCGGTGGCCGACGAGGACTGGCTGCTGTTCTCGTTCCACCTGCTGCAACTGCACCATTTCCTACCCTACTACCAGGAAGACGGCCGCGATCCGGTCACCCTGGTCGAGGACCTGATCAAGCGCGCGATGATCAACGCCGAGCTGCCGCCGGGCGACCCGCGCGTGCTGGCCGCCATGGCCATCGGCGTGATCACCCAGACCGCCCAGAACAAGGCCTATGGCCGCCTGGGCGACGACGCCCTCTCCGCCCACGCCCCGCTGATGACTGCGGCCGTCCAGGCCGTGCTGTTCGCGCGATGAAAGGACACCCTTCAATGCGCAGCGTTTTGTTCAACGCCTACTATTGGGTTCTGTCGATCTTCTACGGCCTGTCGGCGGCCTTCGCCGCCCTGGCGCCGGGCCGGGAGGCCGTGACCTTCACCCTGCGGCTCTACAGCCGCCGGATGCTGTGGGCGCTGGACACCCTGGCCGGCGTCAAGGTGCAGGTGAAGGGCCAGGAGAACCTGCCCTCAGGGCCCTGCATCATCGCCGCCAAGCACCACAGCTGGGGCGACGGCTTTGTCATGTTCGCCCATGTCGACAACCTCAGCTTCGTCACCGGCGACCACCTGGAGAAGTTCCCGCTGGTCGGCGCGATCCTGAAAAAGTTCGGCGCCATCGTCGTCGACAGCTGCGGCGGTCCTGAAGCGCGTGAGGCGCTGTCCAAGAGCGCCGCCCAGGTCGCGGCTGAGGGCCGGCGGATCCTGATCTATCCCGAAGGCCACCTGGCCGCGCCGGGCGAGCATTTCCGCTACCGCACGGGCGTCTACTACATGAGCAAGGACTTCGGCCTGCCGGTGGTGCCGGTGGCCACGAACCTGGGCTGCTTCTGGAAGCAGCAGGACAAGGCGAAGACACCGGGTGTGGCGACCATTGAGTTCCTACCCGCCCTGCCCCAGGGCCTGGAGAAGGACGACTTCATGCGGCTGATGCAGACGACGATCGAGGGGCGCACCAACGAACTGATCGCGCAAGCGCGCGGCGAGCCGGTGAAGCCGTCGGTGCTGGTGGAGTGGGATGGCAAGAAGAACGTGGCGGCGACAGCTCAGCCGGCCACCGCGTCCCTTCTCCCATAGGGAGAAGGTGGTCCGAAGGACCGGATGAGGGGTCCGGGCCTAACCGGGCTGATCAGTAGCCCCTCACCCTACCCTCTCCCTCTGGGAGAGGGTTCACTGAGGCCGTCAAACCTCGACAGGACACTCCGCCGGCACGCTGGCGAACGTCCCCTCGGCGCGTCGCTTGGCGAAATGGGTCTGGGCGCAGCCGCTGGAGCACAGCAGGCCGGTGTCCGACCAGTAAAGCGGCGCCTCGTCCTCATGCTTGAAGCGCGGCGAACCCCACGGCAGGCCGCATTCAACGCAAGACGGTGTGCGAGCCAGCATCAGTCCAGCGCTTCTGCGGCCGGCTGGATCGTCACGCTCTCACCGCAGCCGCAGGCGTCGGTTTCGTTGGGATTGTGGAATACGAACTTCGAAGACAGCTTGGTGACTTCGTAGTCAATCTCGGTCCCGACCAGGAACAGCACGGCCTTGGGTTCGATCAGGATGGTGACGCCCTTGTCCTCGACGACTTCGTCGATCGGGCCCTTCTCCTTGGCGTACTCGAAGACGTACTCCTGGCCCGCGCAGCCGCCGTTCTTCACCCCGACCCGCAAGCCCGCATAGGGCTGATCGGCCTTGTCCATGATCTCTTTCACGCGGGCGGCGGCAGCCTCGGTCAGGGTGACGACCTTGGGGCGCGGACGGCGAGGACGGGCGACGATCGTGGCTTCCATGGCGTTTGAACCGATCAGAACATGTTCAGTTGCAGCTTGGCCTCGTCGCTCATGCGCGAGGCGTCCCACGGCGGGTCGAAGGTCAGCTCGACCGTGCAAGACTTCAGTCCCGGGATCTCCATGACCGCATCCTTGACCCAGCCCGGCATCTCGCCGGCCACCGGGCAGCCCGGCGCGGTCAGGGTCATGTCGATGGCGACGTCCTTGGAGTCGCTGACATCGACCTTGTAGATCAGGCCCAGCTCATAGATGTCGACCGGGATTTCCGGGTCATAGACGGTCTTCAGCTTTTCGATCAGCTGATCCGTCAGCCGGTTCAGCTCGTCCTGGGTCAGAGCCGTAACGGTTTCCTGGGAGGCGGCGTCGGTCATCGGGAGCTCAACTGAAGAAACTGCGGGCCTTGGCCAGCGCGTCGACGAACGCGTCGGCCTCGGCCTCGGTGTTATATAGGGCGAAGGAGGCGCGCGCGCTCGATGTGACGCCGAAGCGGCGCATCAGAGGCTCGGCGCAATGGGTCCCGGCGCGCACGGCCACGCCGTAGCGGTCCAGCACCTGGGCGATGTCGTGGGCGTGGGCGCCCTCGACCGTAAAGGACAGCACCGCGCCCTTGCCGGGCGCCTCGCCCAGGATCCGCACGCCATTGACGCCGCGCAGCCGCTCGGCGACCCGTTCATAAAGGGCGTGCTCGTGCGCGAAGACAGCGTCGCGGTCGAGACCGTTCAGCCATTCGATCGCTGCGCCCAGGCCGACGGCCTCCAGGATCGCCGGCGTGCCGGCTTCGAAGCGATGCGGCGGGTCGGCGTAGGTGATCTTGTCCAGCGCCACCGAAGCGATCATCTCGCCACCGCCCTGGTACGGCGGCAGGGCCGCCAGGCGCTCGGCCTTGCCATAGAGCACGCCGATCCCGGTCGGGCCGTACAGCTTGTGGCCGGAGAAGACGTAGAAATCGACGTCCAGCGCCTTCACGTCCACCTTGGTGTGAACCACGCCCTGGCAGCCGTCGAGCAACACCGGCGCGCCGGCCGCATGGGCCAGGCGGACGATCTCGGGCACATCGTTGACCGTGCCCAGCACGTTCGACATGTGGGTGACCGCGACCATCTTGGTCTTCTCAGACAGCAGGCCCTTATAGGCCTCCATGTCCAGGCGTCCGTCATCCAGCACCGGGATGAACTTCAGGACGACACCCTTACGCTCGCGCAGGAAGTGCCACGGCACGATGTTGGCGTGGTGCTCCATTTCCGAGAGCACGATCTCGTCGCCGGCGTTCAGCGACAGGCCGAACGAGCTGGCGACCAGGTTCACCGCCTCGGTCGCGCTCTTGGTCCAGACGACTTCGTCGCGCTCGGCGTTGATGAAGCGGGCGACAGTTTCCCGCGCCTTTTCATAGGCTTCGGTCGTTTCGTTGGCGAGCGTGTGCAGGCCACGATGGACGTTGGCGTAGGAGGTCCGGGCCAGACTCATCATCGCGTCCAGCACCGCATCCGGCTTCTGGGCGCTGGCGGCGCTGTCGAGATAAATCAAGGGCTTGCCGTGGAATTCTCGCGCCAAGATGGGGAACTGGGCGCGGATCGCGGCGGCATCGTAAGGAGCGTCAAAAGCCATCAGGCCTCGCTCCCCAGCTTGCGGGCGACCCAGGCGGCGGCGACTTCGCGTGCGCCCTCGTGTTCGATCCGCTCGATCACCTCGCCGACGAAGGCCACGGTCAGCATGGCCTTGGCTTCCGCCTCGGGGATGCCGCGCTGCTTGGCGTAGAACAGCACCTCGTCGTCCAGCGCGCCGATCGTGTTGCCGTGGGCGCAGGAGACGTCATCGGCGAAGATCAAGAGCTCGGGCTTGGCGTCGATCTCGGCCTTGTCCGACAGGATCAGGGCGTGGTGGCCCATGCGCGCATCGGTCTGGTCGGCGCCCTTCTCGACGACGATCCGGCCCTGGAAGACGCCGCGCGCCTGGTCGGTGACCATGCCCTTGGTCAGCTGGCTGGTGACGCCGTCGAGGCCGCCGTGGGTGACGACGCTGGTCAGGTCGGCGTGGCGCTGGGCGTCCAGCAGATAGGCTCCGTCGAGGCGGACCTCGGCATGGGCGCCCGGATGGCGGACGCGGGTCTCGATCCGCTGGCGACGCGCGCCGGAGGTCAGGACGGTCTGGGCGAACTTGGCGCCGGGGGCGAGCGTGACCTCGGCGGTGACGACATTGACCGCCTCGGCCTCATCCTCGACCAGCACGATCCGCTCCAGCGACGCGCCCTCGCCCACGGCGATGTCGAGCGCGATGTCGGAGACGTAAGCCCCCGCGCGGCCTTCATGGCTTTCCAGCAGCACCAAGCTTTCGCCTGGCTTGACGACGAGGGCGTGGCTGGCGCCCTGCGAAGTTTTGTCGGCCAGGGCGACGAAGCGAAGGGCCACGACGCCGGAAGCAGCGTCGGACTGGGCTGTGCGGCGGCCGTTGACGAACACGGTCTCGGCGTCGGCCAGGCCCGCGAACGGGCCGGCCGGGACCTCGCCGTCATGCGGCGGCGCGGCCGGCGGCAGGACCTTCAGCAGACCCCGCAGGTCGGTCCAGCGCCAGTCCTCGTCGCGCCGCGACGGCAGCGCCGAGAGGTCGCCGGTCTTGAGGGCGGTCGAAAGGGTCAAGCCGCCGCCCCCACGATGCGGTCATAGCCTTCGGCTTCCAGCTGCAGGGCCAGTTCCGGACCGCCCGAGGCGACGATGCGGCCGGCGGCCAGCACGTGGACCTTGTCGGGTTTGATGTGGTCCAGCAGGCGCTGGTAGTGGGTGATGACCAGCATCCCACGCTCGGGCGAGCGCAGGGCGTTGACGCCTTCGGAGACGATCTTCAGGGCGTCGATGTCGAGGCCACTATCCGTCTCGTCGAGGATGAGGAACTTCGGCGAAAGCATGGACATCTGGAAGATTTCCATCCGCTTCTTCTCGCCGCCCGAGAAGCCGACGTTCAGACCGCGCTTGAGCATCTCGAAGTCGATCTTCAGCGCCGCGGCCTTCTCCTTGGCCAGCTTCAGGAAGGCCGGGGCCGCGACCTCGTCCTCGCCCCGCGCGCGGCGCTGGGCGTTGAGGGCGGTGCGGATGAAGGTCAGGGCCGGAACGCCCGGAATTTCCAGCGGATATTGGAACGACAGGAACAGGCCCTTGGCCGCCCGCTCGTTGGGTTCCAGGGCCAGCAGATCCTCGCCGTTGAGCGTCGCCGCCCCTTCGGTGACCTCATAGCCGTCGCGGCCGGTCAGCACGTAGGACAGGGTCGACTTGCCGGCGCCGTTCGGCCCCATGATCGCGTGGACCTCGCCGGCCGGCACGTCCAGCGTGACGCCCTTCAGGATCGGCTTGTCCTCGACGCGGGCGTGAAGGTTATGGATCTTAAGCATTGGTCTCGTTGAGTTTTCTGTACTCGGCGTCGTGCCCCGCGAAGGTTCCGGCGACGGCGATCTGGCCTTGGATGGCGGCGTTTAGCAGCGAAAGATCCTCAGACGGGATCCAGTACTCCTCGTGTCCGGGCGTGCCGGACACCTTGTTTTCGTAGGCGTCGAGGAACGTCTTCGACACGGCGAATTGAACGACATATCCGCGGCGATAGGTCGTGTGCGCCGCGTTCCAGTCCCGCGCCAGCTGGGCCGCGAAGGCTTCGCTGGTGACCGGCCGGAAGATGGGCTGCTCGATGTCATGCGGCGGAAAGGCTCTCCAGTCCGACGCCTTGATCGCTTGCAGCTCCTCCAGGCCGACGGGCTGGTAGAGGGTGACGTTGGTCATCCCACGCTGCCCTCCAGGCTGATCGCCACGAGCTTCTGGGCCTCGACGGCGAATTCCATGGGCAGTTGCTGCAGCACGTCCTTGACGAAGCCGTTGACCAGCAGGGCAACGGCCTCCTCTTGGTTCAGGCCGCGCTGCTGGCAGTAGAATAGCTGGTCGTCCGACAACCGCGTGGTGGTGGCCTCGTGCTCGAACACCGACTGGCCATTGCGGGCCTCGATATAGGGCACGGTGTGGGCCGCGCAGTCCTTGCCGATCAGCAGGCTGTCGCACTGGGTGAAGTTGCGTGCGCCCTTGGCCTTGGGGTGGGCCGAGACCAGGCCCCGATAGGTCGAGGTCGACTTGCCGGCGCTGATGCCCTTGGCGACGATCCGGGAGCGGGTGTTGGCGCCCAGGTGGATCATCTTGGTGCCGGTGTCGGCCTGCTGGTGGCCGTTGGTCACGGCGATCGAATAGAACTCGCCGGAGCTCCCCTCGCCGCGCAGCACGCAGGATGGATACTTCCAGGTGATGGCCGAGCCGGTCTCGACCTGGGTCCAGCTGACCTTCGAGCGGTCGCCGCGGCAGTCGGCGCGCTTGGTCACGAAGTTGTAGATGCCGCCCTTGCCGGTCTCGGGATCGCCCGGGTACCAGTTCTGGACGGTCGAGTACTTGATCTCGGCGTCGTCCAGCAGGACGAGCTCGACCACGGCCGCGTGCAGCTGGTTCTCGTCGCGCATCGGGGCTGTGCAGCCTTCCAGATACGAGACGTAGGCGCCCTTGTCGGCGATGATCAGGGTGCGCTCGAACTGGCCGGAGTCCTTGGCGTTGATCCGGAAATAGGTCGACAGCTCCATCGGGCAACGCACGCCCGGCGGGACGTAGACGAAACTGCCGTCCGAGAAGACCGCGCTGTTGAGGCAAGCGAAATAGTTGTCCGAGGTCGGCACCACGCTGCCCAGGTATTGGCGGACCAAGTCCGGGTGCTCGCGGACCGCCTCGCTCATCGAGCAGAAGATGACGCCGGCCTGGGCCAGCTCCTTCTTGAAGGTCGTCACCACGCTGACGCTGTCGAACACGGCGTCGACCGCATAGCGCGGCGCGCCTTCAACGCCGGCCAGAACCGCCTGCTCTTTCAAGGGGATGCCCAGCTTTTCGTAGACGGCCAGCAGCTCCGGATCGACCTCGTCCAGGCTCTTGGGGCCTTCCTTGGTCTTGGGCGCGGCGTAGTAGTAGGTGTCCTGGTAGTCGATCGGCGGATAGCTGACCTTGGCCCAGTCGGGCTCGTCCATCGCCAGCCAGCGGCGATAGGCCTCAAGACGCCATTCCAGCATCCATTCCGGCTCGTCCTTCTTGGCCGAGATGAAGCGCACGATGTCCTCGGAGAGGCCCTTGGGGGCGAACTCCTGATCGATGTCGGTGGTAAAGCCGTGCTCGTACTTCTCGAGCGCAGCGACGGTTTCGACAGTCTCTTTGACCGCGGCCATTAAGCCACCTCCCGGCGTCGTGCGCCGATACGCTTCCAGGCGGCGAGCCAGGCGTCGCCGCACTTGATCCAATCGTCTTCCGTGCTCGCCCAGCCGCCGCTGATACGCAGTGCGAACGGAGCGAGATCGGCGCGGCCCATGGCTTCCACCACGCGGCTGGCCTTGACCTTGCCCGACGAGCAGGCGCTGCCGGCGCTGACCATGACGCCGGCCAGATCCATGGTCATGACCTGAACCTCGGAGCCGAAGCCCTCGCCTGCAAAGCACAACGTCTGAGGAAGGCGATCAGCGCCCTCGCCCAGCACGACCGCGCCTTCGGCCTTCAGCCGCTGCGCTAAGGCGTCGCGCCATTGGGCCTGTTCGGCCATAGAGGCAAGGGTCTCGCGCCCCACCTTGGCGGCGGCGCCGAAGGCGGCAATGCCGGCGACGTTCTCGGTGCCGGCCCGACGGCCGCGCTCCTGACCGCCGCCGTGCAGCCGGCGGGTGACGCTCGCGCGGGTCCCGGCGACCAGCGCGCCGACGCCCTGCGGTCCGCCCAGCTTGTGCGCCGAAAGGGCCATGGTGTCAGCGCCGAGACCGGAGAAGTCGATCGCGATCTTGCCGGCGGCTTGGACGGCGTCGACATGCAACCAGCCGTCGTGGGCGCGGACCAGCGCGGACGCCTTATCCACAGGCTGGATGACGCCGGTCTCGTTGTTGGCCAGCATCAGGCAGACCAGGGTCTTGCCAGGCTTTTCAAGCGCTTGCGCCAGCCAGCCGAGATCGGCGACGCCGTTGTTATCCACAGGCAGGATCTCGACCGGCAGGCCAGAGGCCTTCGCCGTCTCAGTCACTGCGTCGTGCTCGATGGCGGAGATGATGATGCGCTCGACGCCGGCCGCCTTGGCGCTTTCGATGGCCAGCGCATTGGCTTCGGTGCCGCCGCTGACGAAGGTGATGGAACCGGCCGGCACGCCGACCAGGGCCCCGACCTCGGCGCGGGCGCGCTCGACCAGGTCGCGAGCGGCGCGGCCGGCGGCATGAACCGACGAGGGGTTGGCCGGACTCTCGAGCGCGCGCAGCAGCGCCTCACGCGCCTGCGGCCGCAACGGGGCCGTGGCGTTGTAGTCGAGATAGACCGATGTGCGGGGAATGCTCACTCGGCCGCGATCTCCATCGGACGGGCCAGCAAGCTTCCTTGGGGACGAAGCTCGCCAGCCAGCACGTCGGCGACCGAGACGCTGGCCAGATAGCCGTGGATCTGGCGGCCCATCTCTTCCCAGAGATTATGCGTCATGCAGCGCTCGCCGCCGGCCATGCAGCCCTTGGCCTGACCCTTGGTGAAGTTGCAGCGGGTGGCGCGCAGCGGTTCGTCGACCGCCAGCACGATGTCGGCGATGAAGGTCTCGGTCGCGGCCTTGGCCAGGCGATAGCCGCCGCCGGGGCCCCGGGCGCTGATCACCAGGCCTTTTCGGCGCAAGCGCGCGAAGAGCTGTTCAAGATAGGAGAGCGAGATCTGCTGGCGCGCGGCGATCTCGGCCAGGGCCACGGCGCGGCCCTCGCTCTCGTCCTGGCGCTTGGCCAGGTCGGTCATCGCCATCACGGCGTATCGGCCCTTGGTGCTCAGGCGCATCAGCCTTACCCCTTGCAGATTCCGCGCGCATCGGCTTTTGCGTGTGCTACAAGCCGCGACTTCGCGCGCGGAGCATCTGTCCGCGTTGCGGCTGCGATTTAGGAAGACCAAGCGCGGCGGTCAAGTATTCCGGCCCTCAAAAAGGCCGGGCTCCGCCGTGGCCAGCTGAAGGGGACGACATGCCTGATGTGATTTTGACCGGCGCGTCCGGCCGGATCGAAGGTCGCTATTCTCCGGGCAAGACCGAAACGGCGCCGATCGCGCTGATCCTGCATCCGCACCCCAAGGCCGGCGGTCACATGAACCACCCGGTCTCGGTGCAACTGTACCACCTGTTCATGAAGCGTGGTTTCGCGACCCTGCGCTTCAATTTCCGCGGCGTGGGCCGCAGCCAGGGCGAGTTCGACGCCGGCATCGGCGAGCTGGCCGATGCGGCCACGGCTCTGGACTGGCTGCAGACCAGCAACCCGACCGCCAGCCAGACCTGGGTCGCCGGTTTCGACTTCGGCGCCTATATCGGCATGCAGCTCCTGATGCGTCGCCCGGAAACGGACGGCTTCATCTCGGTGTCGCCGCCGACCAACATGTACGATTTCAGCTTCCTGGCCCCCTGCCCGGCCTCGGGCCTGTTCCTCACCGGTTCGGCCGACACCATCACCCCGCCGGTCGAGGTGGAGCGCGTGGTCACCAAGCTACGCACCCAGAAGGGCATCACGATCGACTACGAGGTCATCGACAAGGCCACCCACTTCTGGGCCGAGCACCTGCCCAGCGTCGAGAAGAGCGTCAGCGACTATCTCGACAAGCGCCTGGCGGAAAACCCGATCTAGGGCTTAGCTCAGATGTCTCGAAGGCCTCCCCACGGGGAGGCCTTTTTCGTTTCAGGGCTGAACGATCCGGCCGCCGGTCATGGGCGCTTTCACGCCCGTGGTGCCCGGGAAGCTGATCGGCAGACCCATGGCGGTCCGCGCCGCGAGGTACGCGAAGGCCTCGGCCTCGATGCTGTCGCCGCGCCAGCCATAGGCCTCGGCGCTTTTCACCGGCACGGGCGCTCGTGCGGCCAGGGTCTGCATGATCGCTGGATTGTGCCGCCCGCCGCCGCAGACGATCAGAGCGCTGGGCGTCTGGCCGGTCTGGGCGAAGGCCTTGAACACCGCCTCGGCGGTAAAGGCCACCAGGGTCGCCGCCGCATCCTCAGCGGAGAGATGATCGACCGGGGTCAGGGCGAAGTCGTAGCGGTCCAGCGACTTGGGCGCCGGAGCGTCGAAATAGGGACTGTCGAGCAGCGCCGCCAGCACGGCCTCATCCACGCGGCCGGTCAAGGCCAGACGGCCGTCTTCGTCGAAGCGGCCAAGCCCCCTCGCCTGCAGCATCAGATCGATCATGCCGTTGCCGGGACCCGTGTCGAAGGCCAGCAAGTCGCCGTCTGCCCCGATCAGGGTGATGTTGGCGACCCCGCCGACGTTCAGCGCCGCCACGGGCGCCGCCAGACCCGAGGCCCGGGCGCGGGCGGCGTGGTAGATCGGCGCCAGCGGCGCGCCCTCCCCGCCGGCGGAGACATCGGCGGTGCGGAAGTCAAACGCCACCGGACGCCCGCAGAGGCGCGCCAGGCGATCGGCGTCGAGCAGTTGCACCGTCCGCCCCACCCGCTCCGCCGTCGGGCGCTCGTGCAATACCGTCTGGCCGTGGACGCCCAGCAGGTCGAATTCGCTCCAGGAGAGACCGTGCTCATCCAGAAAGCTCTCGGCGGCCTGGAAGTGCTCGTCGGCCACGGCGCGCCGGGCTTCGTCGAAGATCGCCGGCTCGGGCGCGCCACGCGGCCAAGCGCGGGCGATGTCGGTGGTTATGAGCAACAGATCGCGGGTCGCCTCCCGCAGCTTGCGCTCCCCCGCCGGCCCGAAGGCGTGGATCTCGACGCCGTCGGTCTCCAGCACCGCCATGTCGACCGCGTCCAGCGAGGTGCCGGTCATGAATCCCAGGATCTTCATGGGAACGTTGACTGCCATGCCCGTTAAACGGTAGCTAGGCCCCATGATCGACGCTTTCGTCCTGGCCCGCCCCTATTACCGCCCGCTGCCATAGCGGGAGGCCGACCAGACACGTCGCTTAGCCCCCGCCTCGCCGGGGTCGCTTTCTTTCCAGTCGATCATGCGCTCCGGTCGCTCACCCCGGAGTCTGAAATGAAACCCTCACACACTGACCAAGCCGTGCTAGACGGCCCGCCACGTCAACCAGAGAGTCGATCCATGTCCGCCGCCTCGTCCTTCAAGTCAGAGTTCCTGCGAACCCTGGAGGCGCGCGGCTACATCCACCAGATCACCCATCCGGAGGAATTGGACACGGCGGCGCAAGGCGGCCCGATCGTCGCCTACATCGGTTTCGACGCCACCGCGCCCAGCCTGCACGTCGGTTCGCTGATCCAGATCATGCTGCTGCGCCGCCTGCAGCAGGCCGGCCATAAGCCGATCGTCCTGATGGGCGGCGGCACGACCAAGGTCGGCGATCCCACGGGCAAGGACGAGAGCCGCAAGCTGCTGAGCGACGCCGACATCCAGGCCAATATCGCGGGCATCAAGACGGTGTTCTCGAAGTTCCTGACCTTCGGCGACGGCCCCACCGACGCGATCATGGTCGACAACGACGTCTGGCTGTCGAAGTTTGGCTACGTGCAGTTCCTGCGCGAGTACGGCGTGCACTTCACGGTCAACCGGATGCTGGCCTTCGACTCGGTCAAGCTGCGCCTCGAGCGCGAACAGCCGATGACGTTCCTCGAGTTCAACTACATGCTGATGCAGGCGGTGGACTTCCTGGAACTGAACCGCGCCCATGGCTGCGTGCTGCAGATGGGCGGCTCGGACCAGTGGGGCAACATCCTGAACGGCGTCGAGCTGACGCGCCGCGTCGACCAGAAGAGCGCCTTTGGCCTGACGACGCCGCTGCTGGCTACGGCTTCCGGCGCCAAGATGGGCAAGACGGCCGCCGGCGCGGTGTGGCTGAACGCCGAGCAGCTGAGCCCCTACGACTACTGGCAGTTCTGGCGCAACACCGAGGACGCCGACGTCGGCCGCTTCCTGAAGCTGTTCACCGACCTGCCGCTGGACAAGATCGCTGAGCTGGAGGCGCTGCAAGGCGCTCAGATCAACGAAGCCAAGAAGGTGCTGGCCGATGAGGCCACCCGCATGGCCCACGGCGAGGAAGAGGCTCGCAAGGCTCGCGACGCCGCTGAAAAGGCATTCGAGCAAGGCGCGCTGTCAGCGGACCTGCCGACCTATGAGATCACGGCGGCGGACCTGGACGCCGGCGTCGTTCTGGCGGCCCTGTTCGCTGACGCGGGTCTGGCCGGGTCGCGCGGCGAGGCCCGACGTCTGGCCCAAGGCGGCGGCCTGAAGGTCAACGACAAGGCCGAAGCCGACGCCAACCGCTTGATCACCGCCGCCGACCTCGTCGAGGGCGTCGTCAAGCTGGCGGCGGGCAAGAAGAAGATCGTGTTGGTGAAGCCCGTTTAGTTACCAGTTGACTGTCATCCCGGCCGCAGCGTAGCGGAGAGCCGGGACCGCCAAGGACTCATGAGCTTGCGGTGGTCCCGGATCGCGCTTTGCGCGTCCGGGATGACAGCTTTCTAGGAGATGCGTTCGATGCTGCAGCCCGGCGACAAGGCCCCCGATTTCGACCTGCCGACCGACACCGGTCGCGTCAGCCTGTCGGCCCTCAAGGGCAAGAACGTCGTCCTGTACTTCTATCCCAAGGACGACACCGCCGGCTGCACCTCCGAGGCGCTGCAGTTCTCGTCGGAAGTCGAGGAGTTCCAGAAGCTGGGCGCGGTGATCATCGGCGTGTCCAAGGACAGCGCCGCCTCGCACGCCAAGTTCCGCACCAAGCACGACCTGACCATCGAACTGGCCGCCGACACGCTGGGCGATGTCGTCGAGTCCTACGGAGCCTGGGTCGAGAAAAGCATGTACGGCCGCAAGTACATGGGCATCGATCGCTCGACCTTCCTGATCGACCGCGAAGGCGTCATCCGCGAGATCTGGCGCAAGGTGAAGGTGCCTGGCCACATCAAGGCGGTCATGAACGCCGCCAAGGCCATCAAATAGACCTCGCCTCGCGCGCCTGAGACGCGCGCGACTGTTGCAGCAAGGCATCGGCCTGTGGCGTTTCAGCGCAGCACCGTGGGTCTGGCGTGGCCGTTTCAGTCAGAGATCGTTAAGGATTGGGGCGCACAGTCCAATTTTGTGACTCGCGCTCCCTTTGGGCGCGAAGACGCTTGCGCGCTTCCATTTTATCATTGCATATCGCCGGGACCTGAAACGGGGGGTTTCCTGGGGCGATGGCGATCAAACGCTTCAAGCGACTGCGGCAATCTCTGGAAGCCCTATTTCCTGAACGGCACATCTACATCCGCTCCGGCGGCGAGATGCGCGGCTATGTCTTCTCGACCAACAAGCAACTGCTGGGCGCCGCCGGCGTGGCCGTCGGTGCGCTGTGGATGGGCGTCTGCACGGCAGCGATGATGGTCAACGCCCTGGCGGTCAGCTCGACCGACCAGCAGGTCATCAAGCAAAAGGCTTACTACGAGCGCCTGAACGCTGATCGTCAGGCCCGCCTGAACAGCGCTGTGGCGCAACTTTCCGCCACCAACGGCTCTCTGGAAGAACTGGCCGCCTCGGTCGAGAAGCGCCACGCCGCGCTCGCCCTGCTGGTCTCTGACTTCAAGGGCGTACCCGGCGCCGCCGAAGCGCTGCAGGTCGCCAAGCCTCGCCTCCTGGCCGCCAGTCCGGTGCAACGGGTGCAGGCCACCCGGATGGATCAGGAGCGCCTGATCGACGCCGCCGAGAGCTTCGCCAAGAGCCGCGCCGAGCGCCTGCGCCTGGCCATGCGGATGGCCGGTCTGGACGCGGGCAACTACACCGGTCGCGGCGTGTCGCTGGGCGGTCCGCTGATCGAGGCCAAGGATCCTCGCGCCCTCGCCGCTGTGCTGGACGTGGACGAAGAGTTCGCCACCCGCATCCAACGCGCTGCGAACGACATGTCGGACATGCGATCGCTGGGCGCGGCGGCCAAGAAGCTGCCCTTCTATCGCCCGACCAGCAATCCGGCCCTGTCGTCCAGCTATGGTGTGCGGTTTGATCCGTTCACCCGACGCCCCGCTTTCCATTCCGGCCTGGACTTCCCGGGTGGCTATCACACGCCGATCATGGCCACCGCTCCGGGCGTGATCTCGTTCACCGGCGTGCGCTCTGGCTATGGCAAGACGGTCGAGATCGACCACGGCGGCGGCTTCAAGACCCGTTACGCCCACCTCGCCACGATCAGCGTTCGCGTCGGCGAGCGGGTGGCCATCGGATCGCGGGTCGGCGGCATGGGTTCGACCGGCCGCTCGACCGGTCCGCACCTACACTACGAAGTCTGGGTCAACGGTAAGGCCCAGAATCCCAACCGCTTCTTGAAGGCTGGTGAGTATGTTCAGCAAGCAAGCTAAGTCGAACACCAAAGCTCCGGCCCGCATCGAGCCGCTGCCGACGCCCATGGCCGCCGCCCCGGCCGAGCCCGCGCGTCGCGCGCCCCCCAAGGTCGCTTCGCTGCTGTCAGCCGACCTGACCATCGAGGGCGGCGTCACCGGCGAAGGCGAACTGCAGATCGACGGGGTGGTCAAGGGCGACGTCCGCGTGGGTCGCCTGACCGTCGGCGAAACCGGCCATGTCGAGGGTTCGGTCTATGCCGAGGCGGTCGAGGTGCGCGGCCGCGTGGTCGGCGCGATCACCTCCAAGCAGGTTCGGCTCTACGGCACCTCGTATGTCGATGGCGACATCACCCACGAGCAGCTGGCCATGGAAACCGGCGCCTTCTTCCAGGGCCGCAGCCTGAAGTTCCAGCGCCCGGCGCCCGCGCCGTCGCAACCCGCGCCGCATCCCGAGCATCTGGCGATCGCCAAGAGCGCCGGCTAAGACGGGCCGAAGCTGAAAACGATAACGCCCCGGATCGCTCCGGGGCGTTTTCTTTTGGTCGCTCGGCCCCAGCGCTCTTAAGACGCCTCGCCGCCGTCGCGGGTGTGACCCACGCGCTGGGCCAGGGACGCGGCCATGAAGGCGTCGAGATCGCCGTCAAGAACCCCTTGGGTGTCGGAAGTCTCGACGTTGGTCCGCAGGTCCTTGACCATCTGGTAGGGCTGCAGGACGTAGCTGCGGATCTGGTGACCCCAGCCGATGTCGGTCTTCTGGTCTTCCAGCGCCTGCTGCGCGGCTTCGCGCTTCTGGAGTTCGGCTTCATAGAGGCGCGCGCGCAGCATCTTCCAGGCCTCTTCGCGGTTCTGGTGCTGCGAACGGCCGGCCTGGCAGGCGACCGCGATGCCGGTCGGAATGTGCGTCAGACGCACCGCCGAGTCGGTCTTGTTGATGTGCTGACCGCCGGCGCCGGAAGCGCGATAGGTGTCGGTCCGCACGTCGGACGGATTGATCTCGATCTCGATGTTGTCGTCGACGACCGGATAGACCCAGGCCGAGGCGAACGAGGTGTGACGGCGCGCGCTGCTGTCATACGGGCTGATCCGCACCAGGCGGTGGACGCCCGCCTCGGTCTTCAGCCAGCCATAGGCGTTGGCGCCCTTGACCAAGAGGGTCGCGGACTTGATGCCGGCTTGGTCGCCGTCGGTCTCTTCGATCAGCTCGGTCGTCATGCCGTGGGCGTGGGCCCAGCGGGTGTACATGCGCAGTAGGATGCCGGCCCAGTCGCAGGACTCGGTGCCGCCGGCGCCGGAGTTGATTTCGACATAGCAGTCGTTGCCGTCAGCTTCGCCCGACAGCAGCGCCTCGAGCTCGGCGCGACCGGCGCGTTCCTTCAGCGACTTCAGCTGGGCGCGGGCGTCGTTGAGGGAGTCCTCGTCAGACTCCATCTCGGCCAACTCGGCGTATTCGAGGGCGTCTTTGAGGTCGCGCTCGATCGACTGCACGGCCTCGACCTTGGCGGCCAGGTTCGCGCGTTCGCGCGACACGGCCTGGGCCTCGGACGGACGGTCCCACAGGGTCGGGTCCTCGACCCGGGCGTTCAGCTCATCGAGCTTGCGGAGAGCGACGTCCCAGTCAAAGACGCCTCCTGAGCAGTCCCACGGACTGCTCGATGTCGGCCGCAGCGGCCTCGACATCCGGTCGCATCACGTTACTCCGTGACAGTGTTGAAGGGCGCGGGAGATAACTTGCGTCGCTTCCTCGCGCAATGGACGTCAGTAAAGCCCGCTCAGCGGATCCGGCTTTTGGGTGGGCTTGCCAGGCTGCGCCGCAGGCGGCGGAACCGGCGGCAGGCCCGGCGGAAGCTCCTGGTAGGGGATCGGACCGTCGGTCGGCGCGACCTCGACCTTGGGCTCAGTGCCGGGGCGGAAGGCCTCGCGCACGCCGCGCACCATAGCGAACTTGGCGTTCTTCGGCGGCTTGAAGTCGACCACCGGCTGGCCCTCCAGCGCCACCTTCATGAAGTCCATGAACATCGGCACGGGGCCGGTCGCGCCGGTTTCGCCCTCGCCCAGCGACCGGTTGTCGTCGAAGCCGATGAAGACGCCGACGATCAGGTTGGGCGAATAGCCGACGAACCAGGCGCTACGGTACTCGTTGGTCGTGCCGGTCTTGCCCGCCAGGGGCCGCCCCAGCGAACTGACGGCGGCGGCGGTGCCGCGCTGGACTACGCCCTGCAACATAGAGGTGACCTGATAGGCGGTGACCGGGTCCATGACCTGCTCTCCCGGCGCGGCGAATCGCGGGCTCTCGTCGCCGTTGAACCCGGCGTCGCAGCGTTCGCAGTCGCGCTTGTCGGCGCGGAAGATCACCTTGCCCTCGCGGTCCTGGACCAGCTCGATCAGATGGGGTTCGACCCGCCGGCCGCCGTTGACGAACGGGGCGTAGGCGGCGGTCAGCTTGAACGGCGTCGTCTCCCCCGCCCCCAGGGCCATGGCGAGCACCGGATCCATGTCGCGAACCACGCCGGTGCGCTTGGCGAAGTCGACGATCTTCTTCATGCCGACGCCCTGGGCCAGGCGCACGGTCATGGCGTTGATCGACTGCTCCAGGCCCTTGCGCAGCGGCTGCGCGCCGTAGAACTCCTTGTGGTAGTTCTCCGGGCTCCACTCCTCGCCGTTCGCGCCCTTGAAGGTGATGGCGCTGTCGACGATCACGCTGGCGGGCGTGTAACCGTTCTCCAGGGCTGCGGCGTAGACGAACGGTTTGAACGACGAACCCGGCTGCCGCATCGCCTGGGTGGCGCGGTTGAAGTTGGACAGTGAGTAGCTGTAGCCGCCGACCAGGGCCACGACCCGGCCCGTATAGGGTTCCATCGCCACCAGGGCGCCGTTGACCGCCGGAATCTGTCGCAGGCGGTAGCCGCCTTGGGCGGCCTTTTCCACAAAGACGAGATCTCCAGCCTTCAAGCCCTTGCCGGCCTTGGCCCAGGTCATGTCCTCGGAAACGATCTGGCCTTCGCCCTCACCCTTGACGAGACGGACGCGGCCATCGTTGCCGGTCACCAGCGCCGCACGCCATTGGCGACGCTCGGACGGCGCGGCCTTGGCCAGGGCTTTCTTTTCCCAGTTCAGGTCGCTGGGTTCGATCCGTCCCCAGGCGCCGCGCCAGCCGTGGCGGCGATCATACTTCTCAAGGCCGTCCATCAACGCCACCCGCGCCGCCGTCTGCAGGCGCGGATCCAGCGTGGTGCGCATGTAGTAGCCGCCTTCGTTGAGGCGCGGACCAAGGGTCGCCATGCCCCGCTGGCGGACTTCCTCGACGAAGTAGTCTGCGTCGCGATAGGCGGCCCGTTTTGGCGCTGCCTGGACGACCAGCGGTTCGGCCATGGCCTTCTGGGCGTCGGCCTTGGACACCCAGCCCTGCTCCGCCATCTGGCCCAGCACCCAGTTGCGGCGGGTGATCGCCTTGGCCCGATTGCGGATCGGGTGGTAGTTGTCCGGCCCCTTGGGTAGCGAGGCCAGATAGGCGCACTCGGCTAGGGTCAGATCCGGCAGAGCCTTGCCGAAATAGTTGTAGGCGGCCGCGCCGACGCCAAACGAGCGGTAGCCCAGCCAGATTTCGTTCAGATAGAGCTCAAGGATCTGCTGCTTGGTCAGCGACTGCTCCAGGCGATGGGCCAGGATGGCTTCCTTGAACTTGCGCCCGACCGTAGCGTCGGAGGTCAGCAGGACGTTCTTGGCCACCTGCTGGGTGATCGTGGAGCCGCCTTCCAGGCGACGCCCACGCACGGCGTTGCCGACATTCTTGATCATCGCCCGCGACAGACCGCCGACATCGACGCCGCCGTGCTGGAAGAAGTTGCGGTCCTCGGCCGCCAGGAACGCCTGCGCCAGCTGTGGCGGGATCTGGTCGTAGGGGATGAAGATCCGGCGTTCCTTGGAGTACTCGCCGATCAGGGTGCCGTCCCAGGCATAGACGCGCGTCGCGGTCGGCGGGCGATAGTCCTGCAACTCACCGGCGTCGGGCATGTCGTGGAACAGCCAGGCGGCATAGATCGCGATCGCGAATCCCGCGACGGCGATCGCCGACAGCACCGCCACGCCCGCGATGGCCATCCATCGTTCGGTGGGTTTCAGATCCACGCGACCTCCGTCGAACGGGCCCCCTCGCCCGCCATGCTCACTTCACTAGATCGCTTGGCGCGGAACCGTAAGCGGTTTCGCGGTCGCACCTAGCACGGCGCGGCGCGATCGATCTTGCCTGTGATTAGAGCGCGACAGTCGAAAGGGGAAGCGTGGTCGCCTAAGACTTGCGAAGACCCGAGGAGAAATAGGCTTCGATTGAGTCCGCGACAGCATCCACGAGGCGCGCGCGGCTGGCCTTGGAACTCAGGAATGCTTCGTCATCGGGATTGGTGATGAAGCCCATTTCGAGCAGGACGGCCGGCACGTCAGGTGCGAGCAGCACGATAAAGCCCGCATCGCGATGACTACGGCGAAGCAAGGCGGTCTCCTCGCCCACATTGGCCAGGAGCAACTGGGCGAAGGCGGCGGAACGGTTCTTGGTCGCACGTTGCGACAGGTCCAGCAGGATCTGGCTGACCGCCCGGTCGCGGCCCGGCATATTGGCCTTCATCAGCCAATCATCCTTCTCCAGAACCAGGCCGACGCGATCGGCGCCCTTTTCGGAGAGGGTGTAGACCGAGGCGCCGCGCGTCGTCGCGTCCGGACCGGAGTCGGCGTGCAGCGAGATAAACAGGTCGGCGTCGGCCCGACGCGCGATCTGCACGCGCGATTCGAGCGGAACGAAGGTGTCAGTCTCGCGCGTCAGCACGACCTGGAAGCGCCCAGTGCGTTCAAGCCGCTCCTTCAGCGCCTTGGCGGCCGCGAGCGTGACCTCCTTTTCGTAGATGTTGGCGCCGACCGCGCCGGAGTCCTTGCCGCCGTGGCCGGCGTCGATCACGACCACCTTCTTCAGGCGCAGGGGCGCTGCTTTGACAGGCGTAGACGCCAAGGCCAGACGCGGGGTTTGCGGCGCGACCGCGCCATCCACGGCCTTGAGGTCAATGACATAGCGATAGGCCGTGGCGCCATCGCCCGGCGGCAACAGGAACCGGCGGCGGATTTCTACCTTGCCGGCGAGGTCCAGGCGCAGGCGCGCGCCGCCGGCGGCCTCGTCGATCAGCCAGCGCTTCACCAGGCCTTGCCCAGCGCCCTGCAGGTCGCCGGAAACCATGACGTTGGGCAGCGCGATGACGAGACGTTGATCGGCCATGCCATCGGACAGCAGTCTGCCGGCGGCGGCGCGGTCCAGGTCGATGACGACCCGCGTTTCGACACGATCGCCGCCGAAACGAACCTTCTGGACGCCGGCGGGCGCGGCGGGTCCCTTGGCCGTGGCGACAGCCACGCCGGCCAGAGTCACACCGCCGACGATCAGCAAGGCCCTGACCCAGCCCATACGAGCGAAATTGATGAGACCTCTACGCATTCGCGCCCGCGATGCCCGGAACTGGTGAACTGGAGCTCAATATCGATCGGGCCCGGTAGCGAAAGGGTTAAGTCGCGTTCAAACCGCGAAACCTTTTCTTTTGCGCGCCGATGTGGCTACAGTCCCGCCGCACGCGAAATCCGTGATCGTCACGACTCCGCGTGAGCCGTTCAGGCGTCGAATTTGGTCTTGAACCTCTTTCGACACTGGAGCGGCAGATTAGATAGTGTTCGAGACGCGGTCGACCTGGCGGGTAAGACGCCTGCAGAGACGCCGCGCCACGGGGCCCGCGTCGGGCTCAAACGCCGTCCTGGCGACGACGCGCCATCCAATCCCGCGCCTGGCGCGGTAGGGACAAACGAACCTTAATGGGCTGCGCCGCACCCGACCGCCTTTGGCACCTGACCCTTCGCAACCGCGCTGACGGTGCGACGGTCGGCGACGCGCGCGCCCTTCATTCATATCGGCGACCGGGCCAAGCGCCCGCAGCGCGCCGCGGAGAATTCCTTTATGTCGAAGAAGATGCTGATCGACGCAGCACACGCCGAAGAGACGCGTGTGGTCGTCGTGGACGGTACCCGGGTTGAAGAGTTCGATTTCGAGAGCCAAACCCGCAAACAGCTTCGTGGAAACATCTATCTCGCCAAGGTGACGCGCGTCGAACCCAGCCTGCAGGCTGCGTTCATCGAGTACGGTGGTAACCGTCACGGTTTCCTGGCGTTCAACGAGATCCACCCCGACTACTACCAGATCCCGGTCGCCGACCGCGAAGCGCTGATGCGCGACGACTCCGGCGACGACGAGGACGACACGCCGATCTCGCGTCGCGCCTCGGGCGGTGACGACGAAGACGACGTCAATGGCGGCGAACGCGCGGTCGACGACGACGAGGACGACGTCGAAGAAGAACTGGCGCGCCGCAAGCGCCGCCTGATGCGCAAGTACAAGATCCAGGAAGTGATCCGCCGCCGGCAGATCATGCTGGTTCAGGTCGTCAAGGAAGAGCGCGGCAACAAGGGCGCGGCCCTGACCACCTACCTGTCGCTGGCTGGCCGCTACGGCGTCCTGATGCCCAACACCGCCCGTGGCGGCGGCATCAGCCGCAAGATCACGGCGGTCACGGACCGCAAGCGCCTCAAGAGCGTCGTCCAGAGCCTGGACGTGCCGCAGGGCATGGGCCTGATCGTCCGCACGGCCGGCGCCAAGCGCACCAAGGCCGAGATCAAGCGCGACTACGAGTACCTGCTGCGTCTGTGGGAGAACATCCGCGAGAACACGCTGCACTCGATCGCGCCGGCGCTGATCTACGAGGAAGAAGACCTCGTCAAACGCGCCATCCGCGACATGTACGACAAGGACCTGGACGGCATCTGGGTCGAGGGCGACGCCGGCTACAAGGAAGCGCGCGACTTCATGCGCATGCTGATGCCGAGCCAGGCCAAGAAGGTCTTCAACTACCGCGACCCGACCCCGCTGTTCGTGAAGAACAAGATCGAGGACCATCTGGCCCAGATCTATTCGCCGGTCGTGCCGCTGCGCTCGGGCGGCTATCTGGTGATCAACCAGACCGAAGCGCTCGTCGCCATCGACGTCAACTCGGGCAAGGCCACGCGCGAGCGCAACATCGAGGCCACCGCGCTGAAGACCAACTGCGAAGCAGCCGAGGAAGCCGCTCGTCAGCTGCGTCTGCGCGACCTGGCCGGCCTGATCGTCATCGACTTCATCGACATGGATGAAGCCAAGAACAACCGCACAGTCGAGAAGGTCCTGAAGGACGCGCTCAAGGACGATCGCGCGCGCATCCAGATGGGCAAGATCTCGGGCTTTGGCCTGATGGAGATCAGCCGCCAGCGTCGCCGCACCGGCGTGCTGGAAGGCACCACCCATGTCTGCGAACACTGCGAAGGCACGGGCCGTGTCCGTTCGGTGGAGTCCAGCGCCCTGGCCGCCCTGCGCGCCGTCGAGGCCGAGGCCCTGAAGGGCTCGGGCAGCGTGATCCTGAAGGTCTCGCGCTCGGTCGGCCTCTACATCCTCAACGAGAAGCGCGATTACCTGCAGCGTCTGCTGACAACGCATGGTCTGTTCGTGACGGTCGTCGTCGATGACAGCCTGCACGCGGGCGATCAGGAGATCGAGCGCACCGAGCTGGGCGAACGCATCGCCGTGGCCCCGCCGCCCTTCGTCGAGGAAGACGACGACTTCGATCCGAACGCCTACGAGGACGAGGAAGAAGAAGACGACGTCATTCTCGATGACGAGGACGACGCCGATCGCGAGGACACCGATGACGACGAGGCGGCGACGCGCAAGTCGGCGCGTGATGACGAGCGCGGCGACCGCAAGGGCCGTCGCGGGCGTCGCGACCGCAACCGCGGCCGCGGGCGTCGCGACGAGCGGGATGGCGAGACCGAGTCCGAGGACGAGGACGTCGTGGCCGAAGGCGCGGACGAGGATCGCGCCGAGTTTGGCGATGATGATGAGGGCGGTCGTCGTCGCCGTCGCCGCGGTCGTCGCGGCGGCCGTCGTGGCGGGCGCGAGGACGGCGATCGTCCGACCGACGCCTTCGTCTGGATCCGGCCGCGGGTGCCCTTCGGCGAGAACGTCTTCACCTGGCATGATCCGGCTGCGCTGGTCGGCGGTGGCGAGTCGCGTCGTCCGGCGCCCGAGCCGCGCGTCGAGGCCGCCGCCGAGGCTGCGCCGCGTCCCGAGCGGGCCGAGCGCGAAGAGCGCCCTGGCCGTGAACGTGGCCGTCGGGGTCGTGACCGGGGCCGTCGCCAGCGCGACGAGGCGCCGGTCGCCGAGGTGACCTCGGTGGAAAGCGCGACTGTCGAGGCTGCGGAGCCGTTCGAGGCCCCCATCCTGGCGCCGCCGGTGATCGCCGGACCGCCGGCCGATGTTTGGGTCGAACTGCCGGAAGTCGAGGAAGCGCCCAAGAAGCCCAAGCGCTCACGGTCGCGCGGCAAGAAGGCGACTGAAGCGTCCGTCGAAGCGGTCGACACCGTGACCGAGGTCGCGGCGGAGGCGCCCGCCTCTGAGACCGCTGAACCCGAAGCGGTCGAGGTCGCTCCGCCGGCCCCCGCGGTCGAGGCTGCGCCAAAGCCGGCGCCGGTCGTCGAAGCCGTCGAGGAGGCCAAACCGGCCGAGCCGGATCCGAACGAAATCACCGCGCCGCCCGAAAAGCCCCGTCGGGGCTGGTGGCGCCGGTAAGGTCGAATGACAACGGCCCGCGCGTCTCCCGATGCGCGGGCCGAATTCTTTCACGGCGACGGTGCGAACCCTTGTTCCCTCGCCGTCGCGATCCAAGTTAGATTGGTCAGGGTTCGCGGGGGCGCGATCTGGAGATCACTTGATGACCTCGCGTAGTGGGCGAGCCGGTAAGAGATTGGGCGCGGCGATCTGCGCGCTCGCCGTTCTCGCGTCCACCGTTTCGGCGCCCCAACTTGCGAACGCGCAGAACGACGGTCCTTCCCTGATCCGGGACACCGAGATCGAAGAGATCCTGCATCGCGACTCCGACCCGATCTTCGCCGCCGCCGGTCTGGACCCGAAGAATGTGCGGATCCTCATCGTCGGCGACAAATCGCTGAACGCCTTCGCGACCCAGGGCCTGCAGATGGGCCTGAATACGGGCCTGATCCTACAGACCGAGAACCCGAATCAGCTGCGCGGCGTCATTGCGCACGAGACGGGTCACCTCGCCGGCGGCCACCCCATCCGCTCCGACGAGATGATGCGCGCAGGCCTCAAGCCGATGATCCTGACCATGGGTCTTGGCGTTCTGGCTGCTCTGGCGGGCGCGCCGGACGCTGGCGCGGTGCTGATCGGCAACGCTCAATACGCCGGAGCCCTCGGCGCGCTGGGTTACAGCCGTGAACAGGAATCGCGGGCCGACCAGGCCGGCGCCGGCTTCCTGGAAGCCACCGGCCAATCCGGGCGGGGTCTCGTCGAGTTCTTCGACAATTTCCGCTATCAGGAAGTGTTCGATCAGGCGCGGCGGTTCGCCTATTTCCGCAGCCACCCCCTCTCGTCCGAGCGGATCGAGGTGCTGCGCAGCCGTGTCGAGCGCCTGCCGCACTACAACGCCGTCGATACGCCCGAGGATCTGGCCCGGCACGAGGTGATGAAGGCCAAGCTTGAGGGCTTCCTGAATCCCCAGATCGCGCTGATGAAGTACAAGGAGACCGATACCGGGTTTCCGGCCCGCTATGCGCGCTCGATCGCCTACTACCAGATGAAGGAGCCCGATCGGGCCCTGAAGCTGCTGGACGGCCTGATCGCCGACCACCCCGACAATCCCTATCTCTGGGAGCTGAAGGGGCAGATCCTTTTTGAATTCAATCGTGTGGAACAGGCCGAAGAGCCCCAGCGCCGCTCGGTGGCGCTGAAGCCGGACGCCGCGCTGCTCCGCATCAATCTGGGCCAGACCCTGATCAATCTGAACGATCCCAAGAAGGTCGAGGAAGGCGTTCAGGAGCTGAAGCGCAGCCTGCTGAATGAGCCCGACAACCCGGTGACCTGGCGCCTCCTGGCGCAGGCCTACGACAAGCAGAAGAAGGACGGCGAGGCTCGCCTGGCCACCGCCGAGCAATATTTCTCACTGGGCGCCGTTCGCGAGGCCAAGGTCTTTGCGATGCGCGCCCGGGAGCTCCTGACCAAGAACACGCCCGACTGGCGCCGCGCCACGGACATCGTGCTGGCGTCCCGTCCCTCGAACCAGGAACTCAAGGACCTGGCCAAGGACGGCGTCATGCCCTCCAATCCCGGCCGCTGACCGGCCACGCATCCAGAGATTTCGATGACCATGCTTCGCCGCGCTGCGACCTTCGCCGTCCCGTTGGCCATCGCCGGCCTCACCCTCGCCGGCTGCGACCAGTCCAAGCCGGACAAGGCGTTCGGTGAAAAGGTCCGGGCCTATCTGATCGAGCACCCCGAGGTGCTGATGGAGGCCAGCCAGAAGCTGCAGGAGAAACAGGCGGCCCAGCAGGCGGTCTCATCGCAGAAGGCCATCGGCGAGTATCGTCAGGCGATCGAACGCGACCCGCGCGATATCGTCATCAATCCGACTGGCACGATCACGGTGACCGAGTTCTTCGACTACCGTTGCGGCTTCTGCCGTCAGGCCACGCCGGCGGTGCTCGAGCTCGTCCAGAAGAACCCCGACATCCGGCTGGTGCTGAAGGACTTCGTGATTTTCGGCAACGACAGCGAGGCGGCCGCGCGCATCGCCCTGGGCGCCAAGGACCAGGGCAAGAGCATGGAACTGCACAAGGCGCTGATGGCCGAGAACGCGCTCGACGCCAGGGGCGCCCTGCGCATCGCCGAGGGACTGGGCGTCGACATGGCCAAGGCCAAGGCCGTCGGCGAGAGCCAGGCCGTCACCCAGCATCTGGCCGACACCGACGCGCTGGCCCGCGCCCTGAACCTGTCGGGCACGCCCGCCTTCATCGTCGGCGACACCCTGGTGCCCGGCGCGGACATCAACGCCCTGAAGCTGGCGATTGAACAGACGCGGGCGGCGCGGGCAAAGGCGGGTTGATGACGATCCTTCCGCCCCCTCTGGGGGCGGACGATCGCGCAAAGCGCGGTCAGGTGGGGGCTAACCGGCGCTTGCAGAGCCCCACTCGCCCCCTCCGCGCCTACGGCGCTCCTCCCCCATGGGGGGAAGAAGGATCGGCTCAGATCAGCCCCGCCAGCGGCGAGCTGGGATCGGCGTAGAGCCGCTTCTGCATCCGGCCGGCCAGATAGGCCTCGCGGCCGGCGATCACCGCGTGCTTCATCGCCTTGGCCATGCGGATCGGGTCCTTGGCCTCGGCGATGGCGGTGTTCATCAGGATGGCGTCGCAGCCCAGTTCCATGCCGATCGCCGCGTCGGACGCCGTGCCAACGCCGGCGTCGACCAGGACCGGCACCTTGGCGTTCTCGATGATGATGCGCAGGTTGACGCGGTTCTGGATGCCCAGACCGGAACCGATCGGCGCGCCCAGCGGCATGATCGCCACCGCGCCCGCGTCTTCCAGCTTGCGGGCGTAGACCGGGTCGTCCGAGCAGTAGACCATGACCTGGAACCCGTCGGCGACCAGCAGCTTCAGCGAGCGCAGGGTCTCTTCCATGTCCGGAAACAGGGTCTTGGGGTCGCTGAGGACCTCCAGTTTGACGAGGTCCCAGCCGCCAGCCTCGCGGGCTAGGCGCAGCGTCCGCACCGCGTCCTCGCCGGTGAAACAGCCGGCGGTGTTGGGCAGATAGGTGAACTCGGTCGGTTTGACGTAGTCGACCAGCAAAGGCTGGCTCGGATCGGTCAGGTTCACGCGCCGAACGGCCACCGTGACGATCTCGGCCCCGGCCGCGCGGGCGGCGGCGGCGTTGGTCGCATAGTCCTTGTACTTGCCCGTGCCGACGATCAGGCGCGAGCGGAAGGTGCGGCCGGCGACGGTCCAGGTCTCGTCGCTGTCAGCGGTGACGGAGTCGGGGGAAACATGCGCGTTCATGCGGCTGGTTTACGCCCCCATCCTTTCCCTGTCATCCCGGGCGAAGACCCGGGACCACAACAAACACGGCGCATCCCGAGGTCCCGGCTCGGCGTGCTTCGCACTTGGCCGGGATGACAGCCTTTAAGGTCAACCGCCGCCGATAAAGGTGACGATCTCGATCCGGTCGCCATCGGCCAGCGCCGTGTCGGCATAGCTGGACCTCGGTGCGATCTCGAGATTGCGCTCGACCGCCACCTTGCGGGCGTCCAGGCCCAGCATGGTCACAAGATCAGCGATCGTGACCACGCCGGCCACGTCCCGCTCTTCCCCGTTCAGTAAAAGCCTCATCTCTCCTCCGAAGCGAGCCGTGCTTGTGACCCGGCGGAACCGGCTATACAAGACCCTCGGAATCGACGGCGGAGCCGCATGGTAAAACCGATCCACGTGCTGAGCGGGCCCAACCTCAACCTGTTGGGAACACGCGAGCCCGAGATTTACGGCAAGGACACCCTCGATGATGTCCGGACGCGCTGTGAGGCGCGGGCGGCTTCGCGTGGCGTTTCGGTGGTCTTCCGCCAGTCCAACCATGAAGGCGTGCTGATCGATTGGGTGCACGAGGCGCGTGAGTCGGCCTCTGCGCTGGTCATCAATCCGGCCGGATACGGCCACACGTCGATTGCGCTGCTGGATGCGCTCAAGACCTTGAGCATCCCCGTGATCGAGTGTCACTTGTCCAACCCGGCGGCGAGGGAGGAATTCCGCCGCCATACCTACGTTTCGCTGGCGGCCACGGGGATCGTCTCCGGGTTCGGCGCGGCGAGTTACGAACTGGCGATCGAGGCCGCTTTCGGCCTGATCCGCGCATAGCAACGATAACGTCCGGCGTTTTCCGCCGCCCGGCGCATCAGAAGAACAAGGTAAGCTTCCATGTCGAACCCCAAGGCCCCCGCCGATCCGGTCGAAGCTCCCGCGATCGACGCCCGTCTGGTCCGCAAGATCGCGGACATCCTGAAGGACACGGGTCTGTCCGAGATCGAAGTCGAGCATGCCGGCCTGAAGATCCGCGTCGCGCGTGAACTGACCGCCGCGCCCGTCAACTACGTCCAGGCCGCCGCCCCGGCCTACGCGCCGGCTCCGGCCGCCGCCCCGGCCCCGGTCGCCGCCGCGCCGGCCCCCGCCGCCGAGGCCGTTCCGGCCGCAGTGCGTGGCGACGCCGTGAAGTCGCCGATGGTCGGCACCGCCTATCTCTCGCCCCAGCCGGGCGCTGACGCCTTCGTGAAAGTCGGCGACACCGTCGCGGCCGGTCAGACCCTGCTGATCGTCGAAGCCATGAAGACCATGAACCCGATCGCCGCGCCGAAGGCCGGCAAGATCGTCGAGATCCTGGTTGACGACGCCCAGCCCGTCGAGTTCGGCGAGCCGCTCGTCGTCATCGAGTAAAGCTCATGTTCGACAAGATCCTCATTGCGAACCGGGGCGAGATCGCGCTCCGGGTTCACCGCGCCTGTAAGGAAATGGGCATCGCCACCGTGGCGGTCCATTCCGAGGCTGACCGCAACTCCATGTGGGTGCGTCTGGCCGACGAAAGCGTCTGCATCGGGCCGGCGCCCGCCGCCAAGAGCTATCTGAACATCCCGTCGATCATCGCGGCCGCCGAGATCACCGGCGCCCAGGCGATCCACCCGGGCTACGGCTTCCTGTCGGAAAACGCCCGCTTCGCCGAGATCGTCGGCGCGCACGGCTTCACCTTCATCGGTCCCAAGCCCGAGCACATCCGGATGATGGGCGACAAGATCACCGCCAAGCAGGCCGTGAAGGACGCCGGCATCCCGGTCGTTCCCGGCTCGGACGGCGGCGTCTCGACCGAGGAAGAGGCCTTCGAGGCCGCCGAGAAGATCGGCTTCCCGGTGCTGATCAAGGCCGCCGCCGGCGGCGGCGGGCGGGGGATGAAGGTCGCCCAGACCCGCGAAGATCTGGCCGAAGCGGTCTCGACCGCCCGCGCCGAGGCTCGCGCCGCCTTCGGCGACGATACGGTCTATATGGAGCGCTACCTCCAGAAACCGCGCCACATCGAGCTGCAGGTCATCGCCGACAGCCACGGCAACGTCGTGCACCTGGGCGAACGCGACTGCTCGTTGCAGCGCCGTCACCAGAAGGTGCTGGAGGAAGCCCCCTCGCCCGCCCTATCCGCCGAAGGTCGGGCCAAGATCGGCAAGATCGTCGTCGATGCCGTCAAGGCCATCGGCTATCTCGGCGTTGGGACCATCGAGTTCCTGTGGGAAAACGACGAGTTCTTCTTCATCGAGATGAACACCCGCCTGCAGGTCGAACACCCGGTCACCGAAGCCATCACCGGCATCGACCTGGTGCGCGAGCAGATCCGCATCGCCGCCGGCCTGCCGCTGTCGTTCACCCAGGACGACGTCGTCTTCGAAGGCCACGCCATCGAGTGCCGGATCAACGCCGAGAACGCGCGGACCTTCACGCCCTCGCCGGGCGTGATTACCGACTTCCACGCGCCTGGCGGCCTGGGTGTTCGCCTGGATTCGGCGATCTACACCGGCTACGCGATCCCGCCGTACTACGACAGCCTGATCGGCAAGCTGATCGTGCACGGCCGTGACCGCGCCGAATGCATCGCCCGCCTGAAGCGTTGCCTGGGCGAGATGGTGGTCGGCGGCGTCGAAACCACGATCCCGCTGTTCCAGGACCTCCTGGTGCAGCCCGACATCCTGGCCGGCGACTACAACATCCACTGGCTGGAACGCTGGATCAAAGCTCAAGAAGCCTGATCCGGGGCCGGCGATGGAAGACGCCTTCACGGTCGACGACCTGATCGCCTGCTATGCGCGCGGCGTCTTTCCGATGGCCGACGCACGAGAGGACGAGAGCCTCTTTCTGATCGATCCCGAGCGGCGCGGTGTGCTGCCGCTCGGGACTTTCCATATTCCCAAGCGCCTGGCCCGCACGGTTCGCAATGGACCGTACGAGGTTCGCGTCGACACCGCCTTCGACGCGGTGATCGAGCACTGCGCCGCCTCGCGGCCCGGACGGCTTGACACCTGGATCAACCATCCGATCCAGCGGCTCTATGGCCAGCTCTACGCCCGCGGGCTCGCCCACAGCGTCGAGACGTGGCTGGACGATGAGCTTGTCGGCGGACTCTACGGCGTGTCGCTGGGCGGGGCGTTCTTTGGTGAGAGCATGTTCTCGACCGCGCGCGACGCCAGCAAGGTGGCGCTGGTGCATCTCGTCGCGCGCTTGATCGCGGGCGGGTACGAGTTGCTGGACACCCAGTTTCTCACCGAGCATCTGGCGCAGTTCGGCGTCACGGAGATCAGCCGCGCGGACTACCGCCGCCGGCTATCCAAGGCCCTGGCGACGCCGGGCGACTTCTACGGCTTGGCGGGCGGCGCGACGGGGATCGACTGCTTGCAGGCGATCAGCCAGGCGTCATAGACCGGGTGTTGCAGCGGGTTCAGGCCCGGCGAGCTGGCGTACATCCAACCCTTGTAGATCTGGCGTCCCGGAGGCGCGGCGCGGCCGGCCTGGGCCTTGGGCTGGGTGTCGACCACCACATAGGCCGCCGACTCCGGCGCGACCTCGTCGGCGGCGGCGGTTTCGCAAGCCCGCACGGTGAAGATCAGGGTCTTGTACCGGATCGGCTGACCGATCGGGACCTCGAACCGCATGGTTTCGGTCGTGACCTTGTCCAGCGCCTGCAAGATGGCCACCGAATAGCGCGCCCGCTTGGCGGGCTCGGCGGGCTTGGTCGCCGCCGGCGGTTTGACCTGGGTGGCGGCTCCCGGCGCGGGTGACGCGGGCGGATTAGGGTTCGCCGTGGCGGGCGCGACCTGAACGGGCTGGGCGGGCCGTAGTTCTCCGACCGGCGTCGGCGGTGCAGGTCGCGGAGCGGGCGCCACCGGCGCTGGGGTCGCGGCGGGCGCGCTGGCCGGAGTCTGAGCCTGAGGCGTTCCTGCCTGACGCGCGACAGCGATACCTGCCACGGCCAAGCCGGACAGGACGCTCACTGCCGCGATCAGGGACGCCCGGCGGGCCATGCCCCTATTCCGGCGACCAGGCTTGATAGTCACTCGTCGCCGCCGGGCGCTCGCCGCCGCGGGTCAGCGAACCCTGGGGACGCCAGGCGTGCACGGTGCCGGTCAGGTTCGGGAGCGTGTCCTTCTCCCATTCGCGACGCTTCAGCGGCGCGCGGGTCGGCGGCTCGTCCAGCGTGTAGTGCAGCCAACCGCTCCACTCCGCAGGGACCTTCGAGGCTTCGGCATAGCCGTTGTAGATCACCCAACGACGCTTGTGACGGTCGTAGCTGTCGCTGTTGTCGCGCGCCTCGAAATAGCGGTTGCCGTAGTCGTCCTGACCCACGAAGACGCCGCGGCGGCCAATGTGGAAACGCTGCCCGAGGGTCGCGCCGTTCCACCACGTGAAGATCGCTTTCAGCACTACGTTCGCACCTGAATCTGCAAGGCTTTGCTCGACCGCGACAAGCGCGGCGAAGCGGGCGGACCATAGCGCCCCGCGCCCTCACCGTCCAGCCGCGCGCCGGTCGCGGCGCACTTCAACATCTTGTGGATTAGCGCCCCTCCACCCGCAACATCTATTGAGGGGCAGTGACCAAGGTTCTAACCTGCGGTGCGACCTTACGCCCATCCCGGCCGCGCGGAATCACACGTTAGGGATTTGGTAAGCACTCACGCTGGCATCTCGGACCTGGAAACGCCCATGCGCCCCTCCGCCAAAGCCGCAGGCCTCGTCCCCGCGATGGAATGGCGCGACCTGGAACGGGCCGACAGCGTTCAGGTCATTTCGGCGCCGTCATCATGGTCGGACGCCCGCGTCGAAGCCTGGCTCGATTGGGGCGGCGAGGTCGAACCCAAGGCTCCGCTCGGCGGCGGTCCCGCGCGTTACGCTGCGCGCGTGGCGCAACTGGGCCTCTCGCGCGGCCTGTTTGGCGACAAGGCGGACGCCGACGCCTTCCGCGAGGCGCTGCTGACCACGATGCTCACAGGGATAGCGACCCCGACCTCCGGCCAGAGGGGTCTGCGGCTGCTGCCCGACATCACCGAGTTCGAATTCCAGAGCCAGGCGCGGGACATCCTGGGGCAACGCCGAGCGCGCCTCCTGGCGGCTCAAGCCGCTGCGCGTTTGAACACCGCGCTCGACCAGGTCGCAGACGCGGTGCGTCGCTGCTCGGGCGATAGCCGCGCCTGCAGCGATGTTCGCAAGAACCCGGCCCTGGCCCGGGCCGCGCGCAAGGCGCGTGAACTGGGCGCGGACGACCAAACCATCCTGGACGCCATCGCCTTGGCCGACCAGCCCCGTGCGCCGCTGACCGCGCTCGCCGTCGATGATGAGCTGCCCCTTGTCGCCGCCGCAACCCGCCAAGCGGTCGCCGCCGGCGACGAGGCCGCGACCCTGGCCGCCCAGGTCGGTTGGGAAACCAGCGCCCTGACCCTGGCCCTGTCGCCGACCGACGCCGAAGCCCTGTCGCGCGGCGCAGCGATCGGCGCGGCGATCGACGCCAGCGCCTTCCTGGACGCCGAAGGGTTCGACATCGAGCGCTTCACTTTCGTCTGTCATCTGTGGGCCACGGCCCTGGAGCTGGACCGGGGCGAGCGCCCCGCGCGCCTTTCGCTCGCGGGCGTGGGCGATTGCCTGCTCAGCCAAGGCTACGCCCAGACCAGTATCGAAGGTCGCGACGGCGCGGCCGCCTTGTGGGCTCTCGCCGTCGGCGCGGCGCTGTCCGCCAGCGCCGAGGCCGCAGCCGTACTGGGCCAAGACCCCGTCTTTGATCAGGATCGCCAAGGCGTGCTGAAGACCCTGGCCGAACGCCGGGTCCGCGCCGCCGCCCTGCGCTCGGCGCTCGCCACCGAAGCCGCCGCGGCGCTGGCGACGGCCCACGCGCTGGCCCGCAAGCACGGCCTGCGTTCGGCCGGCTTGGTGGGACCGTTCACGGACCTCGAGGCGACCTTGCGCCTGGGCGGCGCGCCCGTCGGCGCGGCAGGCGCCATTGCGCCGGTGTCTGTGTCACAAACCGCAGACGGCTTCCTGATGCCGAGCTTCAGCGCCGCCGCTTTCGAGGCGCTGTCATCGGAGGGCGTCGATCTCGATGCAGCCCGGCGGCATGCGCTGGGCCACGGATCGCTGGCCGAGAGCCCCGCGATCGATCACGCCATGCTGCAGGCGCGCGGCTTCACCGCTCACGAGATCGAGAAGGCCGAAAACGCCCTGCGCGAACATCAGGGCGTGCGGGCGGCCTTCGCCCCGGCGATTGTCGGCGCAGGCTTCCTTCGCGATGTCCTGGGCGCGTCCGCCGAAGATGTCGCGCGTCGCGACTTCGACACCCTGGCCTTCGCCGACTTCTCGGCGGCGGAAATCGCGGCCGCCGAGCGCCATGCGCTGGGCGCAGGCACGCTGGGCGATTGCGAAGCCCTGAACCCTGATCTTCGCGAAGCTTTCCGGTCCGTGGAGGCTCCCTCGTTCAATGACCGCCTGGCGATGCTGGCGGCGGTGGAAAGCTTCGCTTGCCTGCCGACGGCCGTAATGGTCTCGATTCCGCATGACGCGCGCCCGGCCGACGCCGTGCGCGCGCAAGCTGCGGCGGCCAGGGCCGGCGTTCGCGCCCTGCGCCTGCAGCGCGCGCCCACGCCGTACGACTTCAAGCTCGATCTGCCCGAGGAGCCGGTGGCCGAAGCGCCCCGCCCCGCTCCGGCGCGGGAACCAGTGGTGACCGAGCGCGTCGTCGAGCGGATCGTCGAGCGCGACCGCTCTCGCCGCCGCCTGCCCGATCGCCGCAAAGGCTACATTCAGAAGGCGGCCGTAGGAGGCCACAAGGTCTACCTGCATACCGGCGAGTATGAGGATGGCGAGCTGGGCGAACTGTTCATCGACATGCACAAGGAAGGCGCGGCCTTCCGAAGCCTGATGAACAATTTCGCCATCGCCGTCTCGCTGGGTCTGCAGCACGGCGTGCCGCTGGACGAGTTCGTCGACGCCTTCGTCTACACCAAGTTCGAGCCGGCGGGTCCGGTCACGGGCAATGACTCAATCAAGTCCGCGACCTCCATCCTGGATTACATTTTCCGAGAACTGGGCGTCTCGTACCTTGGCCGAGACGACCTCGCCAACGGCGACCCCGGCGAGTTCAACGCCGATGGGCTCGGCGCGGGCAAGCGCCTTGCGGAAGACGACCTGCTGGACGACGACGCCGATCCAGTTCCGGCTAGCCGCTTCATTTCCAAGGGCTTTTCACGGGGCGCCACGCCGGACAATCTGGTCTTCGCCAGCTTTGGCCACCGTCGCGTGGAAGGCGCCGCCCGCCCCGGCGCCGACGGCGAGATGTGCCCGGCTTGCGGCGATCTGTCTTTGGTGCGGAGAGGCGGAATGACAGTCTGCGACACCTGCGGCGCTCAGTCCGAGCGCCCTGGCCCCGTAGCGTCCACCTGACGGCGTTCGCCTGGCGTTAAGCTTGCTAGGTAAGGGTAAGACCTGCTTTTCCGCTCAGGACGTGCGCCAGAATGAAACCGATCGCCCTGCTCGCCGCCGCCCTTGGCGTGGCGTTGTCCGCCGCGACGCCCGTCAGCGCCCAGAACGCCGGCCAGATCGCCGCCGTGCGCAACGGCGCGAACTGCCCACGCTGCAACCTGTTCCAGGCCGATCTCTCCAACCTGACCCTGAAGGGCAAGAACCTGGCCGGCGCGCGTCTTCGACAGGCGGACCTGTCGACGGCGGTCATGAACCGGACCCGCTTCGCCGGTGGCGATCTTCGGGACGTCAACGCCTACGGCGCGGTCATGACCGGAGCCAGCTTCGCGCGAGCCGACCTGACCAACGCCAGCTTCGTCGGGGCCTATCTGCAAGGCGCGAATTTTGCCGGCGCGCGACTCTCCGGCGTCAACTTCTCAGGCGCGGAGATGGATCGCGCGACGGGTCTGAAGCAGAGCCAGTTGAGCCTGGCGTGCGGCGATGACTCCACGTTGTTGCCCCGCGGACTTTCCATTCCGCGCTGCCGTTAAATCCCCGTCATTACCGCAATTTAAGTGGTCTCTGGCCCTCCGTCGGTCCAAACCGTAACTCACACAGTCGCGTATGGACTGAACGGAGTAGTCGATGTCCCGCTTGGGCGTTTCCATCGCCGCCTTGACGCTGAGCCTGTTGGCCATGACGGGCCAGGCGCACGCTTGGGCCGAAGACAAGGACGTCGCCAAGCTGACGTCCTTCGGCGGGATGTGCGCCAATTGCGACCTGGCGGGCCGCAAGCTTATGAACGCCAAGTTCACCGGCGCCAACTTCGCCAAGGCCGTTCTGATCGGCGCGGACCTGCGCGGCGCGATGTTTTATGGCTCGGATTTCGGATGGGCCGATCTGAGCCGCGCCGACCTGCGCGGCGCCGAGATGCGCGGCGCCAACTTCACCCGCGCCAACTTCACCGACGCGCGGATGTCCGGCATCGAGAGCAGCCGCGCCAACTTCACCCAGGCCACGCTGGTTCGCGTCGACCTGTCTTCGGCAGAGTTGCACGCCGCCACCATGGTCGGCGCCAACCTGCAGAAAGCGCGTTTCGCCAACGCTGAACTGATCGCCGCCGACCTGTCGGGCGCCAACGCCCGCGACGCCGACTTCTCGAACGCCGACATCAACCACGCCAACTTCCAAGGCGCGCGCTTCGACGGCGCGCGGTTCCACAACGCCGACATGACCGGCTCGAATCTGCGCGGCGGCATCTTCAACAGCGCGGACTTCCGGAACGCAGACCTGACCATGGTCAATCTCAGCGGCGCTGATCTGTCGAGCGCCCGGGGGCTGGAACAGGAACAGCTGGACGAGGCCTGCGGCGATGGCGGCACGCGACTGCCTTCGGGGCTCAGCGTCCGCCCCTGCAACGGCCTGCGGAGCAGCCAGCACTTCATGCTCCTGCGCGCGGTGCCAAAGCCGCCTGCGCCCCCCGCCCCGCCGAAGGCCCCCAAAGGCCCCAAGTAAGGTCGCTAGTAAGCCAAAGAAAAAACCCTCCGATCGCAAGACCGGAGGGCTTTTTCGTGGAGGGTCGGAACCCCGCCTACACCTTGATCGGCGGCGCGGTCCGGATGTGCAGTTCCTTCAACTGCTTGTCGAGCACGTTGGCCGGGGCGTTCATCAGGAGGTCCTGGCCCTGCTGGTTCAGCGGGAAGGCGATGACTTCGCGGATGGCGACCTGATCGGCCAGCAACATGACGATACGGTCGATGCCCGGCGCCAGACCACCATGCGGCGGTGCGCCGTAGCGGAAGGCGTTCAGCATGCCGCCGAACTGCTCCTCGACCACTTCGGGGCCGTAGCCGGCGGTGGCGAAGGCTTTCAGCATGATCTCGGGCTTGTGATTCCGGATCGCGCCCGAGCACAGCTCGTAGCCGTTGCAGACGATGTCGTACTGATAGGCGCGGATGGTCAGCGGATCCTGGGTCTCCAGGGCTTCCAGACCGCCCTGCGGCATCGAGAACGGGTTGTGCGAGAAGTCGACCTTCTTCTCTTCCTCGTTCCACTCGAACATCGGGAAGTCGACGATCCAGCAGAACTTGAACTGGTTTTCGTCGACCAGTTTCAGTTCCGTGCCGACGCGCGTGCGGGCCAGGCCCGCGAACTTGGCGAACACGGCCGGGTCGCCGGCCACGAAGAAGGCGGCGTCGCCGGCGCCCAGGCCCAGCGACTCCATCAGCGCTTGCGTCGGCTCACCCAGGTTCTTGGCGATCGGGCCGCCCCAGCCGCCCTGGTCTTCCGACCAGAACACGTAACCCAGACCCGGCTGGCCTTCGCCCTGAGCCCAGCTGTTCATGCGGTCGCAGAACGCGCGCGAACCACCGGTCGGGGCCGGGATGGCCCACACCTGGTTCTTGGCGTCGGCGCCCAGGATCTTGGCGAACAGGCCAAAGCCGCCGTCACGGAAGTGCTCCGAGACGTTCGCCATCTTGATCGGGTTGCGCAGGTCCGGCTTGTCGCTGCCGTACCAGGCCATCGACTGGGCGTAGGTCAGGCGCTCGAAGCCCTTGTGCTCGAACGATTGGCCAAAGTCGTTGGTGAAGGTGTGCGTGCCGTCGATCGGCGACACCGGCTTGCCGTTCGAGAACTCCTCGAACACGCCATGCATGACGGGCTCGATCGCCGCGAAGACGTCTTCCTGGGTGACGAAGCTCATCTCGACGTCGAGCTGGTAGAACTCCAGGCTACGGTCGGCGCGCAGGTCTTCGTCGCGGAAGCAGGGTGCGATCTGGAAGTAGCGGTCAAAACCCGAAACCATCAGCAGCTGCTTGAACTGCTGAGGCGCCTGCGGCAGCGCGTAGAACTTTTCGGGATGCAGACGCGAGGGCACCAGGAAGTCGCGTGCGCCTTCCGGCGAGCTGGCGGTCAGGATCGGCGTCTGGAACTCGTTGAAGCCCTGGGCGAACATACGGTTGCGGATCGACTGGATCACGCGCGAGCGCAGGACGATGTTCTTGTGCAGGGTCTCGCGACGCAGGTCGAGATAGCGGTGCTTGAGGCGGATCTCTTCGGGATAGTCCGGCTCGCCGAAGACCGGCAGCGGCAGCTCGGCGGCCTCGGACAGCACCTCGACGGCCGAGACACGGATCTCGATCTCGCCGGTCGGCAGGTTGGGGTTCACCACGCTGGCGTCACGGGCGATCACTTCGCCGTCAACGCGGATCACGCTCTCGGCGCGCAGGCGCTCGACCACGTTGAAACCGGGCGTTTCGGGGTGCAGCACCAGCTGCGTCAGACCGTAGTGGTCGCGCAGGTCGATGAAGACCAGCCCGCCATGGTCGCGCTTGCGGTGGATCCAGCCGGACAGACGCACGGCCGCGCCGGTGTCGGAAGCGCGCAGGGCGCCGCAGTTATGGGTGCGATAGGCGTGCATGGTGGTCATGAAAGTCTTGAATACGCGCTGATTTGCAAGGCGCGGTAAGGCGCACGTGGGCGCCGCGATGTCAAGGATTCTGGGACGGACCGTGCGCTTGCCCGGCCCGTCCGTGGAAGGTTCTTCAAGCTTAAAGCGCCTGGATGATCGCCAGGAAGTCCTTGGCCTTCAGCGAAGCGCCGCCGACCAGCGCGCCACCAACCTCGGGCGCGGCGAGGATCTCGCTGGCGTTTTCAGGCTTCACGGAGCCACCATAGAGGATCAGGACGGTCCGGCCCTGCTCGCCAAACCGGGAGACCAGCTCGGCGCGGATGGCCGCGTGCATCTCGACGATGTTGTCGACCGAGGCCGTTCGGCCCGTGCCGATCGCCCACAGAGGCTCATAGGCCACGCTGAACGCCTTGCCGGCCAGCGAGGTTGGCAGCGAGTCACGCACCTGGCTGACGACAAAGCTCACCGCCAGGCCCGCTTCACGCGTCTCCAAGGTCTCGCCGACGCAGACGATCGGCTCCAGACCCGCCAGGGCGGCGGCTTCAGCCTTTCCGGCCACCTGGGCGGAGGTTTCACCGTGGTCAGTGCGCCGCTCGGAGTGGCCGCAGATCACCAGCGATCCGCCTGCGTCCGCGATCATCTCGGCGGAGACATCGCCCGTGTGCGCGCCGTTCGACTTGCCATGGCAATCCTGACCGCCGGTGAGGAGATGGCCCCCTTCCACCGCCTGGCTCAGACGATGCAAAAGGGTGGCGGGCGGGAAGATCGCGACGCGGGCGGCCGGAGGTTTCGCCTCCAGGGCGGCGGCGACGGCTCGGGCCTCGTCGAGGGCGACCGAAAGGCCGTTCATCTTCCAGTTTCCGGCGATCAGAGGCCGGGGCGTTGTGCTCGAAAGGGTCATGAGCGCCTTCTTGGGGTCACGCTCCCTTGGGAAGTCAAGCCCACGCCGCTTGCCCCCTCGCCTTCGGCTCTACTATACCCGCTGCTCTCGACCGTCGCGTCCCTGTACGCAGCGGTCTGTCTGGAAGGTTTTCGCGCTCATGCTCGCCGGTTTCCGCAAGTTCGCCAAATCGCCCTTCGCGGTGGTGCTGTTTGGCTTGCTGATTGTCAGTTTCGCCATCTTCGGCATTAGCGACGTGTTCAAGGGCCCGCAGGGATCGGGCGTGATCAGCGCCGGTTCGCGCAGCATGAGCGCGATCGATTTCAAGCAGCGCTTTGACAACTATCGCAAGGCGATGGAGCAGCAGAACGGCACGACCCTGACCCCCGATCAGGCGGTCGAGCAGGGCGTCGATCGTCAGATCGTCCAGGAACTGGTGCTGCAAGAATCGCTGGCCGCCGCCCTTCACAAGATGGGGGTCGCCCCGTCCGACAAGCTGGTCGCCGACACGGTTCACGAGCAGATGAGCCAACTGCCGCCGACGACCCGTCCTTTCGACCCGATCACCGGCAAGTTCGATTCTCGCGCCTATGCGGCGCTGATGCAGCAGAACGGCCTCACGCCGGAGACCTATGAAGCCTCGTTGCGCGATGAGATCGCCCAGACCCACTTCTTCTCGGCGATCGCCGACGGCCTGAAAGCGCCCCGCATCTATGCGGCGCTTCAGGGCGCCTACCTGCTGGAGGCGCGTGAGGTCTCGGCCTTCGTCGTCAACCCCTCGACGGTTCAGCGACCGAACCCGCCGACTGATGCGCAGTTGACGGCGTTCATGAAGGAAAACGCCGATCGGCTGACCCGCCCTGAGACCCGGGTTCTGTCGATCATGCGGGTCAGCGCCGCTGCGCTGGAGCCGTCGGTGACGATCAATCCCGCCGATGTCCAGAAGGCCTTCGACTTCCGGAAGGATAGCCTGGCCAGGCCGGAGACCCGCACGATCGTTCAGATCGCCGCGCCCGACGCCAAGGCGGCCGCAGTGATCTCCCAGCGTCTCGGCAAGGGCGAGGACCCCGCAGCCGTCGCCAAGGCCTACGGCAAGACGCCGCTGGTCCTGACCGACAAGCCCAAGAGCGCCGTTCCCGATCGCAAGGTCGCCGACGCCGCCTTCGCCCTGCAGGCTGGCCAGGTCAGCGGCCCGATCACCGGCGACCTGGGCGTCGCAGTCGTCAAGGTCACCAAGATCACGCCCGGCGCCGTCGCGACGCTGGACAGCGTCCGCCCCCAGATCGAAGCCGAGGTCCGGAGCCAGACGGCTCAGGCCAAGGCTTATGAGCAGACCCAGACCTACCAGGATGCGCGTGACGCAGGCGCTGATCTCATCTCGGCGGCCAGCAAGGCCGGCGCGCTGGTCATCACGACCGCCCCGGTGACGGCGCAGGGAACCGACCAGATGGGCCAGCCCTTCGCGGGCCTGACGCCGGACATTATCAAGACCGCGTTCGATCTGTCGCAAGGCGGCGAGAGCGAGCTGGTCGAGGCCGGCAAGGGCGAATACTACGCCGTCAAGGTCGAGCGGATCGTGCCTGCGGCCCTGCCGCCGCTGGCCGAGGTCAAGCCGCAACTGACGGCCGTCTGGTTTGGTCAGGAGATGGCCAAGCGGATGAAGGCCAAGGCCGATGAGCTGGCCGCACGTGTCAAGAAGGGCGAGAGCCTGGAAGCGGTCGCCACCGCGGCTCAGTCGAATGTGCAGAAGATCCCCGGCGGCCTGACCCGCCAGAACGCTCAACAGCACGTGGCGCTGGGGCAGGAGTTCCTGGGCGCAGCCTTCACGGCCAAGCCGGGCGCTGTGTTCACCGCGCGCGCCGGCCAGCAGGGCCAGGCGTATGTCGTCGCCAAGCTGGACGCCGTCCGCGCCGCGCCGACCGCCAATGTCGCCCAGATCGCTGTTCTGGCCCAAGGTCAGGCCGCCAACGGCCTGATGCGCGACCTGGCCGAGGCCACGCGCGTCGTCGCCCGCACCCAGATGAAGGCCAAGAGCAACCTGACCCTGGCCCGCCAAGCCATCGGCGTCGACACCGACGCCCTGGCCAAGGCCGAGGCCGCCAAGGCTGGAAAGAAAGCCGAGTAATGAGTTTGGAGCCCGCGTTCGACGCCTTCTCGGAAGCCTATGACTCCGGGCGGCAGCAAGTCGTCTGGACCCGCCTGATCGACGATCTGGAGACGCCGGTTTCGGCCTATCTGAAGATCGCCCAGGCGCGGCCCTACAGCTTCCTGTTCGAAAGCGTCGAGGGCGGAGCCTGGCGCGGCCGCTATTCGATCGTCACGATGAATCCGGATCTGGTCTGGCGCTGTCGCGGCGACCAGGCCGAGATCGCCGAGGGCGACGACATCGCCGCCGGCCGGTTTACGCCTCAGCCCGGCGGCGCGCTGGACAGTCTGCGCGATCTGGTGGCGCGCTCACGCATGGAGTTGCCCAAGGGCTTGCCGCCGATGGCCGCCGGCGTGTTCGGCGCCTTGGGCTACGATCTGGTGCGCTTGGTCGAGCGCCTTCCGGACGTCAATCCGGACGCCTTGAACCTGCCTGACGGCATCATGACCCGCCCGTCGATCGTGGCGGTGTTCGACGCCATCGCGCAGGAGATCATCCTGACGACCACCGTACGTCCCCAGATCGGCGTATCGGCCAAGGCGGCTCACGACGCCGCCCGCGCGCGGATCGAAGCGGTGGTGGCCGACCTGCACCGCCCCCTCGCCCACGACGCGCCCCGCCCGCCACGCGGGCCGATGGACTTCACCACGCCGGTCAGCCGCGCCGACTACGCCGAGGTCGTCGCCAAGGCCAAGGACTACATCGCCGCCGGCGACATCTTCCAGGTCGTGGCCAGCCACCGCTTCCGTGCGCCCTTCGACCTGCCGCCGTTCGCCCTTTATCGCTCGCTGCGCCGGACCAATCCCTCGCCCTTCCTGTTCTTCCTGAACCTGGACGGCTTCAATCTGGTCGGCTCCAGCCCCGAGATTCTGGTTCGCCTGCGCGACGGCAAGATCACCATCCGGCCGATCGCCGGCACGCGCCCGCGCGGCGCGACGCCCGAGGAAGACGCCGCGCTGGAAGCAGAGCTGCTGGCCGATCCCAAGGAGCGCGCCGAGCATCTGATGCTGCTGGATCTGGGCCGCAATGACGTCGGCCGCGTGGCTATGCTGAACCATCACGGCCGCAACGCACCGCCGGAACAGGCCCGCCCGAAGGGCCCGAACGTGCGCGTGACCGAGAGCTTCACGATCGAGCGCTACAGCCACGTGATGCACATCGTCTCGAACGTCGAAGGAACTGCGCCCGAGGGCGTCGATCCGGTCGATGTCCTGATGGCCGCCCTGCCCGCCGGCACGCTGTCGGGTGCGCCCAAGGTTCGCGCCATGGAGATTATCGACGAGCTCGAGGTCGAGAAGCGCGGCATCAGCTATGCTGGCGCGGTCGGCTATTTCGGCGCCGACGGCGCGGTCGACACCTGCATCGTGCTGCGTACCGCTCTGGTGAAGGACGGCATGATGTACGTCCAGGCCGGCGGCGGCATCGTCGCCGACAGTGATCCGGACGCCGAGTACGACGAGACCCTGCACAAGTCCCGCGCCCTGAAGCGCGCGGCCGAAGAGGCCTGGCGATTCAGCTGAGCCTGAAGGCTGCTTTTTTCCGCTAAGGACCGCCTAGCCGATCGTCGGGAAGGTGTTGCGTCACCGCCGGCGGCGCCAGCACCATCACCGTGGCGAAGCTCAGCGCACAGAACGCGGCGAAGGCCGCAGCCGCCAGCACCGGGCCCATCTTCTGGGTGCGTTGCTTGGGCCGCAGCAGAGCGCGGACATAGGCGACGGCGACGGGGTCCAAGGCGGAATCACGCGGGTCCATGGGCTTATCATGCTCAACTCCGCGACCGCTGTAACCGTTACTGAAGGCCGCAGGCGAAAATGGCGCTACACATCCGCCCGCCTCGCGCTACAGCCTCGCGCGTCAAAACGGTATCGCTTTGACGCGATAACGAGGCTCTAGATCAAATGCTTAGAGCGTGACTCGCGCCGAAACCGGTTCCCACTTTCGGCGTCACGCTCTAGAACCGACCTCCGAAAGGCGGCGTCATGATCCTCGTCATCGATAACTACGACAGCTTCACCTACAACCTCGTTCACTATCTGAACGAGCTGGGAGCCGACACGGCCGTCTACCGCAACGACGCGCTCAGCGTGACCGAGGCGCTGGGTCTGAAGCCGGCCGCCGTGCTGCTATCCCCAGGACCTAAGGCACCGGATCAGGCCGGCATCTGCCTGCCGCTGCTCGAGGCCGCACCGGCCGACCTGCCGATCCTGGGCGTGTGCCTCGGCCACCAGGCGATCGGTCAGGCGTTTGGCGGCGAAGTGATCCGGGCCAAGGCCGTGATGCACGGCAAGGTCAGCAAGGTGCGCCACAACGACAAGGGCATCTTCAAGAGTCTGCCCAACCCGTTCACCGCTACGCGCTATCACAGCCTGGCCGTCCGCCGCGAAGACCTGCCGGCCGACCTGGAGGTGACCGCCTGGACCGATGACGGCGAGATCATGGGCGTGCAGCACAAGACGCGCCCGATCTTCGGCGTCCAGTTCCACCCCGAGTCGATCGCCACCGAGGGCGGCCACCAGATGCTGGCCAACTTCATGGATCTGGCCGGCGTCAAGCGCGACGCGGCGATCTGGGTCTAGGCACTGCGATGTCCGACGCCTTCAAGCCGCTGCTGGCGAAGCTCGCCGACGGTCAGACCCTCGACGACAGCGACGCCGAGCTGTTCTTCGCCGCCTGCCTGCGCGGCGAGCCGACCCCGGCCCAGGTGGCGGCCGCCGTCACAGCGATCCGCCTGCGCGGCGAGACGGTGGGCGAGATCGCCGCCTGCGCGCGCGCCATGCGTCGCGCCGCCATCCCGCTGGAGCATCCGCACGAGGTCATCGACGTCTGCGGCACCGGCGGCGATGGTCTCCATACGCTGAACATCTCCACGGCCGTCGGCTTTGTGGCCGCAGGCGGCGGCCTGAAGGTCGCCAAGCACGGCAACCGCGCCATCACGTCGAAGTCCGGCACCGCCGATGTTCTGACCGCGCTCGGCGTCAATATTGACGCAACGCGCGAGCAGCAGCGCAAGGCGCTGGACGAGGCTGGCATCTGCTTCCTGTTCGCCCAGGCCCACCATGGCGCGATGAAGCATGTCTCGCCGATCCGCCAGCAGCTGGGTTTCCGCACGATCTTCAACCTGCTGGGGCCGTTGACCAATCCAGCCGGCGCCAAGCGGCAGGTGGTCGGGGTCTCGGCGCCGCGCTTTGTCGAGCCGATCGCCAAGGCCCTGGGGGCTCTTGGGGCCGAGCGGGCCTGGTCGGTGCATGGCTCGGGTATGGACGAGCTGACGACCACAGGCGAGACCGAGGTGGCCGAATGGCGCGACGGCGTCGTTCGCCTGTTCAAGATCACCCCGGAAGCCGTTGGCCTGCCGCGCGCCGCGCTAGCGGACCTAACCGGCGGCGATCCAGCCTTCAACGCCGCGGCCCTGACGCGCCTGTTGGACGGCGAGACCGGCCCCTACCGCGACATCGTGCTCCTCAACGCCGCCGCCGCCTTCCTGGTCGCCGACAAGGTCGAGACCCTGGTCCAGGGCGTGGCTATGGCGGCCGAAGCCATCGACAGCGGCCGCGCCAAGGCCGCCCTCGCCGGCCTCGTGGCCGCCACCAACACGGAAGTTCCTGCGTGACCGACATCCTGGCCAAGATCGCCGCCTACAAGCGCGAGGACGTGGCGGCGCGAAAAGCCGAGCGGTCTCAAGCCGAGATCGACGCCGCCGCCAAGGCCGCTTCGGCGCCGCGCGGCTTCAAGGCCGCTCTTGAGGCGAAGCATGCGCCCGGCCGCCTCTCCCTGATCGCCGAGATCAAGAAGGCCTCGCCGTCCAAGGGCCTGATCCGCGAGGATTTCGATCCGCCGGTCCTGGCGAAAGCCTATGAAGCCGGCGGCGCGGCCTGCCTCTCCGTGCTGACCGATGGACCGAGTTTCCAGGGCGCGGATGACTACCTCGTCGCCGCCCGGGCGGCGGTGGCCCTGCCCTGCATCCGCAAGGATTTCCTGGTCGATCCCTGGCAAGTGGCCGAAAGCCGCGCCCTGGGGGCCGACGCGATCCTGGTGATCCTGGCGATGATCGACGACGTTCTCGCCGCAGAGCTGATTTCAGAAGCGCGCCGGCTGGGTATGGACGCCCTCGTCGAGGTGCACGATGAGGCCGAAATGGCGCGCGCCGGCGCCTTGGGCTCGGATCTGGTCGGCATCAACAACCGTGATCTCAAGAGCTTTGTCGTCGATCTGGCGGTGACCGAGCGCCTGTCGGCCCAGGCCCCGCGCGACGCCCTGCTGGTCACCGAAAGCGGCATCTTCACCCATGACGATGTCGTCCGCATGGAAGCCACCGGCGCCAAGGCTATGCTGGTCGGCGAAAGCCTGATGCGGCACGCGGACGTGACGAGCGCCACGCGCGCCCTGATCGGTTAAACCCAAAACGGGCTTTCCTGACGCTGGCGCCTTGAGGCGAAACAGTCCCATCCTTCAACCGTCGCCGCGCCGAGAACGCGGATGAGGAAACGTGCATGAACTGGCTCGCACGAGTCGTGAAATGGGCCCTGGCCACGAACTTCAAGCTGCAGGGCTGGAAGATCGAAGGCGCGCCGCCCGAAACGCGGAAGTTCGTGGTGATCGCCGCGCCCCATACCAGCAACTGGGACTTCGTCTATTTCGTCGGCGCCGCCGACGCCCTGGGCCTTGATCTCAGCTTCATCGGCAAGGCGTCGCTGTTCAAGGCGCCGTTCGACCAGATGATGCGTGATCTGGGCGGCATCCCGCTGGATCGCGAGCGTTCCAAGGACATGGTCAAGGCCATGGTCGAGGAGTTCGGCCGGCGCGACACCTTCATGCTGACGATCGCGCCAGAGGGCACGCGTGGCAAGGCGCGGCAGTGGAAGACGGGCTTCTACCACATCGCCATGGGCGCCAAGGTGCCGATGGTGCTGGGCATGATGGACTACCGGCGCAAGCTTGTGACCCTGGGCCCCGCGATCTACCCCACGGGCGACTACGCTGCGGACATGCGCCGCATCGCCAGCTTCTATCAAAGCTGCACGCCCAAGTTCCCCGAGATGGCCACGCGGTTCGATGATCTAGGCCCAACGCCGGACGCATGACGCGACCCACTGGTCTATAAGGCAGGCGCCGTTCTGACGGGGAGAATCGGATGCGCGTCTTGCTGAACACCTTGAGGACTCTCGCGCCCCGCCCGATCCGGTCCGTAATCAATCGCCTGCGCTCATCGCCTCGGGGGACCGTAGCGCCTACTTCCGACACCCCCCTTGAGCCAGGGACGATTCAAGCGCCCCAGGCGCTATGGAGCCTGGTCGGCGCCGCCGACGCCGACTTCGTGCGGGTCGGGCAGCAGTTCAAGGCGCTCTTTCTCGACGCCGGCCTCAAGCCTCATCACGCCATTCTCGATGTCGGTTGCGGCATCGGGCGCGCGGCCGCGCCCCTGGTTGACTATCTCGACGACAACGGTCGCTACGCCGGGTTCGACGTCATGGCCGAAGCCATCGACTGGTGCCGCGCCAATATCGCGGTCGGCGACCCGCGGTTCGAGTTCCTGCACGCCGATATGCATAGCGACCGCTACAATCCGAGCGGAACCCAGCCGGCGAGCGCCTATGTGTTCCCCTACCCCGACGCCAGTTTCGACTATGTCTGGCTGGGTTCGGTATTCACGCACCTGCTCGCCGCTGATCAGTCGCAGTTCGCCCGTGAGATCGTGCGCGTTCTCAAGCCCGGCGGCATCAGCATCATCTCCTGGTATCTCATAGACGACGAGGCCAGGGCCAATACCGGCCGGGGCCGGATCGCCTTTGATTTCATCCACCCCCTGGACGGATGCTGGACCGCCACGCCCGACCTGCCCGAGGCGGTGATCGGCTATGACCTCGCGCTGATCCAAGAGCAGTACAAAGGTCTGGGACTTGAAATCCTCAATGAGGCGCTCGGCGTCTGGCGACGCGAACCGACCCAGGATCAGGACATCATCGTGGCTCGCAAACGCCCCTGAAAGGTTCCGTTAAGCTTTTGATTCTTCGCGGCTTTCGCCTCAGACGCCGGCTAACTCGCTGAATTTTCGAACCTTTCGTCCGTTAACAAAGCTCGGCTTGACTTTGCGACGGAACACCAGGAGAACATTCGAAAGGTTTGCGGTTTGTTCCGCGCTCCAGCGAGGCCGACATGCTCACGCGCAAGCAGCACGAACTGCTGATGTTCATCCACGAACGGATCAAGGAAACCGGCGTCTCGCCGTCGTTCGACGAGATGAAGGAAGCCCTCGATCTGGCGTCCAAGTCCGGCATTCACCGCCTGATCACCGCACTGGAAGAGCGCGGCTTCATCCGCCGTCTGGCGCACCGGGCCCGAGCGCTCGAGGTCGTGAAGCTCCCTCAGCAGGCGACGGCCGCAGCCCCTCCCAAGGGACGCAGCGCTTTCCGTCCGCAGGTCTTCGAAGGCGGCGGAGCGCCGCCTCCGGCCGCCAGTGCTGCCGCCGTCGCCAACGACAGTCGCGAACTACCTATCCTTGGCCGGATTGCGGCCGGTACGCCGATCGACGCCATCCAGCACGAGCGTGAGCGCCTGCCGGTGCCGGAAGCGATGCTGGGTGGCGGTGAGCACTATGTCTTGGAAGTCCAGGGTGACTCGATGATCGAGGCCGGCATCCTCGATGGCGACTACGTGATCATCAAGAAGGGCGACACCGCCACCTCGGGCGAGATCGTCGTCGCGCTGGTGGGCGAGGAAGCCACGCTCAAGCGCCTGCGCAAGAAAGGCGGATCCATCGCACTGGAAGCGGCCAACCCCAAGTATGAAACCCGGATCTTTGGCCCCGATCAGGTCGAGGTGCAGGGCAAGCTGGTCGGCCTGATCCGGCGCTACCACTGACGGCTTTGCGATTATCGCTGCGCAAAATTGAGCAGGCCCTGATCCCGCCGGGATCAGGGCCTCTTGTTATTCAGGCGTCGGGTGAAATCCGCCCTTGCTCTACCAGTCGCTGAGCGGCGGCGTCGAAGCCAGCCCAAGCCGCAGCGGCCAAAGCGCCCCCCGTGCTGACGCGACGGACGCAAAGCTTGGCCAGGCTTTCCACTGTCATCTCCGGTCCCCAGAGCAGCACATTGACGGGCTTGGGGGCGACAGCGTCGACGACGGCCTTGATCTCGGCCGGATCGCTCACGGCGGGCGCATACAGGCAGTCTGCGCCGGCGGCGGCGTAGGCGCTTAGGCGCTCCAGGGTCGGCTGGAGATCACGACAGCCCCGAAGGTAGCCTTCCGTTCGCGCCACCAGGAGCACATCCTGTCCGCTCGCATCGATCGCGGCGCGGGCGGCCTTGAGACGGTCAACCGCTACGGCGAGGGGATAGAGCTCCGAACCCGACCAGTCCTCAATGGACAAGCCCGCCACGCCAGCCTGGATCGCCAGAGTGACGCTCTCTGCGACCTCGGCAGGCGTCTCGCCAAAGCCGTTCTCGAAATCCGCATTGACCGGCAGCTCAGTGGCCGCGCAGAGCATTCTGAGATGCGCGATGACTTCGTCGCGCGTCACTTGGCCGTCGTCCCTGCCCATAGCCCACGCCATGCCCGCGCTGGTCGAGGCCAACGCCTTGAAGCCCTGCCGCTCCAGCCGTCTGGCGCCCCCCGCGTCCCAAGGGTTGGGCAACACAAAGCAGCCATCGGCGTGGAGTGCGCGAAACGCGGCCCGGCGTGCGCTGTATGGGTCTGACATGGCTGAACTTCCGATCTTGGCGTGTGACTAGGGTTCTCTATCGCCTCTTGCGTCGCGGACTGTCAGCAGCCCGCTCCAGGGCCGTACGCCGCGCAAGGGTTGGGCCCAGACGATTCGCCAGCCATCGGCTCGCCGATAGAGCTCGGCCGCACCGTAGCGCGCGAAATCATCGCCGGTCAGCAGCACCGTATCGGCGCACAGCGGCGGGGTGCGCGCAGGCGCAGGACCCCGCACCACCACGACGTCGCTCAGAACGCACAGACCACTCAGTGTCTCGGCGTCGGGGGTTCTGCGCGACCAGGCCAGGGACAGTCGTACGGGCGCTCCGCGACCAGGCGCGCAGATCCAGCGGTCGCAACCGTAGAGGTTCCAGGTCGTCGACTCCAATCCTCTTCGCCGAGCCCAGAGCTCCGCGCCGAAGCGTTTCGCGTCTGTTCGGAGCAGCACCGCGGCGTTGCCCGAGCGCACGGCGGCCGTCGCGCCATCGGCAGCGATCCAGGCGTCGGGCGGCGTTGGTCTTGGCCACAGGGCTACGGCGAGCGCCAGGGGCGCGCCGATCCACCGAAGACGGCCTCTCCAGAGACAAAGGACCATCAGGCCCAGGAAGGCCATGAGCAGGACCTGCGGCGGGGCGCTGGCGACGATGTGCTGCGCCCCATGTGCATTGGAGAACAGCCCCGCGACATTCAGCATGACGTCAATGCCCCAGCCCGCCACCGCCAGAAACGGCGCGCTCAGGCCGAATGGCTCAAGAACCGTGCCGATGGCCAGAAAGGGCATGATCACGAACGAGGACAGCGGCGAGACGGCGAGATTTGCGGGCAGCCCCCAGACCGCCACCCGATTGAAGTGCTGCATGGCGAACGGCGCGGTGGCCAAACCCGCCACGAGACTGACGGCGATGCTGACGGCCAGCCAGGCGGCTATCGCCTGAGGGCCCTGAATCCACCAGGGCGTGGACAATTCCCGCACCGGCTTTGGCCAGGACTCAGCCAGAGCCACCAAGGCGGCGGTTGCGGCGAAGGACATCTGGAAGCCAGGTTCCCCCGCCGTTTCCGGTTTGAGCAGAAGGATTGAGAGCGCCGCCAGCGCTAGGCCGTGCAGTGTTATCGCGCGTCGATCGAACAAAATCGCCAGAAAAGCCACGCTGGCGGTGATAGCGGCCCGTTCAGCTGGTGGCGGCGCGCCCGATACAATCAGATAGCCCAGCACGGCGACCAGTCCGGCGCCGGCAGCGATCTTCTTGCCCGGCGCGCGGAGCGCCAGCCATGGCCACGCCGCGACGCCCGTCCGGACCACGACAAAGACGAACCCGCCGACGATCGCCATGTGCAAACCCGAGATCGACAGGATGTGAGCCAGACCTGAGGCCCGCATGGCTTCGGTCTGCGTCTCGGAGATCCAGGCCTCGTGGCCCGTCACCATGGCCGCCCCGATCCCGCCGCTGGTCGGCCCCATCCTGGCCAGCAGTCGCTGGGCCAGATCCCAGCGAAAGGCGTTCACAGCCATCACCATGCGCAAGCGCAGTGGCGGCTGATCCAGCGCGACGGCGCCGATATCGCCGATCGCGAAGCCGACCCCACCGATGGAATCGAACCAGGCGTCGCGCGCGAAGTCGTAGGCGCCAGGCGCAGCCGGCGGCGGCGGCGGCCCCAGCATCGCGCGCAGACCGATCGCCTGGCCCGGCTTCGGAACCCGGTTCTCGCCAATGGTCACTCTGATCCGTCGCGGCGTATCCTCCGGCGACAAGCCTGCGATCCGGACAGGCGCGATCAGCACTCGCTGTCCGCCCGCGCCGGGACTGACGACGTCGACGACAAAGCCATCGACGCGGCGCATGATCCGTTCGCCGTCCATGACCGGCGCGGCGACACGCTCGCTGCGGACCTTGGCGGCCCACGCGCCGGCGGCTCCGAAGGCGATCAGGCCCAGCAGCACCACGAGCAGCGCGGGTGCGTTCCAACGCCTCGCGCCCCATGCCGCAAGCCCAATCACACCCGCCAGCAGGGTCAGGCCCCAAAGCGCCGGTTCGGCCCGCACCTCAAGATACGCCGCCGCGCCAAGTCCAAACGCGACAGGCGCCCACAGAAAGCGGCGATCCAGATTGTTCGCCAACTCCGCCGTCAACGCCCATCGCGCGGCCGGCGCGCCGTCGGCCTCGGGCGTCGAGGCCTGTCGATCCGGCGATGCGCTTTGGATCAACACGCAGAAACCGCTGTATTTTCTGTAGGTTGCGAACTCTTTCCGCGCTGCGGAAAACCGCTAGGCCCGGCGTTGAGCCGCATGCTAAGACGCCTCGCCCGCGTCGCTTCGCGGCGAACGTTTCCCAGCACCGCTCCGGCGCCCCGTCCTGCAGCCTTGAAGTCCATGTCGAACCCCACCCCTACCGGCGTCGTCACGCGCTTCGCCCCCTCGCCCACCGGTTTCCTGCATATCGGCGGCGCTCGTACGGCGCTGTTCAACTGGTTATATGCACGCCATACGGGAGGGAAGTTCCTTATTCGCGTCGAGGACACCGATCGCGAGCGCTCGACAGAGGCCGCCGTCGCCGCGATCTTCGAGGGGCTGGACTGGCTGGGCCTGAAGTCCGACGACGAGGTGATCTTCCAGCACACCCGCGCGCCGCGTCACGTGGACGTGGTGCATGAGCTGCTGGCCAAGGGCCGCGCCTATCGCTGCTGGATGAGCGTCGAGGAACTGGAGGTCGCCCGCGAAAAGGCCCGCGCCGAAGGCCGCGCCATCCGCTCGCCGTGGCGCGACGCCCCGGAAGGCGACCTCTCCGCGCCTCACGTGATCCGCTTCAAGGGCCCGCTGGACGGCGAGACCGTGGTCAACGACTTGGTCAAGGGTCCTGTCACCTTCAAGAACATCGAACTGGACGATCTGGTCCTGCTCCGCGCCGACGGCGCGCCGACCTACAACCTCGCGGTCGTGGTGGATGATCACGACATGGGCGTGACCCACGTGATCCGCGGCGACGACCACCTGAACAACGCCGCCCGCCAGACCCTGATCTATCAGGCCATGGAGTGGGCGGTGCCGGCCTTCGCCCACATCCCGCTGATTCACGGCCCGGACGGCGCCAAGCTGTCCAAGCGCCACGGCGCCCAGGCCGTCGGCGAGTTCGCTGACCTGGGCTACATCGCCGAGGGCATGCGCAACTATCTGGCCCGCCTGGGCTGGGGCCACGGCGACGACGAGGTCTTCACCGACGAGCAGGCGATCAGCTGGTTCGACGTCGCCGATGTCGTCAAGGCCCCCGCGCGCCTGGACTGGGCCAAGCTCAATCACATCAACGCCCAGCACCTGCGCAAGGCCGACGATGCGCGTTTGACGGCCCTGGCCCTGGCGGCGGCGGAAAAGCGCGGCGAGCCCCTGCCCGCCGATGCGGCCGAGCGCATCGCCCGCACGGTTCCCGAGGTCAAGGAAGGCGCCAAGACGATCCTCGAACTGGTCGATCACTGCGCATTCGCGCTGAAGACCCGCCCATTGGCGCTGGAAGAGAAAACCCAAAAACAGCTTACCGAAGAGACGGTCGAGCGGCTGAAGCGTCTGCGCGACCAACTGGCCGCCGCGCCCGCCTTCGACGCTGCAACCCTAGAAACCGTGTTGAAATCATTCGCGGAATCCGAGGGCGTCGGCTTTGGCAAGTTCGGTCCTGCGCTGCGCGGAGTCCTGACGGGCGGGGCGCAGGCTCCCGACCTGAACAAGACCATGGCGGCCCTCTCCCGCAATGAGGCGATTGGCCGTCTTGACGACGCGCTAGCGCCTCGCGCATGAGGCGCTATAACGCACCCGCGAAAAGCGAAAATTGGACTGCCCGTCCCAATAATGAAGGGGTCTACGGATGACCGATAAAGCCACGCTGACGATCGGCGACAAGAGCTATGAGCTGCCGATCCTCAAGGGCAGCACGGGTCCGGACGTCATCGACGTTCGGAAGATCTACGGTGAAAGCGATCACTTCACGTTCGATCCAGGCTTCACCTCGACCGCCTCGTGCGAGAGCAAGATCACCTATATCGACGGCGACGCGGGCATCCTGCTGCACCGCGGCTACCCGATCGACCAGCTGGCCGAAAAGTCCTCGTTCCTCGAGGTCTGCTACCTGCTGCTGAACGGCGAACTGCCCAAGGCCGACGAGTTCGCCAAGTTCGAGCACAACATCACCTACCACACGATGTTGCACGCTCAGTTCGACCGCTTCTTCGAGGGCTTCCGCCGGGACGCCCACCCGATGGCGGTCATGACCGGCGCCGTCGGCGCTCTGTCGGCCTTCTATTCCGACAGCATCAATGTCGACGACGCCCGTGAACGCGAGATCAGCGCCCATCGCCTGATCGCAAAGATGCCGACGATCGCCGCCCGCGCCTACAAGTACACGGTCGGCCAGCCGTTCGTGTCGCCGCGCAACGACCTGTCGTACTCGGAAAACTTCCTGCGCATGTGCTTCGCCGTGCCGGCCGAGGACTGGAAGCCGAACCCGGTGCTGACCCGCGCCATGGACCGGATCTTCATCCTGCACGCCGATCACGAGCAGAACGCCTCGACCTCGACCGTCCGTCTGGCCGGCTCGTCGGGCGCGCACCCGTTCGCCTGTATCGCCGCCGGCATCGCTTGCCTGTGGGGCCCGTCGCACGGCGGCGCCAACCAGGAAGCGCTCGAGATGCTGGAGACCATCGGCTCGGTCGACAACATCAAGGACTACGTCCAGGGCGTGAAGGACCGGAAGTACAAGCTGATGGGCTTCGGCCACCGCGTGTACAAGAACTTCGACCCGCGCGCGAAGGTCATGCAGAAGACCGCGCACGAGGTTCTGGCCGAACTGGGCCACAACAACGACCCGCTGCTGCAGGTCGCCCAGGAGCTGGAAAAGGTCGCCCTGAACGACCCGTACTTCGTCGATCGCAAGCTGTACCCGAACATCGACTTCTATTCGGGCATCACCCTGCGCGCGATGGGCTTCCCGACCAACATGTTCACCGTGCTGTTCGCCCTGGCCCGCACCGTGGGCTGGATCAGCCAGTGGAAGGAAATGTTCGAGGACCCCACCCGCAAGATCGGTCGTCCCCGTCAGCTCTACACGGGCGCCACGCAGCGCGACTACGTCACGCTCGACAAGCGCTAAGCAGCGAGAGACGTACACGGATCAGGCCCCGCTTCGGCGGGGCCTTTTTCGTTTCAGCGCTTGAGCAGGAAGCTCAGTACCTCGGCGACCGCGCGGTAGAGCGCTTCGGGGATCTCCTCGTCGATCTCGATGGTCGACAGCGCCTGGGCCAGCACAGGGTCCTCCTCGATCGGCACCCCGTGCTCCTTGGCGGTCTCAATGATCTTCTCACCGATCCAACCCTGGCCGGAGGCGACGACCTTGGGAGCGTTCGGGTCCTCATAGAGCAGCGCGACCGCGATACGCGGCTTGGACGAGGGTCCCGATATCCCGCTCATGAGGCCTGGTCCACGAAGTGCCCCATCGGGCTGACGCCTCGCGCCGGTGGAGCTCCGGAATGAACGGCCACTTCCGGTGTCAAGTCCGCTTGACGCAAAGCCGCTCCGAGCGCCTCCTCGCCGGCCCTCAAACGGGTGATCGTCTCAGCGCGCTCGGCCCAGAGCGAGACGCGTGCGCGTGCGCCGGTGAGCACGACAATGGCATGCACCGGCCCCAGCGGCTCGACATCGATCGAAAAGCGAGCCCGATAGGTCGGCTCGATCGCGGCCGCCGCGCCACCACCCCCGCCTCCGCCATCGCGACTGATCTCGAACTGCGCCACAGCGACTCCCTGGGGCGTGACGAACGGAAGATCAAAGTTCAGCTTTGCCGCTTGGGCGCGCGCGTCCGATGGCTCTTGCTCGTGAACCAGGGGTTCGGGCAGTGACGCGATCTGCATCAGGTCCTGACGGGCCAGGGCCGATTGGACGCCCTTGAGCAGGCGACGCGCCATAGCCTCCGGCGCCGAGCCCAAAGACGGTGTCGGTTCTGGCCTTTGCCCCGCCGTGGGACCGCCCGCGTAGGGCGGCGGAGGCGTCTTCGACCGGACGTCCTCCACCGGCGCGCCATAGCCGCGTGTCATGAGCGGCCGAGGCTCCACCGGCTCCGTCGCCAGCGGTTCACCTTCGCTGTCGCGTGGCTCCAGTTGCGCCAGCGCTGGCAGGCTGGTCCCGCCCAGCGGGACCTTGCCCGGCGATCGCTCTGCAGACTTCTGCGGCGGTGCGACGAAGGCTCCAAACCGCACGGCGAGCTCCGGATCGGGGTCATGCGTCGCGGGACTGCCAGACGGCGGCGCCCCCCACGCGCGCGAGCGGGAGATCTTCCGCATCGACCGGCGCTCCGGCAGGAAGCGCAGGCGCTATCGGCGACGACGTCGCGGCCGGGGCGGCCGGGGCGTCGGCGGCCAAGCGGCTCTGAGCCGGCGGCGATGAAGCCATAGCGCCCGGGCTGCTGCTACTGCCGTTCGCGCGAGCTTGATGGGTCATCGGCCCCTGCGGTTCTGGCCCATCGGCGCCCCCGTCGTCGGGTAAGGAACCGACCTGCGGCGCGGCGGGATCACTCGGGACCTCGGCCTTCGCCAACCAAGCCGACAGTGCGCTACGCAACACCCACAAGGCCGCTTTGAGGTCTCCCTCGGTGACCATCGGCGGCGCGGCGACCATTGGCGGCGCGGCGCCAACCGCCGAAGGCGGCGCGGCCGCTCTCGCCAGATGCGCCTCAAGAAGCACTCCGGATCGCTCGACCGCGCGGCGAAGACCCGGTGCGGTCGTGATATCCGGGATCGTGGGGGTCGTGGACAAAAGCGCGCGCCCGGCGTCTCGGACTTCTGGCGGCGCATCAGGTCGATCGACCATGGTCTGAATATCCGCCATCAGCGGCGCAAGGCCGGCCTGTCGCGGTACAGCCTCAGCCATCGCCAGCCGAACGGCGCGCGTTGTTCGCGTCTCCGTGGGCGGTCTTGAAGGCGCAGGCGCCGCAGCCCCCTGAGGCGGCGCTCGTCGTCCGTCCAGCGCGCTCGCAGAATGGCCAGCATCCTTGGCTGTCGACTGGGCCGCTGCCGCCCCCTGCCCTTGAACCGGCGACTTATTGCCCTCAACCTGACCGGCGATCTTTGCGAGTTGCGCCGTCGAACCGGCAAGCGCCTGGCGGGCCAAAGCCTGAAGGACCGCTGTGGAATCCACTGCGGTTCCAGCCGGAACGGTTGGAAGGATCGGAGGCACGGGCGCGGTCGGGTCTACAGCCACGACAACGACTCCACGGCGACAGCTTCACAAAGGTTAAGGCCGCGAACGTAAACTGCTGATTAACTTCAGGGGAAGCCGACCGCGTCTAGCCGGCGCGGCCCAAAGCGCCGCGTGCGCTCAGGAAGACCAGAAGCGCCTCAGCCGCCGCCTCGGAGGGATCCGGCATACCTCGCCCCATCTTGTCGAGCGCCGCATACTGCTCGGCGGTCTGACGCTGGCGCAGGTCGGGATCATCCAGCCTCAGAGCGACCTCGTGCGCGAGGCCTTGGCCCTCGCAGGCGTGCTGGATCAGCTCCGGCGCCACGGCCTTCCCGGCGGCGATGTTGAACAGCGTGATCCAGCGCGGCTTCATCAGCCGCTTGACGATGGCGTAGGTGACCGCGCCGGTCTTGTAGCCGACCACCATCGCGCGTCCCGCCAGCGCCAGTTCGGTGGTCACGGTGCCACTGCACGCCAAGGCCACGTCACCCGCCAGGAACGCGTCGTCCTTCAGGCCCTCGTCCTCGATGACATGGGCGCGGAAAGGCCAGCCGGCAACCCGACCCGTTACCGCCTCCGCGACGGTGTAGGCGGCGGGAACAACAATGTGGAGATCCGGTCGCTCGACCTTGAGCCGTCGAACGGCGTCCTCGAACGCCGGCATCACCCGCTCGATCTCTGAGGGACGGCTGCCCGGCAGGACCAGGAGGATCTGTTCGGAGGGGGCCGCGCCAATCGCCGCGCGCAAGCGTCCTGGATCAGCGTGATCAAAGCGCTTGGCGAGGGCGGAGTTACCGACGAAGACGTTCTGCAAGCCAGCGGCGTCAAAGTAGGCCTTATCCATCGGCTGAATCGACAGCAACAGATCGACAGCCTTGGCCAGCGCCCGCGCCCGGCCTTCACGATACGCCCAGACCTGCGGCGCGACGTACTTCACCAGCGGCAGGGTCGGGTCGAGCCTACGCAAGGCGTGCGCCAGGCGAATATTGAAACCCCAGCTGTCGATCAGCACTGCGACATCGGGCTTTTCGCGCGCCGCCAGGGCTACGGTGTCCTTCAAGCGCGCCATGGCGCGGGGATAGGCCTTCAGGCTCTCCAGAATGCCCAGGATCGACAGTTGTGCAATGTCGAAAGGGCTCTGAACCCCCTGCTCGGCCATCTTGGCCCCGCCGATCCCGACGAACGTCACACCCTGGCCCAGGCGAGCCCGCAGAGCCTTGGCAAGACCCGCTCCGAGCGCGTCTCCAGACGCCTCAGCGGCCACGAGCATCACCTTCAGGGGTCTATCACGATTGATCGTCACGGCCGCGCCTGCGGATCGACCCCCAGCACGAACAGACCCAGATCGTCTGCGGCGGCGATCACGGCTTCACGATCGACCACCAGCAAGCGTCCAGCCTCGCCGACAATACCGGCCAAGCCGGCGCGCGCGGCCCGATGGATCGTCGCCACTCCGATCGTCGGCAGATCAACGCGCGTCTCCTGGATCGGCTTGGGAGCCTTGGCCAGGACCCCCAGCCGGCGCTCGGCGCGCCCCCGGATCGCCTCGGGCAGGTTAGCCACGCGACGCAGCATGGCGTCGGTGCCCTCCTGCGCCTCGACGGCGAGCACCAGGCCCTCGCACACGACCGCGCCCTGCCCGATGTCCAGCCGCCCGATCTCGCGGGCGACATCCAGCGCCTTGTCGACATCCGCCATGTGCTCTGGCGCCGGCGACACCTTGCCCAGTCGGCCGCGCGGCAGGGTCATTTCACCCATCACCTCATGCGCGCCCTCGATCTCGAAACCTTCCTTCTCGAACTCGTCGAGCACGCGCCGCAGCAGGGCGTCGTCACCCTTGCGCGCGGCGACGATCAGGCTGGGTAGAACCTTCAACCCGCGCGCATCGGGCATCAACGCCGAGAAGTCCGGCCGGCTGACATTGCCGGCGAAGCAGACGACGTCGCAGCCCTCAGCGCGCAGGGCCTTGAAGATCTTTCCAAACTCGCCGATCCCCACGTCTGCGCCCGGATAGCGGCCAAGCGACGGGTCGGCGAACGATCGCAGACGCATCACCGCAAAGGCGCGTCCTGCGGCTTCGCAGTGCGACGCCAGTTCGACGGGAAGCGCCCCGCCGCCGGCGATCAGGCCAAGCTTGCGCATCGGCGATACCTAGACTTCCCGCTCCGGCAGGCAGAGCGGACGGTTGGCGTCGGCGCGGATGAAATCGACGATCTCCATGACCTCTGCGTTGCCGGCATGGATCTCGGCAACGTCGTCGAGACGCTCCTGGAACGTGCCTTCGTCAGCGAACATCAGGCGATAGGCGGCGCGCAGCGCATTGATCGTCTCGCGCGGGAACCCACGACGCTTGAGGCCGACCAGGTTCAGGCCCTCCAGGTGCGCGTGGTTGCCCCACACCGAGCCGTACGGAATGACGTCCTTGGTCACGGCGGCGAGCCCGCCGATGAAGCTGTAGCGGCCGATGCGCGAGAACTGGTGCGCGGCGGCCAGGCCGCCCATGAAGACATAGTCGCCGATGGCCACGTGGCCGCCCAAGGTCGCGCCCTTGGCCAGGACCACGAAGTCGCCGACCGTACAGTCGTGCGCCACGTGGGAGCCGACCATGTAGAGGCCGTCCGAGCCGATCGTGGTCACGCCCTTACCCGAGGCGGTGCCCGTGTGCATGGTCACGTGTTCGCGGATGATGTTGCGCGGTCCGATGATCAGCTCAGTGCGCTCGCCCTTGTGGCCCAGGTGCTGCGGGGGGCCGCCGAGATTGGCGAAGGAATGTACGACGCACCCTTCGCCGATCGTCGTCGCGCCTTCCACCACCACGTGGGACAGCAGGCGCACGCCGGCCGCCAGCGTCACGTCCGGCCCCACGATGCTGTAGGGCCCGACCTCGACGTCGGGGGCCAGCTTGGCTTCCGGCGCGATGATGGCGGTGGGATGGATGCTCATGCCTTGGGTCCCGTCTCGACGACCATGGCGGCGAACTCAGCCTCGGCCGCGACCTTGTCGCCGACCTTGGCCACGCCCTTGAACTTGAAGATCGACGAGCGCGCGCGCAGCACCTCGACCTCCATGCGAATCACGTCGCCGGGCCGCACCGGATTGCGGAAACGGGCGTTGTCGACCGACATGAAGAAGATCGTCTTGCCCTCGGTGTCGACTTCGAGCGACTTGCTCATCAGCACCGCGCCGGTCTGAGCCAGGGCCTCGATGATCAGCACACCCGGCATGACCGGGTTGCCAGGGAAGTGGCCCTGGAAGAACGGCTCGTTGATCGTCACGCACTTGATGCCGACGATCGACTGGTGGGGATTGTAGTCCTCGGCCCGGTCGACCAGCAGGAACGGATAACGGTGCGGGATGCGCGCCAGGATCTCCGCGATGTCGATATCGGTCTGCACCGCTTGCTCTGCGTTGTCGCCCATCTTCAGCCCCTCGTCCCTCGACCGCCCGCCATACGCGACAGCCATGCGGTCTCCCTGAGCCACCGCTTCAGCGGCCGCGCGGGGAATCCCGTCCAAGTTTCACCGTCCGGCACGTCCTTGAACACCGAGGCGGCCGCCCCGATGCTCGCGCCCGAGCCGATGTTCAAATGATCGGCCACGCCGGCCTTGCCGCCGAACGCGACACCATCGCCGACGACGGTGCTGCCCGAGACGCCGGTATATGCCGCCAGCACACAATTGCGCCCGATACGGACGTTGTGCGCGACATGGACCAGATTGTCGATCTTGGTGTTCTCGCCGATGGTCGTATCGCCAAACGCGCCGCGATCGACGCAACTGTTGGCGCCCAAGGTCACGTTATCCTGAATCACGACGCGCCCCAGTTGCGGTAGGTCAACCATGCCCCGCGGTCCCAGCGCGGCGCCAAAGCCCGCCTCGCCAATCACCGCCCCCGCGGAGATGGCGACATTGTCGCCCAGCATCGCAAAACCGATCACCGCGTTGGCGCCGATGCGGCAGTCGCGGCCGATCACGACCCCTGGCCCTATAACGACGCCGGGGCCAATTCGGGTTCCTCGGCCGATACTGGCCCCTTGGCCGATCGTGACATTCGGGGCCAACGCAACACCGTCTTCAAGCGCCGCGTCTGGATGCAAGGACGGGGCGCCGGCCTCATGGCGACGCGGCGCGTGCAGGCGACTAGCAGCAGCGGCCCAGGCGGCCTGTGGACGCCCGGTGACCAGGGCAACGCAAGTCGCCGGCAGAAAACCTTGGTGCTCCGGGCGCACAAAGCAAGCGCCGGCGCGCGTGCTGGCGGCGGCGTCCTTGCGCTTGGCGTCTGAAAAGAAGGTGATCGCCTGGGCGTCCGAAGCATCGAGCGGCGCGGCGTGCGTAATAACTCGCCCGCCCAGCGCGGCGTCCGCCAGAGTGGCGGCGCCGGCCTGAGCCAATTCGGAAAGCAAGGCCGGACCCAGGCTATCGAAGAAACGCGGGTCCGGCATGGTTCCTCACGGCGAGAAGGTCCCCCTACGTAACCACGCGGGGGACGATTCGCTTACTTGTTGGTCGGTTGCAGCGCCGCGGCGCCCGGAACTTGCTGGTCCAGACGTTCACGGTCGAAGGTCAGGGTCTTGATGCGCGCATCAAGAGCCGCCACCACGGCGTCGGTGATGTCCATGGCCGGGTTGGCCAGCATCACGGCTTCGCGGTCCAGAAGGACGCTGCACTTTTGCGCCTGATAGACCTGTTGGATCGGCGTGTTCAGTTCCTGATAGACGCGCGAGAGCGCCTTTTGCTCAGTCGCTTCAACTTCCTTCTGGCGCAGCTGACCCTTGCGCTGCCAGGCGTTGGCCTTGGCTTGCAGGGTCGCGGCCTGCTGCTCCAGGGCGTCCTGGGCGATGGTCGTCTTCTTGGCGTCCAGAGCCTTGGCTTCGTTATCCAGCGCAGTGCGCTCGCCGGTCAGTTCGGCGTTGACCTGCTGGATGATGGTCTTCAGACGCGCATCGACAGCCTTGCCGACCAGCGAGCTGCCCACAGCGCGCGGGCTCGAGAAGATGCAGACTCCCGGCAGAGCCGGGCCGTGCGTGACGGCCGGAGCAGCGGGAGCGGCAGCCGAAGCCGTCTGGGCCGAGGCGCTGGACGCGATGGCGAGGGCGACGACGCTGGACGCGGCCGCAGTCAGAAACTTGGACATGTCTATTGGAACCTTGTGGAGGTGGAGAACCGGAACGTTTCGGTTCGGTCGTAGTCTTCCTTGGACAGGATGCGGCTGATGTCGAAGCGAATGGGACCCATGGGGGACTTCCAGTCGATCGAGATACCCGCCGAGGCACGCAGGCCAAGGTTATCCTTGATGTTCGGATCGAAGACGCCAGGCGACTTCTGACGATCCACGTCATCCAGCAGACCGGCCGTACCCACGTCGCTGAACAGCGCGGCCTTGATGCCGTACTGCTCAGGCAGGAAGGTCGGTACGGTCAGCTCGAAGGTGCTGATGGCGTAGAGCTTCGCGCCCATCGAATTGTAGGAGCTCGAGATGTCGCGCGGGCCGATACCGGCGATCTCGAAGCCGCGGAACGAGGTGCCGCCGCGATAGAAGCGGTCGTTGATGCGGACATTGTCGCCGCCCCAACCCTCGATGTAGCCGACCGAGCCGGTCGCGCTGAACACCAGGTCCTTGGTGAAGCCCCAGTACCAGCCCGCGTCTGCTTCGGTCTTCAGGTACTTCACGTCCCCGCCCAGGCCGGCGAGGTCCTGATTCAGGTCGGCGAACCAGCCACGGGTCGGGTTGAGCGGATCGTTCCGCTTGTCGATGCGCAGGCCGTAGCCGATCAGCGAGGTGATGTAGGCGCCGCGCTGCAGGCAGAGGATCTGAGACACCGAGCCGCTGGCGCAGAGACTGTCGGCAACGCTCACCTCGTCCTGACGGACCGTGTAGCGCAGGCTCATCGACGAGTCGTTGGTCAGCGGGAAGCCGACACGGACGTCGCCGCCGACCGACTTGGTGTCGTAAGCGGCGAACTCCGACAGGTCATAGCGGAAGGTGTACAGATTCAAGCCCGCGACCAGGTTCCGGCCTAGGAAGCGCGGCTCACTGAAGCCGAAATCGATCTGTTGGCGCAGCGAACCCACCGACGCACGCGCGCGGAGGTTCTGACCGCGACCGCGGAAGTTCCGTTCGGTGATGCCCACGTCAAGCACCAGCTTGTCGATCGAGCTGTAGCCGGCGCTGAACGACAGTTCACCGGTAGGCTGCTCCTCGACCTTGACCCGCAGGCTGGTGCGGTCTGGGGCCGAGCCGGGCGCGTCCTCGATCTCGACTTCCTTGAAGAAGCCTAGGCGGCGCATGTTGTTCTTGGAGCGATCGACCAGAACGCGGTTGTAGGCGTCGCCTTCGGCGACCTCCAGCTCGCGGCGAAGCACATAGTCGAGCGTGCGGGTGTTGCCGACGATGTCGATGCGGTCGACATAAACGCGCGGCCCTTCGCGGACCTGGAACACCACATCGACGGTCTTGGTCTCGCGGTTCGGGACGTAGCGCGGACGCACGTCCACGAACGCGAAGCCCGCGGCGCCGGCCGCGAAGGTCAGAGCGTCGGTCGCCTGCTCGATCCGCTCGTCCTCATAAAGCTGCCCGGTGCGGACGGGCAGGATCTGCGCCAGCAGATTGCCGTCCAGCTTCTTGAGCTCGGTCTCGACGGTGATCTTGCCGAACTTGTACTTGGGCCCTTCCTCGAGGGTGTAGGTGACCGCAAAGCCGTTCTTGTCCGGCGCCAGCTCGGCCACCGAAGAGATCACGCGGAAATCGAAGTAGCCCCGATTGCGATAGTGCTTGCGCAGCTGCTCGCGGTCGTACTCGATCCGATCAGGATCATAGTTATCGTTGCTGGTCAGGATCTTGTACCAGCGGCTTTCCTTGGTGACGATGACGTCGCGCAGATCGTTGTCCGAGTACTCGGCGTTACCCAGGAAGTTGATCCCGAGCACCCCGCTCTTGGCGCCTTCGTTGATCTCGAACACCAGGTCGACGCGCTTCTGCGGCAGCTCAACCACCTTGGGCGTCACCGTGGCCGAAATCCGGCCGGAACGGCGATAGAGCTCGATGATCCGCTGAACGTCGGCCTGGACCTTGGCGCGCGTGAAGATACCGCGCGGACGGATCTGCACCTCGTCCTTCAGCTTGTCTTCCTTCAGGGACGAGTTCCCCTCGAAGACCACCTGGTTGATGATCGGGTTTTCCACGACCTTCACCACCAGGTCGCCGCCCAGCATTTCGATCTTCACGTCCGCGAAGAGATCGGTGCGCGCCAGGGTCTTCAGCGCCAGGTCGAGGCGCTGGGAGTCGACCGTGTCGCCGGGCTGGATCGGCAGATAGGACAGCACCGTGCCCTGCTCGATCCGTTCGTTGCCCTGCACCAGGATGCGCTGCACCACGCCCGTCTGGGCCGCTTGAGCGAAGGCCTGTTGCGGCGCCACCAGGGCCGTCGAGCCGAGGAGCAGCGCCATACCCGTGGCGAACGCGGCGCTTTGGGCGCGAAGTTTGTTCATGTGACCAATCATGGACGGAGGACGGACGTTCACGTGAAAAGTCCGCCGATGAATTTGAACACGTCGTAGCGGTTGAGGTCGTTCCACGCCGCGAACAGCATGAAACCCAGGATCAAGGCAAGCCCCGCCCGGAAGCCGGCGGCCTGGAACTCGGCCCGCAGGGGCCGCTTGGCCACCGCCTCATAGGCGTACATCACCAGGTGACCGCCATCGAGAACCGGAATCGGCAACAGGTTCATGAAACCGATGCTGACCGACAGGCTGGCGATCAGCCAGAACTGCGAATAGATCAGTCCAATCGCCAAGGCCTTGCCGTTCGGAGCCTGCTCGACAACGCCGTTGGTGACCGCGCCGGCGGTGTGACCAATGCCGATGATCCCGCTGATCTGATCCGCCGGAAGCTGTCCCATCAGCAGGCGGCCCAGATAGAAGGCGATCGTCTTGATCATGTCCCAGACCTCGGCGGTCGCGTCGGGGATCGCACTGAGCAGCGACGAACGCTCAAAACGACCGCCCGGCGCGCTGCGCAGGCCCAGCTCGCCCACCTTCACGCGGCCGCTGATCTCGTTCTGGCGCTCCACCAGGCGCGGCGTCGCGGTCAGATGCACCGTGCGCCCTTCCCGCTCGACCGCGAAGTCGATCGGCATGTTCGCCCGCAGCGCCACATAGCCCTGGATGTCCTGGAAGGATCGGATCTGGCGGTTGTCGGCCTTCAGGATGACGTCACCCGGCTTGAAGCCGGCGGCGGCCGCCGGCGTTCCAGCGACAACCTCACCGACGGCCGTCGACGTCTTCTGGGCGCCGAACGACACCAGGATCACGGCGAAGACCAGGATCGCCAGGATGAAATTCGCCATGGGACCAGCGACCGCGATAAAGGCGCGCTGCCAGACCGGCTTGAAGTGGAAGTAGCGATTTACAGCATCGTCGCCCTCGCGACGGCGGATTTCGTTCCGCATCGCGTCGAGGTCGTTCTGGTCGGGCACGCTGGCGGCGTTCTCATCGCCTGCGAAGCGGACGTACCCGCCGAGCGGTATCGACGCCACGCACCATTCGACGCCGTGCTTGTCGCGCCAGGAAATCAGCGGCGCGCCAAATCCGATGGAAAAGCGCTCGATGGCCACGCCGCAAGCGCGCGCAGCCCAATAGTGTCCGAGCTCGTGCACCGTCACCACGACGGACAGCACGAACACCAGCGACACAAGCATGATCAGAAAGCCGATCATCGCGCGAAAATACTCTCCCCGGTCAGGCCCGCTGACGCTTCTGCGCGACAACCTCGGCCGCAATGCGGCGAGCGCTGCCATCGATCAACATGGCGGTCTCGACAGCGTCGCTTTCCGCGACGGAGAGGTCACCCAGGCTGTTCATACGCTCCAGGGTCCCCGCCACCGCGCCGGCAATATCGAGAAACCCGATACGGCGGTCAAGGAAAGCAGCCACGGCCACCTCGTTGGCGGCGTTCATCGCCGCCGGCGCGCCTCCGCCCAGCCTCAGCGCGTCGCGCGCGATCCCGATTGCGGGGAACCGCTCCACGTCCGGCGATTCGAAGGTGAGCTGGCCGTAGGCGGCAAGATCAAGGCGCGGCGCAGGCCACGGCAGACGATCCGGCCATGAGAAGGCGCAGGCGATCGGCGCGCGCATGTCCGGCGGGCCAAGCTGCGCCAAGGTCGAGCCGTCGACATACTCTACGAGGCTATGGATCACCGATTGCGGATGGATCACGACGTCGACGCGGTCTTCCGGGGTTGCGAACAGATAGGACGCCTCGATCATCTCGAGACCCTTGTTCATCATCGTCGCGGAATCGACCGAAATCTTGGCGCCCATCGACCAGTTCGGGTGAGCGATCGCCTGCTCGGGCGTCGCGCGGGCCATCGCCGCCTTGTCCCAGGTCCGGAAGGGCCCGCCAGAGGCCGTCAGGATCAGGCGTGATACGCGGTGCGCGCACTCGGACTGAAGCACCTGAAAAATGGCCGAGTGTTCCGAGTCGACAGGAATGATCGACCCGCCGGCGGCCTTGGCGATGGCCAGCAGCGCCGGCCCCGCGCAGACAAGGCTCTCCTTGTTGGCCAGTGCGATCACAGCGCCCGTGCGCGCGGCGGCGACCGTCGGAGCCAGACCCGCCGCGCCGACGATCGCCGACATGACCCAGTCCGCGCCCATGGCCGCAGCATCGCGAACCGCGTCGGCGCCGGCGGCCGCCTCGACGCCCGTACCGGCCAGACCGGCGCGAAGATCCGCAAGACGGGTTTCGTCCTCGATGACCGCCAGGGCAGGCTTCCAGCGCCGCGCCTGCTCGATCAGGCGATCGACATTGCGACCGGCGGTGAGCGCCAGGATCTGAACCGGCGCACCGGACTCTTCGAACAGGCTCAAGGTCGAAAGGCCGATCGATCCGGTCGAGCCTAGCACCACCACCTTGCGGGGAGAGGTCAATGCCCCCATCCGATCTGGTCGATCAGCCGCACGGCCGCGATCACAATGGCCGCGAACATCAGCCCATCGACCCGGTCCAGCAGCCCGCCATGCCCGGGAATGAGATCGCCACTGTCCTTGACGCCGAACCGACGCTTGAGCATCGACTCCCAGAGATCGCCCGCCATCGTCGCCAGACCGCCCAGCAGACCGATCAGCGCCGCCGCCTGCCAGACTAGATCAAGCTTGGCCAGTGAGGCGACAACGATCGCGCCGATGGTTGCGGCCGCAAGACCGCCGACGAAGCCCGCCCACGTCTTGTTGGGCGAGATGCGCGGCCAGAGCTTCGGCCCCTTGAAAATGCTGCCCGCGACATAGGCGAAGATATCGGCGAACCACGTCACCACAAACAGCAGCAGAGTCCACCAAAGCCCGTCATCCAGCGATCGCACCCAGACCATCGCGATCACCGCCGGCGCGATATAGACCACGCCATAGGCGGCGTCGGCGCGCCGCTCCACGGCGCCGCGCGCGATCAGGCCAGCCAGGAACGATCCCGCCAGAACAACGGCCCAGGCGACCAGAAACTGCTGCAGGAACGCCGCGACGACGGCGATCCCGCAGAAGACGCCGACCACGGCGCCGACGGCGTTCGGCGCCTTTGGCGCGCTGATCCGTCCCCACTCGCGAGCCAGAAGCCCGACGCACACCAGAGACAGGGCCATGAACCAGTAACCACCGAGCCATACGGCGGCCACGACGGTGGGAACGAGCACGGTCGCCGAGACCACGCGCGTTCGAAGATTGCCCCAGTTGAAGCGCTTAGCCGGCGACGGCGACGTCATCGGCAGCGACCCCTCCATACCGGCGGTCGCGACCGCGATACTCGGCGATCGCCGCCGCAAGAGCCTCGGGGCCATAGTCCGGCCATAGAACGTCCTGGAAGACGAGCTCGGCGTAGGCGCAGTCCCAAAGAAGGAAGTTCGAAATCCGACGCTCGCCGCTGGTGCGAACAATCAAATCCGGCGGCGGCGCAGATGCGGTGGAGAGGAACTGCTCGAACGTCTTCTCGTTCAGGTCCGAAGCCTTTGCTTCACCTCGTTCAACCCGCTCGGCGAAGGCGCGCGCGGCGTCGGTGATATCGGCTTGCCCGCCGTAATTGAACGCGACCTGCAGGACGAAGGCAGAGTTCTGCGCCGTACGCCGCTCGGCGCGTTCGATCACCTCGGCGATATCCGGGGAGAGGCCCGTGCGACGCCCGATGATGCGGACGCGCACGCCGGCCTTGGCCAGTCGCTCCAGGTCCGATTCGACATAGGCCTTCAGCAGCCCCATCAACTCGGAGACCTCCTGCGGAGGACGACTCCAGTTCTCGGTCGAGAAGCCGAAAACCGTCAGAACACCGACATTCTGGTTTTGAGCGCCCTCGACGGTGCGCTTGAGGGCGTTGACGCCCGCGCGATGCCCGAGCACGCGCGGCATGCCACGCTGCTTAGCCCAGCGGCCGTTGCCATCCATGATAATGGCCACGTGCAGTCGCTCCGTGGACGCCTGCCCCCCGGCGCGTCCCGAAACGTCCTGCGGACCGGTGGTCGCCGGCATTCGCTTCAACCTTCCCTCTACGCTCCCCATGAAAACTCGCGATGCGGGCGACTAGACCTGCATGATCTCATGTTCCTTGGTTTTCAAGGCCTCGTCGATGCGCTTGATGGCGTCGTCGGTCATCTTCTGGACCTCCGTTTCCATCTTCTTGCGCTCGTCCTCGGCGATGGCCCCGTCCTTCTCGGCCTTCTTCAGATCGTCGTTGGCGTCACGACGAACGTTACGCACGGCGATCTTCTGCTGCTCGGCGTACTTGCCGGCGATCTTCTGCAGATCACGACGACGTTCCTCGGTCAGCGGCGGGATCGGGATACGCAGATTCTGGCCTTCGACGACCGGGTTGAGGCCCAGGCCCGACGCGCGGATCGCCTTCTCAACGGAAACGACGACACCACGGTCCCAAACGCTGACGTTGATCTGGCGGGGCTCAGGCACACTGACGGAAGCCACGGCGTTCAGCGGCGTCGTGGAGCCATAGGCCTCGACCATCACCTGATCGAGCAGGCTGGCCGAGGCGCGTCCGGTGCGCAGGCTGCCGAACTCTTCCTTCAGGGCGGAAACGGCCTTGTCCATGCGGTCGCGATAGCGCGACAGGACGGGTTTTTCGGCGGCGGCCATGTGGCTCTCCTCGCTAGACTTTATCTTCAGGCGGCGCGGTCTTCGGCGACCACGGTGTGGGTCCCCTCGCCTCGCAGGACGTTCAGCAGGTTGCCGCGTCCCTTGATCGAGAAGACCACGATCGGAATGTTGCTGTCGCGCATGAGCGCGACGGCCGAGGCGTCCATGACGCGCAGGTCCTTGGCCAGCACGTCCATGTAGCTCAGGCGGTCGTAGCGCTGGGCCGTCGGATCCTTCTTGGGATCGGCGGTGTAGACGCCATCGACGCTGGTGCCCTTGAACAGCGCATCGCACTGCATCTCAGCGGCCCGGAGCGCCGCCGCAGTGTCGGTCGTGAAGAACGGGTTGCCCGTCCCCGCGGCGAAGATCACCACGCGCCCCTTCTCGAGATGGCGCTGGGCGCGGCGGCGGATATAGGGCTCGCAGACGGTGGCCATCGGGATCGCCGACTGCACGCGCGTTTCCACGCCGATGCGCTCCAGCGCGTCCTGCATGGCCAGCGCGTTCATGACCGTGGCCAGCATGCCCATATAGTCGGCGCTCGACCGCTCCATGCCCTTGGCGGCCCCAGCCATACCGCGGAAAATGTTGCCACCGCCGATCACTAGGCAAAGCTCGACGCCCGACTTGACGATCTCTGCGACGTCCTCGGCGACGGATTGAACCGTGTTGGTGTCGATGCCGTAGGGCGTATCGCCCATCAGGACCTCGCCGGACACTTTGAGCAGGATGCGGCGATATTTCTGGGGCGCGCTGGTATCGGACATGGGACCGCTATTCCTGAGTCGTCGGCACGCACATTACGTGCGTTCTACAGAAGTGGGATGGGTTTTGCCAACCAAGCTGCATGCGCCGGATGGCAGGCGTGAAAAGGGCGCGGCGCGCGTCGAACGCGCCGCGCCCAATTTATCGATCCGACGCTATGCCGCGCCGGCGATCAGACCTTAGGCCTGACCGGTCATCGAGGCGACTTCCGCCGCGAAGTCGTCTTGCTTCTTCTCGACGCCTTCACCCAGGGCCAGACGCGTGAAGCCCTTCACGGCGACCGGAGCGCCCAGAGTCTTGGCGGTTTCGGCGACCAGCTGCTCGACGGTCTGATCCGGGTTCATGACGAAAGCCTGCTTCAGCAGCACGACTTCTTCCAGGAACTTGCGGATACGGCCTTCGATCATCTTCTCGACGACGGCGGCGGGCTTGCCCGACTCCAGCGCCTGCTCGGTGAACACGGCCTTTTCACGTTCGATGGCGGCCGGGTCCAGATCGTCCGGCGACAGCGACAGCGGCGAGGTCGCGGCGACGTGCATCGCGATCTTGCGGCCCAGCTCGCGAAGGGCGGCCTTGTCGCCGGTCGACTCGACGGCCACCAGCACGCCGATGCGGCCGAGGTCCGGCGCGGTGGCGTTGTGGATGTACGAGGCGACGACGCCGTTCTCGACCGTCCACTTGGCGGCGCGACGGACCATCATGTTCTCGCCGATCGTCGCGATCAGGTTGGTCAGGTGGTCTTGAACGGTCTCGCCACCGGCCAGCTTGGCGGCGGTGATCGCGTCGACCGAACCGTCGGTGCCCAGCGCAGCACCTGCGATCTGACGGGCGGCGCCTTGGAACAGGTCGTTCCGCGACACGAAGTCGGTTTCGGCGTTCACTTCGACGGCCGTGGCGGTTTCGCCAGCGCCTTGCTCGGCGGTGGCGATGGCCACCAGACCTTCGGCGGCGGCGCGGTCAGCCTTCTTGGCGGCCTTGGACAGGCCCTTGGCGCGCAGCCAGTCGATGGACGCTTCGATGTCGCCGTTGTTCTCAGCCAGCGCCTTCTTGCAGTCCATCATGCCGACGCCGGACTTTTCGCGCAGTTCCTTGACGAGGGCGGCGGTGATCTCAGCCATCGAAAATCTCCAGATTCAAACGGTTGGCGACCGAGCTTGTTAGCTCGCCAAATCGATAAAGAGTTGGGACCGGACTACTTAGCCCGGTCCCATGTCAGGGTCGCGACGGTCCCCGCACGAAGCGGGGACTCGTGGGAAATCAGCCTTCGGCCGATTCCGGGGCCGCTTCGGCGGCCGGAGCTTCCGGCGCCAGTTCGCGGGCCAGGGCCGGCTCGACCGGAGCCACCGAGGCGCCGAGGTCCACGCCAGCAGCGGCTTGACCGGCGGCCAGGCCGTCCAGGACGGCGTCGGCGATCAGGTCGCAGTACAGCTGCAGGGCGCGAGCGGCGTCGTCGTTGCCCGGGATCGGATAGGTGATGCCGTCCGGATCGCAGTTGGTGTCGAGGATGGCGACGACCGGGATGTTCAGCTTGCGAGCTTCCAGGATCGCGATCGCTTCCTTGTTGGTGTCGATCACGAACATGATGTCGGGGATGCCGCCCATGTCCTTGATGCCGCCCAGCGACAGTTCCAGCTTGTCGCGTTCGCGGGTCAGCTGCAGCAGTTCCTTCTTGGAACGACCTTGGGCTTCACCAGCCAGAACGCCTTCCAGCTCGCGCAGACGCGCGATCGAGCCCGAAACGGTGCGCCAGTTGGTCAGGGTGCCGCCGAGCCAGCGGTGGTTCACGTAGTACTGGGCGCAGCGCTTGGCGGCCGTGGCGACCGGGTCGCTGGCCTGACGCTTGGTGCCGACGAACAGCACGCGGCCGCCGGCGGCGGCGACTTCACGGACCTTCACCAGGGCCTGGTGCAGCAGCGGGATCGTCTGCGACAGGTCGATGATGTGGATGTTCGAGCGCGAACCGAAGATGTAGCGGTCCATCTTCGGGTTCCAGCGGTGCGTCTGGTGGCCGAAGTGAGCGCCGGCTTCCAGGAGCTGACGCATGGAGAATTCGGGAAGAGCCATCGGGCCTTAATCCTTTTTCCGGTTGAACCTCCGTGGACACCCCCGTTCCAGACCATTCTGGAGCGGGACCGGAACGGCGACGCCGGGATGTCTCCCCGGTGCGGCCGAACGTCCACGTGTGGAATGGCCGCGCAGATAGTCGCTGTTGCGCGAAAAGGCAAGCCCGGTCTTCGGCGATCGGGCGTGGCGATATGCCCCCGCGAGACGATCAGCCGCACCGTGCGGCCGCCTTCGTCCACAGAAACTGCGGGCGGTGTCGCAAATCTTCCACGGGAGCGTGGCTCCATACTGACGCTTGTGGCGGAGATGACAATGCTCGCGGTGTTCTACATGGACGGCACGTTGCTGGATGGCGACTCGACCGCGACGTGGCTGTGGGAACGCGTCAAGCAATCGCCGGCCCGTCTGCTGGCCGCGCTGGCCGTTCTCCCCCTCGCCCTGCCCATGGTCGCCCTGCCCTTCACGCGCCGGGCCGGCGCATCGGTCCTTCTTTGGATCGCGACGGCCGGTCTTAGCGAGCGCCAACTTGCCGCGTCATGCGAGCATTTCGCTCAGGCGTTCAGGGGCGGACGCAACAGCTTGACCTGGAAGACGCAAGCCTTGAGCGTTCTGGAGGATCACGCCCGGGCAGGCGACCGTATCGTGGTGGTCACCGCGGCGCCGGCCTGCCTGGCCAAGGCCCTGCTCGACACCCTCGATCGTCCGGTCGAACTGCTCGGGACATCGCTCAAGCCCCTCTTGGGCGGTTGGGTCGCAGACATCCACTGCCGTCACCAGCGCAAATGCCAGGCCTTGGCGCAAGCGGGCCATGGGGCGCACTGGACTTACGCTTATACCGACAGCCTGGATGATCTGCCGCTGTTGCGCGCCGCCGAGCGGCCGGTGATCGTCAAGGGCGGCAAGGCGGCCGAGCGAAAGCTGCTTCGCGCCGGCCTGCAGAACGCCCGGGCGGCGGCTTGGTAAGGCCAAGACGCGCGCCAAGACAGAACGCCCGCGCACAAGAGGCCCCGGGCTTGAGGCGACGGGCGCCCTGAGGCCTGAGGCCTGAGGCCTGAAGACCTGTGAAGGTGCTTTGGCCTTCGCGCAAGCGCTTGCTGTCGCGGTCCCGATGGCGGCGGAGAGGCGCGGCGGGCCGGGGAGCGTGAAGGGCCGCTGTTAGAACGCCTTTCCGTCTACAGGCTGAGGCTTCAGCGCAAACACATCGACGCCGTCCAGGCACCGGAGATTGACCGCGATCACTTCCTGGCCGTTCGGCGCGGTCCCCCGTCCGAACGATTGAATACCGCAGGTGCGACAGAAGAGATGCGCCACCCGATGCGCATTGAATCGGAACTCTGTCAGAGCGTTCTCGCCTCGCTCCAACACGAAGGACGCGGAATCCGCAAAGGCCAGCACCGAACCGAGCTTGCCGCAGCGCGAACAGTTGCACTGCATAGAGTCGTCGAGCTCAAGATCGACCGTGAATCGAACCTGACCGCATTGGCAGCCGCCCTGATGTTGCGCCAACGTCTTTCTCCAGGCTCGAGCCAGCTCTTCCACAGCGTGCGATCTACTCCTAAGACCACAAATATAGGAATATTTTCCTAAACGTCTTCCAGCAGCGCCACCCCGGGCGCGGTCTTCAGCGCACCGCGCAGCGCCGCATCGAGTGTATAACGCCCAGGCAGCCGGAGCTCGATTTCTCGGCCGCCGCCGATCGCGGCGACGAAGGTGACCTCGCCCCCCTTCTGCGCCTGGGCGGGCTCAAGGCGGCGCTTCAGGGCGTCGATCTCGGCGGCGGACGGTGACAGGTGGACCCTCAGACCCGCCACGACGTTCTCCACCGCCTTCTCGATCGGTTCGGCGTCATCACCGAAGAAACGCACCTCGCCATCTCTCGCCTTGGCGCGAACCTTGATGGCCACGGCCTTCCCAGGCTCTAGGACATCTCGGCACTTGCGCAGAGACTCCGGGGGATAAAGCACCTCGTACTCGCCGGTGGGATCGGAGAGGGAGACGAAGGCGAACTTCTCGCCGCTCTGGGAGGCTCGCTCCTGGCGGCGACGCACCACGCCGCACATCCGGAAGGCCTCAGCCCCGGCCTCGGCCTGGGCCATGGCCTCGGCCAGCATGACCGTGCGGCGACGGCGCAGCATGCCGACCATGTCCTCAAGCGGGTGGCCGGTCAGGTAGAAGCCGACGGCCGACAGTTCCTCGTCCAGCAGATCGACCTGGTTCCAGTTCTCGGTCTTCGACAGACGCGGGCGACCAGCGCCGGGGTCGGAGCCGAACAGGCCGCCCTGCCCGCCCTGGCGGTCGGCGTGACAGCTCTGGGCGTGGGCGATCAGGACGTCGGCCGAGGCGACGATCTGGGCGCGGTTCTTGTGGATCGAGTCGAAGGCTCCGGCCCGCGCCAGGTTTTCAATCGCCCGCTTGTTGACCTGCTTGGGGTCGATACGCTCGACGAAGTCGAAGACGTCGCGGAACGGCCCGCCCTCTTCGCGCACCGCCACCAGATGCTTCATCGCCTCGAGGCCGACATTGCGGATGGCGCCCAGCGCATAGAGCACCTCGCCGTTCTCGACCTCGAAATCGGCGCCCGACCGGTTCACGTCCGGCGCGCGCACCGTGATCCCGAAACGCCGCGCATCCTGGTGGAAGACCGCCAGCTTGTCGGTGTTCGACAGATCCAGGCTCATCGACGCCGCGAAGAACTCGACGGGCGTGTTGGCCTTCAGCCAGGCGGTTTGATACGAGATGAAGGCGTAGGCGGCGGCGTGCGACTTGTTGAAGCCGTACCCGGCGAACTTGGCGACCAGTTCGAAGATCGAGCCGGACTGCTCCTCCGGAACGTTCTTTTCCTTGGCGCCGGAGACGAAACGGATCTTCTGAAGATCCATCTCCTCCTTCTTCTTCTTGCCCATGGCGCGACGCAGAAGGTCGGCTTCGCCCAGGCTGTAGCCCGCCAGGATTTGGGCGATCTGCATCACCTGTTCCTGGTAGACGATGACGCCGTAGGTCTCTTTCAGCACGGCCTCGAGCGACGGATGCAAGGTGTCGACAGGCTTTCGACCGAACTTACAGTCGACGAAGGTGTCGATGTTATCCATCGGGCCCGGACGATAGAGCGAGATCAGCGCAGTGATCTCTTCGATCGAGCCGCAGCGCATCTTGCGCAGCGTATCGCGCATGCCCTGGCTTTCGAGCTGGAACACCCCGACCGTCTGGCCAGAAGCGAGCAATTCGTAGGTCTTGGCGTCGTCGAAGGGCAGCTTGCCGAGGTCGATCTCGAAACCGCGTTTCTTGAGGTGCTTCACCGCCCGGTCCAGCACCGTCAGCGTCTTCAGGCCCAGGAAGTCGAACTTCACCAGACCGGCGCTCTCAACCCACTTCATGTTGAACTGGGTGGCAGGAAGATCCGAGCGCGGATCCTTGTAAAGCGGCGTGAGCTGCGTCAGCGGCCGGTCGCCGATCACCACGCCGGCGGCGTGGGTCGAGGCGTTGCGGAACAGGCCTTCCAACTGCAGCGCGACGTCCAGACAGGCTGAGACGTTGGCGTCTTCCTTCTTGGCCTGCTTGAGGCGCGGCTCCAGATCGATCGCCTGGGCCAGGGTCACCGGCGCGGCCGGGTTGTTCGGCACCATCTTGCAGAGCCGGTCGACGAGACCCAGAGGCAGTTGCATCACGCGCCCCACGTCGCGCAGCACCGCGCGCGCCTGCAGCGAGCCGAAGGTGATGATCTGCGCCACGCGATCGCGGCCGTACTTCTCCTGCACGTAGGAGATCACCTCTTCGCGCCGCTCCTGACAGAAGTCGACGTCAAAGTCGGGCATCGAAACCCGCTCGGGATTGAGGAAGCGCTCGAAGAGCAACCCGAACCGCAGCGGATCCAGGTCGGTGATGGTCAGCACCCAGGCGACGAGCGAACCCGCGCCTGACCCCCGGCCAGGGCCGACGGGGATACCATGCGCCTTACCCCACTTGATGAAGTCCGACACGATCAGGAAGTAGCCGGGGAAGCCCATCTTCTTGATGATGCCGAGCTCGAAATCGAGCCGCTTCCAGTACTCCTCCTCGGGGGCCGAAAGCGTCAGGCCCTCAAGGCGCATCTTCAGGCCCTCGCGGGCCTGGTGCTCGAGCTCCTCGGCCTCGTTGCGGCCATCGCCGGTCGGGAAGCTGGGCAGGATCGGGTCGCGCTTGTGCACCATGAAGGCGCAGCGCCGGGCGATGTCGAGGGTGTTGTCGCAGGCTTCCGGCAGGTCGGCGAACAGCTTGCGCATCTCGTCCGCCGGCTTGAACCAATGCTCGGGCGTGACGCGCCGCCGCTCGTCCTGACCGACAAACGCGCCGTCGGAGATACAAAGCAGCGCGTCGTGCGCCTCGTAGAAGCCCGGCTTAGCGAAATAGACGTCGTTGGTCGCCACCAGCGGCACGTCGTGATCGTACGCCCAGTTGACGAGACCCGGCTCCGCCGCCGCCTGGCGCGGCAGCCCGTGGCGCTGCAGTTCGACATAGAAGCGGTCGCCGAACACGCGATGCATCTCGGCCAGGGCCGCCGAGGCCTCGGCGGTCTTGCCGGCGGCGAAGAGAGCGTCGACGGGCCCATCGGTACCGCCCGACAGCAGGATCAGGCCCTCGCTGTATTCAGCCACCTTGGCCCAAGGAACGACCGGCTCCGGCAGTTCGGCGCTGTCGAGATAGGCGATCGACGACAATTCGGAGAGGTTGAGATAGCCCCGCTCGTTCTGGGCCAGCAACATGACGGTCGGCGCCCGCGCCCAGCGCTCGGTCGGGCCTCCGCCGATACCAACCACAGGAATGGCGCAGCCGATGATCGGCTGCACGCCCGCATCCTTGGCGTAGGAGGAATATTCGAGCGCCCCGAACAGGTTGGCGCGGTCAGCAAGGCCGGCGGCCGGCATCTTGGCCTCGGCGGCCAGCTTGCCGATCTGGTCGGCCTTGATGGCGCCTTCCAGCAGCGAATAGGCCGAACGGACCCGCAGGTGGACGAAGCCTTGCCCCTCCCCGTCCGACATGAGCGACCTCCGCTAGATCATCGCCAAGCGACGACTCAGGCCACGAGATTGGCCACCGTGCACATCATCCAGACGAAGCCGACCACAGAAACAAGGGCGAAAGACTCACGCGCGACACGGATCATCGGAACCTCCACAAATTTCTTGTTTTGTTCCATATTCCGGTTTTGTTCTGTTCACAAGATGTTCCACTACAATCTTGTGCATTTTCTTTGCGCGGAGCCCTGGTCTGTCCCGCGCAAGCCTCGAAACGGGTGGCCAAGCCGCCGGGAGTCGGCCAGATCAACGCCATGCGCCTGATCATCGACACCGACACGGCGGGAGACGACGTTCTCTCCCTGATGCTCGCCCTCACCCGCCCGGGTGTTGACGTGGAGGCCATCACCATCGCGCACGGCAATGTGGGCTTCGAGCAGCATGCTGAGAACGCCCTGGTGACCCTGGATCGCTGCGGGCGGGCCGGCCGGGTTCCGGTCTATCTGGGCGCCCAGTTTCCCCTGATGCGCGCGCCGCTGGACGCCGCCTATGTGTTCGGCCGCGACGGCATGAGCGACAGCGGCTTTGCGAGGACCTCGCAGCGCCCCGCCGAGGGCCACGCGGTCGATGAGCTGGTGCGCCGGATCATGGATGCGCCCGGCGAGATCACCCTGATCGCCCAGGCGCCGCTGACCAACATCGCCCTCGCCTACCAAAGAGAACCTCGCATCGCCAAGGCGCTGAAGCATCTGTGGGTGATGGGCGGCACGGACAACGGCGTGGGGAATGTGACCCCGGCGGCCGAGTATAATTTCTACGCTGACCCGGAAGCCGCCAAGATCGTCATCAATGCGGGCTTCAACCTCTCCATCGCCACCTGGACCCTGACATTGAAAGACGGTCTATGGACGACAGAGCAACTGGACGCGCTTGACGCGTTGGGCACCGAGAAAGCCCGGTTCTTCACCGATGTGAACCGCGCATCGCTCGCGTTCGCGCGCGAGACCGAGGGCCTGGACGGCAGTCTGCATCCCGATGCGCTGACCTGCGCGATCGCACTGGACGAGGGCCTGATCCTGGAGGCGGAAACCTGTGTCGTCGACGTTGAAACGGTGGGCGAGCTAACGCGCGGCTATCTGAGCGTCTCGCACTCGATCCTGCCGGACATCGAGATTGCTGACCCGGCGCTCAAGCGTCGCCCGCCGAACGCCCGCGTGATCAAGACGATCAATCGCGAGGGGTTCTTCACGGCGATGCGGACCGCCCTGCTCTAAGTATATGAATTAGAGCCTGTCTATCTGGTTTAGATGGTTCCATCTAAACCAGACAGGCTCTAGCCGCGCTGGACTTCCAGATACCCGTCCTTCAGGGCCACTACGCGGTCCATGTAGCGCGCAAGCTCCATGTTGTGCGTCGCGATCACTGCGGCGACGCCCTGCTCACGGCAGACCTGGTAGAGCGCCTGGAAAACGGCGGTGGACGTCGCGGGATCCAGGTTCCCGGTCGGCTCGTCGGCCAGCAGCAGTTTCGGACGATTGGCTAGAGCTCTGGCGATGGCGACCCGCTGCTGCTCCCCGCCTGACATCTGCGCCGGCTGGTGGTTGAGGCGATGACCAAGACCCAGGCTCTCCAGCAGCTCACGTGCCCGCGCCTCCGCCTCACGGCGGCCCTTGCCGGCGATGGTGAGCGGCATGGCCACGTTCTCCAGTGCGGAGAACTCCGGCAGTAGGTGATGGAACTGATAAACGAAGCCGACGGTGCCCAGGCGAATACGCGTGCGCGCCCGCTCGGAGAGCTTGGAGCAGTCACGCCCCTCAAGGGCCACGAGACCCGCGTCGGGTCGCTCCAGCAGGCCCGCCGAATGCAGCAGCGACGACTTGCCCGAGCCCGACGGGCCGATCAGGCCGACGACCTCACCCGGATAGACGTCCAGATCCACGCCCCGCAGCACGGGCAAATCTCCGGCTTCGGTCTTGTAGACACGTTCCAGGCCGCGCAGCGCGAGAACAGGATCACTCATAGCGGAGCGCCTCCACCGGATCGAGGCGCGAGGCGCGCAGGGCGGGCGGAAGCGTGGCCAGGATGCTCATCGCCGCCGAGGCCAGGACGATGCCGCCGACCTCGCGCCAGTCGATCTTCGCCGGGATATGGGACAGCATGTAGACGTCGGCGTTGAACACAGACGTTCCGGTCGCCCATTCCACGAAGTTCTGGATCGGCGTGATGTAGGCGCAGAAGACAACGCCCAGCGCTAGGCCGCACAGGGTGCCGGCCACACCGATCGAGGCGCCGGCCATCAGGAAGATCCGCAGCACCGCGCCTTGGCTGGCGCCCATGGTGCGCAGAATAGCGATGTCCTTGCCCTTGTTCTTCACCAGCATGACCAGGCTGGAGATGATGTTCAGAGTCGCGATCGCCACGATGCAGAACAGGATCAACCGCATCACCTTGCGCTCGACCTGCAGCGCGGTGAAGTAGCTGTGGTTCTTGTCCATCCAGTCGTTGACCAGCGCGCCAGGGCCGCTGGCGATCTCCACCGCCTGCTTGAGTTCCTTGGCCTTGTCCGGATCGTCGACCTTGATCTCGACATAGTCGACCGTGGTGTCGCGACCGAAGAACAGCTGGGCCTGTTCGAGGGGCATGTAGATGAAGGCCTCGTCGAACTGGCTCATGCCGACGCTGAACACGCCGCCGACGATGTAGTTCTTCTCGCGCGTCGAACTGCCGAAAGCCGTGGCCGGCCCGGACGGGGAGATGATGGTGATCGGGTCGCCGGGGAGCACCCCCAGGGTCTGGGCCATACGCTCGCCGATCAGGACGATGTCGCCGCCGTACTCGCCCTGGCCGAAGCCCTCCATCGAACCGTTCTTTATGTTCCCCGAAATCAGCGACATGTGTCGCAGGTCGCTGGTCGTGACGCCCCGGACGATGGCGCCGGTCACCTGCGTGGGGCCAATGACCATGGCCTGCGCCTCGACCATCGGCGCGGCCTGGATGACCCCCGGCGCGGCCTTGATGCGGCGGATGATGGTCTCGCGATCGGGCCCGTTGATCAGCGGCGACTGTGCGTAGAGGTGGCCGTTGAAACCCAGGATGCGCCCCAGAAGCTCGGCGCGGAAGCCATTCATGACGCTCATCACGGTGATGAGGGCGAAGACCGCCAGCATCACCGCGCTGAACGAGATGATCGAGATCAGAGCCACGCCGCCGTTCTTGCGCTTGGCGAACAGATACCGGCGAGCGACCGAGCGCTCCCAGCGACTGAAGGGACCGGCGGCGCGGGCGTCTGGCATCAGGCGGTCTTGCTCTTGGTCAGGCCGTCCAGGACGGAGTCCAGCGATGCGGTATGGCGCTCGCCGGTCTTGCGGTTCTTGATCTCGACAACACCTTCGGCAATGCCCTTGGGACCGACGATCAACTGCCAGGGTAGACCGATCAGGTCCATGGTGGCGAACTTGGCGCCGCCGCGGGCGTCGGTGTCGTCATAGAGCACCTCTCGGCCTGCGGCCTTGAGGGCGTTGTATGCCGTCTCGCAGGCGGCGTCGCAGGCCGCGTCGCCCTGGCGCATGTTGACGATACCGACGTCGAACGGCGCGACGCTTTCCGGCCAGATAATGCCGCCCTCGTCATGGCTGGCCTCGATGATCGCGCCCAGCAGGCGCGAGACGCCGACGCCGTAGCTGCCCATCTGCACCGGGACCTGCTGGCCGTCCGGCCCTTGCACCGTGGCCTTCATCGGCTCGGAGTACTTCGTACCGAACGAGAAGATGTGGCCGACCTCGATGCCGCGCGCCGACAGGCGATCGCCTTCCGGCAGGGCGTTGAAGGCGGCCTCGTCGTGCATTTCCTCGGTCGCGGCGTACAGCGCCGTGCGCTGGTTCACCAGCGGCTGCAGGTCGCCGTTGATCCAGTCGAGGTCGGGACCAGGAGCCGGCATTTCCACGAGATCCTTGTGACAGAACACGGCGCTTTCGCCGGTTTCGGCCAACACGATGAACTCGTGGGACAGGTCGCCGCCGATCGGACCCGTATCCGCCCGCATCGGCACAGCCTTCAGACCCATCCGCGCGAACAGGTTCAGATACGCCACGAACATCCGGTTGTACGACTTGCGGGCGCCCTCAGCGTCGAGGTCGAAGCTGTAGGCGTCCTTCATGTAGAACTCGCGGCCGCGCATCACGCCAAAGCGCGGGCGACGCTCGTCCCGGAACTTCCACTGGATGTTGTAGAGGTTCTTGGGGAGGTCCTTGTAGCTCTTGATCGAGGCGCGGAAGATGTCGGTGACGACTTCCTCGGCGGTGGGACCAAACAGCAGTTCGCGCTTGTGGCGGTCGGTGATGCGCAGCATCTCGTCGCCGTAGTCGTCGTAGCGACCGCTCTCGCGCCACAAATCGGCAAGCTGGATGGTCGGCATCAAAAGCTCGATGGCGCCGGCCCGATCCATTTCTTCGCGGACGATCTGTTCGATCTTGTTGAGGACCCGCAGGCCCAGAGGAAGCCAGGCATAGATGCCCGCCGCTTCCTGGCGGATCATGCCGGCGCGGAGCATCAGCTGGTGCGAAACGATCTGGGCGTCGGAAGGCGCTTCCTTCAGCACCGGCAGGAAATAGCGCGAAGAGCGCATCAGCTTGGAAACTCCGGGAATTCGAGAAGGGCCTGAGATAGCCCCTCGCCCGACAGCTTGGCAACGCGGTAGAGCCGGCCTGGCTCAGATCTTTGATCCAGACCGGGCAGCAAGCTCGTCCCTCCAAGCCCGGAAGCGCGACGACGACAGACACCAACGACCACTTTGTGCGGTCGCGCTTTGGGCGGAAGTAAGGCTGCGCGCCGGGCAAAAGAAAGGCCGCGCGGATCGCCGCGCGGCCTGTCAGTCATCGTCGGGGAAGACGCCACAGAGCGAGACCGGCAAGGCCGATCTCCTGAAAACACCCTACCCGCCAAACGTTTGTTGGGGCACGGCCAACCGCCGGAAGCGCTAACAATGAGGCCATTCGCCCAAGCCTTGAGCGTTTGAAGGCAAATCGCCCGCGCCACGCCCAAGGCTTGTGCATTCGCACGTCAGACCCCGGCCGGCAGGTCCGGAAGCGTGATGAGTTTGAAGTGCACGATCAGGAAGAACAGGCCAAAAACCACAGCCGACAGCCAGGTCGTGGTGATGAACTTGCGCTTCAGGTTCGGATTCATCGGCGCTCCGGGATCAACGCCCGGCGGCGGCTTGATGCCCGCCTCGAAGAAGCTGCGCGACCCGAGCGGCAGGACCGCGAACAACACGGTCCACCAGATGGTCATGTAGATCGCGAACCAAGTGATAGGGCTCATCAGTGATGCGCGTCCTTTGGCGTTTCCATGAGCTCGACAAGCATGCCGCCCATGTCTTTGGGGTGGACGAAGATGATCAGTGTGCCGTGCGCGCCGATGCGAGGCTCGCCAAGCACCGTCGCGCCCTTGGCCACAAGGGCGTCACGGGCTTCGTAGATGTTCTCCACCTCGAAGCAGATGTGGTGCTGACCGCCCTTGGGGTTCTTGGCCAGGAAGCCATGGATGGGAGACTTCTCACCATAAGGCTCAATAAGCTCGATCTGGCTGTTGGGCAGGTTGACGAAACAGACCCACACCCCCTGCTCCGGCATCGCCCACTTGTCGGTGATCGACGTGGCGCCGAGCAGATCGCGGTACATCTTCACCGACTCATCGATGGACGGTGTGGCGACGCCAACGTGATTGAGCTTGCCGATCATCTTGAGGAACTCCCGCTGCTGTTCTGATTGTTGGCTGTTGGCCTAGCACCAGTGCTGCAACGCGGAAAGATAGGGCGTCCACGGAACCGCCGCAGCCGCCCCCTCCCATCAAATGCGAAGAACCGTGGTTTCGACGACGGGCTTGCGCTCCCAGATCCGGAAAGCAGCCTTCTTCACGGCGCGGGAGATCGCGCTTTCGATCGTCTCGTCAATCTCGCGCGCGTCGCCGTCCAGCTTCTTGTAGGCGGTCTCCGCCTCTTCGCAGAGATCGTCCAGAGCATCGTCCAGCGTGTACTCGTCATCGCCCGTCAGGCCGATACCCCGGATCTGGGGTCCGGAGACGATCTTGTTGCGACCATCGAGCACGATCGACACCGCCAGCACGCCGTTGAAGGCGGCATGGCGACGCTCACGCAGCGCTTCGCCGTTCTCGGGCGTGACCACCCCGCCGTCCACATAGAGTCGGCCGGCGGGCACCTCGTCGATGATGCCTGGCTGGCCGGGAGCCAGCAGCACCATGTCGCCGTTGCGCGGGCTGACGGCGTGAGGGACCTGAAGATCCTTGGCCAGGGCCGCATGCTCGATCAGATGGCGGCGCTCGCCGTGGGTCGGCACCGCGATATGCGGCCGCACCCAGGCGTACATCTGGCGAAGTTCATCCCGGCATGGATGGCCCGAAACGTGGATGCCGGGCGTATCGCGCTCGGTGTGCAGTCGAACGCCGCGGTCAGCCAGCTTGTTCTGCAGGTTACGGATCGGGATCTCGTTGCCCGGGATCACCCGCGAACTGAAGATCACGTGATCGCCCGAGCCCATCTTCACATGCGGATGGCTGCCGTCGGCGATGCGCGACAGGGCGGCGCGCGCCTCGCCCTGGCTGCCGGTGCAGAGATAGAGGACCTCGTTCTCCGGCAGATGCTTGGCCTGGTCGTCGTTGATGAACGGCTCCAAGCCCTCCAGCAGGCCGACGGATCGGGCGGCGGCCGCCATCCGGTGCATCGAGCGGCCAGCGAGGCTAACCTTGCGGCCGCAAGCCTGGGCCGCGCGGATCACAGTGTCCATGCGCGCAACGTTGGATGCGAAACAGGCTACGGCGATCTTGCCGTTCAGGCTCTTGATCAGGTCGCCAAGGGCCGTGCGGACGTCGGCCTCGGAGCCGGCGGAGCCCTCCTGGAAGACATTGGTGCTGTCGCAAACCATGGCCAGCACGCCCTCGTCACCGAGACGGCGTATGGCGGCCTCGTCGGTCGGCGCGCCCAGTTGCGGTTCGGGATCGATCTTCCAGTCGCCCGTGTGCAGAACCGTGCCCAGAGGCGTCTTGATCGCCAGACCATTCGGTTCCGGGATCGAATGGGTCAGGGTGATCAGTTCCAGCTCGAACGGACCAAGCTTGAAGCTGCCGCCCAGCGGCACCTCGGTAATCGGCACCTCGCCCAGAAGATCCGCGTCGCGCAGCTTCTCGCGAAGCAGGAAGGCGGTGAAGGGCGTAGCGAACACCGGCGCCTTCAGACGCGGCCACAGCCAGTGGACGGCGCCCAGGTGATCCTCGTGCGCGTGGGTCAGCACGATGCCAAGAATATCGTCGGCATAGGGCTCGATATAGCTCGGGTCGGGCAGGATGATCTCGACGCCCGGGGTCGTCTGGTCGCCAAACGTCACGCCCAGATCGACCACGATCCACTTGCGATCATGCGCCGGCCCGAAGCCATACAGATTGAAGTTCATGCCGATCTCGTTCGACCCGCCCAGCGGCAGGAAGACGAACTCGTCGTTCTTGGACTTTTTCATCAGGACTCGGCGATGGTGTTTCGGCGGTAGATTTCGAGAAGACCCCGGATCGTCAGATCAGAGTCGAAGTGGTCTATGCTGTCGGTCGCGCCCTCGAACAGCGAGGCGACGCCGCCCGTGGCGATGACGGTCATGGGCTCGCCGCGCTCAGCCTTGATGCGCGAGACGAGACCCTCGATCAGGGAGATATACCCCCAGAAGACACCGGATTGCATCGCCGAGACGGTATCGGTGCCCACGATCCTGTTACCGGCGGGACGCTGGATGGCGATGCGCGGCAGCTTCGCCGCCGCCTCGTGCAGAGCCTGCATCGAAAGGTTGATACCGGGCGCGATGATCCCGCCCTCGAAGGCGCCGTCGGCGGCCACGATGTCGAACGTCGTCGCGGTGCCGCTGTCGATCACGACCAGCGGCCCCGGATAGACCATCGCCGCGCCAATGGCGTTGACCAGGCGGTCGGCGCCGGCCTCGGAGGGTTTCTCGATGCGGACATCAATACCCAGCTTGGCGTTCTCACCGATGACCAGAGGCTCGACGTTGAAGTAGCGGCGGCTCAGGTTGCGCAGATTGAAGATCGACTGCGGCACGACGCTGGAAATGATCACAGCGTCGATCGCCCGGAAGCCCAGCCCCTGCATCGACAGCAGT